>NZ_JBIAZS010000013.1:0-304929 GCF_042899335.1 Streptosporangium sp. NPDC000095
ACCTCTGGTGTCGCTCCGGCTCCGTCGTTCGACGACGGGTTGAACGTCCAGCGCGTGCTGGCCGCGGTCGAACGCAGCGCCGACGACCAGAGCCGGATGACGGCGATCGAGGAGGTGTGACGGAGCCCGCCACCCACCGGGTGCACACCCGGTGAGCGGGCCCCGTCACCCGCGTGGCGGGCGTGCGAACCGAGTTCGCACGCCCGCCACGCGGCCGACGACGACGGCTCTCAGTCCAGGACGACGATCTGGCGCAGGACCTCACCGCCTCTGAGCGCCGCCACGGCGTCGTTCAGGTCGGCCAGCTTGATACGGGAGCTGATCATGCTCTCCAGGTCGAGCTTGCCCGCCTTGTAGAGCCCGGCGAAGAACGGGAAGTCGCGCCGGACGTCCGAGCCGCCGTACAGCGAGCTGAGAATGTTCTTGCCCTCGAACAATAGGTTGAAGGCGTTCAGCGGGACGTTGTCGTCCATCGCGCCCGCGCCCACCACGATCGTGTCACCACCCCGGCGGGTCGCCTGCCACGCCGTCATGATGGCGGCGGACTTGCCGACGGCCTCGAAACCGTAGTCGAACCCGGCCCCGCCGGTGAGCGTGCCGACCGCGTCCATGAGCTGGTCGGGGGTGATGGCGTGGGTCGCGCCGACCTTCTTGGCGAGGGCGTGCTTGGACTCCAGGGGGTCGATCGCGAGGATCGTGGTGGCGCCGGAGATACGGGCGCCCTGGATCACCGACAGGCCGATACCGCCCGCGCCGACCACGGCGACGGTCGAGCCCGCCCTCACCTTGGCCGTGTTCAGCGCCGCGCCGACGCCGGTGGTGATCCCGCAGCCGATGAGGGCCGCGGCCTCGAACGGTACGTCGGAATCGACCTTGATCGCCCCCTGCCAGGGCACGACGATCTCCTCGGACCAGGTGCCGCACCCGGCCATGCCGAACGCCGGGGTGTCGCCGCCGTAGCGGAAACGGGCGTTGACGAAGCTGTCCATCACGTACGTCATGCACAGGAAAGGCTGGTTCACCAGGCAGTTCGCGCAGCTGCCGCAGGCCGGGGTCCAGTTGACGATGACGTGGTCGCCGGGTTGCACCGAGGTCACGTGGTCACCGACCTCGACGACCTCTCCCGCCCCCTCGTGGCCGGGGACGACCGGCAACGGCATGGGCAGCACGCCGCTGATCACCGACAGGTCCGAGTGGCAGACACCGGTGGCCCTGATCTTGACACGGACATCCGTCGGGCCCATCGGCGCGAGGGTGAGGTCGTCGCGGATGTCGAGCTTGTCGTCGCCGACGGCATGTAGAAGCGCACCACGCATGGGGGGTCCTCCTAGTTCTCCTCAAGGGAGAGTGCGGCTTTGGGGCAGGACCGGACCGCGTGCCGGACGCGGTCCAGCATCTCCGGCGGCGGCTCAGGCAGCAGCACGTGCAGCTGGTCGTCGTCGTCGAGCTCGAAGACCTCCGGGGCGAGTCCCGTGCAGATCGCATTGGCCTCGCAGACCAGATAGTCGACTTTGATTTTCATATGGGCCTCCTAACCGGGAATGGCGAGCTTACGGTGATCCCAGGAGATCACTCGACTCGGCTCGACCACGAAGGCGACCCTTTTACGGCCGGTGTGGGCCACGTACTCGGTGAGTGACTCCTCCGCGTCGGGCATCCCGGCCATCCGTCTGGTCACGTCCATGCCGATGCCGAGGACGCCGTCGAGGTCGTCGATCCTGCGCGCCACGCCGTAGACGAGGACACCGCGCAGGTCGGAGTATTCGTCTCCGGCCTCGATCAGGCAGCTCACCCGGGCGTCGCGCTGGATGTTGAGCGTCTTCTGCGCCTTGCCGTAGGTCCAGAACGAGATCCTGCCCTCGGTCAGCCCGTAGAACATGGTCACCATGTGCGGTGTTCCGTCGGGGTTGATCGTGCCGAGTTGCAGCTTCCGAGACTCGGCGATGAAGGCCGTCACCTCGTCGTCGGTCATCACAATGCGGGCGCGCTGGTTCACGGTGCAAAGTAGAACACGTTCCACAAGGTCGGGCAAGGGGAGTCGGAATGTTGTTCGGTCTCGGTAGTCTGCTGCGATGAGCATCGCCACCATGCCGGCCGACCTGCTGTACGTCGCCCAGCGCGCCAAGGGTTTCATGCCACCCGAGGAAGGAATCGCGCTGTTCGAGACCGCCGCCGAGTACGGCCCACGGGGCCCGATCTGCGAGATCGGCAGCTACTGCGGGAAGTCCGCCGTCTACCTCGGGGCGGGGGCGCGGCAGGCGGGGTCCGTCGTCTTCACCGTGGACCACCACCGGGGCTCCGAGGAGATCCAGCCGGGCTGGGCCCACCACGACCCCACGCTGATGGACCTCCGCTTCGGCAAGATGGACTCGCTGCCCACCTTCCGCACCACCATCGCCTCCGCGGGGCTGGAGGACGAGGTCGTCGCGATCGTCGGCAGCTCCGAGCGCGTCGCCGCGCTGTGGAACACACCGCTCGCGATGCTCTTCATCGACGGCGGCCACTCCGAGGATCCGGTGACCAAGGACTACGAGGGGTGGGCCCCGCACGTCATGCCGGGCGGCGCCCTGGTCTTTCACGACATCTACCCGGACCCGGCCCAGGGCGGGCAGGCTCCGTACCGCGTCCACCAGCGGGCCCTCGCCTCCGGCGCGTTCAAGGAGGTCCGGCAGGAGGGCTCGCTGCGGGTGCTCGAACGGGTCGGATCCGGCATCGGCTGACGGAAAGCGTCGCGTGGAGGTGTGCCGCGAGCGTGCGGCGGAGGTGGGGCGGAAGCGCCGCGTGCAGACCCCGGCCCGCGCCGACGATCACCAGGGCGAAGAACAGCCCGAAGACGACAGAAAGGTGGACCAGCAGCCCGTAGACCGTCGCCGTGGCGAGACCGAACACGACCTGCTCACGCGGCCTGGCGGGGGAGGTGCCCGGTTCGACGATCACGTATCCGGCGTAGAGGGCGAAGGCCGTCCCGGTCATCGGCAGCAGCGCGCTCACCGTCGACACCTCGGTCAGCGCGCCCCTGACGAGCGCCTGCAGGGCGAACCCGCCCGTCCAGCCCATGAGCAGCGGCAGCCTACCCGCGAGCCTGGCGTTCATCACCGTGCCCCAGACGAGTACGGTGAGCGGCACGATCAGGTCGAACGGCCCCGAGACCCACGCGGTGAACTGGTACGCCGGAGCGAGGCCGACCCATGGGAACAGCAGCAGCACGGCGACGATCCCGAAGGCAGCCGGGTTCAGGAACGGGCTCCCCGCCGCGTCCTCGGCCCTTCGCCCCTGCTCCAAGGTCTCCGGTGCTTTCATGCGGAAGACGTACGTGCCGCCAACGCCGATGAGGACGGCGAGCGCGATCGGCATCAGGTGTCCGTTGCCGTACAGCAGCATCGCGCAGAGCAGGCCGCACACGTAGGACGGCAGGAGGAAGCCGGCGACCCGGGCGCGGGACACCCCGAGATAGCGGGGCCGGCGTCGCCGCGACCACGCCTCCACGGTCTCCAGCGCGAGTTCGGCGGTCACGCCGGTGAGCACGCCGACCACCGGTGCCAGGCAGGACTGTTCGAACCCGAGCACGGTGTGTCCGAGCACGGTGATCAGGGTGAGGGACCCCGCCAGCCGCCGGAACGCCGTCTCTCGCCTCCGGTTGGCGTTCATGGCCGCCGGATCTCCGAGGCACGGTCGCCGGCGAGCAGGATTTGATGCCAGCCGGGCTCCAGGGACACCGACGCGGTACGCGTGCCGCCGCAGGCGTTTCTCCAAGAGATCTCGACGGGGGCGGTGGGGGTCGGCAGGTCGTCGCCCAGGCCGAAGAGCAGTTCGGGTGCGGAGACGCCGTTGTGGCCGTTGGCGGGGTAGAGCTGCCTGCTCCGCGTGATCCCGCCGGGCAGGCGCACCGCGGCGACGGCACCGATGGCGGGCCGCGTCGGTCCGGGGTGGGCCGCTCCGGCCGCGCCGCAGGCACCGGCGGGGAGGCGGAGCCGCAGGCCCACGAACGGGGCCGTCGGCCCGTGGTTGCTGTAGAGCACCGACGCGGACCACTGGTTGGCGACCGCGAAGTCCAGCCGCCCGTCGTCGTCGACGTCGCCCACGGCGAAGGCCCGGCTGACCGCACCCCCGCCGTCCCCGCCGTCCTCGCTGTCCCTGTCCCCACCGGCGCCGGCGCCGTCGACCCCGGCTCGCCGCGCCACGTCCACGTAGCGGCCGTCCGGCCCCCTGGTGAAGAAGGTGTTGGTCTCGCGACCCGACAGGTCGTCGCCGACCTTCAGATCCGGCCACAGCGAGGGACGGGAGAGGAACAGGTCGTTGGCCGCCTCCGCCTCCCGCAGCCGCGCCCACCGGTCGGCCTCACCCCTGACAAACCCGGTCGCGTGCATGATCTCGTCGATGCCGTCGTTGTCGAAATCCGCGGCCTTGACGTCCCAGGACCAGCCGCTGCGGCTCAGCCCCAGCTCCTCGCCGAGGTCGTCGTACGGCGCGTGACCCTCGTGCAGCCCTCCTCGCCGTGACACGAAGGCGAAGTCGCCCTCGCGCGGCGCGGGGTCCCCGCTGAGGTTGCTCACCAGGATGTCCGGCCTGCCGTCGGCGTTGAGGTCGGTGAAGGCGACCCCCATCCCCCTGAACGAGTCGCGGCCGAGGACCCGCGAGGAGGGAGTCGCCAGATGCCGGGTGCCGCTCGCCTCGGTGAACCGGACCCTGCCGGGCGCCGACTCGTTGACCAGCAGGTGGTCGGGGCCGAAGTCGTTGGCCACGTACAGTTCGGGCCGTCCGTCGCCGTCCAGGTCCTGGGTGCCCAGCGCGAGGGTCCAGCCCCGGCCCTCACCCGCGACCTCGTCGAACACCCCCTTCTCCTCGGTGAACAGCGCGGGTCCCGTCGCCCGGTAGAGCCGGTCGCCGCCCCCGTTGGCCGCGGCGGACGGCGAGTCGGGCATCACGGCGTCGCCGCTGTCGCCGCTGTCGCCGCTGTCGCCGCTGTCGTCACGGTCGTCGTGGTCGCCGCTGTCGCCGTGGTCGCCGCCCAGCACCCTGACCCCGTCGGGGAAGTAGTTGCCGAAGACGAGGTCGAGGCGGCCGTCCCCGTCGAAGTCTCCGGCCGTGGCGGCGCTGGTGTTCCAGATCTCCGGCTCGGCGGTGAGCGAACGGTGACGGAAGGCCGCACCGGACGGGGGCTCGCCGGGGACGCGCAGGAACAGGGAGGGGGAGCGGCCCCAGTAGTAGACGACCAGGTCCTCCCAGCCGTCCTGGTCGAGATCGGCGGGCAGGCACCCGGTCGGCGCCTCGTACCGTCTGCGCTCCGGGGGGACCAGTGTGAACGGCCGGTAGCGGCGCGGGGTCCCCGGCGCGGGCCTGACGGTCACCGTGTCGCGGCGGGGATCGACCAGGCACAGGTCGTCGGCGACGACCTCGCCGTCCACGTCGAACAGGGCCACCCCGGCGCCCAGCGACGACGCCGGGCTCCCGAGGCGCGCGTACCCCGGCGCGACCGGCCGCAGGAGACGGTCACCGGCCCGCGAGGGAGGGTTCAGCGGTCTCGCGTGGAAGGAGAAGGCGGCGGACGCCTCCACGGCCGAGGTGTCCGGCAGGGCGGTCAGCCTCCACCCGGCGGTCGCGGACACCAGGGCGAGGAATCCCGCCGCGCATCTGCGAACCCCACCGCCCCTCCGAGTCACGGACCCGAACGTAGTGAGCCGCATTCAGCCCTTCAAGCACCGCGTTTCTGGTTCCGTGCAAAGAAACCGCCGGAGGTTCAGCTCCTGGAGCGGGCGTGGCTGCAGCCGCACGCGGCGGTGGGACGGTCGGTCACGTACCCGCCCGCGTCGCGGAAGATGCCCGAGGCGGGGGTGTGCCCGTCCAGCGCGTCGGCGGCGAGCACGACCGCGGCCGCGGTGTAGGCCGAGCGCTCGTGCGGAAAGTGCTTGCCGTTCACGAACTGCCAGCCGGTCCAGTACGAACCGTCCTCGTGCCGCAGGTGCTGCATGTCGGAGAAGAGCCGCAGCGCCCGTCCCCGGTCGCCCAGGGCGTCGAGGGCGAGCACCAGCTCGCACGTCTCCGCGCCGGTCACCCACGGCTGGTCGGAGACGCAGCGGATGCCGAGCCCCGCCTCCACGAACGTGTCCCACTCCTCGGCGAGCCGTGTCTCCGCGGCCTGGCCGCGCACCGCGCCGCCCAGGATCGGGTAGTACCAGTCCATCGAGAAGCGGCTCTTGTCGGCGAACGCCTCGGGGTGGGCGGCCAGCACGTGGCCGAGCTGGTCGGCGGCGAGCTCCCAGTCGGGCTGCGGGTCACCCAGGTGCTCGCCGAGCAGCACACCGCAGCGCAGAGCCTGGTGGATGGAGGCGCAACCGGTCAGCAGGGCGTACGCGGCGGGCCTGCCGTCGGCCGCGCGCTCCCAGACGATCTCACCCCGGGTGGTCTGCAGGCCGACCACGAAGTCCAGCGCCGTCCGGACGACCGGCCACATCCGCCGGGCGAAGTCCTCGTCCCCGGTCACCAGGAGTTCGTGCCAGACGCCGACCGCGACGTAGGCGGCGTGGTTGGACTCCCCGCCCTGCTCGACGGCCTCGCCGCCGACGAGTTTCATCGGCCAGGAACCGTCGGCCCGCTGGGTGCGGACGAGCCAGTCGTACCCGTGGCGTACCGGGCCGGTCAGCCCCGCCACGCTCATCGCCATCAGGCACTCGACGTGGTTCCAGGCGTCCACGTGTCCCTCGGGCCACGGGACGCCGCCGTCGGCCTCCTGCACCGCCGCGATGCTCCGGGCGGTGAGGACGACCTCTTCCCACTCCATGCAGCCGCTCACTGCCCCTCCTTCGGAGGTCACGCGGGCTTGCGGACGTAGAGCACCACGCTCTTGCCGATGAGCGGGTTGAGTACGGCCTCGGCGATCCTGGTGGCGGCGGGGCGCTTCATGATGTCCCAGACCAGCAGCTCGTGGTACGCCTTGGCGAGCGGGTGGTCGTCGTTGTCGACGCCGACCGCGCACTTGATCCACCAGTAGGGCGCGTGCAGGCCGTGGGCGTGGTGGTGCGGGCCGATGACGAAGCCCGTCGACTTGAGCTTCGCGCTCAGCTCGGCGAGCGTGTAGATGCGGACGTGCCCGCCGGGAGCGGTGTGGTACGCCTCGTCGAGTGCCCAGCAGATGCGTTCGGGCAGGAAGCTCGGCACGGTGACGGCCGCCTGGCCGCCCGGCTTGAGCACCCGGAAGATCTCGCGCATCGCGGCCATGTCGTCGGGGATGTGCTCCAGCACCTCCGCGGCGATCACCCGGTCGAAGCCGCCGTCCTCGAACGGCATGTCGAGCGCGTCGCCGGTCACGGTCTCCGCCGTCGCGCCCGGCGGCACCTCCCCGGCCTTGTCCATCGCGGAGAACATGCTCGCCACGCCCTCCAGCTCCCTGGCGTCCATGTCGAAGGCCACCACGTCGGCGCCGCGCCGCAGTACTTCGAAGGCGTGCCGTCCGCCGCCACAGCCCAGGTCCAGGACTCGGGTCCCCGGACCCACGGGCAACCGGTCGAAGTCGACAGTCAGCACTCGCCGCTCCTTGTGAGAGGTGGTCGTTTCAGGGTGTCGCTCACTTCGGTCGTCTCAGGGGGTCGTTCACTTCGCCCGGCGGGCCTGGATGGCCTCGTGGTAGGCCTCCACGGTCCGCTGGGCGACGACGTTCCAGGTGAAGCGCTCCATGACCCGGTCGTAGCCCTTCTTGCCGACCGCGGCACGCTCCTCGGGGGAGTCGTGCAGGCGGCGCAGCACCGCGGCGAGCTCCTCGGGGTCGCCGGGGGCCACCTGTACGGCGGCGTCGCCGACGACCTCGGGCAGCGCCCCGGTGCGGCTCGCGACGAGCGGGGTGCCGCAGGCCATGTGCTCGACGGCGGGCAGCGAGAAGCCCTCGTAGAGGGAGGGGACGACCGAGATCTCCGAGGTGGCGATGAGCTCGCCCAGTTCGGCGTCGGAGATGCCGTGCACGAACCTGACCCGGTCGTGCAGCGCCAGCTCGCCGACGAGCTTCTCGGTCGGGCCGCCGGGGGTGGGTTTGCTCACCACGGTCAGGTTGACGTCGCGTTCGGTGGCGAGCTTCGCCACGGCCCTCAGCAGCGTCGCGACGCCCTTCATCGGGGAGTCGGCGCTGGCGACCGCGACGATGGACCCGGGCCGCTTGGGAAGCTCCGGGCGCGGGTGGAAGTAGCGGGTGTCGACGCCCAGCGGGATGAGCCGCATGTTCTTCTGCGGCACGTTGAAGTCACGGTGGATGTCGGCGAGGGACGACTCGCTCACGGTGAGGATCGGGCTGAGCCGGGGCGCGACCTTGGCCTGCATCCGCACGAAGCCGTACCAGCGCCGCATCGGGAGCTTCTTGCGCAGTGTCGCGGCCTTGATCTCGATGCGCCGGTCCACGCTGATCGGGTGGTGGATGGTGCCGACCACGGGGAACAGCTTCTGGATGCCGAGCACGCCGTAGCCGAGGGTCTGGTTGTCCTGCACGACGTCGAAGTCGCCGACGCGCTTCTTCAGCTCGCGGTACGCCCGCATGCTGAAGGTGAGCGGCTCGGGGAACCCGGCGGTCCACATGGTGCCGACTTCGAGCAGGTCGATCCAGTCGCGGTACTCACTCAGCCCGGGGGTGCGAAAGGGGTCCTCGTCGCGGTACAGGTCAAGGCTGGGGATCTTGGTGAGGACGACGCCCTCGTCGAGCTCCGGGTAGGGCTGGCCGGAGAAGACCTCCACGCTGTGCCCGAGGGCGACCAGCTCGCGACTGAGATGGCGCAGGTAGACGCCCTGCCCACCGCAGGTCGGTTTGCTGCGGTACGACAGCAGTGCGACCCGCAGTGATTCAGCACCCGGCACGGCAACCCCCTTCTCAACCTGTCCGAAAAGGGGACAGGTACCGTGAAAGATGACCTTTGTCCTCGGACCCTACCATTCACGAGCCCTGTTGTACCTGATGTGGAATTGTCCCTAGATCGCGCTTCACTGCGTGCGAACTGGGAAGTTAGCCTTATCGAGCGTGATTCGGTGTAACGCGTTCTAGGTGAGTTGTGTCTCAGGGTGATGGTGCCTGCCGGATGCTCTGCGGGTACATTCGCCATCAAACGGCACAAGAACCGGCATAGGTTGCCGCCCCCGCAAGCGAGGAGGACGCGTTGGCCAGGCGCGCGCTGATCACCGGTATCACCGGGCAGGACGGTTCCTATCTGGCCGAGTGCCTGCTCGGTCAGGGCTACGAGGTCTCCGGTCTCGTCCGCGGGCAGGCCAACCCCCGAGTTCCACGTTTCCGCAAGCTCCTGCAGGACGTCCAGCTCGTCCGAGGCGACCTGCTCGACCAGGGTTCGCTGATCTCCGCCGTCGAGAAGGTCCAGCCCGACGAGGTCTACAACCTGGGCGCGATCTCGTTCGTCCCCATGTCGTGGGAGCAGGCCGAGCTCACCGCCGAGGTGACCGGCATGGGTGTGCTGCGCATGCTTGAGGCGATCCGGGTCTGCTCGGGCATCTCCTCCTCGCGTACGGCGGCGGGATCGGGTCAGATCCGCTTCTACCAGGCGTCCTCCTCGGAGATGTTCGGCCAGGTCCGCGAGACCCCGCAGACCGAGATCACCCCCTTCCACCCCCGCTCGCCGTACGGTGTGGCCAAGGCGTACGGGCACTTCCTGACGCAGAACTACCGCGAGTCGTACGGCATGTACGCGGTGTCGGGGATCCTGTTCAACCACGAGTCCCCGCGCAGGGGGGCCGAGTTCGTCACCAGGAAGGTGTCGCTCGGTGTGGCCAGGATCAAGCTCGGCCTCGCCTCCGAGCTGCGCCTGGGCAACATGGAGGCGCGCCGCGACTGGGGATTCGCCGGCGACTACGTCCGCGCGATGCACCTGATGCTCCAGGCGGACACGCCGGAGGACTACGTGATCGGCACCGGTCGCACCCAGACCGTCCGCGACCTCGTGGAGGCGGCCTTCACCGCCGCCGGGCTCGACTGGGAGCGGTACGTCGTCACCGACCAGACCCTGCACCGCCCGGCCGAGGTCGACCTGCTGTGCGCGGACCCGAAGAAGGCCCGCGTCCAGCTCGGCTGGGAGCCCACGGTCGGCTTCGAGGAGCTCGTGGCGATGATGGTCGAGTCGGACGTGAAGCTGCTCTCCGAGGGCGGCGACCCCGACCAGGACTCCTCCTGGCCCTGAGCCGGTCCGGGTATTCAGTAGACGAGTCGTAGCGTCTCGTCTTGACAGTGTGCGCGGCAGGGGGAATGCTGTGCCATAAGCGAGACGAGACGTCTCGTCACTCACGCGACTCCGTCGGACCCTCGCCAGAGGTCTCGACGGACCCCCGAGGGCATCCCGACAGAATTCCGAATTCCGACAGAGGAGAAACCATGCCCCGACGCGCGCACATCGCGATGGTCAGCATCCCCGCGCCGGGCCACGTGAACCCGAGCATCGAAGTGATCAGGGAGCTGGTGGCGCGAGGGCACCGGGTGACCTACGCCAACGACCCCTCCTACGCAGACGTGATCACCGGCGCCGGGGCCGAACTCGTCCCGTACACCTCGACCCTGCCCATGGGAGACAGCGCCAAGTGGCCGGAGGACACGGTCGCGCAGCTCGACGTCTTCCTCGGCGACGCGATCTCGATGCTGCCGCAGCTCCGCGCCGCGTACGAGAACGACCGGCCCGACCTGTTCCTCTACGACATCGGCGGCTACACCGCCCGGGTGCTCGCGGAGAACTGGGACATCCCCCTGATGCAGCTCTCGCCGACGTACGTGGCCTGGGAGGGCTACCGGGAGGAGATGGCGCCGATGGTCGAGGAGCTGAAGAAGGCTCCCGGCGGGGCCGAGCACTACCGGCGGTTCGACGAGTGGCTGCACGACAACGGCATCCGCGACACCGACTCCCACGACTTCGGAGGCCGTCCGCCACGGGCGCTCGCGCTCATCCCGAAGATCATGCAGCCCAACGCCGACCGGGTCGACCCCGCCAGGATCACCTTCACCGGGCCCTGCTTCGCCACCCGCACCCACCAGGAGCCCTGGGTCCGGCCCGAGGGTGCGGAGAAGGTGCTGCTCGTCTCCCTGGGGTCGGCCTTCACCAACCTGCCGGACTTCTACCGCTCCTGCCTGGCCGCCTTCGGGGACCTGCCCGGCTGGCACGTCGTCCTGCAGGTCGGGAGGTTCGTGGACCGGGCGGAACTCGGCGCGATCCCCGCCAACGTCGAGGTGCACTCCTGGGTCTCGCAGCTCTCGATCCTGGAGCGGGCCGACGCGTTCGTCACCCACGCGGGCATGGGCGGCAGCCAGGAGGGCCTGTACTGCGGCGTCCCGATGATCGCCGTCCCGCAGGCCGTCGACCAGTTCGGCAACGCCGACAGGCTCGTGGAACTCGGGGTCGGCCGCAGGATCGACACCGAGGACGCCACCCCGGAGGCGTTGCGCGCCGCCCTGCTCGACCTCACCTCCGACCCTGAGGTGGCGGCTCGGCTGGCGAAGCTCAGGGACGAGGTCCGGGGTGAGGGCGGCACCGTCCGCGCGGCCGACCTGATCGAGGAACTGCTTTGACCTCCTCCCCGGCCTGAAGGGCCGGGGATTCTCCCGTCGCGTCGCGGCTGAGCGGCGCGTGGGGGTTGACGCGCAGCCCTCAGGCCGGCGGTGCGGCGGTGCGGCCCGCCAGGCGTTCGTGGCGTTGCTTGGCCGCCTGGGGGGTGGCGAGGCCGAGGCCGAACGCGATCTCCTGCCAGGTGAGGCCGCGGCCCCGCGCCATGAGGAGGAGCGCGGCCTCAAGCTCGTCCATCTCCGCGCGGGCCCTGGGCAGAAGGGTGAGGGCGGCGGTGATGTCGGCGTGATCCACCTCCGGCTCACCCTCCTCGGGGTGGGCGCTGCCGCTCAGCAGGAACGTCACGAGCCTGACGGCCTCGTGGGCTCCGAGCACCGTGGGGTGGACCTGCCGGAGGCGCTGGGACTCGTCGGTCGCGTGGCGCTCGGCGATGCGCGAGAGGGAGGCGTACTCGCGGTGCGTCCGGGTCAGGGCGGGGTCGGGAGCGGTGAAGGGGTCGGATGATCCGTCGTGATGAGCGGGCATGCGACCAGGATGATCCAAAGCACAATCTATTGTCAACAATCTAAGTTCAACAGAATGTTTAAACGATGGGTGTGGTGCCACCCCGGCGACCCGTCGACCGGGGCGGGGAGGCGTAGGGGGAGACACGGGAGACACGGGAGACACGGACGAGGGCCGCGAGGTCCATCGAGGGCCATGGGAAAACACGGGAGGACGCGGGGGGACTCGATGGGACGCGGGGAGATTCGCCCGGTTTCTTTAGTGGCGCCACAGTGGCGCCACCGCGAGCCGGATGCTCCGACGGCACCACCGTGAGCCGCCGGTGTGAGCCGGATTCTCCGGTGCCTCCGACATGGGAGGGCGGCCCTCCCATGTCGTGTCCGGTGTCGCCCGACCTCAGCCGACGGTGACCGGCAGGTCCTTGATGCCGTTGATGAAGTTGGACCGCAGGCGGCGGGCCTCGCCCGCCTGCTCCAGGTTGGGCAGCCGCTCGGCCAGCACCTCGAACAGCACCCGCAGCTCCAGCTTGGCGAGGTGGTTGCCCAGGCAGAAGTGCGCGCCGCCGCCGCCGAAGCCGATGTGCGGGTTGGGGTCGCGGCCGATGTCGAAGACGCCGGGGTCGGCGAACACCTCCTCGTCCCGGTTGGCGGAGCTGTAGAAGATCACGACCTTGTCGTCCTCCTTCACCTCCTGCCCGCCGATCGTCGTGTCGGCGGTGGCCGTACGGCGGAAGAGGTTCACCGGGGCGACCCAGCGGACGATCTCGTCGGCGGCGGTGCGGGCGAGAGAGCGGTCGGCGACGAGGCGCCGCCACTGCTCGGGGTTCTCGAAGAAGGCGAGCATGCCGCCCGAGGCGGCGTTACGGGTGGTCTCGTTGCCCGCCACCACGAGCAGCAGCACGAACAGGTCGAACTCCTCCTCGGTGAGGGTCTCCCCGGCGGCGTCGGGCATGATCAGCTTGGTGACGATGTCCTCGCGGGGCTGTGCGCGCCGCTCGGCGGCGAGGGTGTTGGCGTAGGCGTAGACCTCCATCGCCGCGTTCGTGCCCTCTTCGGGATCGGCCGCGTAGTCGGGGTCCTCGGCCCCGATCATCTGGTTGGACCAGTTGAAGATCTTGTCGCGATCCTCGACGGGGGCGCCGAGCAGCTCGCAGATCACGTACAGCGGGAGCGGGGCGGCGATGTCCCTGACGAAGTCGACCGAGCCGCGCCCCTTCGCCTCGTCCACCAACTCGTGGCAGATGTCGCGGATGTGCCCCTCCAGGGCGTTCATCATGCGCGGGGTGAAGCCCCGGTTGACCAGGGAGCGCCGCCGGGTGTGCTCCGGTGGGTCCTGGTTGAGCATCATCAGCCGCTGGAGGGCCCTCTGGTCCTCGGGGATCTCGTTGAAGAGCGCGAGCTTCCTGCTCGACGAGAACAGGTCGGAGCGGCGGGATACCTGCACCACGTCGGCGTGCTTGGTGACCGCCCAGAAGCCCGGCCATCCCCGCTCGGCGTCGCCCGGGTGCGCGTAGACCGGCGCGTTCGCCCGCAGCCAGGCCAGCTGTTCGTAGGGTGCGCCGTTCTGCCAGTAGAAGTCCTGGTCGACCAGATCGATATCCAATGGTCCTCCTGCGAACCGGTCGGCGTTTTCGTGACACGGTTCATATCGGCGCGATTTTGGGGGTGCGGTCAGCGGCGTACCCTCACGCGTTCGCCGAAAATCCATCGCGAACGTGGCGATCGCGGGACTTTTTGCTGCTCCCGCCTTCCGCTCCGGGCACGCCGAGTTACCGAGTGCCTGAGCGGGCGCTCGGCGATTCTTCTTTCTGGAACGTGTTCTATTACGGTAAGGGGGTCTCGTCAAGTCGGAGCCCGCACGGCGGCCGCGATCAGGGGACGGCGAGCTTGACGATCGTGTAGGACCCGCCGGCCTCGGCGTCGATGGTGATGACGTCACCGTCGCGACGCGGGGTGACGATCCCGCCGCGCTCGTCCTCGACGTGGTGTCGGCCACCGACCATGGCGGCGCGGACCCTGAGGGGGCCCGACGTCCCGGCGTGCACGGTGACCCTGTCGGCGTCGCCGTCCCGCCACGAGACGTCCACGGTCACGTCGCCCCGGGCGCGCAGGCCGGTCACCGAACCGGTGGGCCAGGCGGACGGCAGCGCGGGCAGCACGTGGACCGTGCCGTGTCCGCTCTGCAGCAGCATCTCGGCCATGCCGGAGGTGGCGCCGAAGTTGCCGTCGATCTGGAACGGCGGGTGGGTGTCCCACAGGTTGTCCAGAGTGGAGCCGCCGAGCTGTTCGACGAGCATCCTGTGCGCGCGGTCACCGTCCAGCAGGCGGGCCCAAAAGTTGATCTTCCACGCCTTGCTCCAGCCGGTGCCGCCGTCGCCCCGCGCGGTGAGCGAGATTCTGGCCGCCTCGGCCTCCGGGGTGCCGGCGATGATCTGCCGTCCGGGGTGCAGTGCGAACAGGTGGGAGACGTGCCGGTGGGTGTCACCCGGGTCGTCGAGGTCCTCCTTCCACTCCTGGAGCTGTCCCCGGCACCCGATGCGGATCCCCGGGTCGAGCGTGGCCAGCGCGGCCGTCACCTCGGCCTGGAAGGCCGTGTCGGTCCTCAGTGTCTTCGCCGCCTCCAGGGTGTCGGTCAGCAGTTGGAAGACGATCTGCTGGGACATCGAGGCGCCCGCCGTGAAGTCGCCGTGCTCGGGGGAGTAGCCGGGGGAGACCACCAGCCCACCGTCGCGCGGGTCGGTGTGGAGGGTGTCCAGCCAGAACTCGGCCGCGCCCTTCATCACCGGGTACGCGGTCTCGCGCAGATACTCGATGTCGCCGCTGAAACGGTAGCGGTCGTACATCCGCAGGGTGAGCCACGCCGCCGCCTCGGGGAACCAGAACGCGGTGGCCCAGTCGTGCACGCCGGTGAAGCCGAACGGGTTGGTCTCGTTGTGCACCACCCAGCCGCGCGCCCCGAACATCTCCCGCGCGGTCCTCTCACCGGGAGCGACCAGCGACCGGATGTAGCGGTCGTACGGCTCGGTCGTCTCGGCGAGGTTGGTCTGCTCGGCGAGCCAGTAGTTCATCTGCAGGTTGATGTTGACGTGGTAGTCGGCCGCCCAGGGAGGATCGATGGAATCGTTCCACACGCCCTGCAGGTTCGCCGGGAGCGACCCCTCCCTGGAGGAGGCGATCAGCAGGTAGCGGCCGTAGGCGAAGAACATCGCCTCCAGCGCCCGGTCGTCGGCCGAGGCGCCGCCGGTGTAGGCCGCGCGCAGCCTGTCGGTCGGGACGGCCGGGGTCCTCTGCCCGAGGTCGAGCCCGACCCGGTCGAACAGCCTGCGGTGGTCGGCCCGGTGCTCGGCCCTGAGCTCCTCGTACGACCTGCGGGAGGCCCCGTCGACCGCCTCGGTCACCGTGGCGTGCGGGTCCGCGGTCCGGTAGGCCGGGTAGACGTCGGAGTAGTCGGTGCCCGCAGACAGGACGAACACCGCGCTGTCCGCGCCCGTGACGGTGATCTCGTCGGTGCCGTCGGTGCGGGTGCCGCCCCGGGCGATCACCTGGACCTGCGCCTCGAACCTCATGCCGTTGTCGGCGAGGACGCCCCTCACGGTGAGGCGGCCCTCGGAGACCGAGACCTGCCCGTCGTCGCGGGGAGAGGAGGTGCGCAGCGTGAAGGAGACCTCGCCGCCCCTGTCGGCGGAGAGCCTGCCGACGACGACGTTTCCCGGGTGGCTGGCGAAGTACTCGCGGGAGTGGGTCACCCCGTTCGCGGTGTAACCGACCCTGGCGACCGCCTCGCGCAGGTCCAGCTCCCTGCGGTAACCGGTGACGGCGCCCTCGGGGAACTCGGGGCCGTCGTGCATGTCCAGCCAGAGGTCCCCGAAAGCCTGGTAGGCACCGAATCCGCTCCTGGGTTGCCCGAGCCTCGCCGCCACCGCCTCGGGGGACATCGCGCCGTCGCGGTCGATCCGCGCCCTGATCTCGGCGATCGCGTCCGGCCTCGGGGAGGTCCAGTTGCCGAAGTCGTAGCCGTTCGCTCCGGGGCCGCCGGTCCACAGCGACTTCTCGTTGAACTGGATCCGCTCGCCGCCGACGCCGCCGAACACCGTGGCACCCAGCGCGCCGTTGCCGATCGGTAACGCCTGGGTTTCCCAGTCGGCGGCCGGTCTGTCGTACCAGAGCGTCAAGTCATCGGGTGTATCCGAGCGTGTCACGTTCAACCCTTCCGGCCGCGGTTCCCCCTCGATGGTGGAGGAGATGTTTCGATCGGTGAGGGTTGACACCGAGGTTTGGTGTCGTTAAACATCACGGAACAAGACATCCGATGTATCAGTGAAGGGTACGGCGTGAAGCTACTGCGAGTGGGACCCGTGGGCCAGGAGCGCCCGGCCGTCCTGGACGAGGCCGGTAACCTCCGTGCAATCTCGGAAACCGAGATCGACGGGGCTTTCTTCGCTTCGGGAGGCGTGGCTCGGGTCCGCGAGGCACTGGAGCGGGACGATCTTCCCGTGCTGGACGCCGAAGGACTGCGGATCGGCGCCCCGATCGCGCGGCCCGGGAAGATCGTGTGCATCGGCCTCAACTACATCGACCACGCGACGGAGACGAACGCCGCCACCCCGGCCGAGCCGATCGTCTTCATGAAGGCGCCCAACACGATCGTCGGGCCCGACGACGAGGTGCTCATCCCCAGGGACAGCGTGAAGACCGACTGGGAGGTCGAGCTGGCCGTCGTCATCGGCGAGACGGCCCGCTACGTCGAGACACACGAGGAGGCGCTGTCCAAGGTCGCGGGCTACACCATCTCCAACGACGTCTCCGAGCGCGAGTTCCAGCTGGAGCGCGGCGGCCAGTGGGACAAGGGCAAGTCCTGCGAGACCTTCAACCCGCTCGGTCCCTGGCTGGTCACCCCCGACGAGATCCCCGACCCGCAGGCCCTTGGCCTGCGCCTGTGGGTGGACGGGGAGCGGTTCCAGAACGGCGACACCAAGAACATGATCTTCACCGTGGCGGAGGTGATCCGCTACCTCAGCCGGTTCATGGTCCTCGAACCCGGTGACCTGATCAACACCGGCACCCCGGCGGGCGTCGCGCTCGGCCTGCCCGGCACACCGTACCTGCGCGCGGGGCAGGTCGTGGAGCTGGAGATCGACGGACTCGGGCGCCAGCGGCAGACCATGGGACAGGCGTGAGCGACGAAACGGTACGGAGGTCTCTCAATGGGTGAGTTCGACGGCATGCGCGCCCTGGTCACCGGCGGCGGATCCGGCATCGGGCTGGCCACCGCCACCCTGCTGGCCGAACGCGGGGCGAGGGTGGCCTCCCTCGACATCAACGCCTCCGGTGGCCCGTTCGTCGAGGTGAGGGCCGACGTCACCGACGAGGAGGCGGTCCGTGCGGCCGTCGCCGAGGCCGTCGAGCGGCTCGGTGGCCTGGACATCCTGGTGAACAACGCCGGGATCGGCGCCGCAGGGACGATCGAGGACAACCCCTACGAGGAGTGGGCCAGGGTGATGGACGTCAACGTCCTGGGCATCGTCCGGGTCACCCGGGCGAGCCTGCCGCACCTGCGCCGCTCGGAGCACGCCGTGATCGTCAACACCTGCTCGATCGCGGCGACGGCGGGACTGCCCCAGCGGGCGCTCTACAGCGCGTCCAAGGGGGCGATCCAGTCGTTGACGCTGGCGATGGCGGCCGACCACGTGCGCGAGGGCATCCGGGTCAACTGCGTCAACCCGGGCACCGCCGACACCCCCTGGGTGCAGCGCCTGCTGGACGCGGCGCAGGACCCGGAGGCCGAGCGGGCGGCGCTGGAGGCCCGCCAGCCGATGGGCCGCCTGGTGAGCGCCCCGGAGGTCGCCGCCGCGATCGCCTACCTCGCGAGCCCGCTCGCCTCGGCCACCACCGGCACGATCCTGGCCGTGGACGGCGGGATGCAGGGGCTCAGGCTCCGGCCGAAGTCGTGACAGGGATTCCGGCGGGATCGCAGAAACGGAACGGAGCAGGCGGTGCGGGTTAGCAGGTACGGCTTCGGCGCGGCGCCGATCGGGAACCTGTTCTCGGCGGTCGGTGAGGACGTGGCGCGCGCGGCGGTGGACGCGGCCTACGAGGCGGGCGTCCGCCTGTTCGACACCGCGCCCCACTACGGGCTCGGCCTGTCGGAACGACGACTCGGCGCCGCCCTGGCGGAAAGGCCCCGCGACTCCTACACCCTGTCCACCAAGGTCGGACGTCTGCTCGTGCCCGCCGCCGGCGAAGGCCCCTTCGGCCGGGACGACCAGGGCTTCGACGTCCCCGCGGACATGCGCCGGGTGTGGGACTTCTCCCGCGACGGGATCCTGCGGTCGCTGGAGGAGAGCCTGGAGCGGCTCGGCCTCGACGCGGTCGACATCGCCCTGATCCACGACCCGGACGACCACTGGGAGCAGGCCGTCTCCGAGGCGTACCCGGTCCTCGCCGAACTGCGCGACCAGGGCGTCGTGAAGTCCGTCGGGGTCGGCATGAACCAGACGGGGATGCTCGCCGCGTTCGTCCGCGAGACCGGCGTCGACACGGTCATGCTCGCCGGGCGCTACACCCTCCTTGACCGGTCGGGGGAGGAGGAGTTGCTGCCCCTGTGCGCCGAGCGCGGCGTCTCGGTGCTCGCCGCCGGGGTCTTCAACAGCGGACTGCTCGCCACCCACGACCCGTCGGGCACCTACGACTACGCCCCCGCCTCCGGACCGCTCCTGGAGCGCGCCCGCCGCATCGCCGCCGTCTGCGAACGCCACGACGTCACCCTCCCCCAGGCGGCCCTCGCCTTCCCCCTGCGCCACCCGGCCGTCGCGAGCGTCGTGATCGGCGCCCGCTCCGCCGCCGAGGTCGTCCGCAACGCGGAACTGGCCGCCAGACCTGTCCCGGAAGCCCTCTGGACCGACCTCACCGCCGAGGGCCTCATCTCCTGAGCCGCCCGGTCTCCGTTGAATTTCGCGGGACCGTCGCGCCCGGTGTCGATTTCGTCGGACGCCGTTCGTGTGAAGGGTAGGAAGGCGGCGATGGTGCCGCACCGGCCCAGGAGGCGCGATGAAACAGTATCTGCTCAGCATCTATCAGCCCGACGGAGGCGTTCCCGCGCCCGAGGTGCTGGAACCGATCGTAAGAAACCTGGGCGCACTGGAAGAGGAGATGCGGGCCGCCGGCGTGTGGGTCTTCTCCGGTGGACTGCACCCCCCGGACACGGCGACCGTGATCCGCGTCAAGGACGGTGACACGCTCATGACCGACGGCCCGTACACCGAGGGCAAGGAACACCTCGGCGGGTTCACCGTCATCAGGGCGCCGGACCTCGACGAGGCGCTCGAATGGGGACGCAGGCTCGCCCTGGCGATCGGTCTTCTCCCCGTCGAGGTGCGGCCGTTCCAGGGTGAGGCGGGCTGACGTCCAGGATGGAGGGCGTTCCGGCCTCGGAGATCGACCGGGTGTTCCGCGCGGAGTACGGGCGCGCGGTCGCGGTCCTGGTCCGCCTCCTCGGTGACATCGACCTCGCCGAGGAGGCGGTCCAGGACGCCTTCACCGTGGCGGTACGGCTGTGGCCCTCCACCGGCCTGCCGCCGAACCCGGCGGGGTGGATCATCACGACCGCCCGCAACAGGGCGATCGACCGGTTCCGGCGGGAGGCGACCCGCCAGGACCGCCATGCCCAGGCGGCCCTGCTGTACGCCGGTGACGAGCCATGGGAGGAGGGCGCGGTGCGCGACGACCGGCTCCGCCTGATCTTCACCTGCTGTCATCCCGCGCTCTCGGCCAACGCCAGGGTCGCGCTGACGCTGAGGCTGCTGGGCGGGCTCACCACCGCTGAGATCGCCCGGTCCTTCCTGGTCCCCGAGGCGACCATGGCCCAGCGGATCGTCCGGGCGAAGAACAAGATCCGCGCCGCGGGGATCCCGTACCGGGTCCCGGCCGAGGCCGATCTCCCGGACCGGCTCAGGTCCGTCCTGGCCGTGATCTACCTCATCTTCAACGAGGGGCACACGGCGAGCTCGGGCGAGCGGCTGGTCCGCGACGAGCTCTGCGCGGAGGCCGTCCGGCTGGGAAGGCTTCTGGCCGAGCTCATGCCCGACGAACCCGAGGTCATGGGGCTGCTCGGGCTCATGCTGCTCGTCGAGTCCCGCCGGGCCGCCCGCACCACGCCGGACGGCGACCTGGTGCTGCTGGCGGACCAGGACCGGAGCCGATGGGATCGCGACCTGATCACCGAGGGCCAGGCCATCGTGCGCCGCTGCCTGCGGCGCGACCGGCCGGGCCCCTACCAGATCCAGGCCGCGATCAACGCCGTGCACAGCGACGCGCCGAACGCGGCCCTCACCGACTGGTGGCAGATCCTGGCGCTGTACGACCGGCTCCTGGCCCTCGTCCCCAACCCGGTCGTGGCGCTCAACCGCGCCGTCGCGGTGGCCGAGGTCGACGGGCCGCAGGCGGCGCTCATCCTGGTCGAGGACCTCGACCTCGATGACTACCATCTGTTCCACGCCGTCCGCGCCGACCTGCTCAGGCGGCTGGGCCGCACCACCGAGGCGGCGCGGGCCTACGAGGCGGCGATCGCCCTCACCCACAACGAGGCCGAGCGCGATTTCCTGCGGCGCAACCGCGAGGCACTCGCCTGAGTCCGGCGCCTGTTCGTGCTCGTGCTTGTCCGGGTCGGGCGTTTGTCGTGCTTCGCCTGCTCTGCCGGTCCCGGTCGACCTGTACCGGTGCGGATGGGGACCACCGAAGCGCGCGAGACGGCCGCGGGGATCGTCAGGTGAGGGTCTTGCGGAGCCACTCCTCGACCCCGGCGATGTGGACCGTGGCCCAGGCCCGCGCCACCTCGGGCTGGCGGGCGGCGATGGCGTCGCAGATCGCGGCGTGCTGCTCCAGGGTCTTCTCCTGGGCGTTCTCCTGGGTGAGGCCCCGCCAGATCCTGGCCTTGGTGGTGGGGCCGGAGAGACTCTCGATGAGGGAGCACAGCACCGTGTTGCCGGAGCCCGCCGCGATGCGCTGGTGGAACTCCAGGTCGTTGGACACCATCTGCTCGACGCTCGGATTGGGAGGCAGTCCGTCGAGGATCTTGCGCAGCTCGGTGATGTCGGACTCGGACATGTGCTCCGCCGCCATCGCGGTCGCCGCGGGCTCCAGGATCCGCCGCACCTGGAAGAACTGCAGCACGGTGTCGTCCTGGTGGAAGTCGACCACGAACGACATCGCGTCGAGCAGGAGCCTGGGCTCCAGGCTGGTCACGTACGTGCCGTCGCCCTGGCGCACGTCCAGCACCTTGATCAGGGCCAGGGCCCTGACGGCCTCGCGCAGGGAGTTGCGTGACAGGCCGAGCCGATCGGCGAGGTCGGACTCCTTGGGCAGTTTGCTGCCCGGGGCGAGATCGCCAGACAGGATCATTTCTTTGATCTTGTCGATAGCGGCGTCGGTGACCGCCACTCCGCACCGTCCTCAGGTCGCGCCAGACATCCGATGTCTATGAGTGTATGGCGAACCGCACCGGATCCACCCCCGTCACGCGGCGGACGACTCCGCGTACCTCCAGCGTGCGCAGGTGGGCCGCGGCCTCGCCGGCCGCCATCCCGCGCAGTACGGCGGGGAAGTCCTTCCAGGGGCGGTTCCAGGTCATGCGTTCGGCGATCTCCCAGATGGTCAGGGGCTCCTTCTCCTCACCGAGCAGGGCGGCGAGCCGGCGGAGCTTCTCCTCGTGGTGGATGTGGATCTCCGTCGCCCGAGCCGCCGTGTCCTGAAATATCCATTCATGGGCTGGCAGGGCCTCGAGCTGTCCCATCCCCTTCACCTTCTCCAGCGACTCCAGGAAGTCGCTGAGCGGATCCACGTCCGCGCGGTCGTACGGGTAGATCCCGATGTGCGGCGTGATCGCCGGCAGCACGTGGTCCCCGGTGAAGATCCGGTCGGCGTCCTCCAGGTGCAGGCAGATGTGGCCGGGAGTGTGACCGGGCGTCCAGATCGTCCGGAGCCTGCGCCCCGGCAGGTCGATCAGGTCGCCGTCGGTGAGAACGCGGTCGGGGAGCGCGGGCGGCCGCGGCCGGTTCCCCCTCACCTCCTCCACCTCGACGGCTCCCGCTCCCGCCCGGCGCAGCATGTCGGCCTGGAAGTCGCGCTGCGCGTCGCCCTCGAACCGCCGCATGAAGTCGATCAACGCGGCGTCGGCCTCGTGCATCGCGATCCACGCACCGGACTCCTCCCTCACCTGGCCGGCCAGCCCGGCGTGGTCGGGGTGGAAATGGGTCACGACCACCCCGCGCACGTCGCGGACGTCGATGCCGACCGCCCCCAGCCCGTCGCGCAGCGCCAGCCACGCCTCGGGGGCGTTCCAGCCCGCGTCGACCAGGACGGGGCCCGCCGGGGACTCGATCGCGTAGACCAGCGTGTAGCCGAGCGGGTTGCCGGGGATCGGGACGGGCACGCTCCACACCCCGCCCCCGGTGTCGAACGGACGCTGTTCGCTGTACGGCCTGCGGAGGGATTTCAACGCTGGTGCTCCTTGTACGACCTGCGGGGGGTCAACGGTGGTGCTCCTCACCGGCGCCACGCGGGGCGTCTCGGGTCGGCGGCGCCTCAGGTGCGCCTCGGGTGGCCGGCGCCACGCGAGACGCCTCAGGGTATCGGCGCCGCTCAGAGGCGCTCCAGGATGGTCGCGGTCGCGAGCGCCCCGCCCGCGCACATCGCCACCAGCGCGGTCGAGGAGTCGGACCGCTCAAGCTCGTGCAGGGCGGTGGTGATCAGTCGGGAACCGGTCGCTCCGACCGGATGGCCGAGCGCGATGGCGCCGCCGTTGACATTGACCCGTTCCATGTCTGGCTTGTGCACCGATGACCAGGATAAGACCACCGAGGCGAAAGCCTCGTTCACCTCGAACCTATCGATGTCGGCCGTGCTCATCCCGGTCGAGGACAGGACCTTGGCGGTCGCGTCCACCGGTCCGTCCAGGTGGTAGTACGGCTCGGAGCCGACGAGCGCCTGGGCGAGGACGCGGGCCCGGGGCCGCAGGCCGTGCCGGGCGGCGGCCTCCTCGCTCATCAGCAGCACCGCCGCCGCGCCGTCGGAGATCTGCGAGGAGGTGCCCGCCGTGTGCAGGCCGCCCTCGCCCATGACGGGCCTGAGCCCGGCGAGCCCTTCGACGGTGGTCTCGCGCAACCCCTGGTCCCTGTCGACGACACGGGTCTCGCCGGTGGGCGCACCTTCACGGTCGAGGACCGGCGCGGTCACCGCGACGACCTCCCGGTCGAAGCGGCCCTGGGCCCACGCCTCCGCGGCGAGGCGCTGGGACCTGGCGCCGAACCGGTCGAGCGACTCGCGGGTGAGCCCGCGCCGCCGCGCGATCCGCTCCGCGGCGGTGAACTGGTCGGGCAGGTCGAGGTCCCAGTCGTC
Source organism: Streptosporangium sp. NPDC000095 (assembly GCF_042899335.1). Lineage (NCBI taxonomy): Bacteria > Bacillati > Actinomycetota > Actinomycetes > Streptosporangiales > Streptosporangiaceae > Streptosporangium > Streptosporangium sp. NPDC000095. The sequence goes on from NZ_JBIAZS010000013.1 coordinate 23,420, forward strand.
GGGCCGGGGGTCGGCGGGCAGCACGTTGGAACCGAGCGGAGCCCGGCTCATCACCTCGACGCCGCAGGCCACGCCGACGTCGATCACCCCGGCCTGGATGAGCGCCGCGACCAGGTGCACCGCCTGCTGCGAGGAGCCGCACTGCGCGTCGATCGTGGTCACCCCCGTCTGGTAGGGCAGCCCGGCGTAGAGCCAGGAGTGCCGTCCGACGTGGCCGCCCTGCTCTCCCGCCTGCGTGACGCACCCGGCGAAAACCTGTTCCACGGCGGCGGGGTCGATGCCCGACCTGCCGATCAGACCGGTGAGCGCGGCGGCGAGGACCGCCTGCGGCTTCAGCCCGGCGAGCCATCCGTTGCGCCTGCCGATCGGGGTTCTCACTGCCTCGACGATCACCGCACCCATAACGATCTCCTCGCCATCCGGCCGGGAGCTCGCGCGCACCGGACGGCCGTCCCCGCCGATCCGCCCGCCCGCGCGTCACTCCAGAACGTCGCTCTAGTCGCCTTCGGTAGCGACTGTAACGGGTTCTAATTTCAGGTGGAAGGCGGGGTGGGGTTTCTCACGGAACGCCTCTCAGCCGGAGGCGGAGGGCTGGAAGTCGGCGAACAGGCGTCCGGCGGCGATCTCGATGCGGCGCTGGATCTGCTCGTACGTGCGCCGGCCCCTGAGCATCTCCATGAGTTCGTGCACCCAGACGCTGGACAGTGAGCCCGCGAGGGCGAACTGCTCCTCGGTGGCGGTCTCGGCGGTGAGGTCGGCTCCGGCGACGCGGAGCAGCAACCCCGCCATCCGGTCGCCGAACGGTATGTCGACATCGGCCATGATCAGCGAGCGGATGAGCGCGTCGGCGAGCTCCGGCTCGCGCATCAGGCCCCGAGTGGCGCGCATCAGCACGTCGACGGCCCGCCCTGAGGCCGTCGTGGCGCTGGGCGGGCGACGCTCGATGCTGGTCTCCAGCAGGTCGATCTCCTCGCCGACGACGGCGACGACGAGATCCATCTTGGAGGGGAAGTATCGGTAGAGCGTTCCGAGCGCTACCCCGGCGCGCTCGGCGACGGTCCGCATCTGCATCGCCTCGACGCCACCTCGTGAGGCGAGGGCGGCGGCCGCCTGGACGATGCGCTTGCGCCGCTGGTGCTGGCTCCTGGTGCGGACGCTCGTGGGTGCCGACTCACTCTGCATGCCGGGTGCCCCCTCGGTGACGGCCGGATCGGCGCCGCTCGGGGCGTGCCTGCCGGTCCGGCGCGGGGTGACCGGTGTGTCGGTGGTCACATGCGGGCTGGGCATGAGAACACGTTATCTGATTTAGGGATACTCCGATGGGTTACTCGCCGGTCACAAAGATGGCCCGCGCTTACATGGCATATGCGGTGCGGCGGTTATGCGGTGACTTGTTGCCATAGGCCGACTATGGACACAGAATAGAATCTGTTCTACTTTCCGGAAGGGTGACGCGGCCGACAGAGACCCTGGAGCGCCAGTGGACTTCAATCTCGACGAGACACAGACCGACCTGCGCGGACTCGCGGTCGACCTCCTCGGCAAGGAGGTGACCCCGGCCAGGCTCGAAGCCCATGAGAAGGGGGACGCGCCCTACGACGCCGCACTCTGGCGCTCCCTCGCCCAGGCGGGACTGCTCGGCGCCTGCCTGCCGGAGGAGGCCGGAGGCGCGGGGCTCGGGCCGGTGGAGATGGCGGTCGTCCTGCGGGAGATCGGCGCCCACGTGGCCCCGGTCCCCGCCGAGCAGAGCCTGGTCGCGGCGCAGGTGATCACCAGGTACGGCTCCGGGGAGCAGCGCCAGGCACTCGCCCCGCTGGTCGCCGGCGAGATCTCCCTGGCCGTCGCCCCCTCCGAGCCGGGGCGTGCCTTCGGCGACCTCGGTGCCCCGCCGCTCACGACCGCCCGCGAGGACGGCGCCGGATGGGTGCTGGACGGCGCCAAGGGCACGACGCCGTACGCCGCCCAGGCCGCGAGGATCCTCGTCCCCGCCGCCACCGCCACCGGGGTCGGCCTGTTCCTGGTCGATCCCGCCGAGGCGGACCTGCGGCCGGTGCCGACCTCCACCGGCGAGCCCGCCGCCACGCTAGTCCTGGAGGGCACCCCCGGTGAGCCCGTCGGGGCGCGGGACGGTGCGGCGTCCGCCGGCCTGCGAAGACTCGCGCTGGCCGGGAACATCGCCGTCACCTCCGGGGTGCTGGCCGGCGCGCTCGCGCTCACCACCGAGTACATCAGGACGCGCAAGCAGTTCGGCCGGGCGCTGGCCGAGTTCCAGGCGGTCACCGTGCAGATCGCCGACGTCTACATCGCGGGGCGGGCGCTGGACGTGGCCGTGTGGTCCGGGGCGTGGCGGCTCGCCGAGGGGGCGGACGAGGAGGCCGAGACGGACCTGGCCGTCGGCGCCCTCACCGTGACCGACCAGGCGCTGCGGGCGCTCTACACCTGCCAGCACCTGCACGGCGGCATCGGGGTGGACGTGACCTATCCGCTGCACCGCTACTTCGCCTGGGGCAAGCACCACGCCCACCTGCTGGGCGGGGTGGAGGCCCGGCTCGACACGATCGGAGCGCTCGTCTGATGCTGATCGACCTCACCCCCGACCAGAAGAGGCTCCGCGACGAACTGCGCGAGTACTTCCGGTCGTGCCTCAGCGCGGAGGAACGAGCGCGGATCTCCGCCGACCCGTTCGGCCACGCCTACATGGAGCACTGCCGCGCCCTCGGCCGCGACGGCAAGCTCGGACTCGGCTGGCCCAAGGAGTACGGCGGCGGCGGATACGGCCCGCTGGAGCAGCAGATCTTCGCGAACGAGATCGCCCGCGCCGAGGTGCCGTACCCGATCATCACCGTGCAGACCGTCGGTCCGACCCTGATGCAGTACGGGACGGCGGCGCAGAAGGAGTTCTTCCTGCCGCGCATCCTGGCGGGAGAGTGTCACTTCGCGATCGGCTACAGCGAGCCGGGGGCGGGCACCGACCTCGCCTCGCTGCGCACCGCCGCGGTCCGCGACGGCGACCACTACGTCGTGAACGGGCAGAAGATCTTCACCTCGGGCGGCCACTACTCCCACTACATCTGGCTCGCCGCCCGTACCGACCCGGACGCGAAGAAGCACCGTGGGATCACGATGATGATCGTCGACTGCGCCGATCCCGGCTACTCGTGGACCCCGATCGTCACGATGGACGGGAACCACCACACCAACTCCACCTACTACTCCGACGTGCGGGTGCCGGTGGACATGGTCGTGGGGGAGGAGAACAAGGGCTGGGACCTGATCGTCAACCAGCTCAACCACGAGCGGGTCACGCTCGGCCCCGCGGGCAACATCGCCCACACCTACGACCGGTTCCTCGCCTGGGCCCGCCGTACCGGCACGATCGAGGAACCCGCGGTACGCAGGGCGCTCGGCCAGGTCTACGCCTACTTCAGGACCAACGAGCTGCTGAACTGGCAGGTCGCGGCCAACATGGACCTCGGCTGGCTGGGCGCCCCCGACGCCTCGGCCACCAAGGTGTACGGCTCGGAGCGGCTGCAGGACGTCGGCAGGATCGTCGGCGAGGTCCTGGCGCGCTTCGGTGACCCGTCCGACCCGGAGACGGCGGACCTGATGAGACGCGTGGACCGCGGCGCGAAGGGCGCGCTCGTGCTCACCTTCGGCGGCGGCGTCAACGAGGTCCAGCGCGAGCTCATCGCGATGCTCGGCCTGAGCCTGCCGAGGCCGCCCCGATGACCGGGACACCGCCGGGGCCCCCGGCACCCGAGCCCGCCCCGACGCCCCAGCCCGTCCCGACGGCCGCGACGGCTCCGGCACTCCCGGCGCCCGAGCCTGCCCCAACAGGACCGGTGTCCGCGACAAGTTCGGTGTTCGCGACGGGTCCGGAGACCGGGGGGCAGTCCGCCACCCTGCACGAACGGCTCACCGCCCTGGCGGAGCGGCAGATCGCCGAGGGGGAGGTGCTCGGTGTCGCGGAGGCGGACCCGGTGAACCTCCCGATGATCCGGCACTGGACCGACGCCATCGGCGACACCAATCCGCTCTACACCGACCCCGAGGCCGCCGCGGCGGGAGTGCACGGGGGGATCGTGGCCCCACCGGCGATGATCCAGGTCTGGACGATGCCCGGCGTGGCCGGGAACAGGAGGAAGCGGGCGGGTACCCCGATCGACGCGGTTCTCGCGATGCTGGACGAGAACGGCTACACCGGGGTGGTCGCCACCAACTGCGAGCAGACCTACCACCGCTACGTGCGGCTCGGCGAGTTTCTGGTCCCGGCCACCCGGTTGACCGGCATCACCGGCCCGAAGCGGACGGCGCTCGGCAAGGGCTACTTCGTCACCTGGAACATCACCTGGTACGCCGACGGCGAGGCCGTGGCCGACATGCTGTTCCGGGTGCTGAAGTTCCGGCCCTGGCAACGTGCCGAAGGGCCGGACGAGAACACGCACACCACCGGCGAGAACGAAGCCGCACCGAGCGGGAACGGATCCGCGCCCACGGAGAACGGCACCTCCGAGGCCCCGCCCACTCGGATCCGACCCGCGAAGGACACGCCCGCGAACGTGCCCGCCGAGGACACGCTCGCGAGAGACGTGCTCACGAAGGACATGCCCGCGAACATGTCCGCCGAGGACGCGCTCGCGAGAGACGTGCCCGTGCAGGACGCGCCCAAGAACGTGCCCGCCGAGGAGGCGCTCGCGAGAGACGTGCTCACGAAGGACATGCCGGAGACACGGGAGGACGTGTCCCCCCGGCCGCCGTATCCGCTGAGACCCGCGGTCAACGCCGACACCGCCTTCTTCTGGGAGGGTGTCGCCGCCGGCGAGCTGCGGATCCAGAAGTGCGCCGACTGCGGCGAGCTCCGCCACCCGCCGGGGCCGGTCTGCCCCTCGTGCCGTTCGACCGCCCGCACGTTCGTGACGGCGAGCGGCGAGGGGGAGGTCTACAGCTACGTCGTCCACCACAACCCGCAGGTCCCGGGGCTTCGTACGCCTTTCGTGGTCGCCGTGGTGGAACTACCGGAAGGCGTGCGGATCGTGGGCAACGTGGTGGACTGCGCCGCTTCGCGGGTGGGTATCGGTATGCCGGTGCGCCTGACGTACCGCCGGATGGACGACGAGCTGATCCTGCCCATGTGGGTCCCCCAGGAGGCGTGATGCGGACACTTACCGACGACGAGGTGCGGGTCGGAGCTCCGCTTCCCGAGCTCGCGATCGACCTGAGCCCCACCGTGGTCGTGTCGACCGCACTCGCGACCATGGACTTCACCCCCGTTCACCACGACGTCGAGGTCGCGCGGGCGCAGGGATCGAAGGACATCTTCCTCAACATCCTGACCACGATGGGTCTCGTCGAGCGCTACGTCACCGACTGGGCGGGACCCGAGGCCATCATCCGCGGCATCAACGTCAAGCTCGGCGTCCCCGCGTACGCGGGCGACCGGCTGTCCTTCACCGGCAGCGTGGTCGCCTGCGAGGACGGCGAGTTCACCGTCGAGGTCCGGGGCGGGGTCAGCCTCGGCGCCCACGTCTCGGGCACCGTCAGGTTCGTCCTCCCCGCCCGCTGACCGCGCCCCGGCGGCTGCCGAGGGCGGAGACCGGGAGGCGAGAACAACCGAAACGATGGAAACGGCCGGGAGCGGCGTAAGCGGTCGGAACGGCGGAAAACGGCGAGAACGGCAGGGAACGGCGAAAACACAGAAAGGCCCTCACCACCGTGGTCTCCTTCTCAGGGAGTACGGCCGTCGCCGGGATCGGCGCGACCGAGTTCTCCAAGCGGTCAGGCAGGTCCGAGCTCCAGCTCGCCGCCGAGGCGGTGTTCGCGGCGCTCGACGACGCGGGCCTCGCGCCCTCGGACGTGGACGGCCTCGTCACCTACACCCAGGACGCCAACCAGGAGATCGCCGTGGCCCGCGAGGTGGGCATCGGCGACCTGTCGTTCTTCTCCCGCGTCCACTACGGCGGCGGCGCGGCGTGCGGGACCGTGCTGCACGCGGCGATGGCCGTCGCCACCGGGGTCGCCGAGACCGTGGTCTGCTACCGGGCGTTCAACGAGCGCTCGGGGAACAGGTACGGCCAGCCCGACGCCCGCGTCGCCGGTGAGCCTTCGTCGCAGGGCCTGGAGATGAGCTGGCACGTGCCGTACGGGCTGATGACCCCCGCGGCCTGGGTCGCGATGTTCGCCCGACGCTACATGCACACCTACGGCGCCACCTCAGAGGACTTCGGCCGGGTGGCGGTCGCGATGCGCAGGCACGCCTCCACCAATCCCGCCGCGTGGTTCCACGGCCGCCCGATCACCCTGGAGGAGCACCAGGCGTCCAAGTGGATCGTGGAGCCGCTGCACCTGCTCGACTGCTGTCAGGAGAGCGACGGCGCGGTGGCGCTGGTGGTCACCTCCGCCGAGCGGGCGAGGGACCTGCGCGAGGCACCCGCCGTGATCACCGCCGCCGCCCAGGGTTCCGGCGCCGACCAGATGATGATGACCAGCTACTACCGCGACGACATGACCGGCCTGCCGGAGATGGGGGTGGTCGGTCGTCAGCTCTGGAAGCAGTCGGGGCTCGGGCCCTCGGACGTGCAGACGGCGATCCTGTACGACCACTTCACCCCGTTCGTCCTCACCCAGCTGGAGGAGCTGGGCTTCTGCGGGCGCGGCGAGGCCCGCGACTACGTGGCCGGGGGCGGTATCGAGATCGACGGACACCTCCCGGTCAACCCACACGGCGGCCAGCTCGGTGAGGCGTACATCCATGGCATGAACGGGATCGCCGAGGCCGTCAGGCAGATCAGGGGCACCTCGGCCAACCAGGTCGCCGGGGTGCGGAACGTGCTGGTCACCGCGGGCACGGGGGTGCCGACGAGCGGGCTCGTCCTGTCGTCGGGGTGACCTGAGGCTCTGTGGAGAGGTCGGGGGTCCTCCGACCAACGGGAAGTTAATAATTCTTGACATCATGTCTGCTCTGTTTTACGTTTCATCATGTCTACTTTGTTTTACATGGGGAGCGGGCATGTCAACGGAAGAGAAACGCGTGTGGGTCTACGCCGTGGTCGCGATCGGCGTGCTCGCGGTCTACGCCACGATCATCCTCGGGAGGGTCCGGGAGGTCGGTGTCGCCGAGGTCGACTACGTGTGGCCGATGATCACGGCCATCGGCGCCGCGATGGTCGCGAACATGGTCGGCAACATGTTCGCCGGGACCGCCCCGCGCGGTGAGGTGGAGAAGGACGAGCGCGACGACGACATCCATCGGCACGGCATGCGGGCCGAGTTCTACGTCCTCGCCGTCGGCGTCGTGGGGGCCCTCGGCCTGACGATGGCGGAGTTCGAGCACTTCTGGATCGCCCACGCGCTCTACCTGGCGTTCGTCCTCTCGGCCCTCTCCTCGTCGGTCGTGAAGATCGTCGCGTACCGCCGGGGGTTCTGAGCATGGTCAAGCCCACCAAGATCACCAACGCGATCCGCTCCCTGCGGTTCGCCACCGGGGAGATGACGCAGGCGGAGCTGGCGGAACGCGTCGGCGTGACCCGTCAGACCGTGATCGCCATAGAACAGGGGCGCTACTCGCCCTCGCTGGAGATGGCCTTCAGGATCGCCCGTGTGTTCGGCGTCCCGCTCGACGAGGTCTTCCAGTATCCGGACACCGACTCGCCGAAGGGGACGTAAAACGATGAAGACCATGAAGACGATGAAGGCCATGGCCAGAGACGCCTACTGCTCGACCGACCTGCTGCGACTCGGCGACGTCGACCGGCCGGTCGCGGGGGAGGGCGAGGTGCTCGTACGCGTCCACGCGGCCGGCCTCGACCACGGCGTCTGGCACGTCACGACGGGCCTGCCCTACGTCGTCCGCGCCGCGGGCTTCGGGCTGCTCAGGCCGAAGAACCGCCTCCTCGGCATGGACGTCGCCGGCCGCGTCGAGGCGGTCGGCGAGGGCGTGACCCGGTTCGGGGTCGGTGACGAGGTGTTCGGCACCTGCGAGGGCGCCTTCGCCGAGTACGCGTGCGCCAGGCAGGACAGGCTGGTTCCCAAACCCGCGAACATCACCTTCGAGCAGGCCGCGGCGACCCCCGGCTCCGCCTACACGGCCCTGCAGGGGCTTCGCGGCGGAGGAGAGGTGAAGCCGGGGTCGAAGGTGCTGGTCATCGGCGCGGGCGGCGGCGTCGGGACGTTCGCGGTGCAGTTGGCCAAGGCGTTCGGCGCCGACGTCACCGGGGTGTGCGGCACGGCGAAGACGGAACTGGTCCGGTCGATCGGCGCGGACGAGGTCGTCGACTACACCCGTGAGGACTTCGCGGACGGGAGACGCCGCTACGACCTCATCCTCGACACGGGGGGCAACCGCTCGCTGTCCCACCTGCGCCGCGCACTCACCCCTCGGGGAACGCTCGTCATCGTCGGCGGCGAGAGGAAGGGGCGGTGGCTGCAGGGCACCGACCGCCAGCTCCGGGCGATGCTGCTCTCGCCGTTCGTGGGGCAGAAGCTGTGCGCGCTGATGCTGCAGGAGAGTGAGGAGGACCTCCGGTTCCTGGGGAAGGCCGTCGAGGAGGGCAAGGTCACGCCGGTCGTCGACCGGACGTACCCGCTGGGCGAGCTTCCCGAGGCCATCCGGTATCTCCGGGGCGGCCAGCCGAAAGGCAAGGTCGTCATCACCGTGTGAGGCGGGTCGGGGAGAGGACGAGAAGGGCGCGGCCGGTGGGCCGCGCCCTTCGTGTCACGCGCGTGGATCGTACGCGTGCAGCCACCGCCTCACGGGTTCGCACGCTCGGCGGGACGTTTCCCGGAAACCGCGCGCCCGGTCGGAGACAGGGCGCGCGGTGGCCGTCGGAGAACCGGTGTTCGGTTCGTTCGGGGCCGGGCCGTCGGGGAACCGGCTGTTCGGTTCGTTCGGCGGCTCGGGAGTCGGGGGATTCAGCAGCTCAGGTTGCCACCGGGGGTGGTGCCGAGGATCTGCACGAAGCGCTGGTAGGTGCTGATCCGGCTCTGCACCTGCGCCGGGTTTCTGCCGTTGCACTCCAGGCTGCCGTTGATGCTGCGGATCGTCTCGCCGAAGCCGCGGCCGTTGACCATCGCGTTGTGCGGCGTCATCGTGCCGGGACCGCTCTGGGTGTTCCAGTACCACAGGGCGGTCTTCCAGGCCACCGACGCGTCGTTCTGCACCAGGTACGGGTTGCCGAGCAGGTTGATGCCGAGCGCGTCGCCCGCCGCCTTGTAGTTGAAGTTCCAGCTCAGCTGGATCGGGCCGCGCCCGTAGTAGGCCGACTGTCCCGCGGGGCAGCCGTACGACCGGCTCGTGTCGCAGTAGTGCGAGTAGTTGGCGGTGTTCTGCTCGACGATGTGGACCAGGCCGCCGGTCTCGTGGCTGGCGTTGGCGAGGAAGGCGGCGGCCTCCTGCTTCCTGACGGTGTCACTGCCGGTCTTCGCGAAGCCCGGGTAGGCGCTCAGCGCCGCGGTGAGGCCGCTGTAGGTGTAGAACGAGTTCCGGTTCGGGAACATCTGGTTGAACTGGGCCTGGCTCACGACGAAGCCCGAGGTGGGCGGGTTCGTGGGAGGGGTGGTGGGCGTCGTGCCGCAGGTGTACGGCTCCCAGTACCAGGTGCTGATCACCGGGTCGTAGCCGGGGTTCTCGTTCTTGGCGCGGTAGAACTGGCCGTTGGTGTATTTGACGATGCTCCCGGCGGCGTACCAGGTGCCCGCGACCCAGTTCGGGTGGTTGCAGTTGCCCGAGGGGGGAGGCGTCGTGCCGCCACCGCCGCAGGCGCCCTGGTCGGCCCACACGTCGGCGCTGCCGGGGGTCTCGTTCTGGGTCCACCACTTCGCCGACCAGTTGCGGCCGTTGTGGGAGGCGGTCATGCCGCCGGTGTAGACCGCCGAGGACTTCCACGCGGCGACGCAGGCAGGGGCAGACGCCGAGGAGGCGGAGGCCGCGGGGAGGGCGACCGCCAGCACGCCCGTGACCGCCAGGGCGGCGAGGGCGGCCATGATTCGCTGTCTCAACACTTGATCACTCCTTCGTGCGGTGGGGGCCGCAGAGGTTCGAGGCGCCGCGCGACCGGGGCGCGAGCGGCTCACCCGAGAACCTTGCAGGCCCGGTCAGGGCGAGTAAGGAGGGGGTGCGCCGCATGATCGCTCCCGTGGGGGGAAACCGGGGGTGTGGGACGTCCGGACGGTCGGACTCCCGTGCGATGACGATCCGCGCCATCGAGGTTCGCGCAGCTCTTGGTTCGGGTCGAACGGTTGCCGGGGGCCTGCTAGGCCCCCGCCTTAAGTTTCTCTTAAGAAACTTTCCTAAGAGTTTCCGTGATACTAGTCCTGACAGGTCGCTGTCACAACCCGATGACACCTGATCGCCGCTGTCGCGGGAAGAATGCGCCCCGAATCCGATATGGCCCGCGTCCGGTTAATTCACATCAATGGTGTAAGTCCGGTTAGACAATAGATGTAACTTTTATAGGCGTTTCGGATGTCATCATGTGCGTCATGTTGGAATCCCTCGGGCTCGATCCAATGGAGGAGCGCGTCTACCGGTTCCTGGTGGCCACGGCGGAGGCGGACATCGCCGACCTCATAGGGAACCTGGGCATCGACGCCCAGACGGTCGAGACGATACTGATATCCATGCGGGTCAGAGGGCTGATCAGGACGATCGGTCCCGGCAGGCGGCGTTTCGCCGCGGTGGCCCCCGACATCGTGCTGGGCTCGCAACTCCTGCGCCACCAGCAGGCGATCGACTGGGCGCGGCGCGAGGTGGACCAGCTCTCCGAGGAGTACCGCGACAGCGTCCGCCGCCGCGACGCCGGTCGGCTGGTCGAGGTCCTGCCGAACCGCACCGCGCTCCAGGGGTGCCTCGACCACCTGCAGGAGACGGCCCGCCACGAGGTCCTCCACTTCTGCCGGGACCACGAGACCGTGCTGCCCTCGGAGGAGAACCACGCCGAGTTCGCCGCGCTGCGCCGCGGGGTCGAGTACCGGGTGATCTACGAGAAGCCCCTGCTGGCGGAGGAGGGGATGCCGGCCGACATCGCGTACGGGGTGAAGCTGGGCGAGCAGGCCAGGGTCATGTCCTGGCTGCCGGTGCGACTGACGATCGTCGACCACGAGACCGCCGTACTGCCGCTCGTCCAGGGGGACGGGATCTCCGAGCAGACGGCGGCACTGATCCGCGGCGGCCAGCTGCTGGAGGCGCTGATCGCCCTCTTCGAGTGCTACTGGGAACGGGCGACCCTGCTGCGGATCGCCGAGGACGGAGCGCTCACCGAGGGGACGACGCCCTGCCCGCTCGGTCCCGACGACCTCTACCTGGTCTCGCTGCTGGTCGGCGGCGCGTCGGACACGTCGATCGCCACCCAGCTGGGAGTCAGCCAGCGGACCGTGCAGCGGCGCATTTCGAACATCCTGGACGTCACCGGCGCGCAGACGCGCACCCAGCTGGCCTGGCGCGCCGCCACCGAACACTGGCTGTGAGCGCTCGGCCGCGCGGCCGTACCTCGATTCCGAGCGCTGGGCCGCGCCATCGCGTGTCGCCTGTGAGTGCTGGGCCGCGCCGCCGCACGCCGCCGGTGAACGCTCGGCCGGGCCGTCGAGCGCGGGTCGTGAGTGCTCGGGGTGCCACCGGAATACCGCACCCAGCGCATCTCCGGCCGGTTGGTTCGGACGCCGTCTGATCGGCCGCTTCGCCGGCGACGTGATCCCGAGGCCGGGTCGCCGTCATGACGCGGCCGGTGCCGCGCCGGATGTCAGAGCCGCCTGGACGATGCGGATCGCCTCGCCCGTGTCGATGCCGACGCTGGCGATCAGAGCCGCGTAGTCGGCGGCGGCCCGGCGGGCCCGCTCCCGGCCCTCCTCGCCGGCGGCCGACACGAACGAGCCCGCCCGCCCGCGCGTCTCGATCAGCCCCGCCTCCTCCAGCTCCCGGTAAGTCCGGCCGACCGTGTTGACGGCCAGGCCGAGGTCGGCCGCGAGGTGGCGGATGGTCGGCAGCCGGGCGCCCACGGCCAGCGTGCGATCCTGGATCTGCCGGGCGAGCTGGACCCGTAGCTGCTCGAACGGAGGAACCGGCGAGGCCGCATCGATGACGATCATCGGACGCTCATGGCCCGCCTGCCCACCGCCGCGCTCGACGGCGTCCTGGCATGGAGCGCGATGCACGCGGCCAGGCCCAGGACCAGGTAGGCGGCCGAAGCGGCGTTCCACCAGCCGGGCGCGGTGCCGAACAGCAGCACTATGGGCAGTGACCACTGCACATTCGGCGTGGTGACGGCGCGGGCGTCCTCGACGCGCATGATGACGTCGGCGGTCAGCGACTCCTCGTCCTCCGCCACGACCGGGCGCCTGAGCAGGTGGCGCAGCTGCATGACGGTGATGGCAGTCACGCCGAGCAGGCCGATCAGCACGATGACGGCCAACTGCCGCACGGTTGAGTCGGGAACGGCCAGGGCGCTCCCGGCCAGCGCCATCGCACCGGCGAACGTGGTGACCGCGAAGACGGCGTACGGCCGGCCGAGCACGACCCGCCAGCCGGGCTGGATCAGATGGGCGGCCCTGCGGGACAGCGTCGCGCCCGCCCGCTGGTCGACGCGTCGCACCCACCAGTCGAGCAGCGCCTGTGCCAGCAGCAGCCCGGCCACCAACACGGTCAGGGCCAGCAGCGGCAGCGGGCGATGCGGCTGGAAGCCGCCGAAGGCGGAGGTGGCCAGCCGGTCGTAGGCCGCGGCGAGCGCGCTCGCGAGGATCAGCACGGCCAAGACGACGTTGGCGGCGAGGCCGGCGCGTCTGCGGACCGCCAGCCGGCCGGCCAGTAGCGGGGTCGGGCGGGCGTCGGCCAGGTCGTGCCGGGCCAGCCACTCGCCCGCCAGTCGCAGATCGGCCGCACGCACCGGCGGGCCGGCGTCCGGTAACGGTTCACGGGTCATAACGCCTCCTTTGTCGCAAGCTTTGTAGCAACATGGTGCGTCATACCTTGCGACAAAGTCAATGCCCCGTGGGCTCTCGGTCTCGCTCCCGCCGCCGAGCGCGGCATCGCGTCGCCCGAGGTGACCACGGTGGCGAGCCGAATCCGTCACCGACAAATTTTTTTGTATTGACTATGTGAATCGTCGGCCAGTACCGTCGGGGCATGTTCGCCGCCGTGCCAGAGCCGGTCCGCCCGACATGGAGATTCCTATGAGCCGCCCGTGGATCGGCCTCGCCGTCCTCGCCCTGCCGACCCTGCTGATCTCGCTCGACGTCAGCGTGCTCTACCTGGCCCTGCCACAGCTCGGCGCCGGTCTGCACGCCGACGCCACCCAACAGCTGTGGATCCTTGACATCTACTCGTTCATGATCGCTGGGTTCCTCGTCACCATGGGCGCCCTCGGCGACCGGATCGGCCGGCGCAGGCTGCTGCTGATCGGTGCCGCCGCGTTCGGGGTGGCCTCGATCGTGGCGGCCTACGCCACCAGCGCCGAGACACTGATCGCGGCGCGGGCGCTGCTCGGCATCGCCGGTGCCACGCTCATGCCCTCGACGATGGCGTTGATCCGCAACATGTTCCCCGACCCCAAGCAGATGGGCATGGCCATCGGTGTCTGGTTCAGCTGCTTCATGGGCGGGGCGACGCTCGGCCCGCTCGTCGGCGGCCTGCTGCTCCAGCACTTCTGGTGGGGCTCGGTCTTCCTGCTCGGCGTGCCGTTCATGGTGCTGCTGCTGATCGCGGGCCCGTTCCTGCTTCCCGAGTTCAAGGCGGAACGGCCCGAACACCCGATCGACCTCCTCAGCGTCGCCCTGTCACTCGCCGCGATCCTGCCCGTCATCTACGGCCTCAAGTCCCTCGCCCGCGACGGCTGGCAGCCCGCCGCGCTCGCGGCGATCGTCGCCGGTGTCGCGATCGGCGTGCTCTTCGTCCGCCGCCAGCGGATCCTGGCCGAGCCGCTGCTCGACCTGGGCCTGTTCGCCAACCGCACGTTCAGCACGGCCTTGGGGATCATGCTTCTGGGCGGGGTCGTGATGGCAGGGCTCTCCCTGCTCGCCTCGCTGTATCTGCAGAACGTCGCGGGCCTCTCGCCGCTCTCGACCGGCATGTGGCTCATCCCGCAGAACATCGCCATGGTCGTCGGCTCGATGGTCGCACCGGCCCTGGCCCGCAAGCTGCCGGCGGGCGTCGTCACCGCGCTGGGCCTCGCGCTCGCCGGCGTCGGGCTGCTCGTCGTCACGCAGGTCACCACCACCGGTTCCGGCCTGCTCGTCGTCGGGCTGGTGCTCGCCTCGGGCGGGATCTCGTTCCCGATGGCGCTCACCATGAACCTGATGCTCGCCGCCGCACCGCCGGAGAAGGCCGGCTCGGCCGCGTCGGTCTCGGAGACCAGCGCCGAGTTCGGCATCGCGATGGGCATCGCGACGCTCGGCAGCCTCGGGACCGTGGTCTACCGGTCCGTTCTCGCCGATGACCTGCCCGTCGGCACACCCGCCGAGGTCGTGGAGACCGCCACATCGAGCCTGGTCGGGGCGCTGTCGGTCGCCGGAGACGTACCCGGGCTGCTCGACGCGGCCCGGGGCGCGTTCACCAGCGGGCTCAACGCGGTCGGCGCGACCGGTGCCGTCATCTTCATCACGCTGGCGCTGGTCGCCGCGATCACCCTTCGAACCCCCGCCGCCACCGAGACGCCGGTGGCCGAGGAGCGACCTGTCTGAGTCGCCGTTCTCCGCTGACCGCCGCCCTCCTGGCTACGGAGGACGGCGGTCAACGCGTACACACGATCGGAGAAAGCCGGGAGAGCGGGGAGGACGTCAGGGAGTGGTCATCATCGGTACCGCGAAGAAGACGATCATCGCGATCGTCACCGCGATGACGAAGCCGATCACTTCCCAGGCCCAGTCGTGGTGGGCCGCGCTCTTCGTCGCCTTGTGACTGCGCGGTGCCCGGCCGTTCCTGCGTTCGAGGGTCGCGGCCCGGTCGGAAAGAGAGGGGGCCGCCTCGTCCGCGCCGGTCTCCACGCGTGTTGAGGGCATCGGAGGTATCGCCGCGAACCCGTTCCCCGGCATGGTCGTCGCCGCGTCGTCCCGCGCGGTGTCGGCCCGTGCCGTCTCGTACGGCGTGAGGGCGTGGTTCGGGGGGGCGGAGGGCAGGGGGGCGTCGTCGGGCTGCTGGTTCTCGCGCATGACCCAGCGGGGCAGGCGCAGCTGGGCGCGACCGCTGGGGGTGCGGAGGTGGTCGGTCCGTGGGGTCCAGGCGGGCAGGGCGGTCGGAGCCTCAGGGGTCGGGGCGTCGAAGGATGCGGCGGTCGCGGCGGTCGTGGCGTCGGAAGGAGCGGGCTTGGCGGGATCGGCGTCCGCGAACCAGTCGACGGCGGAGGACCGGACGGGATCGGCGTTCCGCGTGGCCCAGGCGGGGAGCGAGGGCTGAGCGCGCCCGGCCGGGGGCACGGAACTCTCGGCGCTCTCGGCGCTCTCGGCGCGCCTGGTCCAGTCGGGGAGCGAGAAGTGGGAGCGGTCGTCGTCACCGGCGAGCGCGTGCCGCCC
The DNA here is from genome assembly GCF_042899335.1 of Streptosporangium sp. NPDC000095. Classification (NCBI taxonomy): domain Bacteria; kingdom Bacillati; phylum Actinomycetota; class Actinomycetes; order Streptosporangiales; family Streptosporangiaceae; genus Streptosporangium; species Streptosporangium sp. NPDC000095. The sequence goes on from NZ_JBIAZS010000013.1 coordinate 38,912, forward strand.
GCCTCCTCGCGCAGGAGACACGGAAGAAGGAGTGGCCTCGCGCACGGGAGAGGGATCGGCGCCTCGCGCGGGAGAAGTACCGGTTTGTCGTACGGACGATGAATCGGCTTCTCGCGCGTGCGCTGAAGCGGAGGACCGGCGCTCGCGGTCGGCGAGGGCGTCGAGCTGGTCGGTCTGCAGGGGCCAGCCGGGCAGGGGAGGCGTGTCGTCCAGCACGTCCCCGAGGTGGCCGCCCAGCACGTCGCCGGGACCATCGTCCAGTACGTCGTCCAGTACGTCGCCGGTTCCGTGCGGCGGGAAGCCGGTGAGCGGCGTGGCCTCCGGTCGCCGGGGAGACTCGACGAACGGAGCCCGCAAGGTCTCGGCGGAAGGAGTCCTGAGGGATTCCGCGGAGGGTACCGGAGACGCCTCGGTGCTTTCGGTGCTCTTGCCGCTCCTGGTGAACGGCGCGCGAGGGGTCCTCGGGGGAAAGAGCAGGGAGATCTCGGCGAACGAGAGCTGGGGTGTCTCGAGGTAGGGAGCCCCGAGCGGAGGGTGGGAGACCTCGGCGTGCGGAGCCGGGGCCGGGGGCGGGGTCTGGGATGCCTCGGGGTGCGGAGCCAGGGAGGTCTCGGCGAACGAGGACTGGGAGGTCTCGGCGTGCGGAGCCCGGGACGTTTCCTGGTGTGGAGCCTGAGGCGTCTCGGTGGGAGAGGTCTCGGTGCGGGGGGCGGCGGCGACGAGCCTGTCGGTGCGGGCGCGGGCCGCCCGTGCCTCGGGGCTGAGCGGGCGGAAGAGATCTCCCCGCGCGGGAGGCTCGTCCAGCACGTCCCCGGAAACCGGTGCCGGAGGCGCCGCCCGGCGCGGCCGGGGACGCTGGAGGCGGCGGCGAGGCCGCAGGGCCGCGGTGTCCAGGGCGGTGAGCACGGCATTACCGAGCCTGGGCATCGGCTCCGTGGTGGCCTCGTGCGTGGAGACGGCGTCGGGATCCCTCGGCGCGAAAGGATCGGGGAAGCGGTCCTCCGCCATGTGGTCCGGCACGGGGAAGTCCGAGGCGCCGATCGGGGGACCGGTCTGCGCGAGCGGCAGCGGCCACGCGGGCGTCGTCGGCCACAGCTGCCTGAACAGCGGCGACGTCGACCGTCCGGCGGAGGCGGCGGGCGGCGCCTTCGGCCCGAGCACGGCGGCGCGCAGTCTCGCCGGGGGAGTCGCCCAGGGGGCGAGGTTGAGGACGTCGCGGACCGGGGCGACGGCGAGGGCGCCGAACACCTCCGTCATGTGCTCGGGAACCTTGGCCGAGGCGAGGGCACGGCCCAGCGACTGGGCGAAGCGGCGGCAGGCGCTCACCGTCAGCTCGTCGGCGGTGTCGACGGCCACGTCGAGCACCCAGGACAGCTCGGAGGCGTCCATCTCGCACACGCCCGAGAGGTACAGCACCTCACGCTGGTGCGTACGCAGGTCGCTCAGGACGCGGTCGACGAGGGCGGCGGCCGGGTCGAGGCCGATGGCGGGGGGCGAGTAGACGATGTCGCGCAAGAAGATCTCGCGGCGGGCGAGCGCGTACAGCGCGGCGCGCGGCGGTTCCGTGTCCGAGACACCGGAGAGGACGGCCACCAGGACGTCGGAAGCCGAGTCCGCGTCGCCCAACTGGTCGTGGGAGTAGGCGAACAGCCCTGCTGCGTGGCGGTCGTAGAGCTCGGCGATCAGTTCGACGCGCGAGCGTTGACCGAGGAGCGGTTGGGTCATGGACCGGTTCCTCTGGTGTTTCGGCGAGCGTGGTGGAGGGGCGGGGCGGATGTGAGTCCTGGGACATACGGTGCCAGAGGGATGGACTCCGGCAATGTGGGTAATCATGTCAAGTCATGGGCACCTCCCGCACTACTCAATGCCCTTTTGTTGAGAAATACACTTGTGGATCTGCTTCGGAGCTGGTTGGGGAAAGCCTGGAAGACAGATCGGAGATGAGGGGCATAGGCTGACCTGTGCTGGATCATGGGGACGGTTGTGGCAGGGGAGCCGTAACCCTGCGAAAACAAGAGGTTGCGCATGATCACATTCAACGGTGTCACCAAGCGCTACGCCGACGGGACCGTCGCCGTGGACAACCTGAGCCTTGAGGTGCCGACCGGGGAGATAACCGTCTTCGTCGGCCCTTCGGGATGCGGTAAGACGACGTCCCTCCGCATGATCAACAGAATGATCGACGCCTCGGAGGGACAGATCCTCCTCGACGGCGTCGACGTCAAGACCATCGACCCGCCGACCCTGCGCAGGGGCATCGGCTACGTCATCCAGCAGGCCGGGCTCTTCCCACACCGCAAGATCGTCGACAACGTGGCGACGGTGCCCCTGCTGCTCGGCTGGGACAAGAAGAAGGCGCGCGACCGCGCGATGGAACTCCTCGAACGGGTCGGACTCGACCCCAAGATGGCCGGCCGCTACCCCTTCCAGCTCTCCGGCGGGCAGCAGCAGCGCGTCGGCGTGGCCCGCGCGCTCGCCGCCGACCCGCCCGTACTGCTGATGGACGAGCCGTTCAGCGCGGTCGACCCGATCGTCCGTACGAGCCTTCAGGAGGAGCTCCTGCGGCTCCAGGCCGAGCTGAACAAGACCATCGTGTTCGTCACCCACGACATCGACGAGGCCGTCAAGCTCGGTGACCGGGTCGCCGTGCTCCGCGTCGGAGGCCACCTCGCCCAGCTCGACGACCCCGCGACGCTACTGGCCAGGCCCGCCGACGACTTCGTCCGCGAGTTCCTGGGCCGCGACCGGGGCATCCGGCGGCTGTCGTTCGTCTCGGACGAGGGAGTACGGCTCCGCACCGACCTGCTCGTACCGGCCTCCACCGACACCGCCACGGCGCGTGCCACCGGAGAGCCGTGGCTCGCCGTGGTGGACGGGGAGAACCGGCCGCTGGGCTGGGCCGCCGTCAAGGACCTGCCCGAGTCGGGCACCCTCGCCGACGCCGAGCTCGCGCCGTACGGGACCTTCGTCAGCGGACGCGACTCGCTGCGCGCCGCGCTGGACGCGACGCTGCTGACCCCGTCGGGCAGCGCCGTCGCGGTGGACGAGACGGGCAAGGCCGTGGGCGCCGCCACCCGCGAGGCGCTGGACGAGGCGCTGGCCACGGTGGCGAGCAGCATCGGCGGCCCGTCGCGAGGCGCGGCCGCTCCCGCGCCCACCGCCGCTCCCGCCACCGACGCCGACGCCGCCGGGCGAGGCGCCGACGGGCTCGCGGGAGGCGTCGATGGGTGACGAGCCCCTGGTTCGCTGGGACTGGATCGGGCGTAACTGGCCCACGATCCAGGGCCTGCTCGAAGACCACATCGTGATGGCGCTGGTGCCGATCCTCGTCGGGCTGATCATCGCGCTCCCGCTCGGGCTGGCAGGGGTCCGCTGGCGCTGGCTCTACCAGCCGACCGTCGGCGTGATGAACGTGATCTACTCGCTGCCCTCGCTCGCGGTCTTCATCGTGCTCATCCCGATCACCGGCCTCGCCACCCGGATGACCGTGATGGTCCCGCTCACCTTCTACGCGATGGCGGTGCTGATCCCCGCGGTCGTCGACGGACTGCGCTCGGTCCCCGACCACGTGCGCCAGTCCGCGGTGGCGATGGGCTTCACCCCGCTGCGCAGACTGCTCCAGGTCGAGCTGCCGATCGCGGTACCGGTCGTGCTCGCCGGGCTCAGGGTGGCCACGGTCGCGAGCGTCAGCCTGGTCAGCGTCGGCGCGCTGGTCGGCAGGGGCGGGCTCGGCTACCTGTTCATCGACGGCTGGCAGCGGCAGTTCTACACCCCGATCGTCGTCGGCATCGTGCTGGTCGTGGTGCTCGCGGGGATCGCCGACCTGCTGCTCATCCTGGCGCAGCGCCTGCTCACCCCGTGGTCGAGGGCGAGGGGGTCCGCGTGAAACGGTTGATCGTGTCTCGTACGGCCCGTGCGGCTCGGCCGATCGGGGCCCGCGCGGTCCTTGCGGCTCGACCGATCAGGTGGTGGATGTCGCCGACGTCGTTGATGACGCGGGTGTCGCAGGCGTCGCGGGTAAGGGGTGCCGCGTGAACTGGCTGCTCGACTTCTTCGGCGACCCGGCCAACTGGTCGGGACCCGACGGGATCCCCAACAGGCTGCTCGAACACCTGGAGTTCGCCGGTCTCTCGCTGCTCCTCGCCATGCTGATCGCGCTGCCGCTGGGGCTGCTGATCGGCCACACCGGCAGGGGCGCCCTGTTCGTCATCCTCACCGCCAATGCGGCCCGCGCCCTGCCGACGCTCGGCCTGCTCGTCCTCATCGTCCTGTTCCTGGGCGTCGGCACGAGCCTGCCGGTGCTCATCCCGCTGGTGGCGCTCGCCGTGCCGCCCATCCTGGTCAACACCTACGAGGGCATCCGAGGGGTCGATCCCGACCTGCGCGACGCCGCGTACGGTATGGGCCTGCGGGGCGGGCAGGTCCTGGGCCGGGTGCTGGTGCCGGTCGCGCTGCCGCTCATCCTGCTGGGTCTGCGCCTGGCGGCGATCCAGGTGGTGGCGACCGCGACGGTGGCCGCGTACGTAGGCTTGGGCGGTCTTGGCCGTTTCATCATCGACGGTCTCGCGACCAAGAATTTCCCGAGCACGATCGGCGGAGCGGTTCTCGTAGCACTGCTCGCGCTGATCGTTCAGCTCGGGTTCACCCTGGTACAGCGCGCAACGGTCTCCCCGGGGGTGAGCGAGCGCCAGGCCATCAGATAGTCTTCATTACCCCCCGTTTTGGAAGGGAATAGCACCATGAAGCGCCTGATCAGCACCGCGGCGATCCTCCTGTCCGCGGCGCTCACACTTACCGGATGCGGTGGCGGAGATCCGCTCACCAGCGCCTCCCCGGCCCCCGCCGAGTCCGGGTCCGCCGCCGCTCCCGCCGAAGGGGGGAAGGTCGTCATCGGGTCGGCCAACTTCCCGGAGAACGTCCTGCTCGGCGAGATCTACTCCCAGGCCCTGGCGGCGAAGGGCGTCGAGGTCGAGGAGAAGTTCAACATCGGCAGCCGCGAGGTCCTGTACGACCAGATCAAGAGCGGCGGCCTCACCATCCTGCCGGAGTACATCGGCTCCCTGCTCGCCTTCGTCGACAACACGACCACGGCGAAGTCGAAGGACGACGTCGTCGCCGGCCTCAAGGAGAAGCTCCCCGCCGAACTGGAGATCCTCACCCCCGCCGCGGCCGAGGACAACAACTCGCTGACCGTCACCAAGGAGACCGCCACCTCCGGCGGCCTCACCACGATCGAGGACCTGGTCAAGGTCGCCAAGAACTACTCGGTGGGCGGCCCGCCGGAGTTCCAGACCCGCCAGGAGAAGAACTTCAAGGACACCTACGGCCTGGAGTTCAAGGAGTGGAAGAAGACCGGCGACGCCACCGCCGACGCCATCAAGGACGGCACCGTCCAGGTCGGCAACGTCTTCACCACCGACCCGAAGATCATCGTGAACGACCTGGTTTCCCTTGAGGACAACAAGAGCGCCTTCGCCGCGGAGAACATCGCCCCCCTGGTCAACAAGGCCGGCGTGAACGACACGGTGCGGACGACCCTCGACGCGGTCTCCGCCAAGCTGGACACCGCCGGTCTGGTTGCGCTGATGAAGCGCGTCGCGGTCGACAAGGACGACGCCGAGGCGGTCGCCAAGGACTGGCTCACCCAGAACGGCCTGCTCTAACGATCCACTCCTCCGAACCGGCCCCGGACGCCTCGTCCGGGGCCGGTTCGCTGTTTCGAAGGTGGCGATGTCGCGCGGTATCCCTGTGGAACACCCGCGAGAACGCGGGGCGGAGAATCGATCGGCCCCCATGGTCATGGAGGCGCGCTCACCCCATGAACGGATACCCGGATTCTGCGCCTTTCGGCATTTCATCGTCAGGAAACGGTATTGCGGTGAATATGCGCGTCGCGCCTCTTCGTCCTACGGAGACTACGGAGAGTTATCGTCTGCTGCGAGGCGTGGCGACATGTCTGCGGGCTTGACCTCTTGAGGCAGGCGTCCGAGCCGCGCGTCACCTTTCACATCCGTTTGAACATTGGACCAAAAGATGCGTAAAACGCTTTTGGCGATCGCTACCGCGGTCGCCGGCCTCGGCATGGTCGCGGCGACCTCCCTGCCCGCCCTGGCCGTGGACACCGTCGTCACGTTCTCGATCACGACCGCCGGTCTGACGATCAGCGCGCCGTCGACGGCGAACCTCGGCTCGGTGACCGCCGGCGCCACCAGCGTCTCAGGGCAGATCGGCCCGGTCACGGTGACCGACGACCGTGCCACCCTGAACGGTTCCTGGAACGCGACCGCCATCTCCACCGACTTCACCACCGGTGGGGGTACAGGGCCCGAGACCATCGGAAACATCAATGTCACCTATTCCCCCGGACCGGCCACCGCCACGACGGGCCAGGGAACCTTCACACCCGGTCCCGGCGGCATCATCAACGTGCCGCGCGTCGCGTTCACCGGTACCAACCTCGTCGGCGACAACACCGCCACCTGGAATCCCACGGTCACCGTGACGATCCCGTCCGCGGCCGTCGGAGGAACATACTCCGGCACCGTCACCCACTCGGTCGGCTGAGCGGAGTCGGCGGCAATCGTGCGTCTGCCTACTCTCGTTGCGGGGCTGCTGGTGGCCGGGATTCTCATCCCGGCCGTCGGCACGCTCGACACGCCTGCGCAGGCGGCCCGATCATCGACGAGCGGCATCGGGATCCGCCTGCTCGAAGCGCCGGTCGCGGCCCGAGCCGACAAGCGGGCATGGGCCTACATCGTCGACCACCTCGCGCCGGGTACCGTCATCCACCGGCGGGTCGAGGTGTTCAACACGACCCGTTCGCCCAAGCAGCTCTCGATCTACCCGGCCGCGGCACAGATCCGCGACCGGAAATTCCAGTTCGCCGCCGATCACACCGCCAATGAGCTGTCCACCTGGACCAGCATGGACCGGCATGAGGTGATCTTGCCCCCAGAGGGCCGCGCGCCGGTCACCGTGACCATCGCCGTGCCCGGTGACGCCGCCCCCGGAGAGCGCTACGCCATGATCTGGGCCGAGACGGCCAAGGCCGCGCCGCCCGCCGGAGGCGTCGCCCAGATCAACCGCGTCGGTATCCGGCTCTACCTGGACGTCGGCCGCGGCAACCCGCCGGCATCGGACTTCACCATCGACTCGCTGACGGCCCAGCGCTCACCGGACGGTCAGCAGGCCGTCCTGGCGCAGGTGCACAACACCGGAGGCCGCGCCCTCGACCTGAGCGGCGACCTGAAACTGACCAGCAGCTCCGGAAGCCAGCACCACAGCGCGGGTCCGTACAAGGTCCAAACGGGCACGACGCTCGCTCCCGGTGACACAGGAACCGTCACCGCCACCCTCACCGAGCAGGTGCCCGATGGCCCGTGGCGTGCCCGCATGCGCCTGGAGAGCGGGCTGACGAAACGCGCAGCCGAAGCGACCATCCGGTTTCCCGCCGCAGGCGCGGCGCGAGCGGTCAAGGCGGAGATGGACACGGACTCCTACCTCATGGTGGCACTCGCCGTCGGTGTCCTCCTCGCCGTACTCGCGGCGATCATGTTCCTGCTGATCCAGCGGAAACGCCGTTCACGCAGGGAGCCGAGCAACGCTTGACACGTCCTTCGGCAGGTGTGCCCTGATGTCCGCAGGCCCTCCAGGCCAAGGCGGCTTCCCTGATGTGGGTGGGGGCCGCCTGCCTGAAGACCGCCGAGGTCGTGAACGGCGTGCTCAGCGGGCAGGGGTGTCTCCTGTCGCTCCCACATCCGTCGTCTCTCACGAAAGGTGACGCTATGAACGCAGAGAGATGCTGACATCAGTGCCGCTGATACTTTGGCGCGCGGGGAGGTCAAGCAGGTCACGGCGGGTTACCGTGAGCCCATGGCCTACTTGGACCCGGCGGCGGAGAGTGTGGGAACCCGTGTACGGCGTGCTCGTAAGCGCGCGGGCATCACTCAGGCTGAACTGGCGCGGCGCGTCGGTCGCGCCCAGTCCTGGGTGTCGGGAGTCGAGAACGACAGCCTTCCCCTGGACTCCATCGCGCTGATCAACGTCCTCGCCCGCGCTCTGCGCATGCACCCCAACGAGCTCACCGCGCGCCCCTACCGAGGTGACAACCCGAGCCAGGATCGTGGACACTCGGCCATCCCTGAGATCCGCCGCCAGTTGGAGCGCTACGACCTCGATCCCGAATGGACCGGAGCGGTACGTCTGCTCCCCGAGCTTCGGGCCGCGACCGAGCGCCTGATGTGGCTACGGCGAGAGACGCGCTACGCCGAGTTGGCCGACGAGACTCCGTCACTGATCGCCGAACTTCAGGCGGCGACCCATCTCTGCCCGGCCTCTGATCGAAGTGCGGCATTCGGCCTGCTCGCGATCGCCTACCGGGCTGCCGACGCCGTTGCCTACAACCTTGGCTACGCCGACCTCTCTGTGATCGCCACCAGCCGAATTCGCTGGGCAGGGGAACGAGCGGGGGACGTTTATCACGAAGTCTTGTTCGCCTATCTGCGCAGCCGGAACCTGTGGGCGAGCACCTCGTGGAACGACGCGCTCGCCGTGCTCGACACGGCCTGCGCGAACATCGAGGACGAGTACACCGCAGGTCATCCCGAAGCGCTGGCACTCTGGGGAGGTCTCCAACTGAGGGCCGCGATCACGGCCGCCCGCAAGAACGACGCCGAGGAAGCGTGGTCACGCCACCGGCTCGCCGCCGAAGCGGTCACCCGGCTCGGTTCACGCCAGCGCACCAACTACTACGAGCTGTCCACCAACCAGCCCAACATCGACATCCACGGCGTCGCCATCGCTGTCGAACTCGGTGACGGACCACAGGCCGTGAAACGAGCACAGGCGGTCCACCTTCCCAAGGACCTACAGGCCAGCCGTGTCGGCTACCACCACCTCGACCATGCGCGAGGGCTGCTGTGGTGCGGCAAGCGCGACGACGCCCTGGCTGCACTCGAACGCGCCGAGAAGTCCGCCCCCATGCTCATCCGCAACCACCCCATGGCCCAGCAGGCCGTACGGACCCTTCTGGACCTGGAGCGCTACAGCTACCGCGAACGCATCCGCCGCCTCGGCGTACGCATGCACATCCTTTGAAACATGCGAGTTGGGTGATCCACTCAGGAGGCCAACATCGTCTCAACGGCCACTGCGAAAGCTTGCCTTAACCCTCGCGAAAACCATCGATTAGACCAGCATGCCCGACCGACGACACCTTGCATTTGTCTATCTCAAAGCAGTTGTAGGTTTCCTGCAGCAGGCCCTACAGCTTGACGGTAACGGGGGCGTACGTCAGCGCCTGAAGTGGTTCCCATCCTCGGTTTGCTCGACCCACCCGAATCGACGAAAGCCCCTCCTGCGTCACTGAGACTCCAGCCAATACCTTCGAGCTGCGTCAACGATCGAGTTGAACTCGACTTCATCGGCGTCTGCGACGAAAATTGGACTAACATTCTCTTTCGTGACTTCCTGTGCCACGATGATAAACCGCCCAGCGCGCACATAACTGTATACTGTCCACCGGTCCAGTGACTCTACGCTCGACATAATGGTCGAGTCGTGGAGAAATTCGTCGACGGCAAGCAGCTCCATGAATTTGGCGGGATCGACATCCAGTAGATCGAGCCTTTTATCGTCTATATTCGGTCGATTTTTGAGCTGCGTCATCACCGATCCTAGGATGCATCCATCCTGATCGCCCACCAGTTGGCCGTCTACGACCAGTTGGAACCGGAACATGCGGTGGCCAAGAGCGGGGCTTACGAGCAACCCAAATTGACCACTATCGTCCAGGAACCTCAACCATTACCTCTATCGGATCTGAATAGGGATATGATTCAAGGGAATCTCTACAGGATTGCCCCGATTGTCGACACCATTAGAGCTTCCACTCCAATGCCGATTCCCGTGTTCGTCATTTGAATATTGATAGTAGACAGCTTTCTTGCCGGATTTGAGTTTTGAGAAAACGTGGTTCACGAGCGGCGGGATATCGCGGTCCTCGCGATGCTCACGAGGGGAGGGGAGGGGAGGGGAGGGGAGGGCTTGAATTCGTGGTTTTGGGGCGGGCCGAAGGTGGTGCTGGAGTGGCTGGAGGTGATTCCTCGCGGATGGGAGGCGGCGATGGGGAGGTCGTGGAGCGATGTGATTCGGAGCACATCAGGCCGGGCGCGGCAGGGGTCAGGCGCCGAGCCGATCGCGTACGCGGTCCGCGAACCAGTCGGGTCGTTGTAGCGGGATGCCGTGCCCGCAGTCCGCCACGATTTCCAGCTCGCTGCCCGGCAGGGCCTCGTGCAGCACGCGAGCCGAATCCCGCATCAGGGCCCGTTCACGTTCGCCGGCGAGGATCAGCGCCTCGCGGGGGAAACGCGACCACTCGGGCGGCGGCGTGAAGCGCAGGTTCTCGCCGACCGCGGCGAGCAAGGTCTGCTTCGAGATGCTCGCGGACGTGCGGACGTAGTCATCGAGCAGCGGATCGGGGATGAACAGCTGCTTGGCCTGCAGTTTGGCGAACCACCGCTGCCGGGCGAGCCCGGCGGTGGCGCCGAGCAGGCCGAGGGTGAAGCCGGTGGCCGCGATGGGCTTGGCCTGCGCGCTGACCACGACCACACGTTCTACGAGCTCAGGCCGGTGCGCGGCGAGCAGGACCGCCAGTTGCGCGCCCAGGGAGAATCCGACGACGGAGACGCGACCGCCCGCGTCGTGGAGGAGCTTCGTCAGGGCTTCTGCGGTCTGGGCATGGGAGTGATACGTCTCGTCCGCGCTGCGGTCGTGGCCGGGCAGGTCCGGGACGATCAGCCGGTGGTCGCGCGCGAGACGCTCACGCACCGGCTCCCACATCCAACCGGCGACACCGCCACCGTGCAGCAGGAGCACGGGCGGGGCGTCGGCAGGACCGTGTGTCTCGACATGCATGTGAAGCTGCTCCCGTCGCGTCGGCCGATGACCATGATGCCAGGGGGTGGCCGTCCGGCCGACTCGGCGGCGATCAGGCGCCCGCCCGGTGCTCTCGTACCGGGTGGCGGCATCATCTTCGGCCCAGCCGGTTCAGTCGGTGTCTCGCGGTTGGAGAGGGCCGGGGGCGAGGGCGTGGGGTGAGGTGATTCGGAGGACACGGGGCCGGACCAAGCGGTCGGCTCGGGTCCGGGATGATGGCCGGATGAACGAGTTCGTCGAGGCGATGGCCCAGGTGGTGACCGGGGTGACGATCGTCACCGTGAAGGACGATCGTGACGACGTGGGGGTGACGGTCTCCACCTTCACCTCGCTGTCGCTGGATCCTCGGCTGGTGATGGTGAGCCTGGACAACACCGGATATCTCAACGAGCTGCTGCTCAGGCAGGACCGATGGGCCGCGAGTGTGCTGTCGGCCGGGCAGAAGGCGATCGCGAGCCGGTTCGCCACGGCGGGCCGTCCGGGGGCGAGGTTGCTGCTCGCGGGGACTCCGCACCACCGGGGTGCGCTGAGCGAGGCCCTCGTGGTGGACGGTGGTGTCACCGCGTTGGAGGCCGAGACTGTCAAGGTGGTCCCGGCCGGGGATCACACGCTGTTCATCGCGAAGGTCCTGGGGGTCGAGTACGTCGACGCGTCGGTGCTGCCGCTGGCGCGCTACCGGAGCCGCTATCGCTGAATCCCGCTCACCCTTTCTCAGGGGTTCCGTACGGGCGCTCCTGCGGGTTTCGTGCGGGCGCGAGAGTCGCCGCGACGGGAGGCGTGTCCGGCTCGACGCTCAGCGGGCGCGGCCTGTCCTTTCCGTACGCCGCGAGGGACGCCGCACCGGGCGACCGTTCGTTCGGCGCCGGACGGCGTGAGAGCCGCCCCGGTCGACCGGGACGGCTCTCACGGCGATGTACGACGAAGGTCAGCGGATCGTCCAGGTGCCCGGCAGGATGAGCGGGCCGTACGAGGGCAGGCCCAGCTCGCCGGCGAGGTGGGCGAGGGGGCCCCACGACTCCAGGCGGACCTTGGCCAGGGCGGCGGCCTTGTCCTCGCTGGACTCCGCGGGGCGCAGCCGCTCCAGGGGGTTGAGCTTGGGGTAGACGCGTACGGGGGCGTCGACGGCGAGGCCCGCCTTCTTGCGGGCGATGGCGAGGGCGTCCTCCAGGCCGCCGAGTTCGTCGACGAGACCGCCCTCCAGGGCGTCGGCGCCGGTCCAGACCCGGCCCTTGGCCAGCTCGTGGGCGCGCTCGCGCGACAGGCCGCGGCCTTCGGCGACCTTGTTCACGAAGTCGTCGTAGACGCGGTCGAGCCAGGCGTTGATCCGCGCCCACTGCGCCTCGGAGAAGGCGTTGGTGGGGGAGAACATCCCGGAGTTGGCGCCCTCGCCGACGGTCTCGGAGGTGACGCCGATCTTCTCCAGCAGCCCGCCGATGACCGCCTTGCCGCCGAACACGCCGATGGAGCCGGTGAGCGTGCCCGGCTGGGCCACGATGACGTCGGCGGCCATCGAGACCATGTAGCCGCCGGAGGCGGCCAGATCGCCCATCGAGATGATGATGGGCTTGCCCGCCTTGCGGGTGAGCACGACCTCGCGCCAGATGGCGTCGGAGGCGGTGTACGAGCCGCCGGGGCTGTCGACCCTGAAGACGACGGCCTTGACATGGTCGTCGTTGCGGGCCGCGCGCAGGGCGGCGCAGATGGTGTCGGAGCCCATCGCGCCACCGCCGCCCAGCGGGCTGCGACCGCTGCGGCCGAGCCGGATCGCGCCGTTGCCGCGGACGAGCGCGACGACCTGCTCGCCGGGGTGCGGGAGCTTCTTCGCGGACAGCGACTTGGCGTAGCGGCCGACGTACAGCAGGAGCGCGCCGTCGCCGACGGACTGCTTGACCTCGTCGTAGACCTCGTCGCGGTAGGCGAGCCGGTCGACGAGCTTGGCCTCGACGGCCTCGGCGCCGATGAACGGGCCCTGGTCGATCAGCTCGCGTACCTTGGCCGGCTCCAGGCCGCGTCCTTCGGCGATGCCCGCCACGACCTGTTCGGTGATCGATTCGGTGATGCGGCTCATCGACTCGCGGTGGGCCTCGGTCATGTGGTCCTGGGTGAAGGTGTTGGCGGCCGTCTTGTACTCGTGCCGCTGGCCGATCTGGTACTCCACGCCGATCTTGCCCAGGGCGCCCCGCAGGAAGCGCTGCTCCATCGCGACACCGGTCAGGCCGACGTCGCCGGAGGGCTGGAGGTAGACCCGCTCGAAGGCGCTGCCCAGGTAGTAGGGGACGGTGCCCCCGCCGATCTCGCCGAAGGTCTCGGCGAACGCGACGGTCAGTTTGCCCGAGGCCCGGAAGTGGATCACAGCCTGGCGGAGCTCCTGGACGATCGCGAGGCCCAGCGGCTGGGTGCCGATCTTGACGATCAGTGCCCTGACCCGGTCGTCCTTCCTGGCGCGCTTGAGCCCGGCGAGCACGTCGGTGAGGCTCGTCTTGCGCATCGCCATGATGGCGCTCAGCGGGTCGGCCGGAGGACTGCCGTCTGTCAGGCCCTCGGTGAGGTCGAGCTCAAGGATCAGGGGAGCGGTACGCCGCTGCTTGAACCGTTCGACACTATCGATGATCACCTTGGTCGCGTCCATGTCCTTCACCCTAAGCGACACATACCGGGCTTATGCGGCTCGGCAGGTTCTCGCCCGTTTTCTGGCACAAGCGAGCCCCGTAGACCGCGTGCCTTCCGGCTCTGCGCGGGCTACGGGGCTACACGGCCTGCGGGGCTACGCGGCTCGGCGGGCGTTCACCTGCTTCTTGAGCATCGTGGTGGACGCGGCGGGGGAGGAGCCCTTCAGGCGTGCCTTCTCGACCGAGGTGAGGACCGTCTTCAGCGTGGCCGTCTCCTTGATCTTCGCGGTGAAGTTCACGCCGCCGTTCGCCCAGTTCAGCCAGGCGGCGAGCAGTTCGCTCTCCAGCTTGGCCCTCGCCGTCTTCTTGGCGGGCTTGAGCACCTTGTACGCGCCGCCCAGGGTGGAGGCGGGCGTGACCTCGGAGAAGACCTTGCTCGCCTTGGCCACCAGGCCGAGGTAGCAGCTCACCGTCGCGTCCTTGATCGTGCCCTTGCCCCGGGTGACCTCAACCGCCCACTGCGCGGCGCTCAGCGTCTTGGTGGACTTGCCGCGCGTGCACACCGTGGCCGTCGCCGGCGGGGGGACGGTCACGGTGACGGTGACCGTCACCGTGGGCAGCGGGACCGGCGTCGGCACCGGGTCGTTCGGCGGGGCCGGCGGAGGGGGAGCGGAGCTGGGCCCGGGACTGGGTTCGGGGCTGGGGTCCGGGCTCGGGTCGGTGCCGGTCTCCGGGCCGGAATCGTCGCTGGGAACCTCGGGGCCGGGGGGAGTGACGGGGTCACCCGGGGTGCCTCCGGCGATCGCGGCGTTCAGGTCGAGGCGGGGGGTGGTCACGCCGCCGTAGGTGACCTGCCGGCCCGCGGTCTTCAGCGCTGCCTCCAGCGCGTCCGGGGTACCGGGGGTCTTCTGGGCCATCAGCGCCATGGCGCCGGTGACGAACGGGGTGGACATCGAGGTCCCGCTGTAGACCTGGTGGCCGCCGCCCGGCACCGCGGACTCGATCTCCAGGCCGGGGGCGAAGAGGTCGAGTACGGAACCGTAGTTGGACCAGTAGGGGACGGTGTCGTCGTCGCCCGTCGCGCCGACCGTCACCGGGGCGGAGAAGCAGCCGGGAGCCCCGGCGCCGGGCACGCCCTCGTTGCCGGCGGCGGCCACGACGGCCACGCCCTTGGCGCGCAGGTCGTCGACGCGGCTCTTCATCGCCGCCAGGTCCGGTTCGGTGTCGCAGGTTCCCTCGTACAGGCCGCCGCCGAGGCTGAGGTTCACCGCGGCGATGTTCCTGCCGCCGTCCTTGAGCTTCGCGACGTGCTCCAGGGCGAGCAGGAGCGTGGACTCGAACGCGCTCAGGCAGACCCCGCCCTCGTCGTCGCAGTCGTTGAACCTGCTGAAGACCTGGATCGCCACGATGTCCGCCTCGGGCGCGACGGCGTGGGCGATCCCCGCCACGTGGGTGCCGTGGTCGCACAGGTTGACGCCCTCGTGGACGCAGGCGGGGGTGTTCGCGTCGGCGGATCCGGGGTCGTTCGTCTGCCCGTTGGGGCACAGGGACTGCGCGCCCTCGTCCGTCGCGGAGAAGCACGCCTGCTCCACGACCTTGCCCCCGAAGTCGGGGTGGCCGGCGTCGATCCCGGTGTCGATGATCGCGATCGTCTGGCCCGCGCCCTTGGTCCCGGTGGCGTGCGCCTTGTCCGCGCCGATCACCTGCAGACTCGTGGCGAGCGAGCCGGAACTCAGCGAGCCCAGCGCGGTGGGGGAGTAGACGCGGTCGCGGCGGATGGAGAGGACGCGCGGGTCCTCGGCGAGCTTCGCGAGCGACTCGCCGGTGCCCTCGACCACGATGAACGAGGTGTCCGCGGGTTCGAGGACGACCTCGGCGTCGGGCAGCTGCCGTGCCTCCCCGGCGACCGGGGCCGCCTCGGCGGGGGCCGCCAGCTCGACGATGACCCGGGCGCCGTCGGTGTCGGAGGCGAGTCCCTCCTCCAGTTTCGGCTGCGGGGGCGTCGCGTCGGCGGGGGGTGAGATCGGTGTGTCTGCGGGGGTCTCCTGACCGCCCGTCCCCTCGGCTCCGTCGCGCGTCTCCCCTGCTCCGGCCTCGGCTCCGGCTCCGGATCCGTCGCCCGGGGCCACGGGTGGGCTCTCGCTCGCGGAGGCCGTCGGGGGCGCCGGTACTTCTTCGGCGAGGGTGGGTATGGCGGGCGAGAGGGTGAAGACCAACGCCATGGCCACGACAGCTCGAAGTCGCACGCGTCCTCCGGGGGGATCAAAAGGGCGTTTCGGAGTCTAAGCAGCCGTATGCGCCAAGTGAATACTTTGCCCCAGATTTGGAGGATCTTCGGAGAAAAGCTCTGCCCCCGCGGCGTGACGCGCACGGAAGGCCGATCGGTCCCTGCGGCGTGACGCGCCGGGGGACCGAGTGGAGAAAAGCTCGGCCCCCCGCGGCGTAACGCGCTCGGAGGGCCGAGTGGTCGAAATATTACTTGAGGCCGTTGGAGATCGCGGTGATCAGCTCACCGTTGGTGGTGTCGCCGCTGGTCTCCCAGAAGAACGCCCCGCCCAGACCCTGGTTCTTGGCGTAGGTCATCTTCCCGGTGATGGTGGAGGGGGTGTCGTAGCTCCACCAGTTGCCGTTGCAGTAGGCGTAGGCGGTGCCGCCGACGGTGCCGGTGGGCGGGCACTTGGTCTTGAGGACCTTGTAGTCCTCGATCCCCGCCTCGTAGGTGCCCTGGGCCGCGCCGGTGGCGGAGCCGCCGGGAGCCGCCTGGGTCACGCCGGTCCAGCCGCGGCCGTAGAAGCCGATGCCCAGCAGCAGCTTGCTCGCCGGGATGCCCTTGGCCTTGAACTTCTGGATCGCCGCGTCGGAGTTGAACCCGGCCTGCGGGATGCCGGTGTAGGAGGTGAGCGGCGAGTGCGGAGCCGTCGGGCCCTGCGGGTTGAACGCGCCGAAGTAGTCGTACGTCATCGGCATGAGCCAGTTCAGGTTGTTGATCGCGCCGGCGTAGTCGGCGGCGTCGATCTTGCCGCCGTTGGAGCCGTCGGCCGTGGTCGCCGCGGTGACGAGGGCGTTGGCGCCGAACTTGGTGCGCAGTGCGGAGATGATGTTCTTGAAGGCGTTCGGGCCGCTGTTGTCACAGGTGAGGCCGCAGGCGTTGGGGTACTCCCAGTCGATGTCGATGCCGTCGAACACGTCGGCCCAGCGCGGGTCCTCGACCAGGTTGTAGCAGGAGTCGGCGAACGCGGCCGGGTTCTGCGCGGCCTGGGTGAAGCCGCCGGACCAGGTCCAGCCGCCGAAGGACCAAATGACCTTGATGTTCGGGTACGCCTTCTTCAGCTTGCGGAGCTGGTTGAAGCTGCCGCGCAGCGGCTGGTCCCAGGTGTCGGCGACGCCGTCGACGCTGTCGGCCGCGGTATAGGCCTTCTCGTAGTCGGCGTAGGAGTCACCGATGGTGCACCGGCCGCCGGTGGTGTTGCCGAAGGCGTACAGGATGTGGGTGAGCTTCGACGCGGAGCCGCTCGTGACCAGGTTCTTCACGTGGTAGTTGCGGGCGTAGACGCCCCACTGGGTGAAGTATCCGACGATCTTCTTGCCGCCGGGGGGAGGCGGGGTGGGGGTGACCGTCGGGGTGGGGGTCGGGGTCGGCGTGGGGGTGACCGTCGGCGTCGGGGTGGGGGTCGGCGAGGGGCCGGTGCCGTTGCAGGCGGCGCCGTTGAGCTTGCAGTTCAGTACGCTGGTGATCCCGCCGGGCGCGCCGTTGAAACCGAAGCTCGTCGAGGCGCCCGCGGCGAGCGCGCCGTTCCACGACTTGTTGACGAAGGTGTAGTGGTTGCCGCTCTTCGTCAGGTCGGCGTCCCAGGACGTGGTGATCGAGGTCCCGGCGGGGAGGTCGAACTCGACCTTCCAACTGGTCAGCGCACTGGTCCCGGCTTGCACGACGACCTTGCCCTCGAAGCCTGATCCCCAGTTCGAGGTCGTCGTGTAGGTGGCGGTGGCGGGTGTGGCGGCCGTCGCGGTGCCGATCCCCAGGGGAACCAGCAGCGCCGCCGCCGCGATGAAGGAGCCGATGGTAATTCGTCGCAAGGGTCGCTCCAGGTCAGAGAGTGCCGAGTCCCCGTATTCATAGGAAAGTTTCCTATTAATTACCAGAGCGTAGGTTCTCGTACGCCGACGGTCAATGCCTTGTTCGTTGATATAAGGCCGATTTAAGGTTTTCGGCCGAACGGGCCGTGGCGAGGGTGCCGGAAGCATAGAGCGCGAAAACGGGCCGGTCGCGCGAATCGCGCGACCGGCCCGTTCTCACCTGGTCTGTTGGGCTCTGCGGAGGGGGAGTCCGACGGCTCTGTACCGGGGGAGCCTGGCGGCTCCGTTCCATGGGGGAGAGCCCCGGAAGCTCCCGCACGAGTCCGCAGGGGAGACCCCGGAGGGTTCCGGGAACTCCTGATGAGTGCGCCGGGAAACCCGGGGGAGTCTGGGAGCTCCGGATGAGCCCGGGGAGTGGTCCGGTCAGGCCGGTTCGGCCTCCCGGCGCTCCTCGGGTCCCTCGGGCTCGGTGGCCTCGGCCGCCTCCCGTACGACCTCAAGCCGCTCCCGCGTGATCTCCTCCTCGGCGGCCTGGACGATCTCCTCCGCGCGCTGGTCCGCGGCGGGTTCGAGCGCGCCGGGGTGGCGCAGCCAGAGGGCACCCAGCGGCGGGACGCGCATCGTGGCCGAGTACGGGAGACCGTGGCGCGGCTCCTCGGTGGCCTGGACGGCGCCGAGGTTGCCCACGCCGCTGCCCGCGTAGTCGTAGGCGTCGGTGTTGAGCACCTCCTCCCACGCGCCGGGGAAGGGCAGCCCGAGGCGGTAGTCGTCGTGCGGCGCGCCGGAGAAGTTGGCCACGCACGCCACCACCGAGCCGTCCTCGGCGTAGCGCAGGAAGGAGAAGACGTTGCCCAGCGCGTCGTCGGCGTCGATCCAGCGGAAGCCGTCGGGGGAGGCGTCCACGCTCCACAGGGCCGGAGACTCCTTGTAGACCCGGTTCAGGTCGCGCACCAGCCGCTGCACCCCCTTGTGCCCGTCGAAGTCGAGCACCCACCAGTCGAGCCCGCGCTCCTCCGACCACTCCGACCCCTGGCCGAACTCGCCGCCCATGAACAGCAGCTGCTTGCCGGGATGGGCCCACATGAAGGCGAACATCGCCCGCAGGTTCGCGAACCGCTGCCACTCGTCGCCGGGCATCTTGCCGAGCAGTGACCCCTTGCCGTGCACCACCTCGTCGTGCGAGAGCGGCAGCACGAAGTTCTCCGAGTACGCGTACATCAGCGAGAACGTCATCTGGTGGTGGTGGTACTGGCGGAAGACCGGCTCGTGCTTGAGGTACGCGAGCGTGTCGTGCATCCAGCCCATGTTCCACTTGAACCCGAAGCCGAGCCCGCCCAGGTGCACGGGACGGGAGACGCCCGGCCAGGCGGTCGACTCCTCGGCGACGGTGACGATGCCCGGCGCCTCCCGGTAGGCGACCGCGTTCATCTCCTTGAGGAACGCGACCGCGTCGAGGTTCTCCCTGCCGCCGTACTCGTTGGGCGTCCACTCGCCCTCGCGCCGCGAGTAGTCGAGGTAGAGCATCGAGGCGACCGCGTCGACGCGCAGCCCGTCGATGTGGAACTCGCGCAGCCAGTACACGGCGTTGGCGACGAGGAAGTTGCGCACCTCCCGGCGGCCGAAGTCGAAGATGTAGGTGCCCCACTCGGGGTGCTCGCCCCGCGCGGGGTCGGCGTGCTCGTACAGCGGGGTGCCGTCGAACCTGGCCAGCGCCCAGTCGTCCATCGGGAAGTGCGCGGGCACCCAGTCGACCAGCACCCCGATGCCCGCCTCGTGCAGGGCGTCGACGAGGTGGCGGAAGTCGTCGGGGGTGCCGAAACGAGAGGTCGGGGCGTAGTAGGAGGTCACCTGGTAACCCCAGGAGCCGCCGAACGGATGCTCGGCGACCGGCATCAGCTCCACGTGCGTGAACCCCATGTCCACCACGTAGTCGACCAGCTCGACGGCGAGCTCGCGGTAGGACAGGCCGGGGCGCCAGGAGCCGAGGTGCACCTCGTAGACGCTCATCGCCTCCCGCAGGGCGTTGCCCTCCGCGCGGCGCCGCATCCACTCGTCGTCCCGCCAGGCGTAGTCCGACTTCTCGATCACCGACGCGGTCGCGGGGGGCAGCTCGGTGCGCCGGGCCATCGGGTCGGCCTTGGCCCGCCAGACCCCGTCCACACCGAGGATGCTGAACTTGTAGCGGTCGCCGGGGCCGAGACCGGGGACGAACAGCTCCCACACGCCCGACCCGCCGAGCGAGCGCATGGGGTACGCGGCGCCGTCCCAGTGGTTGAAGTCGCCGATGACCCGCACCCCGCGGGCGTTGGGCGCCCAGACGGCGAAGGCCGTGCCGTCCACGTCCTCGTGCCGCATCACCCGCGCGCCGAGGACCTCCCAGAGCCGCTCGTGGCGTCCCTCGCCGATGAGGTGCAGGTCCATCTCGCCCAGGGTCGGCCAGTGCCGGTAGGGATCGGTGGTCTCGTACGGCTCGGCGCCGGCGTAGGCGATCCGGAGGCGGTAGTCGGGGATCTTGTCGACTCCGGGCAGGGTGACCGCGAACACGCCGTGGGCGACGTGCTTCATGTCGTGGGCCTTGCCGTCCACGAGTGCCTGGACCCGCTGCGCCATGGGGCGCAGCGTCCGGATCGTCACGCCCTCGGGACCCAGGTGCGACCCGAGGATCGAGTGCGGATCATGATGTGCTCCGCCCGCGAGCCGGTCCAGGTCCAAGTGCGCGCTCATGGCTTTACTCCCGTAGATCGATAGCCCCTACCTTGCCCTACTCGGGTGACCGAACCCATGCCCATGTCCGCTATCACCATGCGTATTGGGAAACGCGCGGAGCCAAAGGAGGGAAAAGTCACGATTGTCGGTCATGTGGGGCCATCACAACGCTGTGCGCCGACCGTATCCGATCATCGGCGGCGGCGTCCCGGTTGAACCCGGCCGATTCCGATGATCACATCACCCAACACCGCCCGGTGCCGCCCTGTGCGGCCAAAAGCTGCATAAAGCAGCAGAAAGCAGCAGGTCAGTGCGGGTTTTTGGCGGTGACGTCGCGGGGGGTGATCCGGAACCCCTGCCAGTGGCTCGGCATGGGGTCGGCGTCCTCGTCGCGGGGGACGTGGTGGTAGCCGACGTTGACCCACAGGACCGGATCGGTGAGCCGCTCCCCGTTGGTGTAGCGGTCGACGGACAGGGCGCACCCGGGAGACGGGTTGACCGTCGCGAGGCGCTCGCAGGAGCGGTAGTCGGTGACGTAGAGATCGGCCCGGGTGAAGGCCTCGTCGGCGGGACCCCGGTACTGGGCGGTGTCGGAGTTGTTGATCTCCCAGGAGACGCGGTGCCCGTCGGCGTTGCGCACCTTCCTGTCGACCACCCGCCACCAGCGCATCGGTCTGCTGACGGCCTTGGCCTCCGTCCCGAACACCGTCCGCTGGATCTTGCGGGTCGCGGTGCCGGAGCCGCCGAAGTCGTACTGCTCCACGACGTCGTCCGCCCGGCCCGCCACGTCAAAGTCCAGGCGCCAGAAGATGTTGTGGGTGTGGTTCGCCTCGAACCCGGTGGCGCCCACCCCGATGGGCCAGCCGTGCTCGGGCGTGGTGGTGAACCCGGCGAGCGACCCCGTGGCCCCCACACGCGGGGTGATCGCGCCGTCGTCGGAGAAGGCCCACTCGGCGAGGTAGGTGTACCAGCCGACCTGGAAGGCGGCGAAGACCACCAGGTCACGCCCCTGGGCCGTCATGTTCAGCTGATCGGGCACCGCCTTGAGGTACGCGTGGCCGCGCGCCCTCGTCGTCACGCAGACGAACTGCTCGCGACGCTCGCCGAGCGGGCAGTCCGCGGCCCGCAGCGGAATGGCGGCATATCCCAGCGAGCCGATGTCGTGGTAGCGGGGCCTGCCCCTGTCGTACGGCACGTGGATCTGGGCGAGCGAGGTGCTGCGCAGCACGGTGATCGGCCGATGGCCTCTCGGGGTGTAGACGACCCCGGTCAGGGTGAGGCCCTCGACGTTGCGCATCTCCCAGCAGAGCTGCCAGCGCGCCCCGTTGGGCAGGGTCTTGTCGACGCGGTACGGCGCGTTGCAGGGGGCCGCGGGAGGTTGCGCGCCGGTTCCCGTCGCCGCCGGCGCCGTCTGCGGGCCGGGGGACGGCGCCGCGCCGGAGGAGGTGAGCTGTGGTGGCAGCGGCGGTATGGGGGCTCTCGGCGCGGAGGGCGGCGCGGCGAGCCCTCCGGCGAGCAGGGCGCAGGAAAGGGTGAGGCGGAGGAACACGGATTACCACTCCAGGGTGTGGATCTTCTTGGCGGACAGGTCGACGACCATCCGGCTGGTGTCCAGCCAGGTGCCGTCGGGTAACCGGACGAACAGCCGCAGGCACCGGTGGACGTCGCACTCCTTGGCGGACCCGCGCTCGCCGTACGGGGTGAAGATCAGCCCGCGCAGCCCCAGCTCCGCCGCCGACCTCAGCGGTCCGCCCCCCGCCTTGGTGTACGCCTCGCGCACGGTCTTGCCGTATCCCGGGTGGGCGAGCAGGAGGGCGGCGGCCGTCGTCTCCTCCTCCTGCGACGGCGGTGGCTGCACCCCCCGCGCCACGGTCTCCCGTACGACCTCGCCCCGGCCGAGGTCGACGGTCCGCACGATGAGCCTGTCGCTGCCGTAGTCGTAGAGGTACGCGTCGGCGCGGCGCCGGTCGGAGGCGTCCTTGTCGTCGTCGCGCTCCACGTAGAGCAGCTTGATCCGGCCGGCGGCCATGTGCGACCTGGATCCCGCCGACGCGATCGTGGTGGCCTTGGCGACCTCCTGGCCGGTGAGCGGGTCCTCCCGCGCGGGCGCTCGCAGGGCGGCCCCCGCGGCCTGCGACCCCTGCTCGCCGGAGACGAACAGCGCCGCCCCGGCGACGACGGCCACCCCCGCTCCCGCGACCGCCATCACCATCAGTCTTCGCCCCATGAGCACCTTCTTTACTCACCGTTGACTTTTCCTTGCGAAGAGTAGCGATCGGTGAGTGTCCCGGCGGGTCCAAAGGCGTATTGCACTTTTGGTTTACGTTGTTGGTTTTTGGGAGCTTTCGTCCGCGTTCAGGGCCGCGACGGGCCACGTGGTCACGGAGTCGGTCACTGAGTCGGTCTTGGAGTCACTCGGCCACGAGGCGACGACGACGTCGATCGTCATCTCGTCGTCGCCCGGTGTGCCGGAGACCTCGACGGTCACGCCCGTCCACCCGCCCTCGGGCAGGTTCAGCGCCGGTGAGGTGTCCCCGCCGATTCTCGCGTTGCCCAGCGAGGGGTACAGGTCGTTCGCGTCGCCCCGGTTGCCCAGGCTGCCCGGCCTGGCGAGCTGGCGCAGACCGTCGGCCTGCATCAGCTCGATCGCGAGGCGCCGCTCGTCGTCGACGTTGGGAACGGACTCGTCCACCACGTAGACGGCGACGCCCTGGTCGGGCAGGAACTCGTCCTGACCTCGCCGGCGGCGGTACTCCACGACGACGTACTGCGTGCTCGTCATCGTCCGGTCGTTGTGGACGACGACGAAGTCGCCGCCCTCGGCCGCCGGCCGCAGCGTGATGCCGCGGGTGGTCTCGGTGACCAGGCGCGGGGTGACCCAGTCGTGGAACATGCGCAGCATGCCGGTCGGGAAGACGGGCGTGACGCCCCCGTTGCCCCACGACCCCGCCGCCATCAGGCAGAAGTTGCCCAGCCCGTGCGACTTGACGCCGGTCTGCGCCCGGTCGGTGTCGTAGTAGTCGGCCCAGCGCGCGGCCAGGTGCCCCCACTCGTGGGCGCAGACGCCGACGTTGCAGTCCTCGGGAACGGTGAGGAAGGTGCTCACCTGGAGGCCGGGCCCGACCGTGATCGGCTGATCGCCGACGGTCCACTTCAGGCTCCAGATGAACCGCAGCCCGGCGGCGTCGGAGAAGGTCTCGGCGCCGGGACCGGCGTGCACGACGAAGAGCGCGGTGACCCGGTTCTCGCCGAGCGCGTCGTAGGAGGGGTCGAAGACGACGCCCGCCTCCAGGGCGGCGAGCACGGCGTCGCGCGCCATGCCCTGGGCGTTGCGCGGGAAGTTGCGCTCGTCCATCCCCGACTTGTCGTTGGCGTAGAAGGCGAGCGTCCGCGGCAGCCGGAACCAGCCGAACACCTCGCCCTGGACGTCGATGCCCCGCCCTTCGGGGTCGCCGTCGAAGCCGCTCACCTTCCGGTAGAAGTCGCGCATGCTGCCCGGCTGGGTGCCGAACAGCAGCCGTTCGAAGTGCGCCGCGTCGTGGGCGGGGTCGTGCGGCCGGTCGTCGAAGTCGACGAGCAGCACCAGGGTTCTGACGACGCCCCTGAGCTTCCTGGGCGGCCGGCTGATCAGGCTCGCGTCGGGATCCTGCGGGGTGGCGCTGCCGTCGTCCAGGCCCGCCGCGCGCGGCCCGCGACGCTCGGAGCGCCACACCGCGTAGTAGTCCTCGAACGTGAGGTGCTCGGGCAGGATCCCGGCGGTCCTCAGTTCGTGGAAGCGTGCCTCCAGCCTGTCCAGCGCGTCCGGCGCCAGCGGAACGAGATGCATGGTGTCCCCCCATCGTCCGTTCTTGCGGCGAAGGTAGGGCTCGTGGGGGTTCGTGTCGTGAGTAATCCCCTACTCAACCGGTGACCGGTACGACATCGGCTGCCTCCGGGGTCCGGAGGCAGCCGATGTCGTGTTCCCGAGGTCAGCTACAGGTCGAGCCGTTCAGGGTGAAGGAGCCGGGGGCGGCGTTGGTGCCGCTGTAGGCGCCGTTGAAGCCGATTCCGGCGGACTGCCCGGGGCTCAGGGTGCCGTTGTAGGAGGCGTTGCGGCCGGTCACGACCTGCCCGGACTGCGACCAGGTGGCGCTCCAGCCCTGGGTGACCTGCTGGTTGCCGGGGAAGGTGAACCTCAGCTCCCAGCCGTTGATCGTCGAGGTGCCGGTGTTGGTGACGGTCAGGTTGGCGGTGAAGCCGGTGTTCCAGCTGTTGGCGCTGTAGGTCACCTGGCAGGAGGCACCGCCGGGCGTCGGCGTCGGCGTCGGCGTCGGAGTGGGGGTGGGCGTCGGGGTCGGAGTGGGGGTGGGCGTCGGGGTGGGGGTCGGGGTCGGGCCTGAGGTGTTCAGGCCGAAGAACTGGATCGCCGACTCGGCCATCCCGCCCTGCGGCAGGTTGTGCCCGACACCCGGCAGGCTGTAGGCCTCGACCTTGACGGTGCCGGTGGAGTCGGCGTAGCGGCTGCGGTTCCAGCCCTGCCGGGGGGTGTCGGTGGAGGTCGGCGTCTGGCTCAGACCGTGGACGTTGGTCCACTGCTTGACCGCCTCGCCCAGGTTCGGATAGCGCAGGGTGGAGTCCTCGGTGCCGTGCCACAGCTGGACGCGGGGCCGGGCGCCGGTGTAGCCGGGGTAGGCGGCCCGTACGAGGTTGCCCCACTGCTCGGGGGTTCTCACGATCGTGCCGTTGGCGCACTCGCTGTTCCATCCGGAGGTGCTGGCGAAGCAGCCGAAGGGCACTCCCATGAAGGCCGCCCCGGCCTTGAACACGTCCGGGTACAGGCCCAGCATGACCTCCGTCATCATCGCGCCCGAGGAGGCGCCGGTCACGTAGACCCGGGAGGGGTCGCCGTTGTGACGCTGCTGGACGTAGTTCACCATCGACATCAGCCCGACCGGGTCGCTCCCGCCGCCGCGCCTGAGCGCCTCGGAGGAGGAGACGTCGAAGCAGTTCCCGCTGCGGGTGGCCGACGGGTAGATCACGATGAACCCGTACTGGTCGGCGAGCGAGGCGAACTGCGTGCCGGAGTAGAAGGCGGGGCCGGAGCCGGTGCAGTAGTGCACCGCGAGCAGGATGGCGGGACGGGGCGCCACCCGGTCCGGGACGTAGAGGTGCATCCGCAGGTTGCTCGGGTTCGTCCCGAAGCCGGTGACCTCCACCAGGGAGGCGGAGGACGCGGGCGAGGTGGTGAGCGCGAAGCCGAGCAGGAGGGGAAGGACCGCGCACGCCATTCGCAGTGCCGTCCTCAGCCGACTCCTCCCCGGTCCCCGGTCGGTCCGGCGTGGAACATCGCTGTCGGACATCGTCGATCTCCTTTCGGCCGTGGCCGATCGCCGGAGCCCCCTGACCTTCGCGGCCCCGGCGTTCGACGTCTCACGCTTGTCGCCGAAAGTTAAATTTGTTAGCCGAAATTTTCAATCACAGGATGGGGGTGCGGGTTCGCGTCCGGCGTACGCCCTCCTTTCCGCGGCGGTTTCTCGCAGGTGAGAAACACCTTTGGTGGCGAAAGCGGTACGGATGCCCCGGCCCTCTTCGATGAAAGTTTCCATCCTCCCTGGCTCCCGGGCATGTTCCGGGTGGTGCGCGGAGGACTCGGGCCCAACAGGGCGGTGCTCAGCCGGGCGCGGATTTCCACGGGCTTCCGGCGACGAGACCGCCGTCGACGCGGATGCTCGTCCCGGAGATGAAGGACCCCGCGTCCGAGGCGAGCAGCAGGCACGCCCCGACCAGTTCCGAGGGCATCCCCGGCCTGCGCAGCGGGCAGCGCTCCAGGATCCAGGAGGCGCGGTCGGCGTCCTCCCAGAGGGGCCGGGACAGCGAGGTCATCAGGAACCCGGGGGATATGCAGTTCGCCCTGATGTTGTATCGGGCCCATTCGATGCACATCGTCTTGGTCACCTGCGCGAGGGCGGCCTTGTTCGCGCCGTAGACGGAGACGCCTTCGAGCCCGATCTCCGTGTTGATCGACGTGACATTGATAATGGAGCCGCCCCCTGTCGTCCGCATGACGAGCATCGCCTCGCGGGCGAGGAAATACGCCGCCTTCAGATTCACATCGGAAATCTCGGTCCACAGTTCGGGGGTGACGTTCGCTATGGGCTCTCTGGTGTTGATGGCGGCGGCGTTCACCAGCACGTCGAGGGTGCCGAATTCTTTCCGCGCCGCGTCCGCGAGTTTCTTGGGGGCACGCGGGTCCCGCAGATCGGCCGCCGCCACCGCGAATTCCACCTTCCCCGCCTCCAACAGGGATATGAGATCCGCGCAGCGCTCCACACTGACATCGCTGACGATGACACGTGCCCCCGCCGCGGCGAGTCCCGCGGTCAACCATCCTCCGACCCCGCCACCGGCTCCCGTGATCAGGGCGACTTTGCCGCTCATGTCGAACAGGCTGGCTGGAGCCAGATCGTCCAGGCTCCATGAATTATTCTGATCGTGCGCCGACATCGTTGCGGAAAGGCCGTGATGACTGTTATACATGAATTGCCCATCGATTGGTGCCGTGGCTTCATGAGGTCAGCTCCAGAGGCGCAGGATATCCGACGTCTGCTCCCTCCCCAAGAATCCTGAAATGCTGACACGCCGCCCCTGTGTCGTCTCTTTCACCGCATGGAGTCGTGTTGATCTGATGATGACCAGGTCGCCGACGCCTGGCTTTATGGTGATGTCAGGTGAAGGCAGGCTTTCTACATCGAAGCCATACGTCCCTGACATGGAGGGGATATTTCGAGATTTGACCCCTTCGAAGGTCAGGTCCCAGACATGTAGTTCTCCGCCGTTCTCCGGGGCCTCCAGATACAGGTTCACCCCGAACTGTTCCGTGAACCGGAACCTGCCGCGGAGGGTCGGGCCGGCCTCGCCGATGATGTCGAAGTGCGGCAACGCGGACATTCCCGCCTCCCAGCTTCTCATCATTCCGAAGACGAGGGGCCGGTCATGATATTTCAGGAGGCCCGCGCCGCCCGGCCAGATCTCGTCGATCTCCGCCCTGAACACGTCCGCCGGATTCGCGAAGGGAAGAAACGCCTCCCTGAGCGAGCGCAGGACCGCCCGGGACCGCCTCAGGTATTCCTCCGAGCCGTCTGCCTCACCGCTCACGGTCTCGGAGAAGGCTTTGACCTGGCTTCTGTATATTCTCTGGAGCGAACTCTCCAGGACCGATGGGATCGCATTCAGCCGGGCGTGTTCGCATATCCGGTCCGATACGTAGGAAGGCACTTGCAGGGCCAGCACGGCCGGATCGCTCAGGAGGTCCTCCAGGGATCGCTCCAGTGAGTGCGATCTGATCAACAAGTGGTCACCCCTTCTGTTGTAGCTCCGTCAGCGCGGCGGAACCTCCGGCGAAGACGTAGCCGGTGTCCGACCCGACGGCGATCAGCGTCGCGCCGTGATCGACCTCCTTTCTCGCGGCGGCGGTGCTCGGGCAGAAGATGCCCAGGGGGACCCCGCTCTCCTCGCACGCGGTGCGGACGCGGCCGATCATCTCGATGAGCAGGGGGTTGGCGAGGTCACCGAGGATCCCCATGCTGCCCGAGAGGTCGTACGGTCCGACGAAGACCGCGTCGATGCCTCGTACGTTCAGGATGTCGTGAATGTTCTCGACGCCTTCCGTGTCTTCTATCTGAGCGATCACGGCCACGCTCTCGCCCGAGGTCTCCAGATATCTCGCGAAACTCGTTCCGTAACCGTGAGCCCTCGCTATACCGACGCTTCTCTTGCCCGCAGGGGGATATTTCGCTCGCTCCACGGTGGTTCTGGCCTGCTGGGCGGTTGACACATGGGGAACGATGATTCCGTCGCAACCCGTGTCCAGCGCGTGTTTGATCCATGTCTCCGAGTCGTCGGGAACCCGGATCACGGCATATGACGCGGGCTGCAGCACCTCGATGATTCTCTGCGTACTCTTCAGATCGAGTATGGCTGAATGTTCGAGGTCAAGGAAGAACCAGGAAAACCCGGCTTTCTGCAGCAGCAGTGCCACCTCCGGGGAATCCAGAGTGATCAAAGTGCCCAGCAGGACGTCCTGTGAGTCCAGTCTGCTTCTGAGGTTGTTCACGAGTTGAGTGCCTTCTTGAGTGTCTGGTAGTGAACGCTGTTCTCAATATCGGGATTGAGTTTTACCAATCGCTCCAGACCGGCTGCCCGGACCTGTTTGCCCTCGTTTATCTTCGGCGAGAAATGCCACAGCATGTTGAAGTAGTCGAGCATGATCTTCGCCAGCACCGGATCGGAGATCAGCACCGAATCCATCGATCCCGTCAGGTCGACCGGCGGGAATATGAAAACGTTCACCCTGCCTTCCTTGTGGGTGATGTGCAGGCTGAGCGGATGGGGGAGAGGGCCGATGTAGTCCTGGTCGAACACCGCGAAGGAGACCCGCCCGGTGGCGAGTAGCTCGCAACTCCGCTCGGCGAGCCACAACGACTTCTGCAGGGTGTCCACGCTGGCTATGCTGCGGAAGCTCTTGAGCGGGCTCCGGCGACTTTTTATGCTGTTGTGGACCTCCGTGAAATACTTGTCCAGACCGGGATGTTCTCCCTTGGGCGGCGACAGGTTCAGGGTGCTGACGGTGGTGGCCCCGACGGTGATGCCGACCAGCTTCTCAAGAAACTCCTCGCTGGTGGTGAAGACCTCGATTCCCCTCGCCGGTTGCCTGAGCAGCCTCTCCTGTCTGTCGCGGATGTTTTCGAGGCGCCCGTAGACATATCCGATGAAGGTCGCCAAGGTGCCCAGGAGATATCCCGCCACGAGATCGAGTGGTACGGGTATCGGCCGGGGGAGAAACAGGTTTATGACTCCGACCGGCAGTGCGACGATCACAAATAGCCCTGACAGCCACATTGCGAGTTTCCCTGCCACGCGAGTCGCCTCGTCACTCAACGCGCCACCTGCTCGTGTCGGTGTCCGGCCGATCGTCTGGCGATCAGGTTACGCCCGCACCACGATCCTTTGTAGGCCCATATCGCGAGTGCCGGACGATGATTAGCGCCATATCTGATGTATTCCAGTGATCGGTCACCTTTTTTCGACCGGAATGCATAGGCGTAAACAGATGTAAACAGACGTGAGCGGTCAGAGGGACGGGCGGATGGCGTCGAGACGGCTCCGCTGGTCGTCGCTCAGCCGCAGACTCGCCGCGGCGACGTTCTGCTCCAGGTGCTCGATCGAGGCGGTGCCGGGGATCGGCAGCATGACCGGTGAACGGTCGAGCAGCCACGCCAGCGCGACCTGGGCCGCCGTGGCGCCGAGCTCGGTCGCCACAGCGGCGATCTCGCCCGTCGGCTCCGAGGCCGCGGGGTGGACGGGGCGCCAGGGCAGGAAGGCGATCCCGGCCGCGGTGCAGGCGTCGAGCACGGCCTCGTGCTCGCGGTCGAGGATGTTGTAGCGGTTCTGCACACCGGCGATGTCGACGATCCGCCGTGCCTGGTCGAGCTCGGCGACGGTGACCTCGGACAGCCCGATATGGCCGATCTTGCCGTCGGCCCGCAGGTCGCCCAGCATTCCGACCTGGTCGGCGAGTGGCACCTCCGGGTCGATGCGGTGCAACTGGAGGAAATCAAGCCGGTCGACCCGGAGCCGGCGCAGGGCCCGCTCGACCTGATCCCGCAGGACCTCCGGCCGTCCGCACAGGGCCGCGTCGCGCGGCGGGTCCGGTGACACGACGCCCACCTTCGTCGTGATGAGAGTCTCATCCCGATAGGGATACAGCGCCTCGACGAGGAGTTCCTCGTTCGCGCCCCACCCGTACAGATACGCGGTGTCGATCAGCGTGACACCCAGCTCGACGGCGCGCCGGACCACTTCGACGGCACTCTTACGGGCCTCGCCGGGCTCGGTCGGCAAATGCATCGCCCCGAACCCGAGTCGCCGTACGTCGATCGTGCCTCCGATGCGGAATGTGTTGGCTTCTCCCATTTTCGAGAAGTTATCAACCTCCGGGGCGCTTCAGGTGCTCCACGGGCGGCCGGTCGGCACGATCGGGCTGAACCGTACGGGCAGGGCCTCCAGGCTGCGAACCCACAGCGAAGGGCGCCATCGCAGCTCGTCCGGTTTCACGGTGAGATAGACATCGGGCAACCGGTCGAGAAGGACCTCCACGGTCGTCTTGGCGATGATCTCGGCGAGTTCGGGCGCGGGGAAGGGACAACCGTACTCGCCGTGGCCGAAGGACATGTGCGCCCGGTTGGCGCCGGAGCCGCCATGGGAGGCCGGTCGCACCTGCGGATCGGCGTTGGCCGCGGTGACGCCGAGCACCAGCATGTCGCCCCGGCGGATGCGCCGCCCGGCCAGCTCGCAGTCCTGCACGGCCCAGCGTGAGGGCAGGTTCGGCGTGGGCGGGTCCTTCCACAGCACCTCGTTCAGCGCCTCGCCGACGCTGCTGCGGCCGCCCTGCAGGCTCATCGAGAAGTGGTCGTCCACCAGCATCAGCCGCAGGGCGCTGCCGATCCAGTTGGCTGTGCTGTCGTGGGAGGCGATCATCACCACGATCAGATCCATGACGATCTCCTCGTCGGTGAGCCGCGAGGGGTGTGCCAGTACGCGCGAGGTGATGTCGTGGCCCGGCAGGGTGCGCTTGTCGGCGATGAGCCGGCCTATCTTGTCCAGGATTCGGGCAATCGCCGAGGGGGCCTCCTCGCCTCCGCTCAACACGTAGTTGACGTCCTCGACCAGTTCCGGCAGGTCGGTTTCCGCCAGCCCGAACAGCCGGGTGATGACCTGAGCCGGAATCCGGTAGGCGTACCGGGAGATCAGGTCGGTGTGGCCGTCCCCGGCGAACTCGTCGATCGCGAGGTCGGCGATCCGCTCGCAGATCAGGGCCAGCTCGGTGCGGTCGACGGCGTCCATCGCGTCACTGACGGCGCCGATCCGCCGCTGGTGCTCGGCCCCCTCGGAGTACATCACGGACGGCTGCCAGTTCACCTGCGGGAGCGACGGCCAGTCCGGGGGGAGGTGATCATTCATGTTCCAGCGCCGGGAGTCGCGGCCGAACAACTGCGGCTGGCTGGCGACATGGTGCAGCTCGCGATAACCGATCACGTACCAGACGGGGATGCCGTCGAGGAGAACGGGGACGACGGGGCCGTGCCGGCGGCGCATCTCCTGGAACAGCGCGGTCGGGTCGTCGCCGATCAGTGCCCCGTACAGGGGTACGGCATCGGCGTGGTCGGGGTATCCCTCCAGCAACTCCCGCCTCCGCTCGGGATTCTGCGATCCGGGCGAGGTGGCGGACGGGTCTGTGGAGTCGGGCAGGGGAGGGGAGTTCGTCACGGCATGCTCTCTCGGACGGGCGACTGTTCGTAGATGCGGGTGAGGTGCTCGATGAGCGTGATCAGCACGTGCTTGGACGAGGACCGCTCTCTCGCGTCGCAGTCGATGAGCGGGACCTCGGGCGACAGCGCCAGCGCCTCGCGCACCGCATCCAGGGAGGGCCCGTCGCTGAAGCGGTTGACCGCGACGACGAACGGGGTCCGGTGGTGCTCCAGCCGGTCGATGGAGTACCAGGAATCCTCCAGGCGGCGGGCGTCCACCAGGACGACCGCGCCCAGACTGCCGGCGAACAACTGGTCCCACACGAACCAGAACCGCTGCTGACCGGGCGCGCCGAACAGGTAGAGCACCTTGCTCTCGTTCAGCGTGATCCGGCCGAAGTCGAAGGCCACCGTGGTGGTCGACTTGTTGCGTACCTGGCTGGCGTCGTCGATGCCCACGCTCGCCTGGGTCATGACCTCCTCGGTGCTCAGCGGGCGGATCTCGCTCACCGAGCCGACCAAGGTCGTCTTCCCCGCGCCGAACCCGCCGACGACCACGATTTTCAGGGCGTCCGCGGCGGTCGTGCGCAGTGGCGTTCGCGCGGCGGCCGCCATCTGGTCAGAGGTTGTGGAGTGCAACGAGCACCTGCCTCAGGATTTCGGGATCCGGTCGTCCGGCCTGTGCGGCGATCGACGGATGACGGACGGTGATGCGACCGGTGTCCAGCAGGTCGCGCAGCAGGATCTTCACCACGCTGACCGGCAGTCGCAGTTCCGCCGAGATCTCCACCACCGCCGTCGGCCGCTGGGCCATCCGCAGGATCTTGATGTGCTCGGACTGCATACCGGGGGTGGGGGCGCACTCGGCGACGATGAGGGAGACGGAGTCGAAGGTCTTCTCATCGGCGCTGGTACGCCCCCCGGTGACCGTATAAAGCCGGTCGGGGTCTTCTCGGTCGATGGCTCGCCGTGTCATCCGTGGTCGTCGCCGTTCTTCGTTTGCCGCGGTGCCGCGGTGAGGTAGACCCCGATCTGCTCCACCAGCTCGTTCATGTTGTGCGCGATGAGCCCCACCTCGCCGTCCTCGTCGGCCACCACGGCCAGGTGGGCGCCGTCCCCGGCCGGCACGATGAGCAGCAGTCCGCCGGCGAACTCCACCATCGCCTGCCCCGCTCCGATGCCGTCCCCGAACTCGGCGGAGGCGCTCAGCGAGAGACTCTGGATCCCGGCGGCCAGGGCGGAGAGCTGGTCGGCACCGTCCCGGCCGAGGCCGGCGGTGAAGCTCATCTTCAGACCGTCCCTGGTCAGCACCAGCACATGCCTGATCCCCGGGGTCTTCTTCTTGAGGTTCTCCAGTAGCCAGTCGAAGTCACGATCGGTGGTGTTCGAAGCGTCGGTTGTGCTCATAGAAACGACGGGGTGCCCCTGCGGCGCGGGCCCGGGAGGGACGGCCCCTGCCTCCTCATCTGTGAATCCAAAGATGTCCGGTGGTCGGCGGACACGTGTCAAGAGTCGCCCGGGTCCGGGGAAGGGTCCGGAGGGGACGTGGGTCCACGACCGCCGGCCTGGCGGAACGCGGCGAACCTCGCGGCCGAGTCACGCCCCTCGCGCACGGGCTTGGCCGGCGACGCCTGCCGAGCCCTGGTCGCCTCGGCCAGCGTCTGCCCCCGGCGCCGCCTGGGCAGCAGGTCTTCGGACTCGTCGGCCGGCCCCTCCTGCGCGGGTACGGTCGCCTGCACGGTGGCCTGCGCGGTGGCCCGCACGCCGGCTTGTACGGCGGCCCGCACGGGGCGGCGGACCAAAGTCTCGGCGTCGGGCGACACGGTGATCGACAGGGGCTGTGTGATCAGCAGGCGCGGGATCAGCATCACGACCCCCATGCCGCCGCGGGCGGACGACCGGAAGCTGACCGTCAGGCCGTACTTGTCGACCAGGCGTCCCACGACCGCCAGGCCCAGCCGGGTGCCGGACAGCGTCCGCATGTCGAGCGGCTCGGACACGATCCTGGTGGCGTGCTGCCGCTCGCGCGGGCGCATCCCCAGGCCACTGTCCTCGATCGTGATCACCACGCCGGCGTCCTCCTCGTCCACGTACACGTGGACCTCGGTGCCGTGCGCCGAGAACGTGGCGGCGTTGTCCATCAACTCGGCCAGCGCGTGCATCACGCCCTCGGCCGCGTATCCCGCGACGGCGGCGGTGCTGGTGGAGTGCAGCCGGATGCGCCGGTAGCCGCCGATGCGGCCCATCGCGCCGCGCAGGACGCTCTCCATGACGATCGGCCGGGTCCATCGCCGTCCGGAACGGCCACCGCTCAGCAGCGCGACGTTGTCCGCCAGCCGGCTCACCTGGGAGATGCGGTGGTCCAGGTCCAGCAGATCGGCGAACACCTCCTCGTCATCGCCGTACTGCTCCTCCAGCTCGCGCAGCCGGGCGAGCAGGCTGGTGGCCTGCGCCTGCACCCGGGCCGCGGCCCCGGCGCACGCCGCCATCACGGCGGTGCCCCTGCGCTCGCTCTCGGAGAGCTGCCGCGCCGTCTCGCGCAACAGGTCGCGCAGCGGCTCGTGCTCCGGCTGGGGTATCTCGGCCAGCGCGGCGCTCACCGACATCCGGTTCGTCTGGATCCGCCGGACCAGTTCCGGCAGCGTGTCGTCGATCAGCCGGGAGATCTCGTCCTCGGTTGTCTCACGGGACACCTGGGCGACGGCGCGCTCGCGTTCGAGTAGTTCGAGCTCGTGCCCGGCCGAGCCGAGCAGGTGCCGCAGCGGGCCTTCCGGAGGCTGAGGCATCTGGGAGAGCGCGTCGGCGACCGAGGCGCCTTCGCGCACCTGACGCCCCAGCGAGGGCAGTGACTCCTCGGCCATCCGCAGCGTTTCCCGCTCCAGCCAGGTGAACCGCGCGCCGGCCCACTCGGCCTGCTCACGCAGCCGGTTACCGGTGCCGGCGT
This sequence comes from Streptosporangium sp. NPDC000095, assembly GCF_042899335.1. Lineage (NCBI taxonomy): Bacteria > Bacillati > Actinomycetota > Actinomycetes > Streptosporangiales > Streptosporangiaceae > Streptosporangium > Streptosporangium sp. NPDC000095. The sequence goes on from NZ_JBIAZS010000013.1 coordinate 73,468, forward strand.
AGTGGACGGCGGCGGCGACGGCGCCGGACAGCAGCAGGGCCGAGACCCCGCCGACGAGTGCCATCAGCCCTCTGGCTTCATAGGGGGCGGCGTATATCGCCCACAACCACGCGCAGGCCGTAATGACCATGGTGCCGAGAGCGGCGAGGACCACCAGTTCCCTCGGTGAAAACCTTCTCCGCGCCCGGTGGGGTGCATCTACTGACATCGGCGTCCTCGGGGGTGGCGGCAGGGCATGACAGGGCCGCGTCGAACCTGCTGTTCCCTGTAAGGCGGGACGGCCATGCGGTGCCGTTTCAACAGCAGAGCGTGAACAGGCAGACACCGTAGCATCACGGCTGCGACCAAGAACAGACAGTCACTCTCGAACTACGTGTTTCCCCTTTAATCAACCGCTGGTCAGTGCATCTGTTGACTAATACTCGCTATTGGGACATATCTGGATATATAGGATTATTTTCCGTGAGGGAGCGAGGTACGCGGCCCTGTCGTCCCGATGGACCGGAAGAAGATCATCTGGTCGCGAGCGAGTGAGCGGGCGGGCGGAGGTCGTTCGGGCTCGGGGCTGAGGTCTCAGCGGTCGCCGACGGAGAGACGCCAGCGGGCCCAGACGGTTTTACCGGGGCGGTCGGGAAGAGGATTGACGCCGTGATCGTGGGCGAGGGCCCTGACGATGGCCAGCCCGCGGCCGTGCAGCGACTCGGGATCCAGGGTGAGATGACGTGGCTGCCCGGGACCTCGGTCGGTGACCTGGACCTGGAACTCGTCGGCGTCGGCCCGCAGGGAGAGCCTGACCACGGGCTCGCCGTGGACGATCGCGTTGGCGAGCAGCTCGCCGGCCACCAGGGCGACGTCGTCGACGAGGTGGTGCAGCGCCCAGGCCGCGAGGGTCTCGCTCACCATGGCGCGAGCCTTGCCGACGATCGGCAGATCGTGCGGCAGGTCCCAGCAGACGGTGCGCGGGCCGTCCGTGGGGTGCGGTGCGTCAGGGGTCTCGGGCATGGCCTCTCCTCGGGACGGCGGTGTGATGTCTTCGGCCTCGCGCATCAGGGCGCGTAGTTCGTCGGCGGTGCGGGCTCGCACGATCAGGGGTTCGGCGGCGGGCCAGACGGCGACGGCGTGGAAGTGCCGGGTGCCGGTGCCGTACCAGACGGTCCAGGCGGGCTCGATCTGGTCGAGCTGCTCGGCGGCGGCGCGCTCGGCCAGGTCCCAGGCTCGGAAGTCGACCCGCGCGATGGCGGCCCCGCGCCGGTGTCTCCCGCTCTGCCGGGGCTGGGAGACGCGTTCGTTCATGTCGTCGCTCCCTGCCGGTGCGGGGTGTGCTTGCCGGAGGGGGTGCGGGGACCCGGCGGTCGTCCTCGCCGGTACGGCACGGCGGCGACCGTGACCCCGGACGGCTCAGGGCGCCGGTGCCGGCCGGGGGAGACCTCCGGGAGCCGCACCGGGGAAACGGCGGGGGGTGTGGGGGCGGGGATCGAACGGATGGGCGTCGCGACCGGCGGGTGGCCCGAGAGGCCGAGGCGGCGGCGGACGGTCATCCGGGCGTGGACCTGCGCGGGGGTGGGCTGCTCCCAGTGGTGGCGGGCGCGGTGCGGGAGGCTGTCGGCCTCGTGCGCGTACGGGGGATGACCGCACCACCGGCAACCGAGCGGCATCGGCGGCCGGTCCGCGTGCCAACGCACCCTGATGGGCCTGGGGTTTCCTTTAGGGTGATGCATCAGATCGGACCTCCGATGTCCGGTCGAGGGGCTCGTCCCGGCCTGCGATGCCGTGGCGGGTCCCGCTTTCGTTTCTGGGGTGGGGGCTTTTCCGGGGCGGGCTCGGCGCTGTCCGGCGGGTTGTGCCTGCGTCAGATGACTTCCGGCTGTCCGATCAGGACTTGCCGAGTGGTGACAGGTCTGTATCCGGCGGATGCATGAACTACCTGTCGATGTCGCATGTTCCGGCACCTCGGCGTCATTTCTGACCTTCTTTTCCGGACATAGCCACCTATTTTGGCGACAGGTTTACCGGGGTCTTTTGGTGCATGTGGTAAGCAGGCTTATCCGATGATTTTCTCGCGCCTTTCGTTCTCTTCACAGGGTGCCCTCGACCGGCTACGTTAGGTATCGAAACTCCCCGCACACCACCAGGACACTTTGTAGTGGACTGTGTTTTTTTGTGTTGCCGGAGTAGCGCCCCCACAGGACGGAGCTGAAATGTCCGCTTTCCAGGAAGCCGACCCTTCGGTAAAGCCGCTGGTCCTTTTGGGGGCCGAACTTCGCAAACACCGAAAGAGAACAGGCATCTCCATAGAGCGCCTGGCGGAGGTCATCCCTTTCAGTGCGAGCCTGATCGGCTTCACCGAGCGAGGGCAGCGCAGGGCAGGCCGGAGCTTCATGGAGCACTACGACAAGGCCGTGGGCGCGGGCGGGGAGCTCGTTCGGCTCTGGGAGCACATCACCCGCTCGGCGAGCCCTCGGTGGTTCCGTGGGTGGCTGGACATCGAACAGGAGGCGCACACGCTGCACACCTGGGAGCCGCTCGTCATACCCGGCCTTCTCCAGATAGAGGGGTACGCGCGGGCGGTTATCCGCGGCGAGCCCGGCATAACCGACGGGCAGGCAGAAAAGGCTGTCGCTGCTCGGGTGGAACGCCAGATGGTCTTTGACCGTGCGACCCCGCCTCTATTTCGGGCGGTGATTGACGAAGGCGTTCTGTACCGCCCCATCGGCGGCAAGGAGATCATGCGTCAACAACTCGAACGTCTCGCGCAGGCGATAGAGTCCTCCCGAATCGGCATCCAGATCGTTCCCATGGAACTGGGAGTAACGACGGGAATTCTCGGCGGCTTCATGATCGCACAGCTTCCAGGGAGCCCGGATATGGTGTATATCGAGTCCGCAACCAATGGATATGTGTCGAGTCGTCCAGAGGATGTGGAAGCTATCCACGCCAGATACGACGCCCTGCGCGCGGAGGCGCAGCCTGAGCGCGCATCCATCGAGTTGATCAGAAAGGCAGAGAAACTGTGGATCTGAGCGATGAGTTGAGGACTGCAGCCTGGCGTAAGGCCACCAAGAGCGGATCTAACCAGGGGAACTGCCTGGAGGTGGCTCCGTTGTCGGGTGGTCGGGTGGGGCTGCGGGATACCGAGGCTCCTGAGCGGGCGCCGTTCGTGGTGAGTGCGAGCGTGTGGGACGCCTTCGTGGACGGCGCCAAGAAGGGCGAGTTCGACTTCTGACTCCGCCTCAGGAAGCGAGAGAAGCCCTCGGTCGCCTGGCCGAGGGCTTCTGCTGCCGTATGGGCTATGCCACGGTGTATTCGACGTCGCCGAAGTCGGCCACGACACGCAGCCGTCCGCCGAGAGCCTCGACGTAGGAGCGCAAGGTCGCCACCTCGACACGGTCGACCTCCCCGTGTTCGATGGCTGAGACCCTTGGGCCGGAGACCCCCATGGTGGTGGCCACATCCCGCTGGGTCAGATCCTGCTCACGTCTGATCTCCGCGAGCTTGTGCGCCCTGACCTCAGCGGCGAGCTGCTCCATCGCGGCGGACTTCTCGTCATCCGATTGCACGGGCAGTCCCGCAGCCTGACGCCGCTCCCGCGCCCGCTGCTTCACCTCGTCCCAGTTGACCGTGCTCATTCGTACTCCCTGCTAGCCAGCTCCATCCATGGCTTAACCCTGGCATTAAGTTGGCGGCAAGGAGGCACTTTTCTGATCACAGGGGTGCACGCGAGCGGAAGCCGCCGGTCGGCGCGTTTTGGGATGTGCCAGGCACTTCAGGCCGTTGAAGGATGTGTCCAGGCGACGTCCGGAGGCTAGAGGAAGAACCCTGCGGGCGCGGCCACGAACAGGTCGACCTCGCGGACGTGCCCGGTGTTGGCGGTGAAGGTGAAGTTCGACCAGGCACGGTACGGATCCGCGTCGGGTAGTACCGAGCGGACGTGTTCCGGGGCCTCGCGCTCGTGCTGGTATTGGGAAGGCGTGACCGTGGTCCAACGGCCTTCCAGCACGTTAAGGATCTCCAAAGCAGTGGGGGCTGCGTGGCTGTGCACCAGGTAGATCGCGGGCCCCGCCGAGCCGGGGGACTTCGATAACGGGCTGCTTACAGTGAGCCGATTCCCATCAGGTGGGGGTGGCGGCGGCGAGGCGGGTGGAGAGGGCGCGGATGCGGTCGACGAGCTCGGGCGGCTCGTGCACCTCGAAGTCGATGTCCATCAGCGCGACCCAGACGGCGAGCTCGTCGAGGTCGTTCGCACCGCTGGACACCGTGCAGGACCGCTCGTCGATCGGCTCGATCGCCCCCATCGTGGCCGGCATGTGCTCGGCGACGACCTCGGCCGGAGCGTGCATCGTGAAGCGACCCTGGTAGCGATAGGGCGCTCCGGAGATCGAACGGGACATGTAGGCCGCCAGGTCGGGGTCGGGCGGGTCGCGAGGCACGAATCGCGGCCCGTTCGGCGTCCGCAGGCTCAGGCGGTCGATCCGATAGGTGCGCCAGCCGGCCCGGCCGGTGTCCCAGCCCAGCAGATACCAGTGCCGTCCCGAATGGACGAGCCGGTAGGGCTCGGCGGCGCGGACGCTCTCCTGCCCGTCGTGCGTGCGGTAGTCGAACCGCAGGGTCTCGTGGTCGCGGCAGGCGGCGGCGATCGCGCTCAGGGACGCCGGGTCCACCGCCGAACCCGCCCGTCCCATCGGCACGGTCATCGACCGCAGCGCGTGTACCCGATGCCGGAGCCGGGACGGCAGCACCTGCTCCAGCTTGGCCAGCGCCCGCACGGAGGTCTCCTCGATCCCCGACACCGAGCTCCCGGCCGCCGTGCGCAGGCCCACCGCGACCGCCACCGCCTCGTCGTCGTCCAGCAGCAGCGGAGGCAGGTCCGTGCCCGCGCCGAGACGGTAGCCGGGCGCGCCCGCGGTGGCGTGCACGGGATAACCCAGCTCGCGCAGCCGCCCGACGTCACGGCGGACGGTCCGGGTGGTCACGCCGAGCCGCTCCGCCAGTTCCGCACCCGCCCACTCCCGGTGGGTCTGCAGGAGCGAGAGCAGTCTGAGCAACCGGGCCGATGTCTCCAACATGCCCCCAGATTGCCGTACTTCTAGGACCGATCCTGTCCTAACCCCTCCCTAGCGTGATCACCATGACGTTCACCACGGAGATCGCTCCGTTCCGCATCGATATCCCGCAGTCCGCGCTCGACGACCTGCACGACCGGCTGGCGCGCACCCTCTGGCCCGACGAGCTGCCCGGCGTCGGCTGGTCGTACGGCATCCCGGTCTCGTACGTGCGGCAACTGGCCGAGTACTGGCGCAGCGGGTACGACTGGCGGAAGCACGAGGCGGCGCTCAACGAGTACCCGCAGTTCACCACCGAGATCGACGGCCAGAACATCCACTTCCTGCACGTGCGGTCCCCCGAGCCGGACGCGCTGCCGCTCGTCCTCACCCACGGCTGGCCCGGTTCGATCGTCGAGTTCACGAAGGTGATCGGCCCGCTCACCGACCCTCGCGCCCACGGCGGTGACCCCGCCGACGCCTTCCACGTCGTCGCCCCGTCCATACCCGGCTTCGCCTTCTCGGGTCCCACCCGTGAGACCGGCTGGGACCTGCGCCGGGTCGCCCGCGCGTGGGCCGAGCTGATGAGCCGCCTCGGATACGAGCGCTACGGCGCCCAGGGCGGCGACAGCGGCTCGGTCGTCTCCCCCGAGCTCGGCCGCGTCGCCCCCGACCGGGTGGTCGGCGTGCACGTCAACGGCGCGCTCGGCTTCCCGACCTTCGACCCGGCCGAGATGGAGGGCCTTACCGAGACCGAGCAGGCCCGCATGATGCTCTACGCCGACAACGACCGCTCCGGCTACGCGGTCCTTCAGGCCACCCGGCCGCAGACCGTCGCCTTCGGCCTGCACGATTCCCCCGCCGCCCAGCTGGCCTGGATCGTGGAGAAGTTCAAGGAGTGGACCGACCCCGCGCACGACCTGCCCGAGGAGGCGGTTGACCGTGACCAGATGCTCACCGACGTGACGATCTACTGGCTGACCCGCACCGCCGCCTCGTCCGCCCGGCTCTACAAGGAGGGCTCGGCACAGTGGGGGACGCCGGTCGAACGTTCGGAGATCGCGCACGGGGTCGCTGTCTTCCCCGGCGACGGCGGGATCCGGCGTGTCGCCGAACGCGAGCACAACGTGATCCACTGGTCGGAGTTCGACCGGGGCGGTCACTTCGCCGCGATGGAGGCCCCCGACCTGCTGATCGACGACGTCCGGACGTTCTTCCGCAAGGTCCGCTGACGATACGGAATGTGTCCGGCCGTCGGTGCTCCGGGCGACGTTCGGAGGTTAGCGGTCGCTCCACTTGATCTCGTGGGGGAGCAGGGTGAACGACCTGCCGTCCACGGTCGTGGTGATCTCGGCGTCGACGGTGTTGACCATCAGTAGCCGGCGAGGCTGCGCGAGCACCCGGACGCCGGGGTCGGAGGAGGTGACGGGCTCAAGCTTGGCTCCGGCGGGGAACCAGGTGGCGAAGTCGGCGATGAGTTTGCCGGTCGGGAGTTCGGCGCCGGTCCCCGGGTCCCACATGCACCCCTGGCAGGTGCCCTGCTTGGTCTGTGGATTCCAGTACAGCGCCGTGGCGGCACCGCTCTTCGCGAACTCGATCATCGAGGCGGCCTGGACGGCGAGCCGCATCGGCTCGGGCCAGGTGGTCTTGTCCTCGGGAACGAAGTACCACTCCGACCACCAGACCGGCATGTCGCCGGTCCTCTCGCGCAGCCAGGTGGTGACCGCGCTGAACTTGCCCAGCGCGCCGAACGCGTCGGGCAGCATCTCGTGGGCGTCGGTCAGCGAGGCGCCGTCGACCACGATGAAGTCGGCGCCCTTCTTGTTCTTGAACCAGTACTCGAAGGCGTCCAGGGCGTTCTGGTTGACGACCCCCCACGGCCCCCGCAGCTCGGACTTTCCCGTCCTGTTGCTGTCGAAGCCGAGATAGGGGCCGCCGACCATGGCGTCGGGCCTGGCCGCCTTCACCGCGTCGTAGACCTTGTTGTAGAGCTCGGTGTAGCCCTTGAAGTCCGCGGGCTTGGAGTGGTCCTTCCAGAAGCCCTTGAACTCGTTCCAGACCATGAAGTACTTGACGTCGCGATACTTGGTGGCGACGGCCGCCGACAGCTTGGCGAAGTCGTCGAAGTGCTTGGGGTAGGGGGCGTCCTCCAGGTGCTCGCTCCAGCCCACGTCCGTGGTCGGGCCCTCGGGGCCGCCCTTCATCCAGTCGGGGGCGCAGCAGAGCGTCATGATCTGCGTGCCGCCGGACAGCCTCATGAGGTTCGTCCGGCTGTCGAGGTCCTCCCAGTAGAACTCTTTCGGACGGGGCTGGGGGTTGAGCGCTCCGAATCCCATGATGTGCTGGTTCTGCAGCATCGGGGTTCTGGCGAGAGTCCCGGCCACGACCCGCTCGAACTGCTCGGTGACGTTGTTGGCGCTCACCCCCGTGTGGGTGAGCCCCCACCGGGGCCACGCGGGGTCGACCGGCGGTGCCTTCCCGATCGCGGTGTCGAGCACCGCCGGTGGGGTGGCGGACTGCCGTGCGACGGGAGGCGCCTCGTCGGCGGTGTCGGCGGAGGAGCACCCCGCCGCCACCAGTGCCATCGCGACGACCCCCGCAGCCGAGGCGATCATCCGTCCAGGACGCCACCGCGCCGATGCTCCACTGCCTGATGACACCTGATCCCCGCTCGATCTTGGCCGTCTGCTTTGCCCAGAGCGTTCCACAGGCGAGGTAAAAGCCGCGTATAGCGGCGTGGTTCGCCGGCCAATATCGTGGCCGATCGCCTCGGTCGGCCGCGTCCAGGAAGCCGCCGGCCGGCAAGGAAGGGCCGACCAAGCTGCTGGACCACCTCGTGGTCGGGGGCAGGAAGCCTCCGTCCCAGATGGTCGCGGCCGGGCAGGGGAGACAGAACTACCCAAAACAGCCTTAAAAGCGACAAATTAGATTATATCTGGCAAGACTTGAGATTGGGGCTACGGCGACTGCATCTCAAAACGTGTACTTTATGTATAAATATCATATAAATTTTACCGTAAAATTATCGAATGCGCAGAATGCTGCTTTTTGGGGTCTTGACGAAGATACGTCCTCTAGTGGAGATTCTTGCCGATTGCGTACTTTCTGCCGGGATGACCCACTACCCGGAGACGTGCGCCAACTGGAGGCATCTCTCATGAGGAGTTCTCTCGATGGCAGGAGACTCGGCCGTATCGCGGTCGTGCTCACTCTTCCCATTGCCCTGAGCTTCGGTTCGTTCCCCGTTCTCGCCGAGCCGTCCCCGCCGGTCAGCGAGGTTGTCCCCGACCATCAGTCCAGCACCGAGCAGAACGGTGTGGCGCTGCTGCGCGTCATCGTCCCCGACGAGGCCGGCATCGACCGGCTCAACTCCATGGGCGTCGACCTCGCGGAGTACAAGAAGCCCGTCGACGGCGGGTTCGAGATGCACGCGGTACTGAGCCCGGAGGAGGCCCAGAACCTCCGCGATCTCGGTTTCAACATCGTCGGCAAGATCTCCGACCAGACGGAGTTCGCCGAGAACCTGGTCCAGCGGCGGAGTGCCGTCGCGGCCGAGGCCCAGGCGGCGGCGGAGGTCGACACGCTGACCCCGCTCCGCGCCGAGTGGTTCACCAGCCTCGACAACCAGAACTTCCTCTCCGTCGAGGTGAAGTCGAGCGCCATCGACGCGGCGACGGTGCTCACCGTCGCCTGGGACAGCGGCAAGGGCACCGCCCCCGACTCGGGCGGCACCGCGACGATGTCGCGCTTCACCGACGCCGGCCAGTACATGTACCACCGGTTCAGCTCGCCGCTGGCCGTGACCGCGGTTCCCACCAAGGCCACGATCACCAGCAACCGGGGTGGTTCGGTCACGGTTCCGGTGACCAAGTGGCTGGGTGAGAAGCGCAAGCCCCCGAAGAAGCACTACGTCGTGGACTTCGTCGACCGCTACATGGACCCGACCGAGATCACCGACCGGATCTCCGGCCTGGCCCAGGAATTCCCGAAGATCTCGCAGATCATCGATCTGCCGCACAAGACGAACGGCTACCGCCGGGCGGCGCAGGCCCAGTTCGGCACCGTCGCGGCGAGCACGTTCTACGTGACCTCGAAGGCGTACGGGCACGAGGGCGGCAACGACATCAGCGTGGCGCTGGTGAAGCCGGACGCCGCCTCGGCCGCGCTGAGCGTGTCGGTGAGCGGCAAGAACGTCGTGGTCAACCTCGGCACGAACGAGTCCTCCGCGATCAACAGCACCGCCAAGGCGGTGGTGGACGCGCTCAACGGCAACGCCGCGGCGTCGGCGCTGCTGACCGCCGCCACCTACCGGGGCAACGCGGGTGCCGGTCTTGTCGCCGCGGCCGTGGCGACGAAGCTGACCGACAACCTCAAGGCGCCGGCGACCGTCTCGCGCGAGCCGTTCCAGACGAAGGCGCTGCGCATCGGCAAGCAGCGCGACGGCTCGAAGGTCGGCGTGTTCCTCTACTGCCAGGAGCACGCCCGCGAATGGGTGACCCCGCTGACCTGTGTGGAGACCGCCGAGCGGCTGCTGCGCAACTACGCCCGGGACGGGGAGACCAAGAAGCTGGTCGACAACCTCGACATCTTCATCATGCCCACGGTCAACCCCGACGGCGGGCACTACAGCGTGTACGACTACAACATGCAGCGCAAGACCATGACCAACCACTGCCCGGTCAACGCGGCCGACCCCGCGAACCGCAACGCCTGGGGTGTGGACCTGAACCGCAACTTCTCGGTCGGTTCGGTCTTCGACGGTTACAGCGGCGCCTCGACGAGCTGCACCAGCGGCACCTACGCGGGCCCGGCCGAGCTGTCGGAGCCGGAGGCTCGCAACGAGGTCTGGATCACCGAGCAGTACCCGAACATCAAGTTCGCGATGAACACGCACTCCTACGGCGGCTACTTCATGTGGGCTCCGGGCTCGTACAAGTCCGCGGGGCGTGAGACGCTGCCGCGGCCCGACTTCGGTACGGAGAACTTCTTCTGGAGTGCCTCCAACCACATCCTCTCCAGCGTCCAGTCCTGGCGCGGCAACGGTATCTGGCCGGGCCGCACCGGTCCGATCCCGGACGTGCTGTACTCCGCGGCCGGTAACAGCGCCGACGAGCACTGGTACAACCGGGGCATCATCGGCTGGAGCTTCGAGGTCGGCGCGGACGTCTACAACCCGCAGACCGGGCGTTTCGAGGCGGTCGGCTTCCAGCCGCCGTTCGCCGAGGGCCACGAGGAGGCGATGGAGTTCTCGTCCGGGCAGATCGGCATCCTGGAGGTGGCCCGCCAGTACGCCGATGACAAGAAGAAGCCCGCCTCCAAGGTGAAGGTGACCGACCGGGCCGAAACGTCGACCACGTTCACCTTCGAGGTCGACGAGCCCGCCAACATCTACTACACCCTGGACGGCAGCCGGCCGACGCTGAACTCCACCAAGCTTCTCAGCGCGGGAATGCGCGAGGGCACCCAGCAGATCACGCTCGACAAGACCTCCGACGTCCACTGGTTCGCCGTGGACATCGCGGGCAACGTGGAGGGCAACTACAAGCCCGACGGCAACGGCAACAACTACCGCAAGGCGAAGGTGGAGGTCCGTAAGCTCCCCTGACCTCTTGAGATGTTCGTGCGGCCGCCGGTCCACCGACCGGCGGCCGTTCGGCGCTCTCCCCGCGCCACGGGAGGGCGTCTAATGGCCGGTTTCGAAGGCGGCCATCGGGATGTGCAGCCAGGTCGGGCGGTTGCGGGACTCGTAGACGACCTCGTACGCGGCCTTGTCGAGTTCCAGGGCGCGCAGCAGGACGGCGTCCTCGGCGCGCAGATGGCCGCCTCCGGCGGAGTAGCCGGCGAGGAAGGAGGAGCGGTTGAGCTCGGCCCACTCCACCGCGCGGGGGCGGAGGGCGTCGGGGTCGGGGTGGTCGGCGAGCAGGTGGCGGGCGGCGTAGTCGAAGGAGCGGAGCATCCCGGCCACGTCACGCAGCGGGGAGGACAGGGCGCGGCGCTCGGCGATGGGCCGGCCGGGTTCGCCCTCGAAGTCGAGGATGACCCAGTCGTTGTTGGTGCGCATCACCTGGCCGAGGTGGTAGTCGCCGTGGACCCGCTGGACGGGCATCTCCCCGGCCACGTCCGAGACCCGCTGGTAGGCCTCCTCCGCGACGTGGGCCTGGGCGCCGAGGGCGGGCACCTCCTGCACCGCGACGTTCAGGCGGCGGCGGAACTCCTCGACCATCCGCTTGACCTCCTGCGACTCGATCACGTCGGTCGGGAACGCCTCGGCCATCTCCCGGTGGACCGTGGCGGTGGTCACGCCGAGGCGGTAGGACTCGGAGCTGAAGTCGCCGCCCGCGTCGGAGGCCGAGGGTTCGAGGGAGCCGTACAGGTCGCGGACGCTGGCCAGGGCGAGGGCCCAGCCGTCGTTGGCGTTGGACAGGAACTCCTGGGTCATCGCCAGCGTGGTGGTCTCGCCGTCGAGGTCCGTCTCGATCCAGCCGTACGGCTTGGCGATGTGCGTGCTGCCGCGCAGGGCGAGGGCGGTGACGATCTCCAACTCGGGGTTCACCCCGGCGGTCAGGCGGCGGAACAGCTTGCAGATGTAGGTGCCGCCGTACACCAGCGAGGTGTTGGACTGCTCGGCGCCGAGGACGAGGCTCCGTTTGGAGGTGTCGATCTCCACCCCGTCGAGGTGGCGGAAGCGGACGGCGCCGAGGTCGCGGCCTTCCGCCATGCCGTCGAGCAGGGCGGTGGTGAGGTCGGCGTCGTAGGCGGCGTCGTAGTAGCCGTCGCCGATGTGGGCCGGTTTGAAGCGGGCCCACTCCGGCGCCTCGCTGCCGAGCAGCAGCTGGTAGCGGTCCCGGCCCCCTGACTGGTGGACGGAGATGATCAGGTGACGCAGGCGCGGTGCCAGTTCCACGTCCGAGTCGATGACGAGATCGTCGATCGGGCGCCCCTTACCGGCGAACCATCGTTGATGGGTGATCCAGCCGGTAAGGAGCTCCGTCAACACGGCTTTACGCCTCCTGGGATGCGGGTGGCAGGGTGAACCAGTAGAACCCATGCCCAGGAAGCGTCAAAAGATACGGAAGCTCCCCAACCGATGGAAAAGGAACCCCGCCCATCGTCTCCACCGGGACCGATCCCTCGAAGCGGCGCAGGTCGAGCTCCACCGGCTGCGGGAATCGGGACAGGTTGTTGACGCACAGCATCCGGTCGTCGCCGAGCTCGCGCACGAAGGCGAGAACGCTCGGGTTGGACGAGTTCAGCTCGGTGAACTCGCCGAGGCCGAAGACCGGGTGCCGCTTGCGGATGTCGATCATCCGCTTGGTCCAGTGCAGCAGCGAGCCCGCGCTGCGCTGCTGCGCCTCGACGTTGAGCGCCTGGTAGCCGTAGATCGGGTCCATGATGACCGGGAGATACAGGCGTCCGGGGTCGCAGTCGGAGAATCCCGCGTTGCGGTCGGGGCTCCACTGCATGGGGGTACGGACACCGTCGCGGTCGCCCAGCCAGATGTTGTCCCCCATCCCGATCTCATCGCCGTAGTACAGCACGGGAGATCCCGGAAGGGAGAGCAGCAACGCCGTGAAAAGCTCAATCTGGTTGCGATCGTTCTCCAGCAGCGGGGCGAGCCGCCGCCGGATGCCGACGTTGGCCCGCATCCTGGGGTCCTTGGCGTACTCCGAGTACATGTAGTCGCGCTCGTCGTCCGTCACCATCTCGAGCGTGAGCTCGTCGTGGTTGCGCAGGAAGATGCCCCACTGGCAGTTCTCCGGGATCTTCGGCGTCTGGGCCATGATCTCGGAGATGGGGTAGCGCGACTCCCGCCGCACCGCCATGAAGATGCGCGGCATCAGCGGGAAGTGGAACGCCATGTGGCACTCGTCACCGCCGGTGGCGGCGTCGCCGAAGTACTCGACCACGTCGGCGGGCCACTGGTTGGCCTCGGCGAGCAGCACCCGGTCGGGGTAGAGCCGGTCGACCTCCGCCCTGACCCGCTTGAGGTACTCGTGGGTCCTGGGCAGGTTCTCGCAGTTGGTGCCGTCCTGCTCGAAGAGGTACGGGATCGCGTCCATCCGGAAGCCGTCGATGCCCAGGTCCAGCCAGAAGCGCAGCACCTCCAGCATCGCGTCCTGCACGTCCGGGTTCTCGTAGTTGAGGTCCGGCTGGTGCGAGAAGAAACGGTGCCAGTAGTACTGGCCGCGGACGGGGTCGTGGGACCAGTTGGACGTCTCGGTGTCGACGAAGATGATCCGGGCGTCCTTGTAGAGCTCGTCGTGGTCGTTCCAGACGTAGAAGTCGCCGAACGGCCCCTCGGGGTCGTGGCGGGAGGCCTGGAACCACGGGTGCTGGTCGCTCGTGTGGTTCATCACCAGGTCGGCGATGACCCGCATGCCGCGCTTGTGTGCCTCGTCGACGAGTTTCACGAAGTCTCCGAGGTCGCCGAAGTCAGGAAGGATCTTCATGAAGTCGGCGATGTCGTAGCCGCCGTCACGCAACGGCGACTCGTACAGCGGAAGCAGCCAGAGGCAGTCGACACCGAGCCACTGGAGGTAGTCCAGTCTCTGGATGAGACCGCGGATGTCTCCGGTGCCGTCGCCGTTGGAATCGGCGAAACCCCGGATGAGAACCTCGTAGAAGACGGCGCGCTTGAACCAGTACGGGTCGCGCGGTTTCTCCTCGTCGAAGGTGTTCGGAATCGGTTCAGGTAGCTGACTCACCAGTGGACTCCCCGCTGTTCTGCCGGTACACGTGCACCCGCCGGCTCACCGCTGGCTCGCCGCCGCTGCACGCAGAGTGAAGACGTGCGCTGGGTGGATGTGGGGATCGAGACGCACGTAGTTGTCCTGCCGCCAGCGATACGACTCGCCCGACAGTTCGTCGTCCACGACGAACTCGGCTTGCCAGTCGAGACCGAGGGCGGGCATGTCCAGCGACACCGTCGCCTCGTGGGTGTTGTGCGGATCCAGGTTCACGACGACGAGGACAACGTCGCCCAGGCCGTGCCGTCGTGTGGCCGTGTCATAGGCGCCGGGCAACCGCTTGGAGAAGCAGATCACATCCGGGTGGTTGACGCTGTGAAAACGTAGATTACGCAGTTCCTGGAGCGCCGGGTGTGCTCTTCGGAACAAATTGAGTTGCGTGATGAACGGGGCCAGGCTACGGCCTTCCCGCTCAGCCTCAACCCAATTGCGGGGTTTGTACTGATATTTCTCACTATCTAGGTATTCTTCGCTACCCGGTCGAACCGGTACATTCTCCGCAAGTTCATATCCGGCGTACACGCCCCACGTCGGCATCGCCGTCGCCGCGAGCACCGCTCTGATATGAAATGCCGGGACTCCCCCGTGCTGAAGGTATTCGTGGAGAATGTCCGGAGTGTTAACGAACACGTTCGGCCGCATGTAGTGCGACGTCTCGTGGGAGAGCTCGCCCAGGTACGACTCGACGTCCGGGCGCGAGTTCTTCCACGTGTAGTACGTGTACGACTGGTGGAAGCCGACCTTGGCCAGCGTCCGCATCATCGCGGGGCGGGTGAACGCCTCCGCGAGGAACAACACGTCGGGATCGGTGGCGTGGATGTCGGCCAGCAGCTTCTCCCAGAAGGAGACCGGCTTGGTGTGCGGGTTGTCCACCCGGAAGATCCGCACCCCGTGGTCCATCCAGAGCCGTACGACCCGCCTGATCTCCTCGTAGATCCCCTTGGGGTCCTTGTCGAAGTTCAGCGGGTAGATGTCCTGATATTTCTTCGGCGGGTTCTCCGCGTACGCGATCGAGCCGTCGGCGCGGATGTTGAACCACTCCGGGTGCTCCTTGACCCACGGGTGGTCGGGCGCGCACTGCAGGGCGAGGTCGATCGCGATCTCCATGCCCAGCTCGCGGGTCTTGGCCACGAAGGCGTCGAAGTCCTCGAACGTGCCCAGGTCGGGGTGGATGGCGTCGTGGCCACCCTCCTCGGAGCCGATCGCCCAGGGCGAGCCGGGATCGTACGGCTCGGGGGTCAGGGTGTTGTTGCGCCCCTTGCGGAAACTGTGTCCGATCGGGTGGATCGGTGGCAGGTAGACGACGTCGAAGCCCATCTTCGCCACGGCGGGCAGCCGCTTGGCGGCGGTCTGGAAGGTCCCGGACTTGGGGGCGACGCCCTGCTCGATGATCGCGCCCTCGGAGCGCGGGAAGAACTCGTACCACGACCCGAACAGCGCCCTGCGGCGGTGCACCAGGACCGTGCGCGGAGCCGACCTCGTCACCAGGTCGCGCAGCGGGTGGGCGCGCAGCAGCGCCGCGGTCTCGGGAAGCTGGGCGACGGTGAACCGGGCGCGCGGGTCGATCTCGGTGTCGCGCAGTCTGGCCGCGACCGCCTGGAGCGCGGCCCGGTGCCCGCAGACGTGCTGCTGCGCCTCCTTGGCGCGCCTCGCCGTCCTCGCCGCGGGCTTCCTGCCGCTCACCGGCCCGCCGGTCGCAACCGTACCGGTCACGGGTTCGCAGTCGGCGGCACGCACCGCTCTCGCCGCGCGGTCGAAGAGCCGGGCGCCCTCCTCGCACATCAGGTCGGCGTCCAGGCCCCGAGGGATCTTGATGCCCGCGTCGTGCAACCAGGTGGCGAGGGGGTCGCCCCACGCCTCCACCCGGAAACGCCACTCACCCTCGGTGGGCAGCGTCACCTCCACGCCCCACCGGTCGGTGCCGGGGGCGAGCTCGCCCATCGGCAACAGGGGGCCGCGCACGCCGTCGGGGCCGGTGAACACGACCCCTGCCGCGACCGCGTCGTGTCCCTCCCGGAACACGGTCGCGGAGATCTCGAAGGTCTCACCCGCGGCGGCCTTGGCGGGGCGGCGCCCGCAGTCGACCGTGGGGTGGATGTCCTGAATTGGAATTCGTCCGATCATCGCGTCTCAAGGTAGCGGCGGCACGCCCGGTACCGCCGGGGAAGTCAGCAAGGAAGGATCTTCGTTTGTGCAAGCATCACGGGGCGGTCGGTCTCGTGGCAGGCCGAGACCCCGCCCTGCTGGGACGGCCGGTTTCCCGAGGGCAGTACATTCTGGCTCGTATCTCCGGTGCCCCAATAGTCCATCTTCATGCCTGCCGATGGATAGAGTGCGGGACCTCTTACTCTTCCGCGAGTTGTCCTAACAGTCGATCACCTCTCTTTGATGTGTTTGGGGTGGATTGATAGCGGTGAGGGGGAGACGCGTGAGTGTTGAGGTCGCCCTCGTGGCGCTGAGTAACTAGGGTCTGGCAGCGTGAGAGCAATCCGTAGGTTTACCGTCCGCACCGTCCTGCCGCCGGAGCTGGCCTCCCTCGGCGAGCTCGTCCTCAATCTGCGCTGGTCGTGGCACCCCGAGACATTGGATCTGTTCGGTGAGGTCGATCCGGCCATCTGGGGACGCGTCGGGTACGACCCCGTCGCCCTGCTGGGCGCGGTCGAGGCCGACAGGCTCCGTGAGCTCGCCGCCGACCGTCGCTTCCTGAGGCGGCTCGCCGACGCCGCCGACGATCTCCGCGAGTACATGACCGCACCCCGGTGGTACCAGACCATCTCCGAGGCCCCGAAGGCCATCGCCTATTTCTCTCCCGAGTACGGCATCGCCGCCGCCCTGCCGCAGTATTCGGGCGGGCTCGGCATCCTCGCCGGAGACCACCTCAAGGCCGCCAGCGACCTCGGCGTGCCCATCCTCGCCGTCGGCCTGCTGTACCGCCACGGCTACTTCACCCAGTCGCTCTCGCCCGAGGGCTGGCAGCTGGAGCACTACCCCTCCCTCGACCCCGGCGGCCTGCCGCTCACCCTCCTGCGGGAGGAGGACGGCAGCCCGGTACGCATCAAGATCAGCCTTCCCGAGCAGCGCACGCTGCACGCCCAGGTCTGGGTGCTCCAGGTCGGCAGGGTGCCGCTGCTGCTGCTCGACTCCGACGTGGCCGAGAACGACAACGCCGCCCGTGACGTCACCGACCGCCTGTACGGCGGCGGCGGCGACCACCGGCTGCTGCAGGAGCTGCTGCTCGGCGTCGGCGGCGTCCGCGCCATCCGCGCGTACTGCAGGGTCACCGGGCACGCCGAGCCCGAGGTGTTCCACACCAACGAGGGCCACGCGGGCTTCCTCGGCCTGGAGCGCATCCGCGAGCTCACCGAGGCGAGGCTCTCCTTCGACGAGGCGCTGGAGGCGGTGCGGGCCGGGACCGTCTTCACCACGCACACCCCCGTGCCCGCCGGGATCGACCGCTTCCCCGCCGAGATGATCGGACGCCAGTTCGGCGGCGACAACGCGTGGCCCACGGTCCCCGTCGACCGCATCCTCGCGCTGGGCGCCGAGGAGGAGCCGGGCAAGTTCAACATGGCCGCGATGGGCATGCGGCTGGCCCAGCGGGTCAACGGCGTCTCCGAGCTGCACGGCGCGGTGAGCCGGGAGATGTTCAAGAGCCTGTGGCCGGGCTTCGACATCGAAGAGGTCCCGATCGGGTCCATCACCAACGGCGTGCACGCACCCACCTGGGTCGGCCGGGAGATCATGGAGCTCGCCGGCAAGGAGCTGCCCACCCTGGTCGAACGGGCCCAGGGCTGGGAGAGCATCGCCAAGGTCTCCGACGGCGACGTCTGGGGCATCAGGGGACGGCTGCGCGAGAAGCTGGTCGTCGCGGCCCGCGCGCGGCTCCGCCAGTCGTGGATCAACCGGGGCGCCTCGCCGGCCGAGCTCGGCTGGATCGACGACGCCCTCGACCCCGAGGTGCTCACCATCGGCTTCGCCCGCCGGGTGCCCTCGTACAAGCGGCTCACCCTGATGCTGTCCGACCCCGACCGGCTCCGCGCGCTGCTGCTCGACCCCGCCAGGCCGGTGCAGATCGTGATCGCGGGCAAGGCGCACCCGGCCGACGAGGGCGGCAAGAAGCTCATCCAGCAGATCGTGAAGTTCGCCGACTCCGAGGACGTGCGGCACCGCATCGTCTTCCTGCCCGACTACGACATGGCCCTGGGCCAGCTGCTCGTGCAGGGCTGCGACGTGTGGATGAACAACCCGCTGCGCCCGCTGGAGGCGTGCGGCACCTCGGGGATGAAGGCCGCGCTCAACGGCGGGCTCAACCTGTCCATCCGCGACGGCTGGTGGGACGAGTGGTACGACGGCACCAACGGCTGGGCGATCCCCACCGCCGACGGCGTCGCCGACCCCGACCGCCGCGACGAGCTCGAGGCCGCCGCGCTGTACGACCTGATCGAGCACGAGGTCGCCGACCGCTTCTACGACCGGGCCGACGGGCTGCCCCGGCGCTGGCTGGAGATGGTGCGGCACACCCTGGCCTCGCTCGGCCCCAAGGTGCTCGCGGGACGGATGCTCCGCGACTACGTGGTCGACCTCTACGCCCCGGCCGCCAAGTCCGCCCGCGCCCTCTCCGGCGAGGGGTACGAGCAGGCGAAGGGCTTCGCGGCGTGGAAGCTCAGGGTCGGCAGGGCCTGGCCGGGCGTGCGGGTCGAGCACGTGGAGGCCACCGGTCTGGGCGACGGCACCCCGGAGCTCGGGACCTCCCTGGAGCTGAAGGCCACCATCGCGCTCGGCGAGCTGGAGCCGGGGGACATCCGGGTCCAGGCGGCCTACGGCAGGGTCGGAGACCACGACGACCTCGCGGATCCCTGCTATGCGGACCTCGCCGTCGAGACCGAGGGTGACGACGGCAGGGCCGTCTTCGCCGGGACCGTACCCCTCGACCGCACCGGACCCTTCGGCTACACCGTCCGGGTCGTTCCCGACCACCCGCTGGTGGCCTCGAACTCGGAGCTCGGCCTGGTCGCGGTGCCGGAGGAGCCCGTCGGCATGACCAACGGCACCCTGCGCTGACCGCGTGATCACCCGGCGCGCGCGCCGGGTGACGGGACCTCCGTGGTCCTCCCCGTTCTCGGGGAGGACCACGGAGGTCTTTCGCGTTCCGGCCCGTTGAGCGTTCCGGCCCGTTGAGCGCTCCGGCCGCTGAACGGTCCGGTGGTGGACGGTCCGGCGGTGAGCGTTCTGTCCGGTGAGCGTTCGGCCCGCAGGACGGCCTGGCCCGGCGAGTGTGCGAGCCGCCGAACGTTTCGGTCCGGTGAACGGTGGCGTATGAGTCGCGCATGAATCCGGGGTGAATCACGCTTGAACGGTCGTACCCGACACGGATGGCCGAGAAGTGCTCTCGTTCGGCCGCCGCGCGTGGTGAGGTGGGTATGTTTGGCCACTCGACCTGGCGCCCAGCAGAGGTTCCCGGCGCCGTGACCCCGGAGCGCGTCTGATCGTACGGCGGCCCGGCGGCGCGTGGCCCGCGGAGGTCGGTGCCGCGGGCCACGCGGAGGGAACCGCGGCGGGGAGCCGCGCGGAGGGGGCCGGAGGGGGCCGGAGAGGGCATGGAGAGGGCCGGAAGAGGTGCGGCAGGGCCGGCCGTCGGCTCTCGGTGCCACCGTTACGATGATTCGGGCAAAACTCCTCTTAAAGTGCAAAATACGGCCATATGCGCCTTTTGTGGAGTTCTTTCTTGTTTGTGCTGGGGATGGGTAGATAGCCGACATCTAGCGCACTCGGGGGAGAGCAGTGGACGCATGGACGTTGAAGGGCCAGCCGGGCGCACTGGGTGACGCCGCGGTCACGCTGGTCGAGGGCGGCTCCTTCTGCGTGTGCGCCCGCAACGGCGACATCCTCCCCGGCGGGGCGCAGGGCGTCTACTACGCGGACACCCGGATCCTGTCGCGCTGGGAGCTGAGGGTGGACGAGCTGCCCGTGGAGGAGCTCAGGGTGCTGCCCGCCGAGCCGTACCACGCGATGTTCCTCGGCAGGGCCGCCCCCCGCCCCGGGCGGGCCGAGAGCAGTCTGCTCGTGATGAGGGACCGCTACGTCGGGGGCGGCCTGCGCGAGGACCTCACCCTGCGCAACCTGTCCGGGGAGCCCGCCGGATGCGTCGTCGACATCCACGTCGCCTCCGACGTGGCGGATCTGTTCGAGGTGAAGGCCGGCCGGATCCGGCACGTGACCGACGTGGAGGTGACGGCCGACAGGACGGGACTGCTGATCGTCTCCTCCTGCCGCTCGCGCGGCACCAGGGTGGTGGCCGAGCCGAAGCCGTTCGCCATGCCGGGCGTGCTCGTCTTCCGCGTCGTCGTGCCCGCGCGGGGTGAGTGGACCGCGAGCCTGCAGGTCAATCCGATCCTGGAGGGCGAGGAGTCGCCCGCCTGGTTCTCCACCCACCACCCGCTCGAACACGCGGAGCCCGCCAGGCGCCGCGCCGACTGGGAGCGCGCCAGCCCGATCGTCGTCACCTCCGACCGCATCCTCGCCCAGGTGCTGGAACGCTCCAAGGCGGATCTCGGTGCGCTGCGGCTCTTCGACGCCGGCATGCCCGACGAGCCGCCGACGATCGCCGCGGGCGCGCCGTGGTTCATGACCCTGTTCGGTCGCGACTCGCTGCTGACGTCGTGGATGGCCCTTCCGATGGACCCGTGCCTGGCGCTGGGCACCCTGAGGCGCCTGGCCAGGCTGCAGGGCACCGTCGACGACCCGCTGACCGAGGAGGAGCCGGGCAAGATCCTGCACGAGCTCCGTTTCGGCACGCGGACCGGTGCCTCACCGCACGCGGGCCGCGCCTACTACGGGTCGGTGGACTCGACCCCGCTGTTCGTGATGGTCATGGGCGAGCTGCGCCGATGGGGTGTGTACGGGGAGGCCATCGAGGAACTCACCCCGAACGTCGACGCGGCCCTGGACTGGATCCGCAGATCCGCCGACCCGTTCCTGTCCTACCGGCGCAAGACCGACCACGGGCTGATCAACCAGGGATGGAAGGACTCCTTCGACGGCGTCAACTTCGCCGACGGCACCCTGGCCAACCCGCCCATAGCGCTGGCGGAGGTCCAGGGCTACGTCTACGCCGCCTACGTCGCCCGTGCCCACTGCGCCCACGCGGTGGGCGACAGCATCCTGGAGGAGCAGTGGAGGGCCCGCGCGGAACGCATCAGGGACGCCTTCAACGAGCGCTTCTGGCTGCCGGACCGGGGCTACTACGCCATCGGCCTCGACGGCGCCGGGCGCGCCATCGACAGTCTCGCCTCCAACATGGGCCACTGCCTGTGGACCGGCATCGTCGACGAGGGCCGGGCACCCTATGTCGCCGAGAGGCTGCTCTCGCCGGAGATGTTCACCGGGTACGGGGTGCGGACCCTCGCCACCACCATGGGCGCCTACAACCCGATGAGCTACCACAACGGCTCGGTCTGGCCACACGACAACGCCCTGATCGCGGCGGGACTGATGCGCTACGGCTTCACGGTCGAGGCCCAGCGCGTCGCCCTCAGCCTGCTGGACGCGGCCGAGGTCTTCGGCTGGCGGCTGCCCGAACTGTTCTGCGGATTCGACCGGGCCGAGTTCGGCCGGCCGGTGCCCTATCCCACCTCCTGCTCCCCGCAGGCGTGGGCCGCGGCGAGCCCCATCCAGCTGGTCAGGAGCCTGCTGCGCTTCGAGCCGTGGATCCCCTACAGGCGGGTGTGGCTGGATCCCGTCGGGCTGGAGGGCCTGCGGATCCAGGGGCTGCCGCTCGCGGGCTCCAGGGTCACGATCGAGGTCGGCCCCGACGGCGCCACCATGGCGGGGCTGCCGGAGGGGATCACCCTGATCGACGAGCCGTGCGGCCCGCTCACCGCCACCGCGGGGCGGGTCCGCTGATCGCTTCTCCAGCCTCCTCCCGGTTCCAACTTCCGTGTCTCTTCAGGTGAGGTGACCGTGGTTTCTTCGAGAATCGTTCCCGGATGGTCAGACGGCCTGCGCGTCCTGATGGTCGCGCCGCCCTGGTACGACGTACCGCCCCGGGGCTACGGGGGCATCGAGTCGATGGTGGCCGTTCTCGTCGCCGGGCTGACCCGGCGCGGGCACGACATCACGCTGGTCGGTGCGGGCAGAGCGGGGACCCGTGCGCGCTTCCTGAGCACCTACGGGCGTGCGCCCTCCGAGCGGATCGGCGAGCCGCTGCCGGAGATGCTGCACGCGGCGAGGGCGTACGCGATGACCTCGGGGCTCGTCGTGGACGTGATCCACGACCACAGCCTCGCCGGGCCGCTGACCGCGCCGGCGCGCGGCGTCCCGACATTGATCACCTGCCACGGGGAGATGGAGGGCGAGTTCGGCGAGTACTACCGGGCGCTCGGCACCACCGTGTCGATGGTCGCCGTCTCCGAGGCACAGCGGCGCATCGCCCCCGACCTGAACTGGGCGGGGGTGGTCCACAACGCGGTCGATGTCACGGCCTTCCCCTTCAGGGAGCGCAAGGAGGACTGGGTGCTGTGGCTGGGCCGGTTCAACGAGGACAAGGGCGCCCATCTGGCGATCGACGCCGCCCGCGCGGCGGGGCGGCGCATCCTGCTCGCGGGCAAGCTCACCGAGAAGGTCGAGTGCGACTACTTCGACGAGTACGTCAAACCCAGGCTCGGCCCCGACGCCGAGTACGTCGGAGAGGCCGACACCGCGCGCAAACACGAGCTGCTCGCGGCGGCGAGGTGCCTGCTCTTCCCGATCGTCTGGGAGGAGCCGTTCGGCATGGTCATGATCGAGGCGATGGCCTGCGGCACCCCCGTGGTCGCCCTCTGCAGGGGGGCCGTGCCCGAGGTGGTCGTGGACGGCGTCACGGGGTTCATCAGGAGCGATCCCTCCGAGCTTCCCGCCGCGATCGAGGCGGCGGACACGCTCGACCCGCGTGCCTGCCGCGTCCGGGTGGAGCGCTTCTTCGGCGTGGAGGCGATGGCCCGCGCGTACGAGGCGATCTACCGCAGGACGATCGCCGGGCTGCCGGGACGGGCGGCGAAGAAACCGGGCAGGAGCGCGGGGGAGAGCAGGGACCTGGCCATGCCCGTCAACTGAGAGGCGCCCTATGGTGGATCGCGGTACGGGGACCGAAGGGGATCCCGGCAGGCGGAAGGACGTCCATGGGTGAGTTCGTGCGGGTTGAGACGGCCGACGGGGTCGCGACGATCAGGCTCGACCGGCCGAAGATGAACGCGCTCAACCGGCAGGTCCAGTTGGAGATCGCCGAGTGTGCCCGGCAGGTGGACGCCGCCGACGACGTGTACGCCGTGGTCGTCTACGGGGGGAAGGTCTTCGCGGCCGGCGCCGACATCAAGGAGATGGCCGGCATGTCGTACGCCGACATGGCGGTCCACTCGCGGCTCCTGCAGGACTGCTTCACCGCCGTCGCGAGGATCGGCAAGCCCGTCGTCGCGGCGGTGACCGGCTACGCGCTCGGCGGCGGCTGCGAGCTCGCCCTGTGCGCGGACGTCAGGATCGCCGGGGAGTCGGCCAAGCTGGGCCAGCCCGAGATCCTGCTCGGCATCATCCCCGGCGCCGGAGGCACCCAGCGGCTGCCCCGGCTGGTCGGCCCGGCCAGGGCGAAGGACCTCATCTTCACCGGGCGCCACGTGTCCGCGGCCGAGGCGCTGGGCATCGGCCTGGTGGACCGGGTCGTCCCCGACGACGACGTGTACACCGAGGCGCTCGCCTACGCCGCCCGGTTCGTGGGAGGCCCCGCCCTCGCGCTGCGCGCCGCCAAGCAGGCCGTGGACCGCGGCCTGGAGACCGACCTCGACACCGGTCTGGAGATCGAGCGCCTGCAGTTCTCCGGCCTGTTCGCCACCGACGACGCCGGGATCGGCATGCGCGCCTTCTCCGAGAGGTCCACGGCGACGTTCACCGGCCGCTGACCTGTCCGGTGAGGTCGGCCGGGCTTGATGGGATCGGTCCTAGCTGATCAAGAATTGCCGGTATCGTGCCGGATTATGGTGCGGTTGGTGAAGCGTGCGCTGGTGCCCGCTCCGCTGCGGCGGGCGGTTCTCGGCTGGTTCGACTCTCGGTACATCTCCAGGGCCGACCACAGGCAGGACGTGAAGGACGCGCTCTGGGAGGTGCAGACGCTGGCCAGGGAGGTCACCGCGCTGCGCGCGGAGGTCGTCGAGCTGCGGACGCGGGTGGCCGGGGTCAAACTCGACCCGGTGCGGGCCGGGCGCTGGGACGACGCCCACCGGCTCGCCCAGGAGACCGCGGTGGCGCTGGACGGTGTGCTCAGGAACGAGGTGCTGCTCTGGCAGGCCGTGGACCGCGCCACCGGGACCTCCGGGACCGCAGGGGCACCGGGAGGCACGGGAGGCACGGGAGGCACTGAAGGCGCGAAAGGCGCGGCGAGCGTCGGGAGGGGGAGCGGCGCGTGAGAGTGGCCTGGACGGCCGACGGCGGCACCTGGCACCTGGTGTTCCGGCTGGACCCCGAGGACGACGTCACCGGCCACTGCGCCGACGGCCAGGCACTGAAACTGGCCACGAACACCTTCAGGGCCGAGCTGCCGCACCCGCCGCGTGACATCCACCCCGACCTGCTCGCCCTCGCCGCGTGGACCGTGATCGCGCCGTGGACCCGGCGCCGCGTCACCTTCGACCGGCCGATCTCGCCGGAACTCGCCGGGGCGATCGGCGAGGGCTGGGGGGTCGAGGCCGGTCCCACCGGGACTGCCGGGACGCGATCCGGCGGCAGGCTCGCGATCTCCTACAGCGGCGGGGCCGACTCGGTCGCGGTGGCCGCGATGCTGCCCGACGCGCCGTTCGTGCACTTCCAGCGGGTCTCCCACCCGCGCGTGCCCAACCGGTGGACCCACTACCGCTCCGACGTGCTGGCCTCGCTGGCGGAGAAGACCGGCCGCGAACTCACCGTCGTCCGCTCCGACCTGGAGTTCACCCTCGCCGAGCCACGTCCCGGCTACCCCGAGCACCACGCGGTCGCCGTGGGCGCGCTGCTGATGGCCGACGAGCTCGACCTGGGCGGCCTCGCCTTCGGCTACGAGCTGGGATCGCGCTGGCTGGGGGGCGCCCGCTACGTGCACCGGTACACGCCCGACAACCTGATGTGGGCCCCGCACGGCGCCTGGGGCCGGGCGTTCGCCGCAGCCGGGCTGCACCTCGTACTCCCGGTGGGCGGGGTGAGCGAGGCCGTCACGATGCGGCTCGCCCTCGGCTCCGACCTGCGCGAACAGCTCCGCTGGTGCCTGCGCGGGGTGGGCGGCCCCTGCGGGACCTGCGGCAAGTGCCTGTACAAGGAGCTCATCCAGGCCGCCGTCGAGCGCCGTCCGCTCCGCACCACGATCACCGCGGGCCGCCCGGTCGCCCGCAAGTGGCAGCAACCGCCCCCGTACGGCGGGCAGGAGATGATCGAGTACGGCTGCGCCAGGGTGCCCGGCATCGAGGACACGGTCTTCGCCGCGGCGGCGCGGCACCTGCGCGCGACCGAGTCCTCCACCGCCTGGCTGGACCGTTGCTACCCGCCCGCGGTCGCGGAGATTCCCGAACCGTGGCGCAAGCAGGTTCACGACTTCGTGGACGGGGAGATCGGTTTCATGAGCGAGGACGAGGCGCGCCGCGTCGAGACGTGGGGGATGCCGTGAAGGTCTACGTCTCGGTCGACATGGAAGGCGTCACCGGGCTGACCGACCCCGAGGAGATGCACGCCGGGGGCCGGGGCTACGAGCGCGGCTGCGAGCTGATGACCGGCGACGCGAACGCGGTCGTCGCGGGGGCGTTCGACGCCGGCGCCACCGCCGTGCGCGTCAACGACGCCCACGGCTCGACGAAGAACCTCAGGATCGACCTGCTCGACGAGCGGGCGACCCTCCTGCGCGGTCCCGGCAAGCCGCTGCGGATGGGACAGGGGCTCGACGCGAGCCACCGGGCGGCCTGCTTCGTCGGCTACCACGCGCGGGCCGGCGTCCAGCACGGGGTGCTCAACCACACCTGGATGGGCAGGGAGATCCACAACGTCTACCTCAACGGCGAGGTCTGCGGGGAGACCCGTCTCGTCGCCTCCTTCGCGGGGACGCTCGGCGTGCCGGTGGTCCTGGTGACCGGCGACGAGGCCGTCTGCGAGGAGGCGAGGGAGCTGCTCGGCGACGTGGAGACCGTCGCGGTCAAGAAGGGCGTCGACAGGTTCGCCGCCGAACTCCTGCCGCCCGCCGTCGCCCAGGCCCGGATCCGCGAGGCGACGGCCCGCGCGCTCGACCGGGTGGCCGACTTCCGCCTGTGCGCCCCCGAGCCGCCGTTCGTCCTCGGTGTCGAGTGGAACTCCACCGCGATCGCCGCCGGATGCGCGATCATCCCCGGTGTGACGGCGGCGGGCCCCCGGCACACGGAGTTCACCACCGACGACTTCTCGCAGATCATGGCCCTGCTGGGGATCTTCGCGATGATCGGCGGCCAGGTGGCCTGCGGCAGCGGCGCGTACGGGTGACCCTTCCGATGACCGCTCGCTGTCCTTTTCGCCCTTCTTTCGGCGCCCAGTCGCCATCGATCGGGATAACCTGCGACGCGCGATTCCCCTCGTCCTGACGACCCCCTTCGCCCTGGCGACCCCCTTCGACCCGACGGTGCCCGATGTGCTGTGACAACCCCCATGAGTGACGAGACGGGTCCCGAGCGGCCCGACACCTCCTCCGCGGTGCCCGTCGCCGCGAAGGCCGCGCCCTCCGCGAAGGCCGAGCCGCCCGCCGGAGCGGGCCTGACGCGCAGGGCGCTGCTGGTCGGGGTGGGCGCCGCCGGGGGCGCCGGGGCGATGTTCGCGGCGATGGGCGCGCTCGGTCTCGCACCGGAGTCCCAGAACAGGGACTTCACGCCCCCGCAGCGCTCCGACTTCTCCCTCACCGGCAGGGCGGCGGCCAAGGTGGTCGTCCTCGGCGCGGGCGTCGCCGGGCTGACCTGCGCCTACGAGCTGGGCAAGGCCGGGTACGACTGCACGGTCCTGGAGGCGTCCGGCCGGGTGGGCGGCAGGACCCTCACGCTGCGCGCGGGCGACCGGCTGGACGAGCTGGGCGGCGAGACGCAGACCGCGGCGTTCGAGGAGGGCATCTACTTCAACGCGGGGGCCGCGCGGATCGCGCCCTGGATGGTCACCATGGACTACTGCCGCGAACTGGGCGTACCCGTTGAGATCTTCGTCAACAACAACGCCTCCGCGTACGTCTACACCCAGGGCATGACCGCCCCGGCCAGGGCGCGCGCGGCCCGCGCCGACCTGTACGGCTACGTCGCCGAGCTGCTCGCCAAGGCGAGCAACGCGGGCGCGCTGAACCGGAGGCTCACCAAGGACGACCGCGAGCGGCTGGAGGAGTTCCTGCGGCGCTTCGGCGACCTCGGCCCCGACCTCGCCTACCAGCGGGACTCCAGGCGGCGCGGGTTCGAGACCTACCCGGGGGTGAGCGAGGGCGTGCCCGTGGACGCGGCCGCCTCCCTGCGCGAGGTGCTCGCCGCGGGCACCGGCAGATACGTCACCATGGACTTCGGCTACGACCAGGTGATGCCCATGTTCCAGCCGGTGGGCGGCATGGACGCCATCGTCGTCGCGCTCGCCGACGCGGTCGGCCGCGACCGGATCAGGACCGGCACCCGGGTGACCGGGATCAAGAACCTGTCCGACGGGGTGGAGATCACCCACCGGAGCGGCACCGAGGACGGCGTCGTCCGCGCCGACTACTGCGTCGCGACCCTGCCGCCCCACCTGCTCGCGCGCCTGCCGCACAATCTCGGCACCCCGATCACCGCCGCCCTCCGCACCCCCGTACCCGTCTCCGCGGGCAAGATCGGGCTGGAGTACGGGAGGCGCTGGTGGGAGATCGACGACCACATCTACGGCGGTGCCACCGAGACGGACCTGGACATCACTCACATCTGGTACCCCTCCCACGGCTACCACTCCCGCGGCGGCCTGGTGGTCGGCTACTACAACAGGGACGAGAACGCCGACGTGTACACCGGCCTCTCCCACCGCGAGCGCCGCAACCGCGCGCTCACCCAGGGCAAGAAGATCCACGGGGAGAAGTACCGCGCGGAGCTGCGCTCCAGCATCTCGATCTCCTGGGGGCGCCAGCCGCACATCGAGGGCGGCTGGGCGAGCTGGCCCTCCTACGAGGGCGCGTTCGCCCTGCTGCAGCGCCCCGCGGGCCGGGTCCACTTCGCCGGAGACTGGCTCACCCACCTCACCGCCTGGCAGGCCGGTGCGATGGAGTCCGCGAGGAGAGCCGTCACCGATCTGCACCACCGGGTACTCCAGACGACATCCTGAGTGTCACCGCACGGCCGTAAAGTCTTCGGTGCGAGAGAATTTCCAAGGGAATTCCTAGGGAGACGAGACGGCGATGACGATCGGGACGTTGGACTGGACGAGTGCCGCCGAGCGGCCTGACCTGCTGGCCGAGCCGGTGGCGCGGGCCGTCGGGGAGCTTGACGGGTTCGGCGGCGGGGCCGGCGGAGTCGGTGGGCTCGCCGGGATAACCGTCGCCGAGATCGACCCGGAGCTCGCCGACACGGCGGCCTTCTGCGAGCGCTACGGGGTGGGCATGGACGAGTCGGCCAACTGCGTGATCGTGGCGGCCAGGCGCGCGGGGGAGACCCGCTACGCGGCGTGCATGGTGCTCGCCACCATGAGGGCCGACGTGAACGGGGTGATCCGGCGCCACCTGGACGCGCGGAAGATCTCGTTCGCGCCGATGGACGACGCGGTCACGCTGACCGGAATGGAGTACGGCGGGATCACCCCGCTCGGGCTGCCCGAGGACTGGCCGGTGCTCGTCGACGAGGCGGTGGCGGCCCACCCGGGGGTCGTGATCGGCAGCGGTGTCCGCCGCTCCAAGCTCGCCGTTTCCGGCTCCCTGCTGGCGGGGTTGAAGACGGCACGGGTTCTTCACCTGGCGAACTGACGCGAAAATGAGATTAAGTGGGAGAGGAAATCGGGAAACCGTCGAGGTTCTGTGAACGTTATTCAATCGGGAAATGTGGCCCGATGGTTCATCTCGTGGGCGGGATCTAAGCCGATATGGTGCTTCATGCCATGAATCAGGACGACCGATTGGGTCCCTACCGGCTGCTGAGGCGGCTGGGCGAGGGCGGTATGGGCGTGGTCCACCTGGCCGTCGACCCGCAGGGCCGGCAGGTGGCGGTGAAGGTCCTCCGTGCGGAGGTGGCGGGCGACGACGTCGCGCGTCGCCGTCTTTCGCGCGAGGTCGAGACGATGCGGCGGGTGCGCAGCGAATACATCGCGGAGGTCCTCGACGCCGACGTGACCGGCCATCGCCCGTACATCGTGACGCGATACGTCGCGGGCAGTCCGCTGGACGAGGTGATCAAGCAGGACGGCCCCATGGAGCTGCCCGCGCTGCTGCGGGTCGCGCACGGCGTGGCGTCGGCGCTGGCCGCCGTCCACTCGGTCGGGGTGATCCACCGCGACCTGAAGCCCGGCAACATCCTCATCCTGGACGGCGAGCCGGTTCTCATCGACTTCGGCATCGCGCAGGCGGTCGACGCCACCCGGCTCACCCAGACCGGCATGTTCATCGGCACCCCCGGCTATCTCGCCCCCGAGATCATCGAGGGGCACGAGGCCGGGCCGGAGGTCGACGTGCACGCCTGGGCGGGGACCCTGGTCTTCGCCGCCACCGGCCAGCCGCCCTTCGGCAAGGGCACGCTGGAGATGATCTTCTACAACATCACCGCGGGCAAGGCGAACGTCGACGCCGTCCCGCAGACGCTCCAGCCGGTCCTGCGGGCCGCCCTCCAGCGCGACCCGGCGAGGCGGCCGTCGGCCGCCGAGCTGGCGGAGCGGGTGGGACGCCTGCTGCCCGCCTCCGGCAGGCCCCGGGTGCCCGACGAGATCACCACGGTCGCCGAGTTCGACGACTCCGCCCCCGGCTCCCGTACGCCCGGCACGCCCGGCACCCCGGGCACC
Source organism: Streptosporangium sp. NPDC000095 (assembly GCF_042899335.1). Taxonomy (NCBI): domain Bacteria; kingdom Bacillati; phylum Actinomycetota; class Actinomycetes; order Streptosporangiales; family Streptosporangiaceae; genus Streptosporangium; species Streptosporangium sp. NPDC000095. Next base: position 103,232 of record NZ_JBIAZS010000013.1, read on the forward strand.
TCCGGCCGTCCCGGAGCCTCCGGCGTCCCCGGCACGTACGGTGTCCCCGGTGTCCCCGGTGTCCCCGGCGCGCGGTCCGGCCAGGGTGGCCTGCCGGGGCAGGGTGATCACGGTCGTCAGGCGGCCCGGCAGGGGCAGGGCTCCACGGGATCCGGGTCACCGGTCCCGCACGTTCCCGGCCGTCAGGGCGCCGCCGTCGAGCCCGGCGACGTGCCGACCCCGGTGGCGTCACGTCCCGCGGTCCCGCAGCCCACCTCCTGGCCTCCCACCCCCGTGGCCCAGCCCCACGAGTACGTCTCGATGCTCGGCGCCGAGCAGCCCGACCCGTGGCCCACCCGCCGGGTGACGTCCGAGGAGCTGCGCCAGGCCGCGGCGGCCCAGCAGGCCGCGCACGACCTGCCCACCGGCATGCTCGCCCCCGAGGACGTCCCCACCCGCACCCCGGGCGTCGTCCCCGGAGCGATGCCCGGCCCGCCCACTCCCGCCGTCCACGACCAGGGCGCCACCGCGCCGGTCTCCGACGGCGACATCCCCACCCAGCGGGTCCGCCCCCAGGATCTGCAGGAATACATCCGCCAGTACACCAACCAGCCGGGACAGCAGGGTCAGCAGGCGCAGGCGGGTCAGCACGGTCAGCAGAGCCGGTCGCCGCTGCCGGGCGGCCGGCCCGCGCCGCCCTACCCGCAGCGGCAGGCACCGCCCGACCAGCAGCAGACCCCGCAGGTCCGCACCCCCACGCCGCCGCCCTACCCCTATCCGCACCCCCAGGCGCAGCACCAGCAGCAGGCCCACCAGTACGCACAGCACCACCAGCAGCCCCAGCAGCCCGTTCCGCCGGCGCTCCACCCCGGCCAGCGTCCGGGTCACGCGTTGCAGCGCTCCAAGGCGTACGGGGTGGCGGGTGTGCTGATGCTGGTCGTGATGACGGCCGCGGCGGTCATCGCCCCGGTGATCGTCGCCGCGCTGGTGATCCCGGCGGCGATCCTGCTGCGCGCCGCCGACATCGCCCAGCCGGCGTTCAACGCCAGAAGAAACGCGGGCGAGGCCGCGGCCGACGTCCTGCGGGTGCTCGGCCAGCCGGTCGCGCTCCTGAAGTCGATCGGCATCACCGTCGCCCTGGTGCCGTACGCGCTCATCCTCGGCCTGCCGGTGACGCTCCTGCTCGCCGTGCTGGTCAGGGACATGCCGGAGACCAACGCGCTGAGCTGGGGCGTGGCCGTCGCGCTCTGGACCGTCTGCGCCGGACCCGGTGTCGAAGGCCCCAGCCGCCAGATGAGACGTACGCTGGCATCACTGCTGCCGTCGCGCGGCGCGGCCATCGTCGCCGCCGCGGGACTGGCCGCGGTGGCGGCGCTGATGGTCTTCCTGGCGATCGGCACCGTGGGAGACGCAGCGCGATCGGCGGTGTGGACGCCGGTCGACGTCGGAACGGTGGTGGACGAACTGGTAGACCTACGAAGGAAGGCGGCGTGATGACCGGCGACACGCGGGCGCCCGAGCGGCTGGGTCCGTACCGCCTGCTCAGGAAGATCGGCGAGGGCGGCATGGGCGTCGTCCACCTCGGGCTCGACGAGGACGGGCGCGAGGTGGCCGTCAAGGTCCTGCACCCGCACGTGGCCGCCGACCTCAAGGCGCGCGACCGGCTCACCCGCGAGGTGGAGACCATGCGGCGGGTGCGCAGCCCGCACGTCGCCGAGGTGCTCGACGCCGAACTGACGGCGAGGCAGCCCTACATCGTGACCAGGTTCGCCCCCGGCCGCACGCTGGAGGAGACCGTCCTGGAGGACGGCCCGCTCCCTGCGGACCAGCTCATCCGGCTGGCGCAGGGCATGTGCGCGGCGCTGGTGGCCATCCACGCCGCCGACGTCATCCACCGCGACTTCAAGCCGTCCAACGTGATGATCGTAAACGGTGACCCGCTCGTCATCGACTTCGGTATCGCGCACCTGGTCAACGCGACCCGGCTCACCCAGACCGGCATGTTCGTCGGCACCCCCGGCTATCTCGCCCCGGAGATCATCCGCGACTCCGAGATCACCCAGGCGGCCGACGTGCACGCGCTGGCCTCGACGGTCTTCTTCGGCGCGACCGGCAAGCCGCCGTTCGGCACGGGCAGCTTCGAGGTCGTCTGCTTCAACATCATGGAGGGCAGGGCCAACGTCGACCTGGCCCCCGCGTGGCTGCGGGGCTGGCTCAGGCGGGCCCTCGCCGTCGACCCCACCGCGAGGCCGTCCGCGCCGGAGCTGCACAGGATGGCCCGCGCCCTCGACCCGAGGGTGACGGCCTTCCACGAGACGCCGCCCACCGCCGTCCTCGACGGCGGCACGAAGGTGCTCAACACCGACGGCACCAGGGTCCTGGACGGTGTCCCGCCGCCGCCCCCGCCCCCGCAGGGCACCCGGGTGCTGCCGCAGGACGACGGTTACGCCGACCTGCTCCCGCCGGTCGAGTACGCCAAGCCGGAGCGGCGCGAGCGCAGGCCCAGACAGGAGCCCGGGCAGCAGCGAGGTCAGGGGTCCGCTGCGACGGCACCGCCCCCCTACGTCCCGGCTTCCAAACCGCCGCCCTACGTCCCCGCGCCGCCCTCGGCGCAGGCGAGGGCCGCGGCCCCGCCGCCCTTCCCCGACCAGCGGGTGGCCGGATATCCGGCGCCGCCGCCCACCGGTCAGGCTCGGCCCTACCCGCCACCGGTCCAGGCGCGGCGTGAGGCGCCGACCCAGGACCGGCCCGCGCCCCGCACCCCTCCGCAGGAGCGCTACCGCGCGGGCCATCCGCTCGCCGCGGCGCTGCTGCTCACGATCCTGGTGGCACTCGCCTGCATGCTGCCCGTGGTGGTGAGCGTGTTCGCGCTGGCCGCCGCGCTCTGCCTGCGGGTGGGCGAGCATCTCTTCGGCGAGCTGGCGGAGCGCCGCTCCATCCGGGGCAGCAGCGCGAGTGACCCGCTGCTCGCGGTGCTCGGCACCCCGTGGGCGTTGATCAGGTCCGCGTTCGGGACGCTCACCAGCGCGGTGCTGTCCGCGATGTTCGGCATGTGCGTGTGGGGCTTCCTCGTCTACGCCGGAGACATGAACAAGAACTTCGCGGCCGCCTACGCCGCGGGCGCCTTCGTGGCGGGGCTGTTCGTCCTGCCCGGTGGCGGCAAGCCGCGCAAGGCCGTCGCCCGCGCGCTGAGCGGGGTCATCCGCAGCCCCGGCGCGGGCATGGTGACCACGATCGTGCTGGGCACGCTGGCGTTCTTCGCGGTCATGACGGCGTGGAGCGTGGTCCCCTCCTTCTCGCCGTGGCAGCCCCCCACCGAGGTGGTCGAAGACCTCACGGCCCAGTGGCGGCAGACGGCGAACGAGGGCACGATGGGCGTGCTCGACCTCGTCGGGGGTCTCTTCGACGACCTGATGACCAGCCTCGGTCTCGGCTTCCTCACCTTCTGGAGATAACGGCACGTCGGGGCCGTCGGCGGGTTTTTCCGGCCGGTGGACCGGTGCGCGATCGTCTTCTCTGCTGCACGATGGATGTGACCGGCCGGAAGGAGTCGCATGGTCGCGACCGACGGTGAACGTCTTGGCCCCTACCGCCTGTTGTCGCGACTGGGCGCCGGAGGTTTCGGCGAGGTCCATTTGGCGCTGGATCCCCGGGGACGCACGGTGGCGGTCAAGATCCTGCACCCCCACGTCGCGGCGGACGAGACGGCCCTGACCAGGCTGGCCCGCGAGGTGGAGACCATGCGGCTGGTCCAGGGGCCTCGGGTCGCCGAGGTCCTGGACGCCTCCCTGGAGGGGACCCGCCCCTATCTGGTCACCCGTTATGTGCAGGGCCGGCCGCTCAGCGCGGTGGTCGCCGCCGACGGTCCCGTCGCCGGCGACGATCTCGTACGCCTGGCGCGCGGCCTGGCCGAGGCCCTCGCCACCGTGCACGCCGCCGGGGTGGTGCACCGCGACCTCAAGCCCGCCAACGTGATCCTGACCGACGGCGAACCGGTCGTGATCGACTTCGGCATCGCCTCCGCGCTCGACTCGCCCTCGGTCACCGCCTCGGGGGCCGTGCTCGGCACCCCCGGCTATCTGGCGCCCGAGGTGCTTGAGGGCGCCGAGGCCGGCCCCGAGGCCGACGTCTTCGCCCTCGGGGCGACGCTGGCGTACGCGGCCACCGGGCGGCACCCCTACGGCACGGGGCCGGCGTCGGCGGTCGGCTACCGGGTCGTCCACCACTCTCCCGACCTCGACGGCGTTCCCGGATGGCTGGAGCCGACGCTCGGCAGGTGCCTGCTGCGCGTTCCCGCCGACCGGCCGTCCGCGGACACGATCCTGGAGTGGCTGGACGGTACGCCGGTCGTCCGACCGGCCGGACCCCGCCACGAGGTCGCGGGGAAGAGCGCCCGGGGCAGGGGCATGCGGCGGCGGAGGGTCGGGTTCCGTGACCCTTCGCCGTTCGTGGAGGCGGACCTTTCTGACGCCGGGGCCCGGCACCGGGACGTCTCGGTGCCGGAGAGCAGACGACCGGCCGACACCGGGATGCAGGATCTCAGCACCCGGGAGTGGCGGCCGGGGGAGCCGCGCCGGGCGGCGGGCAGGCCCTCGCCGGAGGAGGCCTTCGCGCGCCGCAGGGTCGTCCTGCACCGTCGCTGGGTCGTCGGCACCGGCCTGTTCGTCTCCCTGCTGGCCGCGACCGCGAGGGAACCGCTGCCGGAGGTGGCGCTGCTGCTGCTCACCGGGTACGGCTCGGTGATGCTCGTCGACGCGGGCATCGCGCTGTTCGCCCGCCGCGACCGTGGGCGCATGATCCTCGACCTGGCGGCGGGGGCCGGGGCCGTCGCGCTGGGAGCGGTTTTGAGCACGTTCTTCAGTACGCTCACCCTGGCGCTGGTGCTGGGCACCGTCGTCTTCGTCCTGGCCGGGATCCTGGTGGCGAGCTGAGCGGGCGAGGGCCGTCCCGCTGTGTGGAACCCGCCCGCGAGCACCGGAACATAGCTCGGTATGGTAGGGGCGTGTTCCTCGGGGAAGGTTACGGCTGCCCGATGTGAGCCGTGCAACCTGGTGGTTTGCACCTAAGCTACTCGTGGGTAACATAATTGAGGGAGGCCGGGGCGGGCACGTACCGACCGGGCAACCCACTGCCACGCCGCCCGAGAGCATTTGGCAGTCTTGGCAGCGCGTGCACGTACCCCGCGTGCACGTACCGCATTCGGCGTCAACCGCAGCGACGCGGTGGCGTACGCGAACACGGGAGGTCGGCCACCGGCCATGAACATCGTCGTCTGCGTGAAGCAGGTCCCCGACACGGCGACCGAGCGCAAGCTGAGGTCCGATGACAATACGCTCGACCGCGACGCCGCCGACGGCGTCATCAACGAGCTGTGCGAATACGCGGTCGAGGAGGCACTGCGCCTGAAGGAGGCCCACGGCGGTGAGGTGACCGTCCTCACCATGGGCCCCGCCAAGGCGAGCGACACCATCCGCAAGGCTCTGGCCATGGGCGCCGACAAGGCCGTCCACCTGGTGGACGACGCGCTGCACGGCTCGGACGCCCTGGGCACCTCACACGCCCTGGCACAGACCCTCAAGAAGATCGGTTTCGATCTGGTCGTGCTCGGCTCGGAGTCGACGGACGCCCGCACAGGCGTCCTCGCCGCGATGCTGGCCGAGCGCCTCGGCGTGCCGCAGCTCACCTTCGCCAACCAGGTGCAGGTCGACAAGGGCGCCATCTCCATCCAGCGCGTCACCGACTACGGCTATGACAAGGTCGAGGCCTCGCTGCCCGCCGTCGTCTCCGTCGTGGAGAAGATCAACGAGCCGCGCTACCCGTCCTTCAAGGGCATCATGGCCGCGAAGAAGAAGCCGGTCGAGAAGCTCGGCGTCGCCGACGCCGAGATCGACGCCTCCCAGGTGGGCCTGGCCAACTCCTGGAGCGAGGTCGCCGAGTTCGCGGTCGCCCCGCCCCGCGCGGCGGGCACGGTCGTCAAGGACGAGGGCGACGGCGGCGTGAAGGCCGCCGACTTCCTCGCGTCGAAGAAGTTCGTCTGAGAACGGGGGTTAGGTGAAATGTCCGAGATTCTCGTTCTGGTCGAGCACGTCGAGGGCCAGGTCAAGAAGGTCACCCTTGAGCTGCTGACGCTCGCCAGGAAGCTGGGCACCCCGGCGGCGGTCTGGACGGGCGCGGGTTACTCTCCCGAGGCCCAGGCCAGGCTGGCCGAGTACGGTGCGGAGAAGATCTACGTGGCCGACTCCGCCGAGGTGAGCGACTACGTCGTGGCCCCCAAGGCGGAGCTGCTCGCCCACCTGGTGGGCGAGAAGTCGCCGGTCGCGGTGCTCGTCGCCGCGACGGCCGAGGCGAAGGAGATCGCCGGTCGTCTCGCGATCAAGATCGACTCCGGCGTGCTCACCGACGTCGTCGGCATCGAGGACGGCCTGGTCGCCGACCAGTCCATCTTCGGCGGCGGCATCAACGTCCGCTCGCGGGTGACCAAGGGCATCCCGATCGTCGCGGTGCGCCCCAACGCCACTCCCGTCGAGGCCGCCGCGGGCGCGGGCACCGAGGAGCACGTCACCTTCACCGTGTCCGACGCCGCCAAGAGCGCCAGGATCGTGGAGCGGGTCAAGGAGGAGAAGGGCGCTCGCCCGGAGCTCACCGAGGCCGCGATCGTGGTCTCCGGTGGCCGGGGTGTCGGCTCCGCGGAGAAGTTCTCCATCATCGAGGAGCTGGCCGACTCGCTCGGCGCGGCCGTCGGCGCCTCCCGCGCCGCCACCGACGCCGGCTGGTACCCGCACCAGTTCCAGGTCGGCCAGACCGGCAAGACCGTCTCGCCGCAGCTGTACATCGCGGCGGGCATCTCCGGGGCGATCCAGCACCGGGCCGGCATGCAGACCGCGAAGACGATCGTCGCGATCAACAAGGACCCCGAGGCGCCGATCTTCGAGCTCGCCGACTACGGCGTCGTGGGCGACCTGCACCAGATCGTCCCGCAGCTGACCGAGGAGATCACCAAGCGCAAGTGACCCGCTCGGGTCACCCGGCGTACCGACAGGCAGGAAAACGGCAGGGGCACCGCACTCGACGTGCGGTGCCCCTGCCGTTTTCGTTCCGGTTCTCACGGAGGGCTCCCGGACCGGAACGGCTTCGCGAGATCCGTGACCCGCGAAGCCCCGGACCTGTGGCGTGTGGGGCGGAGTTCGTGGTTCGTCGGACCGGTCCCGTTTTCAGGCAGGGACCAGGACGAGGCCAGGCCCAGACCTGGCCAGGACAGGACAAGCCAGGGCGGGGCCAGGGGCCCAGGCCGAGCCTGGGCAGGGACAGGCCAGGACAGGGCGGGTCAGGCCGCCATGGACAGCTCGCGCCTGGGACTCTCCAGCGGGACGGTGACCGCGCGGGAGCGGGGCAGGAACCACGCCGCGGCGGCGATCAGGACGCCGAGCACCACGGCGATGCCGAGGCCCACCCTGAGCGTGACCAGGTCGGAGAGGAAACCGATGATCACGGGGCCGAGCAGCAGCCCCGCGTAGCCCATCGCACCGGTCTGGGCGATGGCGGGTCCGGGATCGCCGGTCGCGCCGCCCGCCAGGGACATCGCCATCGGCGAGACCGTCGCCACGGCCACGCCCACGAACAGCATCGCCGACAGGGCGATCGGCGCCGTGGGGGCCGTGATGACCACGGCGAAGGTCGCGGCGGTGGCCAGACCCGAGGCGACCGTCATGCCGCGGGCCCCGAAGCGGATCCGGACCCGGTCGCCGGCGAGACGTCCGGCGAGCATGCCCGCCTCGAAGATCGGATAGCCCAGGGCGGCGAGCGCCTCCGGCGCCCCCAGCACGTTGCGCAGGTACAGGCCGTTCCAGTCGGCGACCGTGCCCTCCACCATGAACGCGCAGAAGGCGATCACGCCGAGGAGGTAGACCACCGGAGGCATCCGGCGCCTCGTCGTGCTCCGGCTCCCGGCCGAACGGCCCGAGGGCGCCGGAGGGTCGGGCAGGTAGGAGCGGCTGAGGAAGACCGTCACGGGGAGCGCGAGCAGCGCGACCAGGGCGAGGTGGGCCGTGATCGAGAGCCCGGCCACGATCGCCACGGTGCCCAGCAGGCCCGCCGAGATCGCCCCCACGCACCAGCCGGCGTGCATGCCGTTCATCAGCGGGCGGTCGTAGGCGCGCTCGACCGCCGACCCCTGCGCGTTCATCGCGACGTCCACCGCGCCGAACGCCATGCCGAACAGGCCGCTCGCGACCAGGACGAGGGGGAACGAGGGCGCCACCGCGAGCAGCGCCAGGGTGATCGCGGTCAGGGGGGCCGCGACCCGCAGGATGCTCCGGCTGCCGAAGCGTGCCATCACCCCGCGCATCGACTGCATGGTGATGAGCGCTCCCAGCCCCCACACGAGGAGGGTGACGCCCACCGACGCCTCGGACAGGCCGAGCTTGTCGGAGAGCGCCGGAATGCGCACGGTCATCGATCCGCACAGCAGCCCGGCGAGCACGAATGTGAGAACCGCCCCGGTTCGGGCCGCCCTCAGGTCGCGGGTCATGACGTAATCCCTTCAATAAATGTTTTGACAAACCGGGGAGCGGGCATGCCGAAGACGGTCGCTTTCGCACGCGAAAGCGACCACCAGTTTTTAGGGGCCTACCTGCTCGGTGAATGATCGGAACAGACGCCCACCGATCGGCGCGTCAGGGCGCCAGGATGATCAGGTGGGCAGGGTGTCCGGGCGGGCGGGGTGCTCAGGCGGGCAGCAGGGCGAGAAGGCGCTGTTTCAGCCCCTCGAAGTGCTCGGCGTCGTAGAGATCGGGGTCGTGGCTCGCCACGTCCCACAGTCCCTCGCAGGCCAGGCGCACGATCTGCGCGGCCCCCGGGTCGGGCTCGCGGTCGAGCCCCTCGCGGTGCCAGCGGGCCATCGCCACCCGCAGCGGCGCCAGAAGATAGAGGTTGCCGGAGGCTCCCGTCACCACGGCCCAGCGTCGCAGCCTGCCGCTCTGCACGGCGGCGAACGTGGCCGCCAGATAGTTCTTGGTGTAGGTGTCGTGTCCCTGAGCCGCGATGAGCTCGTCGAACTCCTCGATCAGCCGCTCGACCATGCCCTTGATCAGGGCTTCCTTCGTGCCGAAGTGATAGAGCAGACCGCCCTTGCTGCATCCGGCGCGCTCGGCGACGGTCGCCAGGGTGAGCGCCTGAGAGCCCTGGTCGCAGAGCAGATCCTCTGCCGCGTCCAACAGCTCTTCCCGTCTCATGGCGGTTACTGTACCGTCTGGACGGTTTAGTAGTCAACTCGGGGATCAGGTCCCGGGCGGGCGCGGATACCCTTGGAAGGTTGACAGCGAGTGGGGGAGGGAATGCGGCCGTGAAGCCCGCCTATCTCGATCATGCGGCGACCACGCCGATGCTTCCCGAGGCGATCGAGGCGATGACAGCCCAGTTCGGCCGGGTCGGCAACGCGTCGTCCCTGCACGCCGCCGGTCGCCGCACCCGCCAGGTCGTCGAGGAGTCGAGGGAGACCATCGCCGCCGCGCTCGGCGCCAGGCCCAGCGAGGTCGTCTTCACGGCGGGCGGCACCGAGGCCGACAACCTCGCGGTGAAGGGCCTGTACTGGGCCCGTCGCGCCGGGGGCGCCGACAGGATCCTGATCAGCGCGGTGGAGCACCACGCCGCCCTGGACCCCGCGCACTGGCTGAGCGACCACCAGGGCGCGACCGTCGAGCTGCTCGACGTCGACGAGGTCGGCCGGGTGCACCCGCAGACCCTCCGCGACGCCATCGAGCGTGACCCGGCGAGCGTCGCCCTGGTCAGCGTGATGTGGGCCAACAACGAGGTCGGCACCATCCAGCCGGTCCACGAGCTCGCCGCGATCGCCCGGGAGCACGGCATCCCCTTCCACACCGACGCGGTCCAGGCCGTCGGCCAGCTTCCCCTGGACTTCGCCGACTCGGGGGTCGACGCGCTGACGATCTCCGGGCACAAGGTCGGCGGCCCGATGGGCGTCGGCGCCCTGCTGCTCGCCAGGGGCGTCGACCCGATGCCGGTGCTGCACGGCGGCGGCCAGGAGCGCGACATCCGCTCCGGTACGCTCGACGCCCCCTCCGTCGCCGGTTTCGCCACGGCGGTGCGGGCCGCGGTGACCAGGCAGGCCGAGACCTCCGCCCGGCTGACCGGGCTCCGCGACGACCTCATCCACCGGGTCCGCCAGGCGGTGCCCGGCGTGATCCTCAACGGCGACCCGGTGAGCCGCCTCCCCGGCAACGCCCACTTCTCCTTCCCCGGCTGCGAGGGCGACGCCCTGCTCATGCTGCTGGACGCCAAGGGAGTGGAGTGCTCGACCGGTTCGGCCTGCTCGGCCGGGGTGGCCCAGCCCTCCCACGTGCTGCTCGCGATGGGCGCCGACGGGGTGCGGGCCCGCGGCTCGCTGCGCTTCTCCCTGGGGCACACCTCGACCGAGGAGGACGTGGACCGGCTCGTCGAGGTCATCGGCCTCGTCGTCGAGCGCGCCCGCCGTGCGGGCATGAGCTGATCCTCGTCGTACAGGTGTCCGTCGTACCGGGCACGTGCCGAATCTCGGGCGGGGCGGTCCGTGTTTCCGGGGCTCCCGGTCTCTCGGCCGGGCGCGAGCCGGTTCACGGCCCAGGGGCCTCCTGATCCGACGGGGGTGGGCGCCCGACGCGGGTAGGCTCAAGGGGTTATGAGTCTTCGTGTGCTTGCCGCCATGTCCGGTGGCGTCGACTCCGCAGTGGCGGCCGCCCGCATCGCCGAGGCGGGCCATGACGTCACCGGTGTCCACCTCGCCCTCTCCGCCAACCCCCAGTCCTATCGGACCGGCGCCCGCGGGTGCTGTACGGTCGAGGACTCGCGAGACGCCCGCAGGGCCGCCGACGTGATCGGCATCCCCTTCTACATCTGGGACATGGCCGAGCGGTTCCACCGGGACGTGGTCGAGGACTTCGTCAGCGAGTACGCCGCCGGACGCACGCCCAACCCGTGCCTGCGCTGCAACGAGAAGATCAAGTTTGAGGCGGTGCTCGACCGGGCTCTCGCGCTGGGCTTCGACGCGGTGGCCACCGGGCACCACGCGCGGATCACGGACGGTGTCCTGAGCCGCAGCCCCGACCAGGGCAAGGACCAGTCGTACGTCCTGGGCGTGCTCACCAGGGAGCAGCTCTCTCACGCGATCTTCCCACTGGGTGACTCCACCAAGGCCCAGGTCCGTGAGGAGGCCGCGCGGCGTGGCCTCATGGTGGCCGACAAGCCCGACAGTCACGACATCTGTTTCATCGCCGACGGCGACACCCGAGGCTTCCTCGCCGACCGCCTCGGCGCGGAGCACGGCCCGATCGTCGACGAGTCCGGCGAGGTCGTGGGTGGCCACGAGGGTGCCTACGGCTTCACGATCGGCCAGCGCAAGGGCCTGCGCATCGACCGCCCGGCCCCCGACGGCCGCCCGCGCTACGTGCTCTCCATCGAGCCGGTCTCCAACACCGTCACCGTCGGACCGCGCTCGTCCCTCCAGGTCACGACCATCGTCGCGGAGCGGCCGGTCTGGAACGGCCCGGTGGACGAGCCGCGCGAGCCACTGGCCTGCACGGTCCAGCTCCGCGCCCACGGCGAGGTGTACGGCTGCCGTGCCCAGCTCTCCGGCGGGGAGGTCCACATCACGCTGGACGACCCGGCCACCGGGGTCGCGGCGGGGCAGGCGGCCGTGCTCTATCTCGGCGACACCGTGATCGGCTCGGCCACCATCGCCTCGGCCTCCTGAGGCTAGGGCAGGGTGACCGACTCGCCGGGCTTGAGGCGGCGCATGTCGGCCTTCTGTTTGTCCGACTCCATCTCCAGCCACATGTCGACCAGCCGGAGCCCGATGTCGTTGATCAGGCCGTCGTGGGTGGAGAAGGCACGGGCCGGACGGATCCGGCGGAGATACTCGACCATCTCCGACGCCTTCATCCACGGCGCGTTGGTCGGCACCAGGAGCGTCGGCACCTCGACACCGGGAAGGGTGAACGCGTCACCCGCGTAGAAGACCTCCTCGTCCACCAGGAAGCCGACGTTGCGCACGATCGGCAGGTCCGGGTGGTTGGGGGCGTGCCACTCACCGACGACCTTCACCCCGAAACCGGCCGTGTCGAAGGCGTCGCCGTGCCGTACCACCTGGATCTTCGCGGGCACGTCGGTGAGCGTGGCGGCCACGCCCTCGTTCGTCCAGATCTCCAGGGACGGGTTCGCCTCGGCGGCCCGGCGCAGCCGGTCGGCGTCCACGTGGTCGAAGTGCTCGTGGGTGATGAGCACGGCCTGTGCCCCGTCGAGCGCGGACTCCTCGCTGAAGGAGCCCGGGTCGATCACGAGGGCGGAGTCGTCCTTCTCCAGGCGGACACACGCGTGCCCGAATTTCGTAAGTCTCATCCCCTCACTCTATGAGGAGCCGAGATCACGGCCCCTCGGGGAGGGAGGGCGGACCGCGCGGGGGGCTGCCGGGAAGGCGGTGCCCTCCGCGCGGTCCGATCAGTTGATCACGGGCGGCGCGGTACCGCGGTCACCACCCCACACGTCCTCGTCCTCGGTGAGCCAGGTGGAGCGTTCGCGGTCCTGGTCTCCCTGGCCCGCCGCGCCGCTCATGGGCATGAACGGCATGCCGCCCATGCCCATGCCGCCACGGCCGTCGAGCCTCGGGCCGCCGACCCCGCCGACGCCGCCGAGACCACCACCGGTCCCGGTGGTGCCGCCGTTGCCGACCCAGGAACTCGGCCCCGCGGGACCGTTCTGGCCGAACACGGTGGGACCCGCGCCCCCTCCACCGCCCCCGGTGTAGGGGGGCAGACCGGTTCCGGGGCCGAGCCCGGTGCCGGGACCGGCTCCCGTGCCGGGACCGAGCCCGGTTCCGGGGCCGGGCACGGTGGGCTCGAAACCGGCCAGCTTGGTGTTGCGCGGATCGTTCGGATCCAGGCCCGCGCGCGGGTCGTTCGGGTTCAAAACCGTCGGGTCGGTGTGTCCGGGCGGAAGGTTGCCGTTGCCCGGCAGGCCCGTGCCGGGAACACCCGGACCGGGAAGCTCCGTGCCGGGAAGGCCCGTGCCGGGAGCACCGGGACCGGGAAGTCCCGTACCCGGATTGCCCGCGCCGGGACCGCCGGGATAGGCCGGGACGGAGGGGTGGGAGACGCCGGGATAGTCGCTCCCGCTCGGATAGCCGCTCCCCGAGCCTCCCGGATAACCGCCCGAGAAACCGGGCAGCCCTCCGACGCCACCCCCGCCGTAGCCGCCGGGTATGCCGCCGCCCCCGGCGTAACCCCCGCCTCCCGGATAGCCTCCCAGGCCGCCGGGGTAGTTCTGGTTGGTGAGCGCGGGGTCGGCCGCGCCGCTCAACTGGGGCAGGTCCTTCTCCACGGTCGCGGGAATGCGGTCGTAGAGGTTGACCAGCTCCTGGTTGAGGGCCATCAGGTCCTCGCGGGCGAAGTCGTTCGTCGACTTGTTGGTGAAGAGATACGTGTCACCGACCTTCCCGACGGCGATGTCGTCTCCCGGAAGGAAGTCGACCCCGTCGAGGAAGCCCATCGAGGGCCTGCTGTTGGCGTACTCGATGTACTTGGGAAGGACCTCCCTGCCGTAGTGGGTCAGTGGTGGCCCGAGCTGGCCGCAGCGGGTGGACAGCTCGTTGACCGTCTTGTGGACCAGTTGGAGCGCGTTCTGCGCCTCGATCGAGGCGTCACCGCTCCAGACCTGGGCGAGTTCTCCGGCGATCTGCCGGATGAGGGTGTGGCTGGCGCGCAGTGTGGACGCGGCGGAACTGTAGGCGTGGCCCGCGTCCTCGATGGCCCGCGGGTTGGTGTTCTGCAGCATCACCTTGATCTCTTCGGCGCTGTAGCCGCTGTAGTGGCCACGGCTGCCGATCCCAGGAGGTCCCTCACCGTCGAACTTGATGTGGTGAAGCGCGTGGTCGTTGCCCATCGCCTCAGCCCGCCTTGTTCGTGGTGCTGGCCTGCTCGGCGTCCTGGTAGTTGTAGGCGGCGACGCGCAGCAGCTCGATCGCGGCCCGGTATTTGACGATGGTGTCCTGGTATACCGTGCCGACCTTCATGTGGGCCTTGCCCGCGGTCCTGGCGACGTCCTTGGCGGTGTCCCATGCGCCGAAGTGGGTCTCGGTCAGGTTGGTCATGGCCCGCATGTCCTGCAGGGCGCCCTCGTTCGAGCCCTCAAGGCGCGCGACGTCCTCCTCAAGGGCCTTGAGGAGCTGCTTGATCCGGTCGCGCTTGATCTCGACGGCCGGACGGTCCTTGTCGAGGCCTGGCCAGGGGGGCGCGACTCTGTCTTCGGGAGGTAACATGCCTCTCTCCCCGTTACTGAAGGGGCCGCGGCGACGCCGCGACCCGGTTGGTTCTCCCCGGTGACATGGGCCGCGGCAGCGCCGTGACCCGCCCCGTTCGCGGGGTCAGCGTCCGTCGAACATCGTGACGTTGACCTTCTCGGTGTTCGCGAAGTTCTCCCTGCCGATCTCGATGACGCCACCGAGACGCTGGAGCAGCGCGGCCATCCGGCCGGACGCGGCGTCCCACTGCGCACGGGCGCCGTAGTAGGCCGTGCGGGCGTCGCCCTCCCAGTCGCCGAGCAACCGGTCGAGGTCCCCTTCCAGGTTCTGGAGGGTCCCTTCCAACATCTGCCACTGCCGCGCGAAGTCCGCGGCAGAGCGGTCCATCTGGCCGAAGTCGACAAGAGTGCGGTCAAAGTCGCTAGCCATGGTGATCCCCGTTTCTGAGCTGTCAGCTGTTGATGTCGGCCCCGAGCCGCTGCGAGACGGCGGTCTGGTTCTCCTGGGCCGTCTCGTAGTTCTTCTGGATGTTCTTGAGCTTGATCGACAGGCCCTCGAGCTCGCGCAGGATGTTGGTCATCTCGGTGCTCCAGGCGTTGAACACGCCGTCGAAGGAGACCGCGGACTGGCCGTCCCAGCCGGAGCGCAGCTCGCCCCGGTGGCCGTCGAGCTGGGTCTTGATCTGGTTGATCGTGCCCTTGGCGTCGTCGGTCTTCTGTGACGCCTCACCAAGCCGCGAATGGTACGCGGTGGTCCTCTGAACCACGTGACACCTCCATGGTGTTCGACTGACATGGGTCTTTCGATCATTACAAAGTGGACAACCATCGCATCTCTCACCTGTAACGAACAGATGTACCGTTGATAACGGGGATCACGGTTGTCCCACGGGCACCGGGACTCCCGCCGCCGTCCGGCTGAGCGCGGGTCCCTGCGGGATCAGATGCACGATGTGCGCGGGCAGCGGCGCGACGTCCGCCGCCGTGTAGCCGAGGCTCGCCAGCGACTCCGTCGCGGTGATCGCGTGCCGTCGCCCCTGGTCGCTGACGAGGAAGACCGAGGTGACCGCGTCCAGCCTGTCGTTCCCCGGCAGCACGCCCACCAGCGACGCGGTGCCCGGCGGGAGCACGACCTGGTCCACCGAGTCCTGGTCGAAGCGGCCCGCCGGCGGTGCGGGAATGCGCATGGTGCTGCCGACGGTGAGCCGCGCCCGCGTCGATCCGCGCTCGGTCTCGGCGTAGACCGCGCACACCGGCGAGGCGGGATCGGGGGCGACGACCCGGGGCATGGTGGCGGGAAGCCCCGCGGGATCGAAGCGGGTGGCCGAGCGCCGCATCCCGTTCGCGGTCGCGGCGTCGATCTCCACGGCGCGCACCGGCGCCCTGCCGTACGCCCTCTTGCTCGCCGGGTCCTGGAGCAGGAGTTCGGCCTGGGCTGGGGTGAGCGCGGCCAGGCCGTCGGGGAGCAGGACGTACCACTTGGCGGTGTCCCCCGACGTGGCCCGCACGGTGTAGATCCGGCCCGCGGCGGAGCGCCCCCCGTCGGGGCCGCGCATCACCCTGCCGCGGGCCGCGAGCGCCGGGGCGCTGAAGTCGGGGCCGATGGGCAGCGCGTTGAGCCAGGCCGCGGGGACCTGCCGGGGCTGCTCCTCGGTCAGTGCCCGCAGGCTCTTCTGCGGCACCCGCATCCGCCGGTCCGACCAGAGCAGCCAGGTCTGCGAACCCTCCTGCACGACCATCGCGGTGTCCTGGCCGAGCGGGGTGCCGCCGACCGAGAAGCCGCCGACGAGCGAGGTGTGCGGGGTACGTGTCCCCGCGGTGTCCACGCCCTCGACCACGCAGGCCGACCAGGGGGCGCGGACGAGCCGCTCGCGGGGCGGCAGCGACTCGGGGGCGCCGGGGATGCCGACCAGGAGCCCGCGGGGGAAGCTCGCGAGTGACGCCGTGGTGACCGTGCGGACCTTCACCCCCTGCCCGCCGCCGAGCAGCAGCCTGGCCGAGGTCACGTTGGCGACCGGGATCATCTGCCCCCGCGTGGCGCTGTAGACGAAGGTCGCGCCCGACTCCTCCTCGACGATCACCGTTCCCGGCTCGGTGAGCGCGGTGGCGCCGCCGGGACGCAGCAGCCCGTAGACGCCGAACGCCACCGCCACCAGCACCGCGACCAGGATGCCGCAGAACGTCGCGACGTTCTGCCTGCGCATCGGCGACTCCGGCACGTCGGGCTCGCCCTGGAGCAGGGCCATGCCCAGGCGCTGGGTCATCAGCTTGTGCGCCTGATAGAGATCACGACGGGTCTGCATCCCACCTCCGCCTCGTCGGGTGCGCGGTCGCCGACAGCATAGAAGCGTGATCGACGATCAGTGCAAAGAGCGCGAACGGTGAACGGCACCGGTATCTGGCGTTCACCGCTGTCGACGAGCTCGCGGTCGGGATGCGCTGTCGCCGGTCAGCCCGACAGGCCCCTGATGGCCGCGTACACGTCCATCACCCCGAGCGCGAGCGGGATCAGGGCGAGGATCAGGCAGAACTCCAGGATGTCCCCGGCGCGACCCCAGAACGGGGAGGGCCGCCGCTGGGGGAGGAAGAGCGCCATCCCGCCCGCCACCGCCGTCGCGCACACCAGGCCGACCGTGACCGCCGGAGCCGAGCCGGGCGTGGTGAACGCCACGCCCAGGATGAGTGCGAGCAGGCCGGTCAGCCCTGAGCCGAGCAGCCAGAGACGCTGACCCGTCCCCTGGAAGACACGGGCGCGCATCAGCAGTGCGAGCGAGAGCGTGACCAACGTCGCGGGGGCGGTCCATCCGCTCGCGGTGAGCAGGGCGGGCAGCGTGCCCAGTGCCACCAGGGCGACGCCCGCGGTGAGGCCGGTCGCGAACCGTTCGGCCTCCGTCGCGCGGCGCCGGATGTCCGCGCCGTCGATGTCCTCGGTGTCGGCGCGCAACTCCTCGGCGTTGGCGGGCAGCGCGGGCAGCGGGAGCCGCGCCAGCCGGAAGGACGTCGTCGGGATGAGCGGTGCGCAGGCGAGGGTCACCGCGGCGGCCACCGCGGCCACACCGGCGGCGGGCGCCCCGGTGAACATGACGACCGCCGAACAGATCGTCCCGATGACCGCGGCCAGCCCGACGCCGAAGAAGTTGGGCAGGCCCTCGGCGACGACCCAGCCGGTCACGGTGGCGACCAGCGCGGTCACCGCGAACCCGGCGAGCAGGTTGGGCGCTCCGAAGGCGGCGGAGCCGGCGGGGGGAGCGGGTGCGCAGGCCCCGGCGAGGAAGGCGTGGGGCAGCGCGGTGTAGCCGATGATCGCGCCGGCACGTCCGTCGCCCAGGGCTCTGGAGAGCGCGGCGCCCGCCACGACGGCGAGGATCGCGCACGCTCCGGCGAAGGCGACGACCGGGCTCCAGGGAGGCCCGCTCACCGCGAGCACCACGGCCGCGGCGACCATCGACAGCGCCGCGGTGCCCAGCCCCACGCCCCTGGTGTGCGCGGGCCGCCAGCGCCCGGTCCTTTCCTTGACGCCGGTCGCCACGGTGTCGGCGACGTCGTCGAAGACCGCCTCGGGCAGCTGGGACGAGCGGGGCAGCAGGTAGAGGACCTCGCCGTCCCTGATGCCCAGCTCGTTCAGGCCCGCGCCGGGGGGCATGGGTGCCGCGCCGATCCGCTGGAGTCCCCATCCTCCGACCGGCGCGACCTCCTCGGCGCTCTCGCCGGTGGCGGCGAGCAGGTCGGGCAGCAGATGGGAGAGGGGGAGGTCCGAGGGCACCGCCAGGTCGACCCGGCGGCGCGGGGTGACGACGGTGATGCGGCACAGGGAGATTGCGGTCACCTGGTTCACAGGGCGCATGGTAGCCACCTCCGCGATCATCCGGCACCCGTCGGGGGGCGAACCGCACGGTGTTCAGCCCGCGACCACCCGGTCCGCGGGCAGTGGAGTCATCCTGATCATCCGGTCACGGGCGGTGGAGTCACACCCCAGCGATCATCCGGTATCGGTCCCGGGACGTTCTCGAAGACCCCGTCGAACATCGGGGGCGGTTTCGCTACGGTGATCCGGACTGCACGATATTTGCTTAACTCACATCGGGGGCGAAGTGGGCATAGTGGTCGTTCGGCGTCCTGAGCGGCGCCCACCTCCGGCACCACCGCGCGGCGAGATCCTCCTGGAGTCGCCGCCGGAGATCCCGGAGACCACCTCGGCGGGGTTCACGCAGGTGCTCATGTACCTGCCGATGGTGGCGGGCGGCGCCGCGATGGGGCTGATGTTCGCCGGGGGCGGCGGCGGAAACCCGATCATGTACGTGGCGAGCGGCATGTTCGCGCTCTCCATGGTCGGTATGACCGTCGGCCAGATGGGCAGGGCGGGCGGGGAGCGCAAGCTACGGATCAACGGCCAGCGCCGCGACTACTTCCGCTACCTGTCCCAGACCCGCGCCAAGGTGAGGCGCGCGGCCGCCAGGCAACGTGAGGCGCTCGACTGGAACGGCCCCGCCCCCGACGCCCTCTGGGCGATCGCGCTGAGCGCCCGCCTGTGGGAGCGGCGCCCCTCGGACGCCGACTTCGGCGCCGTCAGGGTGGGCACCGGCTCCCAGCGTCTCGCGATCCAGCTCATACCGCCGGAGTCCAAGCCGGTCGAGGACCTGGACGCCATGTCCGCCGGGGCGCTGCGCCGCTTCGTCCGCGCCCACTCGACGGTGGCCGACCTGCCCATCGCCATCTCCCTGCACTCCTTCGCCAGGGTGAGGCTCACCGGCCCCGAGGCGGCCGTCCGCGACATGGTCAGGGCGCTCGTCGGCCAGCTCGCCGTCTTCCACTCGCCGGACGAGCTCAGGATCGCGGTGTGCGCGTCCAGGGAGTGGATGGCCCACTGGGAGTGGGTCAAGTGGCTCCCGCACGCCCTCCACCCGCACGAGACCGACGCGGCGGGGCCCGTCCGCCTCATGACCGAGGACCTGGGCGAGCTCGACCGGCTGCTGGGCGCCGACTTCAAGAACCGGGCACGGTTCAAGCCGGGGATCTCCCCCGACGCGCTCCCGTACCACATCGTGATCATCGACGGCGGGCACGTCCCGCAGGACTCCCCGCTGGGCGCGGACGCGATCGAGGGGGTCACCCTCATCGACCTCGACGGCACCACCACGCCGGCGGGCGAGAAGACGATGCTCAGGCTGCGTGTCACCGAGGACCTGTTCAGCCGGGTCACCACCGACCAGGCGGGCAAGGAGGTCGTCACCCCGCTCGGCAGGCCCGACCGGTTCTCGTACCTGCAGGCGGACGGGCTCGCCAGGCGGCTCGCCCCGTTGCGTGGCTCACCGGCCGGAGCCGGGGGCGGCGACGCGCTCGCCGCCGACACCACGCTGGCCGAGCTGCTGGGGCTCGGCGACCCCGCGGGGCTGGACCCGGCGCTGCTCTGGCGTCCCAGGGCACCGCGCAACCGGCTGCGGGTGCCGATCGGCGTCGGTACCGACGGGCGCCCGGTCGAGCTGGACATCAAGGAGTCCGCGCAGGGCGGCATGGGCCCGCACGGACTCGTCATCGGCGCCACCGGCTCGGGAAAGAGCGAGCTGCTGCGCACGCTGGTGCTCGGGCTGGCCGTCGCGCACTCGTCGGAGGTCCTGAACTTCGTGCTCGTCGACTTCAAGGGCGGCGCGACCTTCCTGGGCATGGACTCTTTGCCGCACGTCTCGGCCGTCATCACCAACCTCGTCGACGAGCTGCCGCTCGTCGACCGCATGCACGCCGCTTTGCACGGCGAGATGGTACGGCGCCAGGAACTGCTCCGCGCCGCGGGGAACTACGCCTCGTTGCGCGACTACGAGCAGGCCAGGGAGCAGGGGGCCGACCTGCGCCCGATGCCCACGCTCTTCGTGGTGCTGGACGAGTTCAGCGAGCTTCTGTCGGCCAAGCCCGAGTTCATCGAGCTCTTCGTGATGATCGGCCGCCTCGGCAGGTCCCTGGGGGTTCACCTGCTGCTGGCCTCGCAGCGGCTGGAGGAGGGCAGGCTGCGCGGCCTGGACACCCATCTGTCGTACCGGATCGGCCTGCGGACCTTCTCGGCGATGGAGAGCAGGGTGGTTCTCGGCGTGACCGACGCCTACGAACTGCCCTCGGCGCCGGGCAACGCCTTCCTGAAGTTCGACACCACGGGGATGGTCCGTTTCAAGGCCGCGTACGTCTCCGGCCCCTACACTCCCGAGCGGCGGGTCGTGCGGCGCGAGCGCGCCGAGGGGCGGCAGATCGTCCCCTACGGTCCCGCCTACATCGCGCCTCCCCGCCAGGCCGAGCCGGAGGAGGAGCCCGAGAGCGTCGTCGCGGGGCGCGACACGCTGCTCGACGTCGTGGTCCGCAGGCTGGGCGGGCAGGGTCCGCCCGCGCACCGGATCTGGCTGCCGCCGCTGGCCGAGCCGCCCTCGCTCGACCAGCTCCTGCCGCCTTTGTCCGTCACCCCGCAGCACGGGCTGACGACCGCGCACTGGCAGGGGCGCGGGGGGCTGCACGCGCTGCTCGGCGTCGTCGACCGCCCCTTCGAGCAGCGGCGCGACCCGTACTGGCTCGACCTGTCGGGCGCCGCCGGGCATCTGGCCGTGGCCGGGGGGCCGCAGAGCGGCAAGAGCACCGTGCTTCGTACGCTGATCGCCGGCCTCGCCCTCACCCACACCCCCGCCGAGGTGCAGTTCTACTGCCTGGACTTCGGCGGCGGCGCGCTCGCCTCGCTGGAGGGCCTGCCGCACGTCGGCGGGGTGGCCAACCGGATGGACAGCGACCGGGTCCGCCGTACCGTCGCCGAGGTCACCGCGCTGCTCGCGCGGCGAGAGCGGGAGTTCGCCGAGCTGGGCGTCGACTCGATCGCCGCCTACCGGCGCCAGATCGCCGCCGGGGCCGTGGATCCCGGCGGTTTCGGGGACGTGTTCCTCCTGGTCGACGGCTGGCTCACGGTCCGCCAGGAGTTCGAGTCGCTGGAGCCCACGATCACCGAGCTGGCCGCCCGCGGTCTCGGCTACGGCATCCACGTGGTCGCCGCGACCAACAAGTGGTCGGAGTTCCGGCCCTCCATCCGCGACCTGTTCGGTTCCCGGGTGGAGCTGAGGCTGGGTGACGCCTACGAGTCGGAGGTGAACCGCAGGACCGCGATGGCCGTTCCCGAGGGCGTGCCGGGGCGCGGCCTCACCCGCGAGGGCCTGCACTTCCTGAGCGCGCTGCCCCGCGTCGACGGCGGCGACCGGAGCGACGACCTGCCCGCCGCCACCCGGGCGATGGTCGAGTCCGTCGCCGCCGCCTGGCACGGCCCGTCCGCTCCCAGGGTGCGGCTGCTGCCCGCCGTCCTGGCGCCCGAGAGCCTGCCGGGCCCCGAGGAGACCGGTGCGCGCATCCCGCTGGGCATCGACGAGAGCACCCTCTCGCCGGTGCTCGCCGACTTCGACGCCGATCCGCACCTGGTCGTGATCGGCGACAACGAGAGCGGCAAGTCCAACCTGCTGCGCCTGGTGGCCGAGGGGGTCGTGGCCCGCCACGAGCCCTCGAAGGCGCGCCTCGTCGTGATCGACTACCGCCGCTCGCTGCTGGACGCCGCCTACACCGAGCACCGCATCGGGTACGCGGCCTCCTCGACGGCCGCCACCGAGTTCATCGGCGAGCTCAGGGATTCGCTGATCAAGCGGCTCCCCCCGGCGAACCTCTCGCCGGAGGAACTGCGCTCGCGCGGCTGGTGGAAGGGGGCGGACATCTACATCGTGGTCGACGACTACGACGTGGTGGCCTCGGGCGCGAACCCGCTCGGCGGGCTGCTCGACCTGCTGCCCCAGGCCCGCGACATCGGCCTGCACCTGGTGCTGGCCCGCGCGATGGGCGGCGCGGGACGCGCCATGTTCGACCCGGTGCTCCAACGGCTCAAGGACATGGCGACCCCGGCCGTGATGATGTCGGGCCACAAGGACGAGGGTGTGCTGTTCGGGGTGCGGCCCCACGCGCTGCCGCCGGGACGCGCCTATCTGTCCGACCGGAGGAACGGCGTGCGCCTCATCCAGACCGCGTTCGTCTCCCAGCCCGATACGGACAAGTGAACGGGAAGAAACAAAGGAGAACGTTACCCGTAACATCTCGCGTAACAATTGATGAATAGTTTCACCCGGAAAACGTGCGTAACGTTCAGGGGGCTCTCTTGTCATTTCCTTCGGAGCCGACGGATATCAGTCCGGCCGATCTGAAAAGACGTAAGGAAGACTTTCACGCCGAGAGCGACGAGCTCGCCACGGCCTTCGCCAAGGCGATGGCCGACCTCGACGCCCTGGGCGCCTTCTGGGGCAACGACGAGGTCGGCCGGAAGTTCGCGGGCGCCGCGGGGGGCACCGGCTACCTCGCCGCCCGCGACGAGGCGAAGAGCCATGTCGAGGGCATCGGGAACGGCTACCGCAAGATCGGCGACAACCTGGGCCTGGTCGGTGAGAACGTCACCGGGGCGAACTGGGCGACGGTCGGGGAGATGGTCAAAGCGGTCGTCGGCCCCGAGATCGGTGCTCCGGGCAGCAAGGCCGAGCTCGAATGAGTGGCCTGGGCCTGCCCACGGGTCCCCTGGGGGCGGTGGGGGCGTTCGCCAGGGCCAACCCGGTCAAGACCGCGATGGGGGCGGGTTCCCTCGGGGCCGCCGCGTTCGTCACGTCCATGCTCGGCGTGGGCTGGCCGGAAGGCGATCCCGACAAGCTGCGCACGGCAGCGGATATCTGGGACAACCTGGCCAACACCATCGAAGGCTCCGGCACCGACGCGAACGGTGTCGCCGAGCAGGTCTGGAAGAACAACGGCGGCGCGGCCGTCCGGGAGTTCAACACGCTGTGGACGGGCACCTTCCGGCCCTATCCCGGTGAGGTCGCCACGTTCTGCCGGGCGATCGCGAAGGCCTGCCGCGACTACGCGCAGGCCGTGGAGATCACCCGGTACGTGCTGATCGTGCTCGCCGTCCAGGCGTGGATGAACATGGTCTACACGGTGGCCTGGGGCTGGGCCACGGCGGGCATCGGGGCGGCCGTGCAGAAGCAGATCATGGACAGGTTCTTCAAGGGCCGCGCGATCCTGCAGATGAAGATCTTCAAGATCAGCGTCGAGAAGATCATCTACAACTCGTTCTACTACCTGGGTGACAGCGTGGGCTACGCGGGCGGCCAGCAGGTGCTGCAGTGGAGCATCTTCGATCTCGCCGGGGTGAAGAAGGACCTCACCGGCAACGACGTCACCGGAGAGGGGGAGAACACCAAGCAGTTCGGCCGGGGCTTCGTCAGCAACATGGCCTTCAACGCGGCCTTCGACCTGACCAAGATCGGCCCATGGGGCAGGGCGTTCCCCAACGACGCGGCGGGCAACCTGATGTCCCGGCTGGTGGGCTCGGGCACGTACACCGTGGCGGACAACACGGTCCAGGGGGACCCCGCCCTCCCCACCTGGGAGCAGTGGGTCTCCAAGGTGATCGTGCACGGCTCCCGCGCGGCCAAGCCACCGGTCTGAGCGGGGCCCTGCCCTCGTCGGCCCTCGTCGGCCCTCGTCGGCCCTCGCCGTGCTCCCGTCGTGGATCCGGCCCCGGGCGAAAGCCCGGGGCCGGATCCACGACCAGGGTGAACCGGGGCCGACCGGTCACCTGGTCAGAGGGGTTGGTTCCCGAAGGGGTCCTCCAGGAGGGAGTTCAGCAGCGCGCCGCTCTGTTCGGCCGCGTCCCTGACGGCCTCGCCCGAGGCCTCCAGGATCGCCTCCGCGAGGGCCTCGGAGCCCAGGCGGAGAGCACGCGGGTCGATGCGGAGGGCGGCCAGCGCGCCGCTGGCCAGCACCTCCACCGACACGTGGCCGTCGGCCGCCCGGCCGTGGCCCCTGGCCTCGGCCAGGTTCCGGCCGACCTCCTCCATCCGGGTCGTCTGCTCCCCGATCACCGTGAGGAGCCGGTCCGCCTCCGGGTCCCCGGTCGGTGAGTACGGTTTGCCGGACATGCCCGGCATGCTCTCCCGCTGGCCGCGCATTACCGGCAGTTCCCCCAGTCGACGGAGGCGGAGCCGGCGGATCCACCGCCGCTGAAGCGCACGCACTTGCCCTGGGCGGAGACGATGATCGGTCCCAGGTAGTACTCGTGGCTGCCTCGTTCGGTCTTGGCCCGGCTGCCCTGCACCTCAAGGGTGGCCCAGAGCGGGGACGCGACCCCCACGTTCTCGTTCTTCAGGGTGGCCACGCAGGTGTTCTTCGTGGCGGCGTTGAAGAGCTGGTAGACAGTCCCGCCCGTGAACGGGGACTGCCGCTGCACGACGAAGCCCGGCCCGCAGACCTTCTCCGGCGTGTAGGGGTTGGCGCGCCGCGCCGGCGCGGACGACGAAGGACTCGGGGGCGAGAACGTCCACGAGGGCCTGGCCGTCTGCGAGGGCCTGAACGTCCATGAGGGCCGTGCGGTGTGCGAGGGCTTCCAGGACGGTGGGGCAGGGGACGACGTCGGTCTCGCGGCCGGACGGGTCGGCGCGATGGTGGGGGTCGGCGTCGGGGTTCCCCTGGGCGCGGTCGGCGTCGGTTCGGGGGTGCCGGGCGGGGCCGGGGTGGGGGTGGGACTCGGCTCGGGGGTCGGCGTTCCGGTCGGGGGCCCCTCCGGCTCGACGGTCAACGACGGTGTCGGTGTCGGCGTCGGCTGGGCCGCGGGGGCGGACGTCTCCGCCGCCGAGGGCACCCCGGCCGTGGGACTCGGCACCCCGGGCACGTTCGGAGCCTCGGTGAGCGGTGCCGTCGGCACGGGCGGAGGGTTGGTGTACATGCCGATGTCCGGGACCTGAGGCAGCTCGGTGGGTGCGTCGCTCGGCAGTTGCAGCGGCCCCACCTCGGCGACCTCGGGGTCGGGCGTCGTACCCCAGGGCACGGTCACCTTGCCCGAGGGGTTCTCCCCGGTGTTCTGCACGGGGTCCTGCCCCTGCGGCTCGTTCCGTGACCGGTCCACCAGCCCGAGCGAGACCTCGGGGAGCGCGCCGTCGGCGGAGGCCCGCTGCTCGCTCAGGGCGGTGTATCGTCCGGCGGCCCAGATCCCGAGCCCGGAGAGCAGGACGATCACACCGACGCAGGCGGCGAGCGCCATCGAGAAGTTGCCCGTCCTCGGACGGTCCTTGACCGCCTTCGCGGGTGCCGGGTCCGGGGCTCCGGGAGCGGCCGACGCGACCTGGGGAAGCTGCGGAGCTCCCCAGACCGACGTCGCGGGCTCCGCCTGTCGCGGTGCGGCGGCACCGGGAACCTGCTCGCCTCGTGATGAGTCGTCTTCCCCCGTGATCCCCGTGATCCCCGTGCCCGGCCGCGCCCCCGCGCCGGTATCCGGTGCCCCGATCTCCGTTCCGGCGTCCGAGACGGTGCCGGGGACGCCCGGGAGCCCCAGGACGCCGGAGACAGGGCCGGGAGGAGAGGGGATCGCGGGACCGGTGGCGATGCCGGGGAGAGGAGCCGGTGCGTCCGTGACCTCCGGCTCGCCCAGCAGGCGCAGCATGGCGGCCTTGGCGTCCGGGCGCTCCCGGGCTCGCGCGTCCAGGCAGGAGGCGAGGAGTGGCCTCAGCTCCGCGGGCAGGCCGGTCAGGTCCGCGTGGCCTTCCCGGACCTTCTCGGCAAGTCCGCCGAAGGGCGGCCGTCCGGTCGCGGCGTAGACGACCGTGGCCGCCCAGGCGAAGAGGTCGGCGGGCTTGCTCGCCTCCGGCGCGGAGGTGGCCTCCTCGCGAATGTGCTCGGGGGCCCGGTAGTCCGGCTCCCGCTCGCCCGTGACGGGTTCGAGCCCGATGTCGAAGACGCGGGGACCGTCCGGGCCGAGGAGCACGGTGTCGGGGGTGAGGGACCCGTGGGCGAGGCCGGACAGGTGGAGGGCGGTCAGCGCGGTGAGCGTGCCGGTGGCGAACCGCTCCAGCGCGTCCCCGGTGAGCGGCCCGCCCTCGGCCACCGCCTGCCGCAGCGTGGGTCCCTCGATGTGCTCGCGGACCACGTACGGGCGGTCGTCGAACCAGCCGACCTCCAGCAGTCTCGCGGCGTGGGCTCCGGACGCGCGCTTGGCGGCGTGCAGTTCGTTGGTGATCCGCTCCCGTGTCCTGGGGTCGGGAGCCCCGGGTTCGGCGGGGAGGAGGCGGATGACGCGGATGATGTCGTCGTCGGGAAGATGTCCCAGGTAGGCGGCGTGTCCTGGATCCTGGTCGAGCCGGCCGACCAGGATGTACACACCGATGCGCTTGGGATCTTCGGGTAGTAATGGGTGCAAATACCCCATTGCATTCCTTCCAGCACAGCTGTCAATAAAGCCGCTTTAAACTAATCGGGCACCATCCAACCAAATTTGCCGCACCAGATCGTATTTTTAGTCCTGTTCGTTACGTTTGGCGGTCAATGGTGCCCGGTCGCCAACCCCTGCGGCGTCCCATCGGTATCGCGATGCCCGCCACGGTCACCAGAACGCCCACGACGAGCGCTCCCAGCGCGACCCAGATCGAGATCGAGACGGCCCGGGAATCCTCGGGAGGTGCGGGCCGCACCACGTTTCCCGGCAGCGGGGCGGCGAGGCGCGGCGCGAGCGCCACCTGCTCGGACGGCAGGATCGCCGAGACCGCCAGCAGCGGGTTGACCATCCCCGCGCCGGTACCCGCCCCCGCGCCGCCGTCGGCGGTCAACTCGACGCGCCGCCGTACCCGCACGTTGTCCAGCCCGGGATGGCGGGCCCGGACCAGCGCGACCACACCGGCCACGTACGGGGCGGCGAAGCTGGTTCCCTCCAGGTCCTCGCGGTAGGTCCGCCCGGCCCAGGTGCTCGTCACGTTCCGGCCCGGAGCCAGGACGGAGACGGGGGTGACGGCGTTGGAGGAGTCGGCCCTCGCGCCGTCGAGACCGGCGGCCCCGACCGAGAGGACCCCCTCGTAGGCGGCCGGGTAGGCGGGCGCGGGGGTGCCGTCCTCCTTCTGCACGTTGCCGGCCGCGGCCACCACGACCGCGTCCATGGCGAGGGCGTAGGCGACCGCGTCGCGCAGGTCGGCCTGGTCGCCCGCCTGGACCGACACGTTGATCACGTCGGCGCCCAGCTCGGCGGCCCGCACGATGGCCGCGGCCAGCCGGCCCACGTCGCCGGTACCGTCCGAGGTCTGCTTGATGGAGATCAGCTTCGCCTGCGGCGCGACCCCGGTGAAGGGCACCCCCTTGATCTGGGCCGCCGCGATGATGCCCGCCACCGCGGTGCCGTGGCCGAGACAGTCGCGGGCACCGGTCGCGGTCAGGTCGATCGACCGGGTCCTCCTCAGCTGGGGATGCCTGGTGTCCACCCCGCTGTCGACGACCGCGACGGTCACCCCGGCCCCCTTGGTCAGCTCCCACACCTCGGGGAGGCTGAGCCGGCGCTGGGCCCAGGACTCCCCGATGCTGGTCGTGCCGCGCCGGGGGTTGCATTTGGCGGGCGCGGACGTTCCCGGGGTTCCCGCCCCGCCCCTCGCCGTCGAAGCGCCCACGGTCGCCGTACCCGCGCTGCCCACCCCGCCCTTCGCCGTCGAAACGCCCCCCGCGGTCGCCGTACCCGCGCTGCCCGCCGAGGCCGTCCCCGCCGTCGCGGCGGCCCGTGCCGCGGTCTCCGCCTCCGTACCCTTCGCCTCTGTACTCTTCGCCACGGCCGGTGGCGCGGCGACCGCCGCCAGCACCAGCATCGTGACGAGCATCCGACCGATCACGAAACGCCCCCAGAACGAACCAGCACGAACGGTCCCCCGAGCGAAACGGCCCCGCACCGAGACGCTTCCGGAGCGATAAGGCCCCAGAAAAGGGTGAATACCGGGCAGCACCCTACTCAGCTTGATCGCACGCCGTCACGGTGCGGCGGGATCGCCACGGCCGGAGACGCGATCCGGCGGCCATAGGCTGGCCTGGGCGGGGGAGCCGAGCAGGCGCCGGCGGGTTCCCGCCCACGTCCCCACGCGAAACCAGGAGCAGTCTTGAGCCAGTACCCATGGGGCGAGGCCACCGCGACCGGCATCGGGTCGCATCCGGGTGAGGATCACGCCGAGGCGGTCAGGGTCGCCTTCGGGGAGTCACCCGCGCTGCCGTACCTGCCGGAACTACCGGCCCGCGGTGTCGGCGCCGACATGATCGGGCGCACCGCGTCACTCCTGCTGGACCTGCCCGTCGAGGTGCAGCCGTCCGGCTGGCGCTTCGCCGACCGGCCGGGACGCGACTTCAAGCGCGCCCGCGACCATCTCGTACGCGACCTCGACGGCCTGGAGGAGGTGGCCCAGGGATACGAGGGGCCCTTCAAGATCCAGGTGTGCGGGCCGTGGACGCTGGCGGGGGCGATCGAGCTCAGGCACGGCGACAAGACGCTCGCCGACCCGGGAGCGGTGCGCGACCTGGTGGAATCCCTGGCGGAAGGGCTCACCGCGCACGTCGCCGACGTGCGCCGCAGGGTTCCCGGCGCCTCGCGGATCGTGGTGCAGATCGACGAGCCGGGGCTGCCCGGCGTCCTGCGGGGTACGGTGCCGACGGCCTCGGGCTTCGGGCGGCTCGCCGCCGTCGACCGTCAGATCGTCGCCGACCGGCTCGGCGCGGTGTTCCCCGCGGAGACGTTCACGGTCGTGCACTGCTGTGCCCCCGGCGTGCCCTTCGGGGTCCTGCGCACGGCGGGTGTGGGAGGCGTCTCGCTGGACGCCCACCTGATGAGGAGACGCGACGAGGACGCGATCGGCGAGACCGTCGAGGCCGGGACCGCTCTGTTCCTCGGCGTCGTACCAGGCGTGGACTCCGCGATCCCGGACGTCGGCGCGGTCGCCGAACCCGCCGTCGGGCTCTGGCGCCGCCTCGGCTTCCCCTCCTCGACCCTCGCCTCGCAGGTCGTGCTCACCCCCGCCTGCGGGCTGGCCGGGGCCTCGCCCGCCTACGCCAGGGCTGCCCTGGCCGCCTGCCGCAAGGCCGCCGCCGTGCTGCGGGACGACCCCGGCGAGTGATCTCGCGCGGGCGCCCGGACGGGGGCGGCTCGGGCTTGTCCAACTCGGGGCAATGACGGGGTCGCGTTGTCGGTGCTCGAAGATACGTTTGTCATGGGCCACGACTGTCTCGGGTCACGACGAGGGGAGAAGCGGGCGATGGGCGCTGAGGTCGAGGGTGTGCCGGTGTCGGCGCTGGAGCGGCACGCGGAGCTGACGGAGCTGGTCGAGGAGGCCAACTGGCGTTACCACGTGCTCGACTCGCCGACCGTGAGCGACGCGCAGTACGACGGGTGGATGCGTGAGCTGCGCGAGCTGGAGGAGCGGAGCCCGAGCCTGCGCACGCCCGACTCGCCCACCCAGAAGATCGGCGCGCCGATCTCCAGCGACTTCACCCCGGTCAGTCACCTGCAGCGCATGGAGAGCCTCGACAACGCCTTCAACGCCGACGACCTCGCCTCCTGGCGGGCGAGGGCCGAGCGGCTGGCCGAGCGCGACCCCGCGCCCTACCTGTGCGAGCTGAAGATCGACGGCCTGGCGATCGCGCTGCTCTACGAGAAGGGGCGCCTCACCAGGGGTGCGACCAGGGGCGACGGCCGCGTCGGCGACGACGTGACGGCCAACGTCCGCACGATCGCCAACATCCCCCACCGCCTGACCGGCGACGACGTGCCCGACGTGGTGGAGGTGAGGGGCGAGGTCTACATCCCCGTCGAGGAGTTCGAGAAGCTCAACGAGCAGCTGGTCGAGGCGGGCAAGGCGCCGTTCGCCAACCCGCGTAACTCCGCGGCGGGCTCCCTGCGGCAGAAGGACCCGCGCATCACCGCCCAGCGGCCGCTCTACATGATCGTTCACGGGATCGGCAAGTGGGAGGGTGCCGCCGCGCCCCGCACCCAGTCGGAGATCTACGAACGGCTCGGCGGGTTCGGCCTGCCGGTCAGCGACCTCTACCGGGTCGTCGACGATCTCGACGGCATCAACGGCTTCATCGAGTTCTACCGCGAGCACCGCCACGACCCGGCCTACGAGATCGACGGCGTCGTGGTCAAGGTCAACCGCATCGAGCTGCAGCACAACCTGGGCTCGACCAGCAGGGCCCCGCGCTGGGCGATCGCCTACAAATACCCGCCGGAGGAGGTCAACACGAAGCTCCTCGACATCCAGGTCGCGGTGGGCCGCACCGGCAGGGTCACCCCGTACGGCGTCATGGAGCCGATCGTCGTGGCGGGTTCCACGGTCGAGCGGGCCACGCTGCACAACGCCTCCGAGGTGGCGCGCAAGGGCGTGCTGATCGGTGACACCGTGGTGCTGCGCAAGGCGGGCGACGTCATTCCCGAGATCGTCGGCCCGGTCGTCGACCTGCGTGACGGCACCGAGCGTGAGTTCGTGATGCCGGAGCACTGCCCGGAGTGCGGCACCCTGCTGGCGTACGAGAAGGAGGGCGACGCCGACCTGCGCTGCCCCAACACCAGGGCGTGCCCCGCCCAGCTCCGCGAGCGCATCTTCTTCGCGGCCGGACGCAGGGCGTTCGACGTCGAAGGGCTCGGCTACGTGGCGGCCACCGCGCTGACCCAGCCGCTGCCGCCGCAGGAGCCGCCGGTCCGCACCGAGGCCGACCTGTTCGACCTGACGATGGATCGGCTGCTGCCGATCAGGTCGGTGGTCCGCGACCCCGACACCGGCCTGCCCAAAACCGATCCGGAGAGCGGCGAGCCGAAGGTCGTCACCTTCTTCGCCAACCAGAGCGGCGAGCCGAGCAAGAACGCGGAGAAGATGCTGGAGCAGCTGGAGAAGGCGAAGACCCAGCCGGTCTGGCGGGTGCTCGTCGCGCTCTCCATCCGGCATGTCGGTCCTCCGACGGCCCAGGCGATCGCCGACGAGTTCCGCTCGATCCCCGCGATCGCGGAGGCGTCGGAGGAGGAGCTCGCCGCCGTCGAGGGCGTCGGCCCGCGCGTGGCCGCGGCGATCCACGACTGGTTCACGGTCGACTGGCACCGGGAGATCGTCGACAGGTGGAAAGCGGCCGGAGTCCGGATGGTCGACGACCCTCCGGCCGAGCAGCTCCCGCAGACCCTGGCCGGTCTCACCTTCGTGGTGACCGGCACGCTCGCCGACTTCACCCGTGACGAGGCGGGCGAGGCCCTGGCCGCCCGCGGCGGCAAGGTCTCGGCGTCGGTGTCGAAGAAGACCTCCTTCGTGGTGGTGGGGGAGAACGCCGGTTCCAAGTTCGACAAGGCGGTCAAGCTCGGCGTGCCGATCCTCGACGAGGCGGGCCTGCGGGTTCTGCTGAGCGAGGGGCCCGAGGCGGCGTCGGAGGTCACGGTGAAGCCTGAGGAGTAGGGGTCACCCCAGACTTGTGTCTCAAAAACGTGCGAATTGATAGTGACAGAACGTGCGCAATCGGTTCCGCGAAGTGGCCCGTAGGCCGTACTCTCCCATAGTGAACTAATGGGGGTTTTGTTACTCATGGCCGACCCAACCGACACTCGCGACACCGGACCGCGACCGGGGACGCCCCTGTGGGCCTATCTCGCCGTCGTCATCACGATCGGGTTCACCGCGCTCGCCGTATCCCTGCTGAGCATGAACGTGGCCGAGGCCGCGGAGCTCGTCCGCAGCCCGCTGTTCTGGATGCTCGCGGCCCTCATCGTGCTGGGCGAGTTGCGGCCGGTGGTCCTGTCGTCGTCGATGACGGTGGGGGGCACCTACCCGTCGACCATGTTCACCTTCGCCGCGCTGCTCCACTACGGCCTGCCGGTCGCCGTGCTGCTGCAGGCGGTCGCCATGATCGTCAACGGGGCCGTCACCCGCAAGGCGATCCATCGGATCATGTTCAACATCGCGCAGGTGACGATGGCCTGCGGTGCGGCCGGGCTGGTGCTCGGGCTGTTCGGCGACCGGCCTGTCACGGCGACCGCCTGGGTGCCGACGGGCTCCGACCTGCTCGCGATCGGACTGGCCGGGCTCGCCTACTTCGTCATCCGGGCCCTGCTGGTCTCCGGCGCGGTGGCGCTGCACGAGCGCAGGTCGATCTACCGGGTGATCAGGACCACCGTCGGCCACCAGAGCCTCGTCTACACGGGGCTGCTCGGCCTCGCCCCGCTCGTCGTGGTGGTGATGAACCACTCACCGGCCCTGGTGCCGCTCTTCCTGGCGCCGATGGTGGCGGTCTACTTCACCGCCACCATGTCGGTCCGCCGCGACCACCAGGCGACGCACGACGTGCTGACCGGGCTGCCCAACCGCAAGATGCTCGTGCTCAGCACGGAGGAGGCGCTCGCCGAGGCGCGCGACGGCGAGCGGGTCGGCCTGTTCCTGCTCGACCTCGACAGGTTCAAGGAGATCAACGACACCCTCGGGCACCCGGTCGGCGACCGGCTCCTGCAACTGGTCGCGCACCGCCTCACCCACAGCGTCCGGCCCGGCGACGTGGTCGCCAGGCTCGGTGGCGACGAGTTCGCCGTCCTGCTGCCCTCGGTGCGGGACGCCACGGCGGCCAGGGAGGTGGCGGCCCGCCTGCGGGTGGCGATCACCGAGCCGGTCCGGCTGGAGGGCATGAGCTTCGACCTGGACGCCTCGTTCGGCATCGCCATCTACCCCGACCACGCCCCCGACTTCGAGATGCTCCTGCAACGCTCCGACGTGGCGATGTATCTCGCGAAGGAGAGCAGGAGCGGGGTCGAGATCTACGCCGCCGACAAGGACCGCAACAGTCCGGAACGCCTCAATCTTCTCGGCGACCTGCGCAGGGCGATCGACCGCTCCGAGCTCCGGCTGCACTACCAGCCCAAGCTCGACCTGGAGGGAGGGCAGGTCAGGGGCGTGGAGGCACTGCTGCGGTGGCGCCACCCCGAGCGGGGGATGATCCCTCCGGGGGAGTTCGTGCCGATGGCCGAGCAGTCCTATCTGATGCGCCACCTCACCGGATACGTCATCGACGCCGCGCTGGAGCAGGCCGCCCACTGGTGGCACACCGGCCTGCACGAGCAGATCTCCGTCAACGTCTCGGCCCGCGACCTGCTCGACTGCGCTCTCTCCGACCAGCTGGGGGAAGGGCTGGCGCGCTACCGGCTGCCGCCCAAGGCGATCCAGCTGGAGGTCACCGAACGCATCCTGATGACCGACCAGGCGTACACCGACGGGGCCGTCCGAGCCCTCACCGCGCTGGGGGTGCCGCTCGCGCTGGACGACTTCGGCACCGGCTACTCCTCGCTGGTGCGCCTGCAGCGCCTTCCCGTCTCCGAGGTCAAGATCGACTCCTCGTTCGTCCGCCGCATCGGCGAGTCCAAGGACGACGAGCGGATCGTCCGCTCCATCATCGACCTGGTCCGCTCTCTCGGGTTGCGCTCGGTCGCCGAGGGCGTCGAGTCGGAGGAGGTGGCCAAGCGTCTGGCCGACATGGGCTGCGACCTCGGCCAGGGCTGGTTGTTCGCCGAACCCATGTCCGCTGCCGACGCGACCGTATGGTTGCGCGAACATCGAGCCATCGCCACCCATGACCTGGGCTTCCTGCGCCGCACCGAGATCCTCGATCCCCAGAGGGCCTAGGTCGTCCTTGGGGCGGGCCGCCATGCCGTCGGGGGACGTCCACGCACCCTGATGTCCCGGCCGCACCGCCCCGCGTGCCCCCCGATCGGCCCGGGGGTGATCACCCGCCGCGCCGGAGCGAACACGGCCGCCGACTCGCGACGATGAGGTACCTGCCGGCAACGGGGTCAGCTCCACGCCCGGATGAGATCATCGGGGCCGTACGCGGCGGTGAGGCCGGCGCAGGAGACTCCGCCGCGCGAGACCGCGACGAGCGGGATGGGCTCGTCCGTCAAGGCCGCTCGGTGTCCGGCCAGGGCGGCGAGGTCGTGGTCGTCGAACGAGGCGTTCTCCAGCCACTTGATCGACCCCAGGAAACACAGCCGCCGGGCGATCGGCCCCCTGTCCGCACCCACGATGTCGATCTCCACGTCGTTGCTCCTGGTCCAGTAGGAGCCGATCGCCGGCGCCTCCGGCAACCGGTCGTCGGGGAGCAGCCGGGCCAGTGACTCGCGGATGAGAGGTTCCACGGCTCGGCCTCGCCAGTTGCTCCACTGCGAGGCGACCCGCCGCATGGTCAGGTCACCCCTGCGACGCTCTATCTCGGGCATGTGCGGCCGGACGAAGTGGAGCCAGAAGCGCAGGTACGGGTCGGTCACGCGGTATCGGCGCTCTTTGGAAGGGCGGGTGGACAGCGGCAGGTCACCGGTGACGATCCCCTTGGAGGTGAGAAGCTCGGCCGCCCTGGAGAGGGTGCTGTGCGAGATCCCGCCCGCGCTTCTGGCGATGTTGGTGAACGTGCGCTCGCCGCTGCCGATGGCCCGGAGCACCTCACTCGCCTGGGCGGCGGAGGGGAACTCGGCCGCGAGGGAGCGCTCGGCGGACACCAGAAGGGCCGAGACCGGGTTTGTCAGGGCGGCGTGCAGATATTCCCAGAGCGACGCCCCACGAGGCCACTCCCCGCAGACGAGCGGGAGACCGCCGGTGACGAGGGCCGCGTCGAACGCGTCGGCGGCCGTGAGGCGGAGCATCTGCTGGATCTCACCGGGGTTGAGCGGCCCGACGATCATCTCGGTGCCACGCTGGTGGAAGGGGCGCTCGTAGCTGTTCAGCGCCTCCATCATGGACAGGTCGGATCCGATGAGGATCAGCAGCACGGGCTTGCGGCTGAGAAACCGGTCCCAGGCGCGCTGGAGCAGTCCCTCGAAGGCGTCGACGCGGTCCATGAGATAGGGGACCTCGTCGATCACGACGATGGACGGGCTGTCGTCGGGAAGCGCGTCCGCCAGCAGCTGCAGTGCTCCGTTCCAGGTGCCGGGTGCCGCCTCCAGGAACGTGTTCCTGCCCGGCAGGTCCGACATCGCGACATCGGCCATGATCTGGTGGAGCTCGCTCTGGGCGTCCGCCCGCGCAGAGGTGTAGAAGAGCGACGGCAGGCCGCTGCGGGCGATGAACTCCTCGGCCAGGGCCGACTTGCCGATCCGCCTGCGTCCCCGGATCAGTACGCACCGCCCGGGACGCCCGGTCGTCGCCTCCGTCCGGACGCGGTCGAGCAGGGAACCGAGAGCCGCCAGCTCGCGTTCCCTGCCGATGAACTCGCCCACGCCTCCCCCGATACTTCCAACGGCGATACTATCGCCGACAATACTATCGCTGGCGATAGTATTGTCGGCGAAGGAAGGTAGAAGCGTACTTCTAAGAAGTACGCTTCTACGCGATGAGGAGCGTGCTCCGCGATCTCCTCAGGAAAGGCGCACGGCCGACCGTTCGCACGGGACGAGACGGGCCGCTCCCTCCGGGGCGTAAGGTTCTCGCCGGACGTCGCCCGAGTCCGTGACGGAAGCCGATTCGCGATCGACGGCCCGTCGGGATCGTGGTCGCGACCCCGTCCGGACCCGCACCGGCGGACTTCGGGGGGTTTCCCGCGAGGGATGACGGCCCGGACGCGGTCTGACCGCCCTGAGTAAGAGATCTTCGCTCGGTTGCGGCCGTGTTAATGAGTCGGGACCCTCAGGTCGCGAGCCATAGGATGACAGTGTCCAATTGCCATTCCACGAAACGGGTTCAACGACTCATGTCCGCCATAACCCGCGACGAGGTCGCTCACCTCGCCCGGCTGTCCCGGCTGGCGCTGGCCGACGAGGAGCTCGACCACTTCGCCGCCCAGCTCGATGTGATCATCGGTGCGGTCGCCCGCGTCGCCGAGGTGGCGGCCGACGACATCCCGCCGTCCTCGCACGCGCTCCCTCTCACCAACGTCTACCGTCCCGACGAGGTGCGACCCAGTCTGACGCCGCAGGAGGCGCTGTCCGGCGCCCCGGCGGTCGAGGACGACCGCTTCCGCGTCCCGCGCATCCTCGGGGAGGAAGCATGAGCCTCATCCGCAAGTCCGCCGCGGACCTCGGCGCGCTGATCGCGAGCGGTGAGGTCTCCGCCGTCGAGGTCGCCCAGGCCCACCTCGACCGGATGGCCGCCGTCGAGCCGAAGGTGAACGCCTTCCTCCACGTCGACGCCGAGACGACCCTGGAACAGGCGCGCGCCGTCGACGCCCGCAGGGCCGCCGGCGAGGAGCTCGGCCCGCTGGCCGGGGTGCCGATCGCGCACAAGGACGTCTTCACCACCAGGGACATGCCGACCACGGCCGGATCGAAGATCCTCCAGGGCTGGAAGCCGCCGTACGACGCGACCGTGACCCGCCGCCTGCGCGAGTCCGGGCTGGTGATCCTCGGCAAGACCAACCTCGACGAGTTCGCGATGGGCTCCTCCACCGAGAACTCGGCGTACGGCGTCACCCACAACCCCTGGGATCTCTCCCGCATCCCCGGCGGCTCCTCGGGCGGCTCCTCCGCCGCGGTCGCCGCGTACGAGGCCCCGCTGTCCACCGGCACCGACACCGGCGGTTCGATCCGCCAGCCCGCCGCGGTCACCGGCATCGTGGGCATGAAGCCCACCTACGGTGGTTCGTCCCGATACGGCCTGATCGCCTTCGCGAGCTCGCTCGACACCCCGGGCCCCTTCGCCCGCAACGTGCTCGACGCGGCGCTGCTGCACGAGGCGTTCTCCGGGCACGACGTCATGGACTCCACCTCCGTCGACGCCCCGGTGCCCTCGGTCGTCGAGGCGGCGCGCAACGGCGACGTGGCCGGGCTGCGCATCGGCGTGGTCAAGGAGTTCGGCGGCGACGGCTACCAGGCGGGCGTGCTCGCGCGCTTCCACGAGACCGTGGAGCTGCTGGAGTCGCTGGGCGCGAAGGTCTTCGAGGTCTCCTGCCCGTCGTTCACCACCGCGCTCCCGGCGTACTACCTCATCGCCCCCTCGGAGTGCTCCTCCAACCTGGCCCGCTTCGACGCGATGCGCTACGGCCTGCGCGTCGGCGACGACGGCACCCGCAGCGCCGAGGAGGTCATGGCCCTGACCCGCGCGCAGGGCTTCGGCCCCGAGGTCAAGCGCCGCATCATCCTGGGCACGTACGCGCTGTCCAGCGGTTACTACGACGCCTACTACGGGCAGGCGCAGAAGGTCCGCACGCTCATCGCGCGCGACTTCGAGGCCGCCTTCCAGCAGGTGGACGTGCTCATCTCGCCGACGACGCCCACCACGGCGTTCCCGATCGGCGAGCGCGCCGACGACCCCATGGCGATGTACCTGGCCGACCTGTGCACCATCCCGACCAACCTGGCGGGCAACGCGGCGATCTCCGTGCCGTGCGGCCTGGCCGACGAGGACGGACTGCCCGTCGGTCTGCAGATCATGGCCCCGGTGCTCGGCGACGACCGCTGCTACCGGGTCGGCGCCGCGGTGGAGAAGGCGCTCCAGAGCCGGTGGGGCGGCGACCTGCTGTCCAAAGCACCGGAGCTGTAGGGCTTTTCCGGGATCGTGGGGCGAGGGGGAGACAGGTGACAGGGAGAACGGTGGCATGATCACTCGGATCGAGATCGACGGGTTCAAGTCCTTCTTGAGCTTCGATCTCGATGTGCCGCCCTTCCTCGCGCTGGTCGGTCCCAACGCGAGCGGCAAGTCGAACCTCTTCGACGCCGTGGGGTTCGTGGCGGCCGAGATCGAAGGTTCCGGGGGGCTGCTCGGGGCGACCCGAGGGCTGCCCGGGGAGCAGTTCCACCGGGTCGCCCACGGCTCGGCGGTGCCGGGGTTCGTCGTCTCGGTGGAGGCGCTGGTCACCCCGGAGCCGGGCTCCGTGGTCCCGGTCAGGTTCGACGTGGGCGCGGAGATGGTGCTGAAGATCCCCAGATCCAGCGGTGCCGTCGTCAGCCACGCGGTCCAGCGGATCCCCGAGGAGCTGCTGGAGCTCATGGTCGAGGACCCCGACCCGGAGGGCACGCCTCGCCGTACGGTCCAGTCGTGGCGGCGATACTCGCCGTCACCCGCGGCGATGCGCCGCCGGTGCCCCTCGGCCGACCGGGGGCCGCTCGCGGCCGACGGCGCGAACCTGGCCGCGGTGCTCGGGCGGATGGCGGGTACGGGGGCGCTGGCCGACCTCGCGGCCGATCTCGCCGGGGTGGTTCCCGACGTGATCGACCTGGTGCCGCGCGTCGAGCGCGGGGAGTGCTCCTTCGAGCTGCTCGTCGACGGCCAGGGAGCGGTTCCCGCAGCGCTGCTGTCCGACGGCACCCTGCGGATCCTCGGCCTTCTCACCGCCCTGCACGATCCCGACCACCCGGGCACGCTGCTGGTGGAGGAGATCGAGAACGGTGTCCACCCGGCCCGTCTCGGCGAGCTGCTCCGGCGGGTGCGCCGCCGGATCACCGTGCCCGGAGGTCCCGAGCCGTTGCGGCAGCTCATCCTCACCAGTCAGTCCCCGATCG
Organism: Streptosporangium sp. NPDC000095; assembly: GCF_042899335.1. Classification (NCBI taxonomy): domain Bacteria; kingdom Bacillati; phylum Actinomycetota; class Actinomycetes; order Streptosporangiales; family Streptosporangiaceae; genus Streptosporangium; species Streptosporangium sp. NPDC000095. Next base: position 141,768 of record NZ_JBIAZS010000013.1, read on the forward strand.
TCGTCGCCGAGGTCTACCGGACCGAGCCGGACGCGCTCACGTTCCTCGACACCGCGGTCCGCGTCGACCCCGACAACGACCGGGTCTCGCGGGTGACCGTGGCCAAGTCGATCCAGCCGGACGGCGAGCCGGGAACGTTCGTCTCGCCCCGGCAGGTCCGCGAATACCTGGGAGCGGCGGCATGAGCAGCCGCCCCCTGGTGCCGGGACTCATCGCGGAAGGGGAGGTCGACGAGGGCTTCCTCGGCGTCCTGATCTCCAGGCAGCTGCGCGAGCTCACCTGGATGTCGCCGTACGCCGTGGACGTCGAGGCGACGGAGGTCGTCTCCTGTGACCGGGAGCACCTGGTCACCGCGCTGGAGGAGCTCGCGGCCGACTGCCACCTGCTCTTCACGCACGAAGACGAGCGGGAGCGCCGCCGCAGAGAGGGTGTCCGCTATCACTCGCACTACCTCGTGCCGGTGATAGGGATGGGCGAGACCGAAGGCTGGATGCTCGCCGACCCCGCCGCGTGGGCGAAACTGGAGGGCAGCGACCTCAGCAGGCTGCCCGCGCGACCTCGCGACGTCGAGAGGATCTCCGACCCCGCGGGGGTGCTGGCCACGACCGTCCCCCAGCGCGGCAAGCCCGCCCGCGACTACTTCGAGTACATAGGACGCAACATCGACCTCGCCGTTCTGGCCCAGGTGCCCGCCTACGCGAACTGGGTGGCCGAGACGAGGAACGCGTTGAAGGGACTTGGATATCTATGAACACAGGAGCGGTGAACGACAATGAGCGCTGAGAGAGCCCGACGCAGTGAGCGGAGTGGCGCGCGAGGGACGAGCGCTCCGCGTAGCGAGCGAGGAGCGGTGAACGACAATGAGCGCTGAGACGTTGATGCCGTACGACGAGGCGCTGGAGCGCTTCGAGCCGGTGCTCGGCCTGGAGACGCACGTCGAGCTGGGTACGGCGTCGAAGATGTTCTGCGGCTGCCCGACCGCGTTCGGCGCACCGCCGAACACGCACGTCTGCCCGGTCTGCCTGGCGCTGCCCGGCTCGCTGCCGACGGCGAACGCCGCCGCGATCGAGGCGACGATCCGCATCGGTCTCGCGCTCAACTGCTCCATCGCCGAGTGGTGCCGCTTCGCCCGGAAGAACTACTTCTATCCGGACATGCCGAAGAACTACCAGATCAGCCAGTACGACGAGCCGCTCTGCTTCGACGGCTACCTCGACGTCGAGGTCGACGGCAAGACCATCAGGATCGAGATCGAGCGCGTCCACCTGGAGGAGGACACCGGCAAGTCCACCCACGTGGGTGGCGCGACCGGCCGCATCCACGGCGCCGACTACTCGATCGTCGACTACAACCGGGCGGGCATCCCGCTGGTGGAGATCGTCACCAAGCCGATCCCGGGGACCGACAGGCTCGCCCCCGAGGTCGCCCGCGCCTACGGCACCGAGCTGCGTGAGCTGGTGCGCGGTCTCGGTGTCTCCGACGTGCGCATGGAGGAGGGCTCCATGCGCTTCGACGTGAACGTCTCCCTCATGCCGCGCGGCTCCTCGGAGTGGGGCACCCGCACCGAGACCAAGAACGTCAACTCGCTGCGCAGCGTCGAGCGTTCCGTACGGGGTGAGATCGAGCGTCAGGCCGCGATCCTGGCCGACGGCGGCCGGATCATCCAGGAGACCCGTCACTTCCACGAGAACACCGGCACCACCACCTCGGGACGGTCCAAGGAGGAGGCGCAGGACTACCGCTACTTCCCCGAGCCCGACCTGGTGCCGATCGCCCCCGACCCCGCGTGGGTCGCGACCCTCAAGGCCGCCCTGCCCGAGCTGCCGGGCGCGCGGCGCAAGCGGCTCCAGCAGGAGTGGGGCGTCTCCGACCTGGACATGGCCTCCATGCACAACGCCGACGCCATCTCCCTGGTCGAGGCGACGGTCGCCGCGGGCGCCCCGCCCGCGGACGCCCGCAAGTGGTGGATGGGTGAGCTGGCCCGCCGCGCCAACGAGGCCGGGCTCCCGCTGAGCGCGCTGAGCATCACCCCCGACCAGATCGCCAGGGTGTGCGCGATGGTCGCCGGGGGAGCGCTGAACGACAAGCTGGCCCGCCAGGTGCTTGAGGGCGTGCTGAACGGTGAGGGCTCGCCCGACGAGGTGGTGGCCGCCCGCGGCCTGCAGATCGTCAACGACGAGGGCGAGCTCATGGAGATCATCGACCAGGTCCTGGCGAGCAACGCCGACGCGGCCGACAAGGTCCGCAGCGGCAAGGTCGCCGCCGTCGGCGCCCTGGTCGGCGGTGTCATGAAGGCGAGCAGGGGCAAGGCCGACGCGGGCCGCGCCCGCGAGCTCATCCTGGAGCGCCTCGGCGTCTCCGGCTGACCGGGCGATCCGCGTGCGGGGTCTCCCGGAGGCTCACGCGACGGGCTGAGAGTGGCCCGCGCGTGAGGCTTCCGGGAGGCCCACGCGGAAGGTTCCGCGAGGAGCCCGCGCGCCGGCGTCCGGGAGGTGGCCGCCGGAGGTTCCGTGAAAAGACCGTGCGCCGGCGTCCGGGTGGGCGCGCCGGAGGTTCCACACGTCGGCCTTCGCCATGTGAGACGAACGCTCCGCCGAGCGGCTGACCAGCGTTAGTTTCGAAGGAAGTCGATCATCTCGGTTCTGGTCTTCTCGTGGGGTTCGACCGACGCCGCCTGCCGCAGCCAGTGTCTGGCCTCGTCTGGTACGGCTGAGCTCGGCCAGCCGGTCAGTGTGGCCAGGGCAGCGCGCCGGACTCTGGTGAGTCGGCCGCGCAGCGCCACGTCGATCAGTGTCAGTCCGATGCCGGGGAAGGCCTCCAGTCCGCCTACGACGGACTCCAGCGCTCGATCCGGCCGGTACTCCTTGCCGATGCCGCGGTGATCACCAGGCCCGTCGGCCAGATCGGCGAGGGGAAGGAGCCGTTCGGCCAGGTGTCCGAGTTGTTCGGCCTCCTCGGCGGTGGCGAGCCGGATGGCGTGGTACCAGGCGGACTCGTCCAGCGGATCGGTCTTCAGCCGGGCGATGATCTGCGGGACCACCCGCAGCCGAAGTCTGTCGGCAACCCACATCGCGTGGTGGAAATGGGCGTGGTGCGGGTCGGTCAGGCACTCCAGTACGAGGTCGTTCCACCGAGGTTGGGCGGTGAGTTCCTCGTAGCGGCGGCGGAGCCGCGCGATCGTGTCGGGCGGCCAGGGCGAATCGTCGTCGAGCTCGCGGAGGAAGGCCAGGATTCTCAGCGCGGCGTCCAGCCTGCCGATCGTGGCTCCCCGGTCGGCGAGGAGGTCGGCGAGGCGATGCATGGCCGGTACGGCGTCGGCGTAGTCGCTCATGTCCTCGGCCGGGCCGCCCAGGGCCAGGGCTGCCAGGATGTCCGCGGCGCCGTCCAGTAAGGCGTCGTCGATGTCCGGCTCCAGCAGGGCCGAGTACAGGTCACCGGTCGTGGCCGCGAGGTGGGCCAGGTATTCGTCCATGATCTCGTTGCGGAAGCCGTCGCGGAGCAACCAGGCCCTGATCTGTGGATCGTCGCACCCTTTGAGTCGTTCCACCGCGTGGATGCGGCCCCAGCCGCGCACTCGGCGGGCCAGTTCGTAGGTGGCGCGTTGGCGGTCGGGCTGGGTGCGCTGCAGGGCCACCACCGCGTACAGGGTGAGTTCCTCCAGTGTGCCGAGCAGGAGCAGCAGCTCGCGGTCCCGTTCGTCCCCACAGGCGCCGAGCAGCACAATGCCGATCTTGACGGCTTCACGGTGGGTGCCGTGCTCGGCCAGATGTCTGCCGACCGCGCCTATGCGGTCTCTGGGGAGTCGTAGTCGCCGGATTCGGTCGACGAGATCGTCGGCGATACCGAGCGCCGAAACGGCGCTTGACCGAGCATGCAGCCGTAGAAGATCGTCATGGGCGGGATCGCCGGTGACGATCCTGCCGAGCAGGTCGGCGATCTCGATGACGGCGTCGTCGTCGGACTCGATACCGAAGTGATGGCTCTGGATGCCGTCCATGACGACGCTGCTGATGAACGGTTCGTCGCCGGTGGGGCGGGGCTGGTCATCGGGGAGCCGGTCCGCGTCCTGCGGCCACGGGCCGGACCCGTAACGCAGGGACATCGCGAGGGCGTGAGCGAGGAAGGTGGGGCGCTCGTCGAGAGGATCGTCGCCCGGCTTCCACGTGCCGGGGTTCATCGGCTGGGGCGGTGGCCGCCCTTCCTGTAGGTCATGACCGCCATGATGACCTATCGGGGGCCCGGATCGCAATCACGGGCCGGCTCGCCCGGATCGACGGCGAGGACCGCGGCCAACCGCTCCCGTGCTGACAACGCGTTGGCGGACGCGCTGATCTCGCTGGGATCAGCGCGTTGTGAACGTATTTCTATTCGGTCAGCCACTCGCCCTTGTGGTCGGCGAATCCACTGTCCAGTGCGAACTGAAGCTTTTTGATTTTCATGGTCTTGGGGACCTCGAAGACGAGGACCCCCTTGCGGCTGTCGCCGCTGCTCATCGTGACCGATCCGGCGAACGAGACGCCTTCCTGTATATCGCCGTACGTTGTTCGGTATTGCTGGCCCTCGGTGTCGATCAACATGGCGCCGTTGGACGGGCTGCCCGGTGTTTTTGAGGATGAGTTGGACCGGATGTCCGCTCGGATGACGCGATCCGCGATTCTTCTGGCCTTCTTATGCATGCCGGGTGATCGAATACTCGACCGCAGGTTGGTAAGCGCCGTCCGTTCGGTTGCGTTATCTCGAAAATCGAGTCGGTTCGTGTCGTGCGGGGAGCGAAGTCAGGTGGGACTGCTCTGGGCGGTTACGAGTTCGGCGTACTTGCCGGCGGCGGCCATCAGTTCGTCGTGGGTGCCGCGCTCCACGACGCGTCCGGAGTCGATCACCAGGATCAGGTCGGCGTCCCTGATCGTGCTCAGCCGGTGGGCGATCACGATGCGGGTCTGGGTGAGCCAGAACAGGTTGGACTCGATGGTCGCCTCGGTGGCGCTGTCCAGGTTGCTGGTGGCCTCGTCGAGCAGCAGGATCTTCGGTCGCGGCAGGATCGCGCGGGCGAGCGAGAGCCGCTGACGCTGGCCGCCGGAGAGACCGCCGCCGTCGGTCAGCACCGTCTCGTACTTCATCGGCATGGCCATGATCTCCTCGTGCAGTGCCGCCACCTCGGCCGCGGCGACGACCCGCTCCAGGGGGGCGTCGGGGAGGTTCAGTGCGATGTTCTCCCTGATCGATCCGCTGAACAGGGAGGAGTCCTGGCCGACCACGCCGAACTGGCGGCGCAGGGTGCGCAGGTTGAGCTCGGAGGCCGGAACGCCGTCGTACAGGATCTCGCCCTCCACCGGGGTGTGCAGGGTGAGCAGCAGCCTGGCCAGCGTGCTCTTGCCGGAGCCCGAGGCGCCCACCAGCGCGACCTTCTGCCCGGGCCGGATGGAGACCGAGACGTCCCTCACCACCCACGGGCCGCGGGGGTCGTGCCGGAAGCTCACGCCGCGCAACTCCACCGCGCCGCGCAGCCGGAGCACCTCGATGCCTTCGCTGGGTTCGGGTTCCGAGGCCAGGATGTCGGAGAGCCGGTCGAAGTGCGCGCCCGCCTGCTGCAGGCTCTGCAGGCCGGTCATGAGCGAGCCCAGCGGGGTGAGGGCGCCGAGCGCGATGGCGTTGAGCGCGATCAGCGCGCCCACGGTCAGCTCCCCGTCGAGGACCCGCCAGGTGCCGAGCCACAGCAGGCCGAGCGGGGCGACCACCCGGATCGCGGACAGCGCGGCCTCCACCAGGCCCCGGGTGAGGCCGCTGCGCACGTCGGCGTTGAGCTGTTCGGTGAAGTGGGCCGACCACTGCTCAACCGCCCGGCTCTCGGCCCCGGATGCCTTCAGCGTCTCGATGCCGGTGATCGCCTGGATGAGGCTGCTCTGCGACGCGGAGTAGGCGGTCAGCTCCCGCTGGGTGAGGAGGTTGATCCGGCGGGTGGTGGCCAGCACCAGGAGCCCCTGAGCCACGACCACCCCGGTCAGGGCGAGCCCGAAGACGGGATCCCAGATGTAGACGAGCACGAGGTAGCCGATGGCGAGCGGGCCGTCCAGCAGCGCCGCCACGATCTGGCCGGTGAGGATGTCGCGCAGTGTGGAGACGCTGGCGGCCCTGGTCAGCAGGTCGCCCTTGCCGCGCTGCGCGAAGTACCGGTACGGCAGCGTCACCAGGTGGCCGATCACCCCCTCGGTGAGTTCCTGGTCGGCGCGGGCCCGTACCGCCACCAGCAGCGCCGCCCGCAGGTAGCCGATCACGAACTGGGCCACCCCGGCCAGCAGCACGGCCCCGCCGAGGAGGGGGAGCAGGTCCGCTCCCCGGGAAGGGATGACCTTGTCGATCAGCAGCTGGGAGAGCAGGGGCAGCGCCAGGCCCAGCAGTTGCAGCAGCAGCGAGGCGGCGATGACCTGCGCGAGCAGGCCGCGGCGGCGCCGGAACAGGGTGCGGACGAACTCGCGCCGCCAGGCGCTCGCCATCGAGGACGTGCCGCGATGGAACCCCTCGCCGGGTTCGAAGACCAGCAGTACGCCGGTGAACCCGGCGCCGAACTCCTCCGCGGTGAGGCGGCGGCGGCCCCGCCCGGGATCGACGAGGTCAACCCGGTCGGGTGACCAGCGCTCGACCACCACGAAGTGGTTGAACTCCCAGTGCGCGACCGCGGGCAGCGGCACACGCGCCAGGTCCTCGGGCGCGAGGGAGAAGGCACGCGCCTTCAGGCCGTGTTCGCGGGCGCCCTCCACGATGGCCTTGGCGCTCAGCCCGTCCCTGCCGACCTGCAGCCGTTCGGACACCTGGTGCAGCGTGGTGCGGTGGCCGTGGTGGCAGAGCACCATCGCCAGGCACGCCGCGCCGCACTCGGTGACGCTGTTCTGCAGCAGGACCGGTACGCGGTTCCTCATCCGCCCGCTCCCAGCACGAGCGTGATCAGCGTGGCACCGGCCGCGAGGACGGCGGCCACCACGATCCACAGCAGCAGGAACGACGGACCGCTGATCACCAGCGGCATCTTGGCGGCGGCGCGGGAGTCGGCGTGCCGGCGCAGCGCCTCCTCCCGGTAGATGGGCCGCCCGTGACCGCTCCCCGAGGGGGGACCGGCCGGTGTGGACGGCGTCGGCGCGGCGGGGCCGGCCGCGGAGGAGGGCACCCCGGGGCCGGTGGTGGCCGGGGGGCGCGTCCGGGGGTCGGTGGCGTCGGCGGTGGTGGAGGGCTGCGTCCGCGTCTCGGTGGCGTCGGCGGTTGCGGGAAAACGCGTTCGGGGGTCGTCGGCGTCGGCCGCGGGGTGCGGAGGGGAGGCGGGAGGGGCGTAGGGGGGCCGCGTACGGTACCCCTCGCTGTCCTCCCAGTGCCGCACCCGGTGCCGGCCAGGCGCCGGGACGGCCTGTGTGCTGTCCGGATCGATCACGACCAGTGCCACTCGATCGTGGCCGAGGCGCGACGTTCCGCCAGCCAGCGGGCGAACGCGGCGCGTCCGGCGGCGGCGAGGGTCTCGGCGTCGCCGGTGGCCGCGCTCCTGGACAGGACGGCTCCGGTCAGGAAGCCGCCGTCGGGCAGCTCCACCGGGCCGACGACCCGGCCGGGCGCCGCGCCGCGCAGTGCCTCGGGCAGATCCGTCTCCCAGCGGGTCGCGAAGGTCACCACCGTCTCCTCCGCCGACGTCCCCTCCCCGAACGAGGTCAGGGCGGAGAGGAGGTCGGTCGTGCCGGCGGCGGACACCTTCTCCTCGCCGGTGACCCACACGGCCCTGACCCGGGCGAAGGCGCCGGGGTTCGCGGCCAGGTGGCCCGGGGCGAGTTCCGCCTCCTTGTCCCGGCGGAAGCGGCGGCGGCGGGCGATCTCGGTGATGTACGCCTCGAACCGCTCGCCGGACATCCCGGCCTCGGTCATCCAGGCCAGGGTCGACGCGCGGTCGTGCAGCCCTCTGCTCCTGCGGAACTCGTCGGCCGTCGCCTGGAGGTCGGCGGCGGTGAGCGGCTCGGTGCCGGCGGCCTCTTCGGTGGCCTCGACGAGCAGGCACTGGTCGACGATCTCCTGGTACGGCGACGCGTCCCTCCGGGAGAGCGAGCGCAGCATGGTCAGCGCCTGGGGAACCGTCACGTCCACGTCGTTGACGCTGACCAGATACCCGGCCGCCCAGTGCGTCGAGTGGTCGATCAGCCAGGGCACCCCGTCCTCGGCAGGGGCGGTCAGTGCGACCGTGCCGCCCTCGGGATGGTCGAGGAGCAGGTCGTAGTCGACCACCGGGGTTCCGGGGCGCCGGTCGACGACGAGCTGTGCCCGGATCTCCGGGTGCCGCGCCGCCCACTCGCCGACGGCACGGTGGGCGTCGGCGACGCCCGCGTCGCGGCGGGGCAGCGTACGGAGCAGGGAGACCCCGGATCGCAGGGCCTGCGCGAAATCGGTCACGGTTTCTCTCCGTCCATGAGCCAGCCCGCGATCGCGTCGCTGACGGGCAGTCCGCTCCACAGTTCGACGAACCCCCACGCGCCGTTGGAGTTCAGCTCCAGGAAGACGTACTCGCCGCCGGGGGTGACGATGAGGTCCAGGGCCGCGTAGGTGAGGCCGACGTCGGCGACCAGCCGGGTGCAGCGCGACGCCACCTCGGCGGGCAGTTCGTGTACGCCGTACCTGACCCGGTCGTTGTCGTAGTGCCGCCAGTCGTCCCTCGCCGCCCGGGAGGCCGACGCGTCGATCTCCGCGGCGAACACGCGCTCTCCCACGACGATCACCCGCAGCTCGACCGCCTTGGGAACGTAGGGCTGCAGGATCACCGGCTCGTCCTGGAGGCGGTGCCGGGAGGTCAGGTGGCGGCGGGTGACCACGGTCGTGAACGCGCGGTGCTCGGCGCCGTCGACCTGGAACGGCTCGGCGGTGATCTGCTTGGCGACCAGCCGTTCCGCCGATTCGTACGCGCCCGCGAGTTCGGCGGGATCGTTGGTGTAGACCGTGTCGGGTACGGAGAAGCCCAGCTCGATCGCACGCGCCATGTGGAAGATCTTGTTGTGCGCGCGGCGTTCGTCCGCCCGGCGGCCGGGCAGCCAGCGCGCGGGCAGGAGGCTCCACACCCCGTCCAGCATGAACTCCGCCTGCCGGTCGACGTGCGCGCGGTGACTCGGCTCGGTCACGATGTCGGCCGCGGAGGGCGCGCTCGGACGGCTGCGCCAGACCGCGGTGATCCGGGACAGGTCGATCGTCTCCGCGCCGGTGTCCAGCAGCAGCCGTCGTTCCCCGCCGGCGAACGACACGGTGATCCGGCTGCGGCTCGGGAAGTCACCGGTGTCCCACCACAGCACGGGCGTCCCCGAGCAGGTCGCGGTGGTGTTCGCGTCGCCGTCCGCTCCCACCAGGTGAGCGCCGCGCCGCCGGAGTGCGGCCACGACCCTCTCGACCGCCCCGTCACCCCGCCTGCTGATGATCAGAATCACTGTCCGGTCCCGTCTCGAAGGCGCGGCGGAACGGGTCTCCCGTCCCACCGCGCCGTGTTCGTCCGATGCGCCCGTCCGCCGAAGGGTCCGGCCCGCCTCACCGGGGGGAAGGTCCCGTCGGTGGGCCGGCCCGATCAGCCGCTGGATCCGCGGACTAGTACTGCCACCACTCGCACGGCAGGTCCTTCTTCCACGCGCTGACCGACCACTTGCCGCCGGACACCTCGCCCAGCTCGGCCTCGGCGAGCTCGGCACCCTCGAAGGGCAGGTCGTCAATCGTGATCTTCGACATGATCATTCCTCTCGGCCGCGTCGTCGCGACCCCGGCTGGTCCTCCGGCCTCGGTGTCGAGAACCGGTCACCGGGTTGCCGCTTTCGGCCCCCGGTTCTACGGAGGAACCTAGGAACGATCACTTGTGGACCACTTGTGTTCCGCTTGGGAGCGCGAGGGGCCGGGCGCCGTGGCCGCCCGGAGCGAGGCCTGCGACGCGACCTGGACCGTCGGCGGGACCGGCCCGGTGACGGATGTCGAGGATCCTTCCGGTCGCCTGCGTGCCCTTAATCGGAAGGGCCTCTTTTATGTGGTAATTCACATTTCTGAAACTGAACAGGTGTTGACGAAATTCTTGATGGCTTGCACAGTAATCACTGCAGTCTCACCTTTAACTCCGGCATGACCTGACCTCACGATCGGAAGAACGTCCAATGAAAAAGCTTCTGGCATTCGCCGCCGCGACGTTGACGGCCGCCGCGGGGATGGCCGTTGCGGCCGTTCCCGCTCATGCGGACCCGGTGAGGAGCGCTTTCGTCCTGTCGGCGGCCCCGGGCGTGGACGCGGTGGTGGTGGCGGACGGGGTGCGCCTGCGATCGAGCGCGGGAGGCTCAACGGTCATCGGCTATCTCTACTACGGCGATTACGGGCAGATTCTCAACCCGAACTCGACGGGCGGCTGGTGTAACTTCCGGCTGGGCGCCAGGTCGGCCTCGGGATTGCCCTCCGGCACCACGGGATGGGTTTCGTGCAGCTATCTGGCGAGGGAGGACGGCTTGAAATTCAACGGACCGGCCGTCGACACCCTGCGGGAATAGCCTTTTCCCCGAACTTTCCCGGACAAGACCCGGCCGCCCGGCTCCCCACAACCGGGCGGCCGTTTCCCGTTTTCCCGTCACGGACCCGTCGTCTTCCCCGGCGCAGGCCCGGCGCGGGCCCGGTCAGGCCGTGGTGCCCGCGTCGACGGTGATGGTGGCGCCGGTGATGTTCCTGCCACCCTCTCCGGCCAGGTGCGCGACGGTGGCGGCGATGTCACCGGGGTCGCAGTAGCGGTCCAGGGCGGTGAGGCGCCGTTCCTCCTCCGCCTCGGGGGCGTCGGCGGGGTTCATCTCGGTGTCGGTCGAGCCGGGTTGGACGAGGTTGGCCGTGATGCCCCGCGGGCCGAGGTCCCTGGCGAGACCCTTCGTCAGGCCGACCAGCGCGGACTTGCTCATCGCGTAAAGGGTCCACCCCGGGTACGGCACGCGTTCGGCGAGGCTGCTGCCGATGCAGATGATCCGGCCGCCCGCGCCCATGTGCCGGGCGGCGGCCTGGGCCAGCACGAACGAGGCGCGCGAGTGGATCGCGAGGGTGCGGTCGACCTCGGCGAGCGTCACCTCCTCCAGGGGTCCGAACGGGGCGATGCCGGCATTGCTCACCACGATGTCGATCCGCCCGAACTCGGTGACGGTCCGTTCGACCGCGGCGACGAGCGCGTCCGCGTCGGTGGCCTCCGCCGCCACGGCGAGCCCGCGGGCGCCGGCGGCCTCGATCTCCTTGACGACCGCCGCCGCCCGCTCCGCCGAACGCGCGTACGTGATCGCCACGTCGGTGCCCTCCGTGGCGAGGCGTGCGGCGATGGCGGAGCCGATCCCACGGCTTCCCCCGGTGACGAGGGCGACCCTGCATGTCATGGTGTGCTCCTTAAACGGAATCAGTTCCGCTTAACCATAAAGCGGAACTGATTCCGCTTACAACCCTCCAGTAGCCTGTGATCGTGGACGTCGTCACGAATCCCCGCCGCGAACGGGTCGACGCGGCGCGCAACCGGGCGAAGATCCTCGCCGCGGCCGCCGGCATCGTCGCCGATCACGGCGTCGACGGGCTGTCGATGGCGGAGGTCGCCGCCGCCGCGGGGGTCGGGGTCGGCACGCTGTACCGCAGGTTCGGCGACCGCTCAGGGCTGGCGTACGCGCTCATCGACGAACGGGAACGCGAGTTCCAGGCGGCCTTCATCGAGGGACCGCCGCCGCTGGGGCCAGGGGCCGACGCGCCCGCCCGCATCCGCGGCTTCCTGCACGCCCTCGCCGACAGGACGGTGGAACAGCTGGACCTGCTGGTGATGGCCGAGACGGCGACACCGTTCGCCCGCTTCGGGGGCGCCTACGAGGCATACCACGCCCACCTGTCGATGCTCGTCACCCAGGCCGGCCCCGGCTCCGACGCCTACGTCCTCGCCGACGCCCTGCTCGCCCCGCTCGCCGCGCCGCTGCTCGCCCACCGCCTGCGCGAGCACGGGGTGACGGTCGAGCGCGTCAAGGCGGGGCTGGACGACCTGCTGGCCGCCTTCACCCCCTGAGCGCCCGGACGCCTTCCGACGGTCCGCGCGGGCGTACGCTCCGGGCGGAGACGGAGCGTACGCCCGCGCGACAGACGGGAGAACGGGGGCCGGAACGGAAACGGGCACGGACCTCCGTCCGTGCCCGCGTGTGCCGCACCCGGTGCGGCCGGTTCCGGTCAGGCGCCGCGGCGGGCGGCCACCTTCCTGACGAGGGGCGTGAACAACGCCAGAAGCGAGATGACCAGCAGCGTCGCCGCGATCGGGCTCCTGACCAGGACCGTCACGTCACCCGCGCCGATCGCGAGGGCCCGGCGGAGCTGGATCTCGGCCATCGGGCCCAGGATCAGGCCGATCACCGCCGGGGCCACCGGCAGGCCGAAGCGGCGCATCGCGAAACCGAGCATGCCCAGGATGTAGAGGATGACCAACTCCACCCAGGAGGAGTTCAGCGCGTAGACGCCGAGCGCCGCGAACAGCACGATCCCCGAGTAGAGGTAGGGCCGGGGGATCTGCAGCACCCGCGCCCAGAGCGGGGCGAGCGGCAGGTTGAGCACCAGCAGCATGGTGTTGCCCACGAACAGTGAGGCGATCATGCCCCAGACCAGCGCCGGGTTGTGGTCGAACAGCTGAGGGCCCGGCTGCAGCCCGTACTGCTGGAAGGCCGCGAGCAGGATCGCGGCCGTCGCCGAGGTGGGCAGGCCCAGCGTGAGCAGTGGGACGAGCGTGCCCGCCGCCGAGGCGTTGTTCGCGGCCTCGGGACCGGCGACCCCCTCGATCGCGCCCTTGCCGTACTCCTCGCGGGCGACCCCGCGCGCCAGCCGCTTCTCCACCGAGTACGACAGGAACGTGGGGATCTCCGCGCCGCCGCCGGGCAGCGCGCCGAACGGGAAGCCGAGCGCGGTGCCGCGCAGCCACGGCCGCCAGGAACGCGACCAGTCGGAGCGGCCGAGGAACGCCCGGCCGACCGGGATCACCTCCGGCCGGTCGTGCCGCAGCCGCGAGGCGACGTAGAGCACCTCGCCCATGGCGAAGAGCCCGACCGCGACGATCACCACGTCGATGCCGTCGAGCAGCTGGGGGACGCCCAGGGTGAGCCTGGCCTGCCCGGTCTGCTGGTCGATGCCGATGAGCCCGACGACCAGGCCGAGGCCGAGCGAGGCGAGCCCTCGTACGACGGAGCGGGACAGCACCGACGACACCGCGGTGAAGGCGAGGACGGCGAGCGCGAAGTAGTCCTCGGGGCCGAAGGAGATCGCGAAGTCCACCACCAGAGGCGCCGCGACGACCAGCAGCGTGGTGGCGATGGTGCCCGCGACGAACGAGCCGATCGCGGCCGTCGCCAGCGCCTGGGACGCCCGGCCGCGTTTGGCCATCTTGTTGCCCTCAAGGGCGGTGATCATCGAGGAGCTCTCGCCGGGCGTGTTGAGCAGGATCGAGGTGGTCGACCCGCCGTACATGCCGCCGTAGTAGATCCCGGCGAACATGATGAACGCGCTCTCCGGAGGGACGGTGAACGTGATCGGCAGCAGCAGCGCCACGGTCATGGCCGGGCCGATGCCGGGCAGCACGCCCACCAGCGTGCCCAGCGTGACGCCCACCAGCGCGTAGAGCAGGTTCACCGGGGTGAGCGCGGTCACGAAGCCGTCCAGCAACAGCCGCAGGGAGTCCACTCAGATCACCCCGGACAGCAGCCCGGCCGGCAGCGTCACGCTGAGGCCCTTGACGAACAGCAGGTAGGTGAGGAAGGACACCAGGATCGCGACGACCCCCGCGCGCAGCCGCCGGGTCGCCCCGAGGGTCACGGACAGGCCGAAGAAGAGCAGCGCACCCGCGATGATCCAGCCGAGCAGGTCGAGCAGCCCGGTGAAGGCCAGGAAGATCACGCTGACCAGCGCGACCGTACGCCAGTCCGCCCGCGCGGCCGAGTCCGCGTCCTCGCTGTCCTCGGCGTCCTCGGGGTCGCCGTGACCTCCCCTGAGCACGTCGATCACGTAGAACAGCCCGATCAGCAGCATCGCCCCCCCGACGAGGGCGGGGAAGAACCGGGGGCCGAGACCGAGGACGGAGCCCGCGGCGGTGACGTCGGCGGTACCGACGATCACGAACGCTCCCAGCGCGAGGACCAGCACCGCCAGCCCCAGCTCGGGCCGCCGCCACGACCACCCGGCCGCGGTCGCCACCCCGCCTCCCGAAGGCGAGCCGGAATCCAGGGTGGGATCGGGGCCGGAACCCGAGCCGGAACCCGAGCCGGAATCCAGGGCGGGATCGGCGCCGCCGTCGCCCACGCGGGTGACGGCGGCCGGTTCGGGTCCGGTGCCGGCCGTACCGGCACCGGTCGCGCCGGTGCCGGTACGGCCGGACGGGTCTTCCACGGGAGGCATCAGGAGACGAGGCCCATCTCCGCGATGATGCCCTTGACCTTGGTCTGCTCGGCCGCGAGGAAGTCGGCGAACGGCTGACCGGTCTGGAAGACGTCGGCCCACCCGTTCTTGAGCACCGCCTCCTTCCACGCGGAGGACTCGTGCATCTTGGTGACCAGGTCGGTGAGGCTCTTCTTCGCCTCGTCGTCCAGCCCGCCGGGCGCGACGAAGCCCCGCCAGTTGGCCAGCTCCACGTCCAGACCCCCCTCCTTGAGAGTGGGCGCGTCGACGTTGCCGAGCCGCGCCGGAGAGCTGACGCCGAGAGCGCGCAGCTTGCCGGACTTCACGTGCTCGGCGAACTCGCCGATGCCGGAGATCCCCATAGCGACCTTCTCGCCGAGCAGCGCGTTGAGCGCCTCGCCGCCGCCGGAGTGGGCGATGTAGTTGACCTGCCTGGGGTCGATGCCCGCGGCCTTGGCCATCAGGCCCGCCACGATGTGGTCGGTGCCCCCGGCGGAGCCGCCCGCGATGGCGATCTTCGTCGGATCCGCCTTCCACGCCGTCACCAGCTCGCCGAGCGTCTTGTACGGCGACCCCGCGGGGACCACGACGATCTCGTACTCCTCGGTGAGCTTCGCGATCGGCGTGGTGTCGGCGAGGGTGACCTTCGACTTGTTCTGCTCGATCGCGCCGACCATGACCAGGCCCATGGTCATCAGCAGGTCACCGTTGCCCTTCTCGCCCGCGAGCTGGGCCAGGCCGATGGTGCCGCCCGCGCCGGGCACGTTGTAGACCTCGATCTTGCGCGACGGCTCGGCGGTCTTGAGCGCCTCGCCGGCGACGCGGGAGGTCTGGTCCCAGCCGCCTCCGGGTGAGGCCGGAGCCATGATTCTCAGCGCGCTCGTTCCCGAGCCACCATCGGAACCGCAGGCGGTGAGGGCGGCGAGGGACAGCACCGCGAGGGCGGCCAGTCTCCGAAGTCGCATGGTCAGCTCCAAACAAACGTCAATAAAGCGTGGTGAGGATGCTGACCTCAGGAGGGCAGCCTGTCGATGCTTTGCGTGGTTGCCGTCGTATCGGTCGTATTGGTCACACGTCCTCGACCGCGCCGTTATCTCGGACTGCTTTCATCGAGGTCTCCGACCAGGAGTCAACTCGTGCGACGCTTACTCGACGCCTCGCTCGGCACCCAGCTCTTCGTGCTGCAGACCGTCATCGTGTTCCTCGCGGTCGCCGGCACGGCGGGTGTCTGGATGGAGCACACCCGCGCCCTGCTGGACCGTCAGTACCAGCAGCGTGCCCTGGCGATCGCCGAGTCGGTGGCCGGGCTTCCCCAGGTGCGCGAGGCGTTCGCCCTGCCCAGACCCGAGCTGAGCCTGCAGCCGATCGCGCTCGGGGTGCAGGCGGCGACCGGCGCCGACTACGTGGTGATCGCGAACCGCGACCAGATCCGCTACGCCCACCCCAACCCGAGCCTGATCGGCAAGAGGCTGTCCACCGACGGCTCGGAGATCCTCACGAACGGGCGGCGCTGGACCGGCGTCCAGACGGGCACCCTCGGCCGCTCGGTACGCGGCAAGGCCCCGATCTTCGACTCCTCGGGGCGGGTCATCGGCCTGGCCTCGGTCGGGATCCTGGAGGAGCGTCTCGCCGACCAGCTCGGCGAGGCGCTCCCGCCGCTGCTGTGGACGGTCCTCGCCGTCCTCGTCGCCGGGTCGGGCGCCGCCGCGCTGATCGTCCGGCGGGTACGCCGCCAGACGTTCGGCCTGGAACCGGGAGAGATCGCTGCCCTGCTCGAACAGCGCGAGGGCGTGTTGCACGGCGTCAAGGAGGGGGTGCTCGCCCTCGACCTCCAGGGAAGGGTCACGCTCGTCAACGACGCGGCGCGCGAACTGCTCGGCCTCTCCCGGCACGACGTCGGCCGGAGCCTGCGGGAGATGCCCCTGTCCGACCGGATGCGGGACGTGCTCGACGGGGTGGACCCCGGCGACGACAGGGTGGTGCTCCACCGAGACCGGGTGCTCGTACTCAACCGGACCCCGGTGGCGGTACGGGAACTGCAGAGCGGCTGGGTGGTCACCCTGCGGGACCGTACCGAACTGGTGCGCCTGACCCGCGAGCTCGACCGGGCCAGCACCACGACCGGCGCGCTGCGCGCGCAGGCCCACGAGTTCGCCAACCGGATGCACACCGTGGTCGGCCTGCTGGAACTCGGCGAGTACGAGACGGCCGTCAGCTACATCACCCAGACCACCGAGGCCTACAGCAGGCACGCCTCGGGCATCAGGGAGAAGGTCGCCGACCCGACGCTGGCCGCCCTGCTGCTGGCCAAGTCGGCCGAGGCGGCCGAGCGGGGCGCCACCCTGGTGCTGTCCGACGACTCCCGGGTGGAGGAGGGCATGCTCGGCGACCCGCACGACGCGGTCCTGGTCGTCGGCAACCTGGTCGCCAACGCCCTCGACGCGCTGCAGGAGACCGGCGGAACGGTGGAGGTCTCGGTCCGTACCGAGGCGGACGGGCTGCGCGTCCGGGTCGGCGACTCCGGTCCCGGGATCACCCCCGGCCTGGTCCACGAGGTGTTCAGGGAGGGCTTCACCACGAAGGCGGCCCACGCGGGACCGCGCGGCCTGGGCCTCGCCCTCACCCGCCAGACGTGCGCACGCCGGGGCGGCTGGGTGCGGGCGCACAACGCGGGCGGCGCCGTCTTCACCGCGCTCCTTCCCACCAGGGAGCCCGCCCCGCCCGCCGCGGAAGGAGCCCTCGGTGGGTGGGGCGATCGAGCGCGGCCGGCGCCCGCCCCGCCTCTCGCGGAAGGAGCGGGGGAATCCGCCTCCACGGAACGGAAGGTGCCGAGTTGACCGGGGACACGCACATGGGCGACATCCGCGTCCTGGTTGTGGACGACGACTTCATGGTGGCGAGGATCCACGGCGGCTACGTCACCAGGACGCCGGGCTTCACGGTCGCCGGTGTCGTCCACACCGGGGGCGCCGCGATCGCCTCGGCCGCGGCGCGCAGGCCCGACCTGGTGCTGCTCGACATCTACCTGCCGGACATGTCGGGACTCGACGTCCTGAGGAAGCTCAGGGGGGCCGCGCAACCGGTGGACATCCTGGTGATCACCGCCGCGCGCGACGTCACCACGGTCCGGGCGGCGATGCGCGGTGGCGCGGTCAACTACCTGATCAAGCCCTTCACCGCCCGCGCCCTGACCGAGCGCCTCGAACAGTACGCCGAGATCCGCAGACGGCTCGCCACCCTCGGGGACGAGGCCCGTCAGGACGAGGTCGACAGGCTCTTCGGCGCGGTCAGGGGGGTTCCGCCACCGCTGCCCAAAGGGCTGTCGGGCACCACGTGCTCCCTCGTCGCCGAGGCGCTCAGGGAGAGCGGCGGCGACCTGTCGGCGACCGAGACGGCGACGGTGACCGGTCTGTCCAGGGTGAGCGCCCGCCGGTATCTGGAACACCTGTGCGCGGTGGGCCAGGCGGAGCTCCGCCCGAAGTACGGCACGGCGGGAAGACCCGAGCATCGCTACCGATGGACAGGATGATTTGTTATTTCATTTTGGGCGGAGGCTGACCAATGTGGTTTAAGGTTGCCGGAGGTGGAAGCTGCGAAGCAGGAGGATGCGGAGGCCGTGCGGAACGCCGGAGCGTCTGTGGACCCACCGACGGACCCCTTTGAGGCAATGCCCCTTCCTTCACGCCCCGTACCACCGGGCGCCCGCGACCCGCGACGAGCTCCCGGCACTCAGGCCGCCCAACCCCAGGGGGGTTCGCGCCTTCCCCCCGGTGTCTCGCCCGACATCTTCGGCCCCACCGGCCACGGAGGATCTCCGGGTGCAGGAAGGCCCGGCCCCGGTGGTCAGTCCGCACCGTCCCGCGGGACGACGCTTCCCCCCGCGGCCCAGCCCCCGCAGCCCTGGCAGATGGCCACTCCGGAACGCCCCTTCCGGCGCGACGAGCCGACGCTCGTCCCCGGTGGCGACGGCGGGTTCCCGCAACCGGACGGGCTCCGCTACGAGGAGCCGCCTCCGCGTCGCCGCGGGGCCCGCAGGCTCTTCCTGATCGTTTTCGCCGTACTCTTCGTCGTCGCGCTCGCCTACGCGGTGCCCGCCGTCATCATGTCCGGAAAGATGCTGCCGGGCACCACCGTGCGGGGCATCGACATCGGCGGCCTGACCGCGACCGAGGCGGCCGACAAGCTCAGAGACCGTCTGTCGGGCAAGGCCGGCGAGAAGATGACCCTGCTGGCGGCGGGCAAGCGTTACGACTTCGACCCCGCGAAGTCGGGCCTGGAGTTCGACGTGGTCGCCACCATCGCCCAGGCGCCCAGCGGCTTTCCCAGCCCCGCCGAGGTCTGGCGGGCCTTCACCGGCACCACCGACCTGGAGCCCAAGGTCTCCTCCGACCTTGAGAAGATGAGAGCCGCGGTCGCCGGCCTGGCCAAGAAGGTCGATCTCAAGGTCCGTGAGGGCTCGGTCACGTTCGAAGGCGTCAAGCCCGTCGTCGTCACGCCCCGCGACGGCCGGGAGCTGGAGCGGGAGGCCGCGGTCGCCGCGATCACGAAGGCCTTCCTCGGCCCGGAGAAGGAGGTCCGCCTCCCGGTCTCGGTGATCAAGCCGATGGCCGGGGCGGAGACGGTCAAGCAGGCCGCGGCCAGTGCGCGGAAGGCGCTGTCGGGGCCGGTCACGCTGACCTTCGCCGGCAAGCAGACCCAGCTGCCGGTGGAGACCCTCGCCGCCCACCTGTCCTTCGAACCGGACAGCTCCGGCGGTATGAGCCCGAAGTTCGACGCCAAGAACGCCGTGGCCTCCGTGGAGGGGGACCTGATCGACTCGGCCCTCGCCCCCCGCGACCCCACGTTCCAGATCGTCGGAGGAAAGCCGAAGCTGGTGCCCGGACGCAAGGGCAAGGGCGTCGACGACGAGCGGCTCGCCACCGACGTGGCGAACATGGTCGCCCGTGACGGCGACCGGACGATCCCGGTCCTCCTCGCCACCGTCAAGCCGAGGATGTCCGACGCCGACGCGCGCAAGCTCGGCATCAAGGAGCGGATCAGCCAGTTCACCACCCCCTACACCTGCTGCCCGCCGCGGGTCACCAACATCAGGACGATCGCCAAGCTCCTGGACGGTCACCTGGTGAAGCCGGGTGAGACCTTCTCGCTCAACGGCGTCGTCGGCCAGCGCGACACGGCACGCGGCTTCGTCCCCGCCCCCATGATCCAGGGCGGCAGGCTGGTCGACTCGGTCGGCGGCGGCATCTCCCAGTTCGTCACCACCATGTACAACGCGGTGTTCTTCGGCGGCCTCGAGGACGTCCAGCACATGGCGCACGAGTTCTACATCTCCCGCTACCCGGCCGGACGCGAGTCCACGGTCTCCTGGCCCCAGCCCGACTTCCGCTGGAAGAACGACTCGCCGTACGGGGTGCTGGTGAAGACCTCCTACAACGACAGCGGGGTCACCGTCGCCTTCTGGAGCACCAAGCGTTACGAGATCGAGTCGATCTCCTCGGAGAGATACAACGTCACCCCGTTCAAGAGCGAGACCGACAGCGGCCCCACCTGCATCCCGATGGTCGGCCAGAACGGGTTCACGATCGATGTCTGGCGCGTCTTCAAGCAGGACGGCAAGGAGATCAAGCGCGTCAAGAAGACCACGGTCTACCGCCCCGAACTCGACCTGAAGTGCGTGTCCGAATAATCACGGTGCCGGCGCGTCCCGCACGGCCGGACGGTGCGGTCGTGAGGGGCGGCGCCACCGGCCGTACGGCTGGATAATGCGCACATGAAGATCTGGGTACCTTCCAAAGCCATCGCCGATGTCCTGTGTGATCTCCCGGAAGTGGAGTGCGTCGTCTACGACGGCACGGAGCCGGTGCCCGAGGGCGTGGAGGAGGCCGAGGTCTGGATCCCGCCGCTCACGCCGCTGGCGGATCTTCCCGGTCTGCTCGCCCGCATGACCGGCCTGCGGCTGCTGCAGACCGTCACCGCGGGTGTCGACGCCTACCGGCCGCACGTGCGGGAGGGGGTGACGCTGTGCAACGCCAGGGGGGTGCACGACGCGGGCACCGCCGAGTGGGCGGTGGGAGCCATGATCTCCGTGCTGCGGGAGTTTCCCGGGTTCGTCCACGCGCAGCGCGAGGGCGAGTGGACCTACCACCACACCGGGGTGCTGGCCGACTCCACGGTCCTGATCGTCGGCTACGGCTCGATCGGTGAGGCGCTGGAGCGGCGGCTCGACGGCTTCGAGGTCGACGTCGTCCGGGTGGCCAGGACCGCCAGGGCCGGTGTGCACGGCCTGGACGAGCTGCCGGGGCTGCTGCCGGAGGCGGACGTGGTGGTGCTGCTCGTCCCCTCGACGCCCGAGACCACCGGCATGGTGGACGCCGGGTTCCTGGCCGCGATGAGGGACGGCGCCCTCCTGGTGAACGCGGCCAGAGGCACGGTGGTCGACACGGACGCGCTCGTCGCCGAGCTGCGGGCGGGCCGGATCCTCGCCGCGCTCGACGTCACCGACCCCGAGCCGCTGCCGGAGGGCCACCCGCTGTGGACGGCGCCGGGGGTTCTCATCACCCCGCACGTCGCGGGCAGCACTCCGGCGTCCGTACGGCGCACGCTGAAGCTTCTGCGCTCCCAGCTGTTGCGTTACCTTGCGGGGGAGCCGCTCAAAAACGTGATCACGGGTTCGTACTGACGGGTGGGGCCCCTGTGGCAAGCCCTCGCTCCCAGCCGTCGCGTCACCTCGCGAGGGAGCCGCTCAAAGATGTGATCACGGGTTCGTACTGACCGGCAAAGGAATCCGGGCCGTGGCTGCCCCGTGACCTGCGGTGCGTACCGTCGGTAAAAGCGATCACCGTTGCTCGCGTGGTTATCAGATCGGTGACGACTACGGCGTTGTCACCACCCGCGCGGGTCGGACGGCACACACTGGCCCTGTGCCGGTACGAGCGCCGAGGACGAAGGACGACGCGCTCGCACCGGCAGCGCGGGCGCAGCGAGCAAGGGAAGCTGCGAAAGCGAAAAACACCAAACGACATTGATGGGCAGACGACATTGATCCGCTGGCGTGACCCCCGGGTACCGCTGACCGCCGCCGCCGCGGGCGTGGTGGGGCTCGTTGCCGCGCTCGTCAGCGGCGCTCCGGCCGTGGTCGTCGAGGCGGTGGCGGGCGTCGTCACCGCCGCGGCGGCCGCGGGCTCGCTGTTCGCCGCCGCCTCCAAAATCACCGACCGGCGCAGGGCGCTGGCCTGGCGCTGGCTGGCCGGAGGATCGCTCACCTGGCTGGCCGGGGTAGGGGTACGGCCGATCGCGGAAGGCACACCCTTCGTGGTGACCTTCGCCGACCTGGTGCTCCTGGCCGGTACGGCGATGCTCGCTGTCGGCACCGCGCTGTCGGCGGCCAGACCCGCGCGGGGGCACGCCCTGCTGCGTGACCTCGCCGACTCCTACGTGTGCGCCGCGGCCATCATGGTGATCGTCTGGGTGTCGCTGGTGGGTCCGCTCTACGGCACCGGCGGTGACGCGGGCGACGCCGCGGTCACCTTCGCCTCGCCGCTGTTCTGCCTGATCCTCGCCAGCGTCGTGGGCCCGGCCGTGGTGCCGATCCGGCGCTCGGCCTGGCCGGTCGGTCTCGCCGCGCTCGCCGTGCTCGCCGCGATCGCGACCTCCGAGACGATCACCGCGGTGGCCCGGGTGAACGGCGACACACCGTCCCTGACCTGGGTGTGGCTCGCCCCCGCCGCGTTCCTGGTGCTCGCCGCGGTCCCGTGGAGCGGGCCCGCGACGCGGTCTGTCGCGCCCAGGGACGACGAGCCGTTCGTCAGGGAGAGCACGTCCTCGCTGATCGCGGCGGTGCCGCTGTTCCTCGTGGGAGCGGCCACCGTCGTCGTGCTCCTGCGCGTGATCAGCGGCGGGGTGCAGGGCCCCCCGGCGGTCCTCGCCTCGGTGTGCGCGTCGATCGTCGCCGTCCTGGTGGTGCGCCTGTTCGTGATGCTGATGGAGACCGGGCGGATGCGGAGCCTGCTGCATCTCGGCGAGCGGCAGCTGCGGGACCTCGCGGAGAGCGCGGGGGACGTGGTCATGCTGTGCGGCTACGACGGCGTGGTGCGGGAGATCGGCGAGGGCGTCGAGATCACGTACGGCTACCGTCCTGACGACCTGGTCGGCCGGAAGATCTTCGACTACATCCACCCCGAGGACGTGCCGGGGATCCAGGCGGCGCTGAGCGCGATGAGCCTGGAGGAGGAGGCCGAGGAGGGGCCGGGCGCCTGCATGGTCGCCTGCCGGGTCCGGGCCTCCGACGGGACGTGGCGGCCCGCCGAGTCGGTGGCGACCCGGCACGTGCGCGGCGACGACCTGCTCCTCGTCACCACCCGCGACATCAGCGACCAGGAGGCCCTGCGCAGCCAGGTCGCCCACCTCACCTTCCACGACGGCATCACCGGCCTGCCCAACCGGGCCTACTTCGAGGAGCGCACCCGGGAGGTGCTGGCCCGTCCCGGCGCGAGCAACGTCGCCGTGGTCTTCCTGGACCTGGACGGCTTCACCGCGGTGAACGACTCGGTCGGCCACGCCAGCGGCGACTACCTGCTCGGTCAGGCGGCCCGCAGGCTCCGCGCCGCCGTACGGGCCGACGACACCCTGGCGCGCTGGGGCGGCGACGAGTTCGCGGTGCTGCTCGAGGCGCCGGTCGACGCCCAGACAGCGGTCGACCTGGCCGAGCTGCTGGTCCGTACGGTCTCGTCCGAGCCGTTCCGGGTCGCCGACCGCGACGTCGCGCTCACCGCGAGCGTCGGGGTGGCCTTCTCCACCGCGGACGTCTCCTCCGCCGACCTGATCCGCAACGCCGACGTGGCGATGGCGAGGGCGAAGGAGCTGGGCGGGCGCAGGGTCGAGGTGTTCGCCGCGCACATGCACGCCGACGTGGTACGACGCCTGGAGCTCGCCGCCGACCTGCAGCGGGCGCTGCTGGAGAACCAGTTCGCGATCGAGTACCAGCCGGTGGTCGATCTGGCCACCTCGCGCGTCACCGCCGTCGAGGCGCTGGTGCGCTGGTGCCGGGGCGGCGAGTTCGTCCCGCCCGAGCAGTTCCTCGGCCCGGCGGAGGACACCGGCCTGATCGTGCCGCTGAGCGAGTGGATCCTGCGCGAGTCCTGCAGGGAGGTGGCCGCCTGGCGTGCCTCCTCCTGGGAGATCGGGCTCTCGCTGAACCTCTCGGCCCGGCAGATCATGGCGCCGCGCTTCGTGGAGACCGTCGAGGCGGTCCTGGCCGAGAGCGAGCTGCCGCCCAGCGCGCTCACCCTGGAGGTCATCGAGGAGATGCTGGTCGAGGACGCGGAGGAGACCATCACCCGGCTCTCCGAGCTGCGTGCCCTCGGCGTCCGGCTCGCCATCGACGACTTCGGCACCGGGTACGCCTCGCTGGCGTTCCTGCGGCAGCTCCCGGTCGACATGATCAAGATCGACCCGTCCTTCGTGTCCGGGCTCGGCCGTGACGAGACGCTCACCCTGCTCACCCGGACGATCGTGCGGCTGGGGCACGACCTGGGGCTGATCGTGGTCGCCGAGGGCATCGAGCGGCCCGAGCAGCTGGAGTTGCTGCGCGAGATGGGCTGCACCCGCGGCCAGGGGTTCCTGGTGGCGCGCCCGATGGCCGCGCGCGGCGTCGACTCGCTGATCCGCACCAGCCTCTCCAGCCTCGGGTCTCCCGCGTGACCTCGCATCTCGGACTCTGAGATATGTGTCCCATGAATTTGACGCGGGGGTACTCCGTCGGCCATGGTGGAGCCATGCAGCTTCACCGTGGGATTCTCGTAGTACTTCGCCGGCGCGCGGGCCGATAGCGAATCACTACGACCTGCGCGCCGCCCCAGCTCCGCCGACCAGGCGGGATGGGGCATTTTTTATGCCATTAAGCATGTTCAGCCACAAGGAACGAGCCGATGACCGAACAGATGACAGGAGCCCAGGCCCTCGTGAGGGCGCTGGAGCTCGTCGGGGTCGACACCGTGTTCGGGATCCCGGGCGGCGCGATTCTCCCCGCCTACGATCCTCTCTACGACTCGACCAAGGTCCGGCACGTGCTCGTACGGCACGAGCAGGGTGCGGGGCATGCGGCTCAGGGCTACGCGCAGGCCACCGGCAAGGTCGGGGTGTGCATGGCCACGAGCGGCCCCGGCGCCACCAACCTGGTCACCCCGATCGCCGACGCCTACATGGACTCGGTCCCGATGGTCGCGATCACCGGTCAGGTGGCCAGCGCCGCCATCGGCACGGACGCCTTCCAGGAAGCCGACATCTCCGGCATCACCATGCCGATCACGAAGCACAACTTCCTGGTCATCGACCCGAACGAGATTCCCAGGACGATCGTGGAGGCCTTCCACATCGCCTCGACGGGGCGTCCCGGGCCGGTGCTGGTCGACATCGCCAAGGACACGCTCCAGGCGAAGATGACCTTCGAGTGGCCGGTCGCGATGCAGCTGCCCGGCTACCGTCCGGTGACCCGGCCGCACTCCAAGCAGATCCGCGAGGCGGCGAAGCTGATCGCCGAGGCGAGGCGGCCCGTCCTCTACGTGGGCGGCGGCGTGCACCGGGCCGGGGCGTCGGGGGAGTTGCTGGAGTTCGCCGAGCTGACCGGCATCCCGGTGGTCACCACCCTGATGGCGCGGGGCACCTTCCCCGACAGCCACCCGCAGCACATGGGCATGCCCGGTATGCACGGTTCGGTCTCGGCGGTCGGCGCGCTGCAGAGGTCCGATCTGATCATCGGGCTCGGTGTCCGCTTCGACGACCGGGTCACCGGCCAGCTGTCCAGCTTCGCGCCGCACGCGAAGGTCGTCCACGCGGACATCGACCCGGCGGAGATCTCCAAGAACCGGCACGCGGACGTCCCGATCGTGGGCGACTGCAAGGAGGTCATCTCCGACCTGATCGCCGCGGTGCGCGGTGAGGGGCGCAAGGGCGACTACGCCGACTGGTGGACGGCGCTCAACGCCTACAAGGCGACCTATCCGCTGGGCTACACCGAGTTCGAGGACGGCTCCCTCGCCCCGCAGTACGTCATGGAGCGGCTGGGCGCGCTCGTCGGCCCGGACGCGATCTACACCGCGGGTGTCGGACAGCACCAGATGTGGGCCGCGCAGTTCATCGGCTACGAGAACCCCGGCACGTTCATCAACTCCGGCGGCGCGGGCACGATGGGCTTCGCCGTCCCGGCGGCGATGGGGGCCAAGATGGGCCGCCCCGACACCACGGTGTGGGCGATCGACGGCGACGGCTGCTTCCAGATGACCAACCAGGAGCTCGCCACCTGCACGATCGAGGGAGTGCCGATCAAGGTCGCGATCATCAACAACGGTAACCTTGGCATGGTCCGGCAGTGGCAGACGCTGTTCTACAACCAGCGTTACTCCAACACCGACCTGCAGACGGTCCGCCGCATCCCCGACTTCGTCAAGCTCGCCGAGGCCTACGGTTGCGTGGGGCTGCGGTGCGAACGCCCCGAGGACGTGGACGCGACGATCAAGAAGGCCATGGAGATCAACGACGTGCCGGTGGTCGTCGACTTCGTGGTGCACCAGGACGCCATGGTGTGGCCGATGGTCGCGGCCGGGACCAGCAACGATGACATCAAGTTCGCGCGCGACATGGCGCCGGTCTGGGACAGCGAGGACTAGGCATGAGCAGGCACACGCTCTCCGTGCTGGTGGAGAACAAGCCCGGCGTGCTCGCGCGCGTCGCGGCGCTGTTCAGCCGCAGGGGGTTCAACATCGACTCGCTCGCGGTCGGCCCGACCGAGCACGCGGACATCTCCAGGATGACCATCGTGGTCAACGTCGCCGACCTGCCGCTGGAACAGGTCACCAAGCAGCTCAACAAGCTCGTCAACGTGCTGAAGATCGTGGAGCTCGACCCGGCGCAGTCGGTGCAGCGCGAGCTCACGCTGATCAAGGTGCGGGCCGACGCCGACAACAGGTCCAGCGTGCTGGAGCTGGTCAACCTGTTCCGGGCACGCTGTGTCGACGTTTCCTCCGACGCGGTGACCATCGAGGTCACCGGCACTCCGGACAAGCTGCAGGCCTTCATCAAGGTCCTGGAGCCGTTCGGCATCAAGGAGCTCGTCCAGTCGGGCATGGTGGCCATCGGCCGCGGTGCCCGTTCCATCACCGACCGTTCTCTCCGGGCCCTGGACCGGACCGCGTAACGCGTACGAGAAACCCGAAAGGTTAAGCAAGTGACTGAGATCTTCTACGACGACCAGGCCGACCTGTCGATCATCCAGGGCCGGCACGTCGCCGTTCTGGGATACGGCAGCCAGGGCCACGCCCACGCGCTCTCGCTGCGCGACTCCGGCGTGGACGTGCGGGTCGGCCTGCCCGAGGGCTCCAAGAGCAAGGAGAAGGCGGAGGCCGACGGCCTGCGCGTGCTCACTCCCTCGGAGGCCGTCGAAGAGGCCGACCTGACCATGATCCTCGCGCCGGACCACATCCAGCGCCACCTGTACGCCGACCACGTGGCCCCGAACCTCGTCGAGGGCGACGCGCTCTTCTTCGGGCACGGCCTCAACATCCGCTATGGCCTCATCGAGGCGCCCGAGGGCGTGGACGTGGCCATGGTCGCTCCCAAGGGCCCCGGCCACCTCGTACGCCGCCAGTACACGGCGGGCCGCGGCGTGCCGTGTCTCGTCGCGGTCGAGAAGGACGCGAGCGGCAACGCCCTGGACCTCGCCCTGTCGTACGCCAAGGGCATCGGCGGCACCCGCGCCGGCGCGCTGAAGACGACCTTCAAGGAGGAGACCGAGACCGACCTGTTCGGTGAGCAGGCCGTGCTGTGCGGCGGCGTCTCCGAGCTGATCAAGGTCGGTTTCGAGACCCTGATCGAGGCGGGCTACCAGCCCGAGGTCGCCTACTTCGAGTGCCTGCACGAGATGAAGCTGATCGTCGACCTGATGTACGAGGGCGGCATCCACAAGATGTACTGGTCGGTCTCCGACACCGCCGAGTACGGCGGCTACTCCCGTGGCCCGCGCATCGTGACGCAGGAGACGAAGAAGGAGATGCAGCGCATCCTCGCCGAGATCCAGTCCGGCGAGTTCACCAAGGAGCTGGTGGACGAGTTCGACGGCGGCCAGAAGAAGTTCACCGCCTACCGCGACGAGCTGGCCGAGCACCCGATCGAGAAGACCGGCGCCAAGCTCCGCCCGATGATGAGCTGGCTCAAGTAGAGGTTCGGGTGACGGCGTTCATGTGACGGCGTTCATGTGACGGCGCCGAGCCGAAAGCAGCGGCCCGTGCCCCTGGTGACGAGAACTCGTCACCAGGGGCACGGGCCGTTTCACACCGGGTGCCTCGCGGTCCGGTTGTGCCTGATTCCTAGTGCTTGGCGAAGTTCTGGGTCCAGTAGATGCCCCGGGAGCTGTTCGCCACGCCCACGCCGAGGTGGGTGTAGGCGCAGTTCATGATGTTGGCCCGGTGCCCGGAGCTGTTCATCCAGGCGGTGACCACGTCGGCCGGGGTGCGCTGGCCCATCGCGATGTTCTCGGCCCAGGCGCGCATCGGGCTGAACCCGCTCGCCTTGATCCGGGCGGTCATGTCACGGCCGTCCTGCGAGGTGTGGCTGAAGTAGTTCTTGGCCGCCATGTCGTCCGAGTGGCCCTGCGCGGCCGAACGCAGCTGCGGGTCGGAGATGAGCGGGCCACAGCCGCCCTTCTGCCGCTCGACGTTGGTCAGGCGCACCACTTCCTCGGACAGGGAGGATCCCGGTGCGGAGCTGGGAGTGGAGCTGGGGGTGGGGGTGGGCTTGGTGGGGGTGGCGCTGGCCGACGGGGTCGGGGTCGGCCTGGGGGTGGTGGTAGTGGTCGGCGCGGGGGTGGGGGCCGGGGTGTCGGTGGGGGAGCAGCCGAGCCTGACGGGCTTGGAGCGGCCGCTGTTTCCCCGGTAGTCGGTGACGACGGCGTAGTAGACGCCGGGAGCGCAGCGCAGTCTCACCGTCACCCGTCCGTTGGTGCCCTTCCGGGACGCGCTCTTCACGATCGGGTCGGCCCCGGGAACGGCGCGCTTGACGCGGATGCGGACCAGGGCGGTGTCGTCGCAGCCGAGCCGCGCGGCGGAGGCCTGGATCCGTCCCGCCGCGGTGACGTACGGCTTGGCGGCGTACACACGGCACTCGGCCTGCGGAGCGGACGCGGCGTGAGCCGTGGCGATCGGCGTGCTGATGGCCGCCAGACTCCCGAGGCAGAGCAGTGCCGCCCCTAGCGGTCTGCGCATGTCGGTTCCTCCGGTTGGTTAGACGCTGGATGGCCCCCGCATTCTGTCGGTGACAGATCCGTCTTGTCAGCAAATTCCGGACATTTACTGTGAGTCCCAGGTAAACCAGAGTGATCGCATAGGCGTCTGGGGCCGATGGTGCTCCGGTCGGCGTCAGGGATGCCCGAGAGATGAAATTTCCCTCTATGGGCCACTTGAGCTGGATATATGCCGCATGAAGGGAGGTGGTCCCGCGGGGGTCATCCGGGCCGGACGGCGGTTTCGTCGCCGGGCTCTCCCGGACCGACAGGAGCCGAAATATTCTCGTCTTCCGGCGATCACGAGGTTCCGGGGCCTACCGGACGTCCACTCGCTGCGATTGAATGTGGCATGGTCTCCCCGGCGCCCTCACCGGCCGTCGTCACCGTGTCGCGCGGCGTGCGCGTCGGCTACGGTGTCGGCTCGATCTGCACCGCGACCTTCTCCACGGTCCCCGGATTGCTGCTGCTGTTCTACATGACGAACGTGCTCGCGGTTCCCGCGTGGATCGCCGGCATCGTGGTCTTCCTGCCCAAGCTCTGGGACATGTTCATCAACCCCTGGGTGGGCCAGCGCTCCGACCGGACGGTCTCCCGCTTCGGCGCCCGCCGTCCCTGGCTGCTCATGGGCGCGGTCACCCTGCCGGTGACGTTCGCCCTCACCTTCGCGGGCCCCCCGCTCACCGGCCTCTCCGCCGCCCTGTACGTCGCCTTCTTCTACTTCCTCACCGCGACGGCCTACGCCTTCTACGAGGTCCCCTACAAGGCGATGCCCGCGGAGATGACCGACGACTACCACGAGCGTTCCTCGCTGCTGCAGTGGAAGATGGTCTTCGTCGGCCTGGGGATCCTGCTCTCCGGGGCGGTCGCGCCGGTGATCGCGGGCACCGAGGCCGCCGGCTACCGGACCATGGGGCTGGTCATCGGTGCCGTGCTGCTGCTGTCGATGCTCGGCGCCTTCTTCGGCACGGCCCGGGCCCCGATGGTCGCGCGGGCCGAGACGGAGCCGTCGATCGCCGCCCAGTTCGCCGCCGCCCGCTCGAACACGACGTTCATGGTGCTGCTCGGTCTGAGCTGCGCCCAGATGTTCGCCGCCGGAGCCATGCTCGCCGGAGCGCCGTACTTCGCCACCTACACGCTGGGCGACCCGGCGGCGACCACCACGCTCTTCCTGGGCATCGTCGGTCCGTTGCTGATCACCATGCCGCTCTGGGTCCGGCTGTCCAAGCGCTACGACAAGCGCGGCGCGATGATCCTGGCGTCGGCGCTGTTCATGGTGGGCGCCGTCGGGATGGCCTTCGCCGGTCCGCTCGGCTGGGCGTACGCGCACGCGTGCGTGTTCCTCGTCGGCGTCGGCTACGCCGGGTTGCAGCTGCTGCAGTTCTCGATGCTTTCCGACGTGATCGTCCACGACGCCCTGGTCACCGGCAAGCGCAGGGCCGGGGTGTTCACCGGGCTCTGGACGGCCGCCGAGACCGTGGTCTTCGCGTTCGGCGCGCTCGTGCTCGGCTGGTTGCTGGGCGCGACCGGATTCGTCGAGTCCGACCCCTCCACGCCGGTCGCCCAGCCCGAGTCGGCGACCACGGCGGCACTGTACGGCTCGACGCTGCTGCCCGCGATCCTGATGGGGCTCAGCATCCTGCTGACCATGCGCTACACCCTGACGGCGGCGAAGATCAAGGAAGCCCAGGAAGCCGGAGCGGCCAGGGGCCAGGAGGGTTGAGAGGATCCCCCTGCCTCTAGGGCGTGATCATCAGGAAGCCGCAGTCGCCGAAGGAGACGACGTCGCCCGGCCGGACCTTGGCCGGGCCGACCAGGCGCCAGTCGTTCAGGCGGGTGCCGTTCAGTGAGCCGAGGTCGACGAGGACCCAGCCCTCCTCGTCGCGGCGGAGCTCGGCGTGCACCCGGGAGACGGTCAGGTCGGCGAGGACCAGATCGCAGGACGACCCCCGGCCCACCACGTAGCGGGTCCTGCCGTCGCCGGGCAGCGCGAGCCGGGGCAGCCGCGGGCGCCGCCAGGCCGACTCCACCCGCTTGGTGAAGTCGGAGGCCGAGGCGACGGCCTCGGTGACCATGCGGCGAAACCGGCCGCGTTGCGGCAGATCGGCGACCAGATTGTCGAGCTCGTTCTGATTGCGTGCGCGCAGAGCCATGTCGACGCGGCCGAGGAAGGTGTCGTGCGACAGATGCCCCTCGACGGCACGGTCGCGCAGCTCGTTGATCGCGCGATCACGGTCCCCGTCGGAGGCACGGGCCGGGGGATGCGTCGAGCTCATCCTCCGAGTATCGGCCCCGAGGGCGGAGCCTGTCCAGAATATGCAGATCTCTTGCGCCATGAATACTGAGTATGCATACTCGGTATTCATGGCGATCCGACAGGGGCTTCTCGCCCTGCTGAGTCAGGGGCCTCGTTACGGCTACCAATTGCGTGCCGAGTTCGAGGCGTCCACGGGGGCGACCTGGCCGCTCAACATCGGCCAGGTCTACACAACGCTCTCCCGCCTGGAACGCGACGGCCTGGTGAGCCCCGGCGAGCAGGACGAGCAGGGCCGGGTCGTCTACTCGATCACCGAGGCCGGTCTGGCCGAGATGGGGCGATGGTTCAGCACCCCCGTCGCCCAGTCGGACCGGCCTCGGGACGAGCTGGTCATCAAGCTCGCCCTGGCGGTCACCGCCACCACGGACGTGCGGCCGATCATCCAGGCCCAGCGCACCGCGACCATGCGCACGTTGCAGGCGTTCGTCCAGGCCAGGCGCGCGAGCGTCGAGAACCCCGCACAGCGGCTGGTGCTCGACTCGATGATCTTCCAGGCCGAGGCCGAGCAACGCTGGCTCGACCACTGCGAGGCCGTGCTCACGGCCTCTTCCCGGACGCGAAGGCCCGCGGCCGCGGAAAACCCGAACACGGAACACCCGAACGCAGAGGTCCCGGACGTGGAAGTCCCGGACGCGGGATCCCCGCGTGGGTGACCTCCCGAAGCGTTATCCCCAGACACAGGAGACGGACAGTTGACGCCCTTACCAGGACCAGGACCACGACCACGGCCAGGCACCCGCGCGCAGGGGGTACCCAGATGACCTTCGAACCGGTCGTCCGGCTCGCGGACGTGACCCGCACGCACGGCGACGGGCCGCAGAGCGTGACGGCGCTGCGCGGGGTGAGCTTCGAGGTCGGCGCCGGAGAGCTCGTCGCGGTGATGGGCCCCTCGGGGTCAGGTAAGTCCACCCTGCTCAACCTCGCCGGGGGCCTCGACCTGCCCACCTCGGGCTCCGTGGTCGTGGAGGGCACGCCGCTGGCGAGCCTGCGGGCCGGGGAACTGGCCGGCCTCCGGCGCAGGCATGTGGGTTACGTCTTCCAGGACCTCAACCTGATCCCGTCGCTCACCGCGCTGGAGAACGTGACCCTCCCGCGCGAGCTGGACGGGGTCGCCTTCAAAAACGCCCGCCGCGAGGCGATGGAGGTGCTCACCGAGGTCGGTCTGGGCGAGATCGCCGACCGCTTCCCCGAAGAGATCTCCGGCGGCCAGCGCCAGCGGGTCGCCATCGCCCGCGCGCTGGTGGGGGAGCGGCGGCTGATCCTGGCCGACGAGCCCACCGGCGCGCTCGACACCCCGACCGGCGACGACATCCTCCAGCTCCTGCGCACCCGCTGCGACGCGGGAGCCGCCGTGCTGCTCGTCACCCACGAACCCCGCTACGCCGCCTGGGCCGACCGGGTGGTCTTCCTGCGCGACGGCGAGATCGCCGACTCCACCGCCACCCCCCTGGAGAGCGCCCGATGAGCGAGCGAACGGACGCGCCGAGCGCACTCGCGGATCCCCGGCGAACGGATCTCCAGCGAGTGGATCTCCGGCGGCGGGCGGGGGCGCCCGCGTGAGCGCGATCCTCGTCGCCCTGCGCCTCTCCCGCCGGGAAATCGGGCGAGCCAGGGGCCGCAGCGCGCTCATCATGGTCATGATCGGCCTGCCGGTCATGCTCCTCGCGGCGGGCCTGACCTGGCAGGCCACCGGAGACGTCACGCTCAGGGAAGGGCTGGACTGGAACATCGGCACGGCCGACGCGCACGTGCGGGGTACGGCCTTCGACAGGCCAGTGCGGCAGAGCGTCGGCGCCGATACCTTCCATGTGAAGGGCCGCGGCTTCAAGCAGCGGGCCCTCACGGAACGGGAGGTCCTCACCCTCTTCGGGCCGGGCAGCCGCGCAATCCCCCTGCGCGGCCTCTGGACCGGCTACGAGACGGCCGGCGCTTACCGGGAGGCCGACCTCTGGGAGATCGACCTGCACGACCCGATCACCGCGGGCATGTACACGCTCCGGTCAGGGCGCCTGCCACGAGTGGCGGGGGAGGTCGTGGTGGGCGCGGGGCTGGGGCTACGGGAGGGGAGAACCCTGACCCCGGTCGGTACGAGCACCGTCGTCACCGTGGTCGGCGTCGTCGAGTCCCGGCGCGAGCCAGAAAGCCTGGAGATCGTCGCGCCCCCGGGAACCGTGTTCGACGACGCCGGGAAGGTCGGTACGAGCTGGCTCGTCGACACTCCCGCCCCCGTCTCCTGGCAGCGGGTTCGCGAGATCAACCAGCATGGCGTCAGGGTCCTCTCACGAGCGGTGGTCAACGATCCGCCTCCCGCGGGCGCCGGCCCGGAGGATCCGTTCCCCCACAGGTCGGTGCGGGCCTCCGACGTCGTGATGGTCGCCCTCGGCGCGGTCATCGTCGTGCTGGAGGTCGTCTTCCTGGCGGGACCGGCGTTCGCCGTCGGCATCCGGCGACGCCGGCGCGAGCTCGCGCTGATCGCCGCGCAGGGCGGCTCACCCCGCCACCTGCGCGGCGTCGTCCTCGCGGACGGGCTCACCCTAGGGCTCGCGGCCTCCCTGCTCGGAGCCGCGGGCGGGATCGGGATCGGCGCGGCCGTCGCGCCGTTCGTCCACCGCGGCCCCCTGGAGGTGCCCGCCGGCCTGATCGCGCTCGCCGTGCTCCTGGGGGTGGTGAGCGCGCTGCTCGCGGCGCTCGTCCCCGCCGTCCAGGCGTCGCGGGCCGACGTGGCGGAGGTGCTGGCCGGCCGCCGGGACCGGGCGAGGGAACGCCGTGGCCTGCCGGTGCTGGGCGTGGTGTTCCTGGCGGTGGCGATGGCGGTCATCCTCCTCGGCGCCGCCTTCGCAAGGCGGTGGGCGCAGTACGGGTCGTGGCAGTCGGCCAGCCTGCTGTTGGGCGCGGTGCTCGGGCAGCTCGGGCTCGTCCTGCTGACGCCGTGGCTGGTCGGCGTCGCCGCGCGCCTGGCCGCGTGGTTGCCGCTGCCGTTCCGGATCGCCGCCAGGGACGCCGTGCGCAACCGCGGACGTACGGCCCCCGCCGTGGCCGCGGTGCTCGTCGCGACCGCCGTTTTCGCCACCGTGGCGGTGATGGTCTCCAGCCAGACCGCCCAGATGCGCGAGCGCTACATGCCCCAGTACGTGAGGGGGAGCACCGTTGTGTCCTCCTACGCCCCCGAACCTGCGGCCTGGAGGGAGATCAAGAGAGTCGTCACCTCCGCCCTGCCCGGGGTGCCGTTGATCGAGGCGGGAAAGTTCGCCGGGCCCGGTTCGCGACCTGTCAACGTCGTGGTCCAGCCCGGCTGCGCGAGAGATTGTGCGGAATTCCTCTCCCGCGCGTTGTTCCGTCCCCCGCCGGTAGGCGGTGCCGACCTGGTCCGCTATTTCCTGCGTGGCCCCGATCCCGCCGCCGAAGCCGCTCTCGCCGCGGGCAAGGCGGTGGTGTTCGACCCGAGGGTGTTGCGCGACGGGAAGCTGGTCTTCACGACCGATATCACGAAACGCGTCACGCGCTCGGTGCCCGCCGTCGTCCGGCGGCCCCGGGGCGAGCCGCTGGTGACCGCGGTACTCCCCGTCTCGCTGGCGGCCAAGCTGGGCCTCACCGTCGATTACGACACTCTCATCGCCGATCCGGCCGCGGTGAGCACGACGCCGCAGCAGGAGGAGCGGCTGCACGCCGCCGTCCGGGAGGTCGACTCCACCACCGTCGCCGAGGTCGAGCGGGGTTTCCGTGGCGGCGACATGGCGACGCTCCTGGCCTTCGCCGCCGGCGCGGCGGTCCTCATTCTGGGGGGTACGTTCGCGGCGACCGGCCTTGCCGTGGCGGAGGGCCGTCCCGACCGGGCCATGCTGGCGGCGGTGGGGGCGGCGGGCCGCGTCCAGCGCCTTCTCGTCGCGGGACAGGCCGCGTTCGTCTCCGGCCTGGGGGTGGGAGTGGGGATGTTCGTCGGGCTGGTCTCCGGGGCTGCGAGTGTCTTCGGCGGGTTCTACCGCAAATGGGCCTCCGGGATCACCGTGATGGACGACATGCCGCCAGGCCTGGTCACCTTCGCGGTCGACGTACCCTGGCTCCTGCTGGGAGGCGTGCTGGTCGGCCTGCCCCTGCTGACCGCGCTGCTGGCCGGGCTGTGCGTCCGGACGAGGGTGGTGCTCACCCGTCGCCTGACCTGACCCGCCGTGCCCGGCCGTCGCCCGGCGCTCCGGGGGGCGGCTGGGCATCCGGCGCGCGGGGGTCACCCCGGCGGCTCGCCGGACTGGCTCTATCTGCCGACCTGGCCTGCGGGGGCGGCCGGGCATCGGCGCGCGGGGGTCACCCCGGCTCGCCCTGCCCGGCCGGTCGGAGCGCTCAGTCGGTGACGTCGGCGCAGACCACGTGGGCGCCCAGCTCGACCATCCGCTGCTCGCTGCGCGCGTCGGCGACCCTCGCCATCAGGATCGGCGCCTCGCTCGCGGCGAGCTGTGGCAACCTGGCGCGCACCCCGCGATGGATGTCCCTGACCACGTCCTCGGCCGCCGACATGTGGACCTTCACATGCAGCATGATCCCCGGGGCGCCCGAGGAGGTACTGGCCTCGGAGATCCACACGTGGTGGACGAGCGGGTAGTCGACGAGCAGGTGTGAGATCGCGGCACGCAGCGCGGGCAGGATCGGGTGGTCGCATCGGCGGTATCCCGGGTCCACCATCTGCATCGGGCCCGACAGGTGCGGGCGAGGTGCCGGGATCCACGGCTGGGAGGGCGCTGCCGGCACCGGCGTTCTCTGCGGGCGCGCGGGCGCGGGACGCGAGACCGTGGCCATCGCCCCGGTCGCGTACGCCGTCGGCGCCGCGCTCGACAGCGCGGGCGTGGGGCCGCTGCGCGTCGAGAGCAGGTAGCGCTGGAGGTCCTCGATCGGCACGGCCGCGGCCGCCGGACCCGCCGCGTCGATCACGATCTCCCGCACGCCGGTGACGCGCTGGATGTCGAGGATGGTGTCGGCGTCGCACGCCGACAGCGAGTGGCTGCCGCGGTGCCGCGCGTAGGTGTCCGCCGAGGTGTATCCGAGCAGGACACGATCACCGGCCTGGGTCGTGCCGAGCACGACGGAGCGGTCGGGTCGCACGGCAACCAGGAGTCCCCATTCGGCCAGCGCCGCGAGCAGCCGGTGCGGGTCGCCGTGCTGCGCGAGTACGTTGCCGAGAGCGGGGTTCCCGATGCTCATATGAGGAACGATAGGTAGTGGACCACGGCTTATCAGGGTAATAGCGAAGTTTTCTTGGGATCAAGACCAACTTGAATTTTGGTGCATGAGATCTGTCAAGGACGGGTAATCGCCTCGTGGGTCGCGAGATCCCCTCACGTCCCACCCGTCTCCGGAGCCTCTCCGAGGGGTTTCCCGGTGGCGCGAAGCGTCTCGGATCGCGGGACACTCGTGAACGCGTTCACAAGCGCCGATAGACTACGTGAGGTCCGTGCACCCCTCACCGTCTAGTAAGGATCCAGCCTGTGAACAAGCCCGTCGTACTGGTCGCTGAGGAACTTTCCGAGGCTGGTCTCGCGGTTCTGGGCGCGGACTTCGAAGTCCGCCACACCGACGGCGCCGACCGCGCCCAGTTCCTGCCCGCCCTCGCCGACGTGGACGCGCTCATCGTGCGCAGCGCCACGCAGGTCGACGCCGAGGCGATCGCCAACGCTCCCAGGCTCCGCGTCGTCGCCCGCGCGGGCGTCGGCCTGGACAACGTCGATGTGGAGGCCGCCACCAAGGCCGGTGTCATGGTCGTCAACGCGCCGACCTCCAACATCACCAGCGCCGCCGAGCACACCGTCGCCCTCATCCTCGCCTCCGCCCGCAACGTCGCCCAGGCGCACTCCGCGCTCAAGGGCGGCGAGTGGAAGCGCTCGAAGTACACCGGGGTGGAGCTCGACGAGAAGGTCGTCGCGATCCTCGGCCTCGGCAAGATCGGCCAGCTGGTCGCGCAGCGCCTCCAGCCGTTCGGCGTCGAACTGATCGCCTACGACCCCTACCTGCAGCCGGCCCGCGCCGCGCAGATGGGCGTCCGGCTGGTCTCGCTCGAGGAGGCCCTGAGCGAGGCCGACTTCATCACGGTGCACCTGCCCAAGTCCAAGGAGACCATCGGTCTCATCGGCGACAGGGAGCTCCACGCGGTCAAGCCGAACGTGCGCCTCATCAACGTCGCCCGGGGCGGCATCATCGACGAGAACGCCCTCTACTCCGCCCTCAAGGAGGGCCGCGTCGCCGGCGCCGGCATCGACGTGTTCCCCAAGGAGCCGGTCACCGACAGCCCGCTCTTCGAGCTCGACCAGGTCGTCGTCACCCCGCACCTGGGCGCCTCCACCCACGAGGCCCAGGAGAAGGCGGGCACCCAGGTCGCGCGCAGCGTGAAGCTCGCCCTCGCCGGGGAGTTCGTGCCGGACGCGGTCAACGTCCAGGGCGGTGCCGTCGCCGAGGACGTCAAGCCGGGCCTGCCGCTCGCCGAGAAGCTCGGCCGGGTGTTCACCGCCCTCGCGGGCGAGGTCGCCACCAAGCTCGACGTCGAGGTGCGCGGTGAGATCGCCTCCCACGACGTCCGCGTGCTGGAGCTGGCCGCGCTCAAGGGCGTCTTCACCGACGTGGTCGAGGACTCGGTCACCTACGTCAACGCCCCGCTGCTGGCCAAGGACCGGGGGGTGTCGGTCGAGCTGGTCACCAGCTCCGAGAGCCCCGACTGGCGCAACGTCGTGACGGTCCGCGGCGTCCTCGCCGACGGCCGCACGGTCTCGGTCTCCGGCACCCTGTCCGGGCCGAGGCAGATCACGAAGATCGTCGAGGTCAACGGCTACCAGATGGAGATCGAGCCCACCGACCACCTGTCGTTCTTCACCTACACCGACCGTCCCGGCATCGTCGGCGTGGTCGGCCGTATTCTCGGCGACCACTCGATCAACATCGCCTCGATGCAGGTGGCCCGGGACGCCAAGGGCGGCAAGGCGCTGATCGCCCTCACCGTCGACACCGCGATCCCGGCCGAGGTGATCGACCAGATCGGCGCGGAGATCGGCGCCGACAGCGGCCGCTCGGCCGACCTGGCCGACTAGCCCCGTTTCCCGCGCGTGCCGCGTCGTCGCGGGTCGGTGGCCCTTCCCGATCCAGGACGACATGCGATCACCCAGGACCGATCGGGGGACGTACGGGAAACACGGCCGTGGTCCACCGATGTGGCCGCCGCCCCGATGACCGGGGCGGCGGCCACATCTCGTCTCAGCATGTGAGAAGTGTGTACGCCGGGCGAGACGGCGTTTCCGTGGGCAGGTAGCCTGGAATGAAATGCGCCAGGTTCTCGTAATTCCTACCTGCCGCGGCGAGGCCTGACAGGGGCAGGCCGGCGACTCGCCGCGGTGTTGTGGCGCTTGCCGGCTCCAAGCCCCCGTCGCCGGTCCGTGATCCGGACCCTCGACATCAGGCCTGGTCGGAGTCCCGACCGGAGACTTGACCACCTTCCTTGCTCGCGTGCGACCGAGACGAGATTCGCCATGTACGACATGTATCCCTGGAACCGTCCCGAGGAGACAGAGGACGAGGCCACCGACGCGCTCCAGACCGCTCTGGACCGCAGGGACAACGGTGGTGCCCCCACCCGCTGAACCCGTTCTCGCCGCCACCGGGGCCTCCACGGCCTCCCGGCGGCGATCCGCCGGCGTGTCTCATCCGCCGGGCACGACTTCGGTCGCGAGCTCGACCCGCTTGGCGAGCTGGACCCCCTGCGGGTCGGGGCGGACCGCGCCGACGAAGGAGGCGCGGCGCCAGGAGCTGAGCTTCTCCTCCTTGACGACGTCGCCGCTTTGCGGGGCGTGAACCATGTAGCCGGGCTTTGTGATCATGCCGACGTGGCCGAGGCCGCTGAAGAAGGCCAGGTCACCGGCTCTGAGGTCCTTCCAGGCGATCTTCTTGGAGAAGGCGGCGTACTGGTCGTAGGTGACGCGGGGGAGTTTGATCCCGGCGGCGCCGTAGGCGCGGAGCATCAGGCCGGAGCAGTCGAAGCCGCCGTTGCCGGTGCCGCCCCAGACGTAGGGCGTTCCGCGCTTGGACATGGCCCACTGCACGGCCTTCTGCCAGGCGGGCCTGACGTCCATCGCCTTCAGCGTTTCCTTCAGCGTGGGGGTTTTGAGCGCTGCGGGTCCGGGGG
This sequence comes from Streptosporangium sp. NPDC000095, assembly GCF_042899335.1. Taxonomy (NCBI): domain Bacteria; kingdom Bacillati; phylum Actinomycetota; class Actinomycetes; order Streptosporangiales; family Streptosporangiaceae; genus Streptosporangium; species Streptosporangium sp. NPDC000095. Next base: position 180,915 of record NZ_JBIAZS010000013.1, read on the forward strand.
CGGGGGGCGGGGAGGCGGCCAGGGCGGCGGTCGAGGTCGCGCACACCGCGGCGCCGGCGAGGATCAGGGAGGCGGAGATGGACAGGACGCGGGGGAGAACTGTGCCGGACAGGATGATTCCTTCCATAAGGCCGGCCGGGTGAGCTGTCGGGCTCGGGCGTGGAGGCCGCCCTACGGCGCGAGAACGCGCTGATTCGCCCCAAGGGATCCGCCTGATGACGACCGGGAACGCGCTCCGGGGGAGGGGCGGTGTTCTCGGGGGTGCGGTAGATCCCGTAAAGAGTGGTTCCCCGGCTCCGTGCGGGCCCGGTAAGGGGATGGCCCGTACGGATTAGGCAGTGATGTGAATGGGAGGACCATAACGAAACCTCCCTAAACGGTCAATAGGGAGCAAAAAAGGACAAAACGATCAGAGGGTCTGTCGTGCGAACACGTCCGCAGAATGAGACCGGTGTTCAATCGCCGAGACGGACCGGTAAGGTGCCTGCATGGATTCGCGTAACATTCGCCTGGCGGTCATCCCCGGGGACGGAATCGGAGTCGAGGTCGTCGCCGAAGGGCTGAAGGTCCTCGAAGCGGTCGGTACGAAGGTGGAGACCACCACCTACGACCTCGGCGCCAAGCGCTACCACGAAACCGGCGAGACCCTGCCGGACCCGGTCCTCGACGAACTGCGCGGATACGACGCGATCCTGCTCGGCGCGGTCGGCGACCCCAGCGTGCCCCCGGGCATCCTGGAGCGCGACCTGCTGCTCAAGCTCCGCTTCCAGCTCGACCACTACGTGAACCTGCGCCCGGTCAAGCTCTTCCCCGGCGTCGAGACGCCGCTGGGCGGATCCCGCCCCGAGGACATCGACATGATCGTCGTCCGCGAGGGCACCGAGGGCCCGTACGCCGGAGCGGGTGGCGTCATGCGCAGGGGCACGCCGCACGAGATCGCCACCCAGGAGTCGCTGAACACCGCCTACGGCGTCGAGCGCGTCGTGCGTTACGCCTTCGACAAGGCGCTCGGCCGCCCCCGCAAAAAGCTGACGCTGGTCCACAAGACCAACGTGCTCACCTACGCCGGCGACCTCTGGGCCCGCACCTTCGACCGCGTCGGCCTGGAATATCCCGAGGTCCAGACCGACTACTGCCACGTCGACGCGGCCTCGATGTTCTTCGTCAGCCAGCCGGAGCGCTTCGACGTGATCGTCACCGACAACCTCTTCGGTGACATCCTCACCGACATCGGCGCGGCGATCGCCGGCGGCATCGGTCTGGCGGCGAGCGGCAACGTCAACCCCGACCGCACCGCGCCGAGCATGTTCGAGCCGGTTCACGGCAGCGCCCCCGACATCGCGGGCCAGGGCAAGGCCGACCCGACCGCCACGATCCTGTCGGTCGCCATGCTCCTCGACCACCTCGGTATGGCCGCCGAGGCCACCAGGGTCGAGCAGGCCGTCGCCGACGACCTGGTCGAGCGGACGGCCGGCCGGGCCGGCCGGACCACCCACGAGATCGGCGACGACATCACCGCCCGAGTAGCCGGCTGAGGAAGCCGCCTCCCTCGACCCCGACGCGCCTGGCGGCTCACCTGAGCCGCCAGGCGCGTTTTTGTTTCTCCAGCACTGCCGGTTTTCGGCATGGATGGAGTAGTTTCCCGTTACCCGGTCCGACGCAGAATGGACCCAAGGGTAAGCCAGACCTCAAGAGAAGGATCCGTGCGATGACCACCGCTCAGAAGCTCAGCTTCGACGTGCAGCTCTCCGACCACGCTCGCACCGCGGCAGAGCGCGAGCAGGTAATGGCGAGTCCCGGGTTCGGTCAGGTCTTCACCGACCACATGATCTCGATCGACTACACCGAGGGTGAGGGCTGGCACGACGCCAGGCTCATGCCGTACGGCCCGCTCAGCCTCGACCCCGCGACGTCGGTCTTCCACTACGCGCAGGAGCTTTTCGAAGGGCTCAAGGCCTACCGCCAGGAGAACGGCGCGATCGTGGCCTTCCGGCCGGAGGCGAACGCCGCCCGCTTCAACAGCTCCGCGCTGCGGATGGCCATGCCCGAACTGCCCGAGGAGACGTTCGTCGAGTCGCTGGAGCTGCTCGTCCAGACCGACCGCGAGTGGGTCCCGACCACGCCGGGGCACAGCCTCTATCTGCGCCCCTTCATGATCGCCACGCAGCCGGCGCTCGGCGTCAACTACCCGTCCAGGAGCTACAAGTACATGGTCATCGCCTCTCCGGCGGCGGCCTACTTCGGAGGCGGGCAGGCCGTGACGGTCTGGCTCTCCACCGAGTACACCCGCGCGGCCCCCGGCGGCACCGGCTTCGCCAAGTGCGGCGGCAACTACGCGGCGGCCTTCGTCGCCCAGCGCCAGGCCGTCGAGCAGGGCTGTGACCAGGTGGTCTGGCTGGATGCGGGCGAGCACCGCTACGTCGAGGAGATGGGCGGGATGAACCTGTTCTTCGTCTACGGAGACCGCCTGCTCACCCCGGCGCTCACCGGCACCCTCCTGCCCGGCATCACCCGTGACTCGATCCTCTCCCTCGCCTCCGACCTCGGCCTCCAGGCCGAGGAGGGGCGCCTGTCGGTCGAGGAGTGGCAGCAGGGCTGCGAGACGGGCGAGCTCACCGAGGTCTTCGCCTGCGGCACCGCCGCGGTCGTCACCCCGGTCGGCTCGGTCAAGGGCGCCGACCGCGCCTGGACGATCGGCGACGGCACCCAGGGGCCCGTCACCTCGAAGATCCGCGAGGAGCTCGTGGGGATCCAGTACGGGACCCGTCCCGACCCGCACAGCTGGGTCCACAAGATCTGCTGAGCACCTTCCACCGCCGTCGAGGGCGACGGAGCGTATGGCTGGGTCCACACGATCCGTTGCCCCCGTTTTCCACACGCGTCGTGTCGTCGCGGGTGAGCGGCCGTGTCCGATCCGGTGCGACGAGTGATCACTTCAGGTTGATCGAGGTCGCGCGCGGAGTGCAGGGCCGATCCCGTGCGGGAGAGGCCCGGTCGAGGCGTCCGGGGACCCCGGCTCGGCGGGGGCTCCGGCCTCCCGCCCCGGCCGGGCCTCCCGCCGAGTGGGCCTACCCTTCGGTCAGCTTGCCGGTGTCGATCGTGAGGTTCCAGGGAGCGGGGAGCTCAAGGGGCTCTCCAAGGGTCACCTGGTGTTGCCGCTGGTAGCCCCTCTCCCCGGGATGGCTGAGGAGCCGGGCGAGATTCTGGGTGGCGTCGATCACCAGATAGAGCGGAACCCCGGCGATCGCGCAGTTTTCCGGTTTGGTGACGTGGTCGTCGCTCCGACTACTGGGGGAGACCACCTCCACGACGAGCAGCGTCTCCTCCGCATAGACGTTCTCCTCGTCCCACATGCGGGGAGACTTCGGCAGGACAAGGAGATCGGGCCGATAACGATCTTTCTGGACGCCCAGGAAGAGCTTGACGTCGTATACGGGATGCCAGCCCTGTTCCGTGGCGAACGGGATGAGCTGGATCAACAACTGCAGGATGCTCTTGGCGTGGTTGAGTGTGGGCAACTCCCTCACCACGATCCGGCCGTTGATGATCTCGACCTTACGGTCGGGCCACTGGTCGCAGGTCCTCTGGTAGTGCGCTTCGAGCTCCTGATGGTTGGTGGACACGGGCTTCGCCTCGCGGCGTTCCAGGGTCTTGGCCATGAGGTCATCCTTCCCTCCGCGCGGGTGGGCGCAACGTGTTTGTCACATCGCTTACAGTAATCGGAAAGGTTTTCCTTCGCCCGCGATTCGGGAAAGTTTTCGTCAGTGCTTTCGAATCATGGTGAGGCCGTCGGCGATGGGAAGCATGATCGAGGTGACCCGCTCGTCGGCGCTCACCATGTCGTTGAACTCGCGGATGTGCCGCACGGTCTCGTCGTCCCTGGTTGGGTCGGCGACGTGCCCGCTCCACAGGGTGTTGTCGACGAGGATCACCCCGCCGGGGGCCAGGCGCGACATGAGGATCTCGTAGTAGACGGGATAGTTGACCTTGTCGGCGTCGATGAACGCCAGGTCGACGGCCGGGTGTTCGGGAAGCTCGCGCAGCCGCTCGGCCGCGGGCCCGATCCTCAGCTCGATGCGGTCGGCGACCTGCGCTTTCTCCCAGTAACTCCGGGCGACCGCCGTCCACTCCTCGCTCACGTCGAAGCAGGTGAGCCCGCCGCCGGGAGCGAGCCCTCTGGCGAGGCAGATGGAGGAGTAGCCGGTGAAGGTGCCCACCTCCACCGCGTTCCTGGCGCCGCAGAGCTGGGCGATCATGGTAAGGAAACGCCCCTGGTCGGGGGAGATCTGCATGGACGCGTTGTCGCCGGTCAGCTCGCGGGTCTCGACGGCGAGGGCGTCGAGGACGTCGTCGGGCTGGCTGGTGTGCGCGAGCAGATACTGCCCCACGGTGGGGTCGAGATAAGTCGCCTTCATGGGGCCCATTCTCGCCGGTGCCGGACGGCGACGGGGGTGATTCCAGGCCGTGTCCCGGGCCGTTCGGGCACGCCGCGGATCTCGGATCCTGAGATCGATGTGTCAGATGGTGTCGGCGTGTGGCAGACTCCGAAGCATCATGTTCTACGGTCTGCTCATTATCGGCAGGCGCGCCGGCTGAAAAGGGACACCGCCGGCGCGCAGACCTCTCACGTCCGTGAGGGGTCATTTTTGTTTCCAGAAGCCGAACGAGCGCGCGGCGAATCATCGAACCGCGAAGGAGATTGACATGGCCGACGATCGTTTCCACGTGTACGACACGACTCTCCGTGACGGTGCCCAGCAGGAGGGGCTCAACCTCACGGTGGCCGACAAACTGGCCATCGCGCGTCACCTGGACGGTCTGGGCGTCGGCTTCATCGAGGGAGGCTGGCCGGGAGCCAACCCCAAGGACACGGAATTCTTCAGGCGCGCTCAAACAGAGCTCGACCTGAAGCACGCGCAGCTCGCCGCGTTCGGCGCGACCCGCCGGGCAGGTGTGAAGGCAGCCGACGACCCATTGGTGGCCGCGCTGCGCGAATCCGGCGCGCCGGTCGTAACCCTTGTCGCCAAGAGTCACGACCGGCACGTGGAGCTGGCCCTCCGCACGACCCTTCAGGAGAACCTCGCGATGATCCGCGACACGGTCTCCCACCTTCGTGCGGAGGGCCAGAGAGTCTTCCTCGACGCGGAACACTTCTTCGACGGTTACAAGTCCAACCCCGACTACGCGCTGGAGGTCCTGCGCACCGCGGCCGAGGCGGGAGCCTCGGTCATCGCGCTGTGCGACACCAACGGGGGCATGCTCCCCGACGAGCTGGCCGAGGTGGTGCACGCGGCCGTCGGGACGTCGGCGAGGATCGGCATCCACTGCCACGACGACACCGGCTGCGCGGTCGCCAACTCGCTGGCCGCGGTCAAGGCGGGCGCCACCCACGTGCAGGGCTGCGCCAACGGCTACGGCGAGCGGTCGGGCAACGCCAACCTCTTCACCGTGGTGGCGAACCTGCAGCTCAAGCGGGGGTTCGACCTCGTGCCGAAGGAGGCGCTGGCCGACATGACCAGGATCGCCCACGCGATCACCGAGGTCACCAACGTCACCCCCAACTCCCACGCTCCCTACGTGGGCGTCTCCGCCTTCGCGCACAAGGCCGGGCTGCACGCCAGCGCGATCAAGGTCGATCCCAACCTCTACCAGCACATCGACCCCGCCGAGGTCGGCAACGACATGCGCATGCTCGTCTCCGACATGGCCGGGCGCGCCTCGGTCGAGCTCAAGGGGCGCGAGCTGGGTTACGAGCTGTCCTCCGACACCTCACGGGAGCTGGTGAACCGGGTCAAGGAGATGGAGTCGAAGGGCTACACCTTCGAGGCCGCCGACGCCTCCTTCGAGCTCCTGTTGCGCGACACCGTCGCGGGCGAGAGCAGGCGCCACTTCCAGGTCGAGTCCTGGAGGGTGATCGTCGAGCGGGCGCGAGGCGGCGAGGTCGTGAGCGAGGCCACCGTGAAGCTGCACGCCAAGGGGGAGCGGATCATCGCCACCGGTGAGGGCAACGGCCCGGTCAACGCCCTCGACCGGGCCGTGCGGCTGGGCCTTGAGCGGCTCTACCCCGAGCTGGCGGGGGTCGAGCTGATCGACTTCAAGGTGCGGATCCTGGAGGGTACGCACGGCACCGACGCCGTCACGCGCGTGCTGATCACCTCCAGCGACGCGGCCGGGGAGTGGTCCACGGTCGGCGTCGACGAGAACATCATCGAGGCCTCCTGGCAGGCGCTTGAGCAGGCGGTGACCTTCGGGCTCCTGCGCGCGGGCCACGCCGTCTGACAGCCGCCCCGCCACAGCCCTGGGGGGCGGCGGGCGCTGTCGGGAAAGGGCCGCCGGGAGACCTCCTCACGGTGAACGGGCGGGTGCCGGGAGGCACCCGCCCGTGTCGTCTCCGGCGAGGAGAGCCGTCAGGCTCGGCGGGAAGGCCGCCGGAGAGGACTCTTCTCGGGCGGGGGAGACCGTCAGGAGAGGTCGGCGCCGCGCACGCGGAAGCTCACCTGGCCCTCAGAGGTCTCCAGGCTGACCTTGCCGCCCGAGCAGGAGAGCGACGGACTGCCTGTGCCGGGCACCACCACGGTCAGCACGGCGTCGCCCGAGGCGGGCGAGACGACCGCGGGGGCGGGGTGCTTCAGCAGGTAGGAGGAGGAGACCCAGCCCTGGTAGGGGTTCTTCTGACCCTGGACCACCTTCAGTCCCGAGACCGGCTTGCAGGACGGCATCGAGACCTGGACGAGCGTCGCCTTCCAGCCCGTCTTGTCCTTCACCACGACCTGGCCGCCGCTGCTGGAGACGGTGGACAGTTCGTGGGAGAAGTGCCAGATGTTGCGGACCTTCGAGCCCTTGGGAACCGTGTCCAGCACGGCCATCACGTCCTCGCGGTGGTTGACGAGCACCGAGCGGGTCCTGGGCACGCCGTAGGCCCTGTCGGTGAGCCGGTAACTCTGCCGGTCGGAGCCGATCGAGGACCTGCTCAGCGCGGTGGCGGTCTTGCCGCGGAATCTCGCCCCGGCCACCATCGAGGTGTTGTGGGCCTCGGGGGACATCGTCCAGTGGCGGTAGCCGCTGTTCTCGTAGGAGTCGAAGCCGGCGTCGACCAGGACGTTACGGCCCTGGGCGTAGTAGGTCACGCCCAGGTGGTCCTCGTGGCCGTGATACTTCATGCCGGGCCCGAAGCGGATGGAGTAGAACGCCGACTCGGGCTTGTCCCAGGCGGTGCGCCCGTAGACGTAGCCGCCCCGGAACACCCGTACGGCCTGCTTCGGGTGGCTGTAGCCGACCGGCCGCACGTCCGCGCCGCCGTCACCGATCGGGACCATGAACCCGTCGGGCTGGGTGGAGTGGGAGATGAAGTCCTCCAGCGACTTCCAGCGCCTGGAGATGTCGGCGGGCACCTTCCGCTTGCAGGCCCTGATGTCGTCCATCGCGACCTTCAGGCGGTCGTAGACGTAGAGCGCGTAGCGCGGGGCCTGTTCGCGCAGCGCGCCCTGGGAGTCGACGTCGAGCTTCACGGTCTCGGTGAGCCGCCTGATCGCGAGGCTGGACCACTGGTCACGGCCGTAGCGGCAGCCGATGCCGAGCAGCGCGATGTCCTGGTCGATCCCGTGGTTGTGGCCCTTCTCGTACAGCCTGGGGTCGGAGAGCATCTTCGCGTGCTCGGCCAGGCTGCCGGAGAGCCACGACCCGCCGACGTGCTTGCTGAGGCAGACCAGGGCGGGGGCGCGCAGCGCGATCGGGTGCTCCTGCCAGGCGTACGGGCTGGTCTTCGCGCCGCCGCGGGGGTTGTCCGCCACCCAGTCCTTCGCGATCTCGACGGCCCGCGCCAGGTAGGCCTCGTTGCCGTTCGTCTCGTAGTCGGCGACGAGACGGCCCATCCAGCGCAGCGAGTGGAAGACCATGCTCCACGAGCGGTTGCGGTAGGGATCGGTACGCCAGTTGACGTCCTTGCCGATCTTCACCGGGTCCAGGGCGAGAAAGGCGAGCTCGCCGTTCATGATGTCCGCCCCCGTCGGGGTGGCGGGGAGCCAGTCGCCCTGGCACTCGGTGGTGCGTTTCGCCTCCCTCGCCTCCGCGGTACCGGCTGTGACGCCGCAGGTCATCAGGAGGATGAGGGAGAGAGCGAGTGCTTGTGTGCGGCGGCGCACGCCAGTTCCTTCCGGGCCGAACGGGGGAGGTGGATCATGCTTCCGAATCCCACCAAACCGGTCAAGCTGGGGTGGTCGCTTCCGGAACATCGTTAGCAACTAGATGCGGGTCTCCCAGTTTCCTCACAGCCGTCACGCGATTCACAGAGGTCACAGCGTTGGCCGGTCGGTGCGGTCGGTGCCGCTCGTGTCGCCGCGCCGCGTCCGGTGTCGCCTGCGCCGCTCCTCACCCTCACGGTACGGGCGGTGAACCCACGCTCGTACCGTGGCGTGATTCCATCGGTCGATGGCCCTGCGACCACTCGCGCGGGTCCTCGCGTTTCGGCAGGCTCGGGGCATGAGACTCGCCGACATCGTCATCCCCGGCACACCGGCCGCACGTGGCGCGCTAGAGGTGGCGACCGCCTACTGTTCGCCCGCCCTGCTCAACCACTCCGTCCGCGCCTACCTGTGGGCGGCGGCCTACGGCGCGATGAACGGCATCGCCTTCGACGACGAACTGCTGTACGTCGCCTCGATGATGCACGACATCGGCCTCGTGAGGGAGTTCGACAGCCACACCGTGCCGTTCGAGGAGGCGGGGGGCCACGTCGCGTGGGTCTTCGCCGCCGGGGCGGGGTGGCCCGTGGAGCGCCGCGTACGCGCGTCGGAGATCGTCGTACGCCACATGTGGGACAAGGTCGACCCCGAGCAGGACCCCGAGGGACATCTTCTCGAACTGTCCACCGGGCTCGACATCTCCGGGCGGGGAGTGGAGAACTTCCCCGCGGAGCTCCGCGCCGAGGTGCTGGAACGCCACCCCCGGCTGGGCATCGGCCCGGAGTTCACCGCGTGCTTCGTCGACCAGGCCGCGCGCAAGCCGGACAGCCTGGCCGGGCGATTCGTCCGCGCGGGGGTCGCCGAGCGCATCGCCGCCAACCCCCTTGACCACTGAGGACTCACCGCCGGTCCCCTGAGTCCCCCGTCCGAGCCGCTGAAGAACTTCCGGTTCAAGGGCGGCCGGAGGGCTTCTTCGCCTGAACCGCTGAGGTGCTTCGGACTCGGGGGCCGGTCAAGGGCGCCCCGAACCGTCCGAGGGGACCGCTGAGGACTCCCCGCCGGGAGTCCTCCTCGCCTCCGTCAGGCTCCCGGTGCGGGACCGGTGCTCTGGACGACCTCGAAGGACCACAGCTCGGCTCCGGTGGCGGCCGGCCCCTGCCCGTGGCCGTGTCCCTGGGCCGGACCCGCGCCCTGGCCGTGCCCGTGTCCCTGGGCCGTGCCGAGGGCGTCGCCCTGCCCCGCTCCCTCGCCCGCCTCGGCGGCGGCCTGGGCGTGGCCCCGCTGGAAGGCCTGGCTCTCGGTCCAGCGTTTGAAGTCCTCCTCGGAGCGCCAGCGGGTGTAGACCAGGTACCGGTCGCCGCCGTCCACGGGGCGAAGCAGCTCGAACCACTCGAATCCGTCCGCGGACTCGACGATCCCCGCCCGCCCGGAGAAGCGGCGTTCCAGCTGCTCGCGCATCTCCTCGGGCACCGTCAGCACGTTTATCTTCACGACCGAAGGCACATCGTCTCCTCGAAGCGTTGGTTTCGCCGATCACTCTATGATCGGCGCTCCGTCACGTGGGTCAGACGACGGTCCTTGAGCGGCGCGGCGCGTTCTCCAGGCTCACCCGGGCGACGGTGGGCATGTGCTCGGTCTCCAGGGCCTGGCGCATGTGCGGGATGACCACCCCGCCCAGCTGCTCGCGGACCGCGCTCATCGGCGCGTCCTCGGCGACCGTCATCCGCATTCGTACGGCCGGATGCTCGCTCGTACCGACCATGGCGGCGGTGGCGTTGATGATCGCGGGGTGCGTGCCCGCCTCGGCGGCCGCCGCGTCGGTCACGCTGCCCGTGTCGACCTCGGTCACCCCGCCGGGACCGCCGTCCAGCCGCATGCCGCCCAGCTTCCCGCGGCGTCCCTGCGCGAACAGCCAGTGCAGGCCGAACAGTGCGAGCACGATGCCCGCCGCCGCGATCAGCCACCACATCCACGGGTCGTAGGTGGCGAACGGCTGGCGTACCAGGCTGTCCACGAGCGGGCTGTCCGCGGGGGCCACCGTCCGCGGAAACGCTCCCGCGCCCCGTGCGATCGCGAGGGCACTGAGGACCATCAGCGCCAGTCCCACGATCAGCAGTCCCAACCGGTTACCCCGGGCGGTCTTGTCGTCCATGAGGCTCACTTCTCTCGCAGATGCACGTGGACGGGATACTTCCAGACGGGGGAGAGCGCGGTGATCCGCATGTTCACGGCCTCCCGTACGGCGTCGGCCAGCCCGCGGGTGTCCCGCATGCCGCTGTCGGCCGCGACGTGCACGGCCTTCCCGTGCAGCCGTACCCGGGCGTGCTCGACCCCCTGCACCTGTTCGGCCGCGTGAGCCAGCGACCGGGCGAAGCCCCGGCGCCGCATGCCGATGACCAGATCCTTGTCCCCGGTCCTCACCGGGATCAGCGTGGGCCTCCCGGGGATGATCGCGAGCAGCACCAGCAGCAGGCCGAGCAGGCCGACCAGGCCCGCGCCCGCCATCATTCGCGGGTCGCTCCACGGTGTCGACGTCGCCCAGGCCAGGATCCGGTCGTACGGCACCAGGCGGAGTGGGCGGCCCAGCAGCGCGGAGACGACCTCCAGCGCGAGGAGGAGGCCGATCACGGTCATCAGGACGGCCGTGATGACCGAGGGAAGCACCCGGCGCGGGCGGAAGGCCCTGATCGCCGCGCGGTCCGCGGAGGAGTTCTTCGCCACCGTGCCGTACGTCGGAGGCGCAGGTTCCGTCGCGCCGTACATCGGCGCGGTCGGCATGGTGGTGCCGTACGCCGGCGTGGTGGGTTCGGTGGTGCCGTATGTCGGTGATGTGGTGGGTTCCGCGTCGCCGTACGCCCGTGGTGTGCCGGTGTCGTACTCCGGCGGTACGGCCGGGCGCGCATGGGGCGGGGGCGTCTCGCCGGTCGGTTCCGCGCCTGGGACCGGCTCCGCCGGGTCGGGTACCTGCCTGGCCATCATCGCTCCTCACGTAGCGGGACGATGTCCTCGGTGTCGTCGGCGGGCGTCGCGGCCCCTCCTGAAGGGCCGGCGACGGCCTGCCCGGTGTCGCGCGCCGGGTTCGCCGGGTTCTCCGCCGAGCGTTCCAGCGGTGGCTCCTGCGGGTTCTCCGGGGTCTCCAGGTTCTCCGGCGAGCGTTCCGGTGAGCGCTCCCGTGGGTTCTCTCCGGCCGGTACGGCGTCCGGGACCCGCGAGGTCTCGCGGTCGCCGCGGGCGGGAGCCACGCCGGTGACGTTGACGTCGATGTGGCCGACGTCCTTGCCGGTGAGGGTCATGACCCGTTCGGCGACGTGACGCCTGACCTCCTCGGCCACCTCACGGATCGGGGCCGGATACTCGACCGTCACGTCGATCTGGAGCGTCGCGAGTTCGGCGTCGAGGGTGGCGTGGGTGCCGCCGCGAAAGAACAGCGGCTTCCACTCGCCGACCTCCCGTACCCGTGGCACCTCTCCGGCCGCGTGGGCCGCGATGCGCGACACCACCTGGTCGGATATCTCGGTCCTGCCGCGTCGCTCGGCCGGTACGCCCCGCCATGACGGCTGGGCGGGCACGGCGGGCAGCCCGGACCGCCCGGTTTCGCCGGGAACGGGATCCTCTCGCCCTGCGGGCGGCGCGGTCGTTCCCGAGGACGCGGGCCGGTGCTCGACGGGGGTGTTCATCGCCGTCTCGCCGCCAGCCGGGAGAGGTCGACCTCTCCGGTCTCCACGAAGCGACCGATGAGGAGTCCGACGGCGCCCAGTACGAGCACCAGCAGGAACGCGCCGAGGCCGCCGAAGGCCGCGGCGAAGCCCAGAAGGACACCGACGATCATGCCGACTACGGACCACACTGGGAAACTGCTCATCTCAAACCTCCGATATGGACGTTTACCGGCCGATCGCCCACCATCGGGGCGACCGCCGCTCGCACCGCGTCGGCGATCTCCGGAATCGGGCGCCCCAGCCTGACGACGACCGAGACCTCCACCTCGTTCTCGCGCAGCGCGACACCCGGGAACCGTTCGCCGGGCAGATAGGTCGCCACGGTCCCGAACGGCCCGCCCGACAGATCCGCGACGTCGGGGCAGCGCAGTACGGCCTCGGCGATCCGGTGGGCGAGGCCGGCCGTCTCGCGGGCCGGCGCCTCCTGCTCACGGGTGGCGACCGCCCCGCGCGGCGGGCCCGTGGCCTCCCGGCCCTGACCGGCCGTCTCGCGGGCCGGGGCCTCCTGCCTGCGTGTGGGCGCGGCCTTCTGCCGGGGTATGGCAGGCGGCCTGCGGGACGGATCCTCGGGCCGGTGAGCCGGCATGGCCGTCGCGGGTGTCGGGATGCCAGGCCTTCGCGCCTCCGGTCCGTGTGCCTCTCTGGGTGCCTCCGATTCACGCGCTTCCGGTCCGTGTGCGGGATCCTCCGGCCCGCGCGTGGGCTCTGTCGTTCCTCGTCCGGGTTTCCCGTGCCCGGGCGCGGACGTCCCGCGGCCGGGATCCACCGGTGCCGGGGGCGTGATGATCTCGCGGCCCGGGTCCTTCGGCTCGCGACCCGGTCCCGTCGCACCGCCTTCCGGGCCTCTCACCGGACGCGGGGCTCCGACTCGGACGCCTCCTCCGAGGAGTCCCTGTCCTGGCCGGGCATGCGGACGTCGGAGACCTTGATGTTGACCTCGGTGACCTCGAGGCCGGTCATACGCTCGACCGCCGTGATCACGTTGCGGCGTACGGCGGCGGCCAGGTCGGGGATCGCGATCCCGTACTCGACGACCACTTCCAGGTCGGCGGCGGCCTGCCGCTCGCCCACCTCGACCGATACGCCCTGGGTGGCGCTCCGGTCGGCGCCGACCATGCCGCGTACCGCGCCGAGAGCGCGTGCCGGGCCCGCTCCCATGTTGTGCACGCCAGGGATCTCCCTGGCCGCGAGGCCCGCGATCTTCGCGACGACCCCGCTGTCGATGGTGGTGGTCCCCTTCGGTGTGACCAGGCCACTCTGGGATCCGGGACTGTCGGTGCGTGCCCGGGGCACCGTGGCCTCGTCGCCCTTGGGCCTGTTCACCGTGCTGGCTTCAGTCACGTCCGTTCCTTCCCCCGAGGGAAGACCCTTCTGGCCCCCCGATGCTTCTGTGGCGGTCATACCCCCCGTATAGGCATAAATCAGGACATAGTGTTTCTTGGAGCAAAGATGGCAATATCCGGGAAATCGGATCTACAGGTACATATGGCGTCGGCCTCCGGGTGGTGAGACGGGGCGGCCCCGGTACGGTCCGGCGGGATCCGGAGCCCGACTAGCCTTGTCGTGTGCGTATAGCGAGGTTCTCCACAGGAGACGGTGTCGGGTTCGGGGTGGTCGAAGGCGGCCCAGGGGAGGAGTTCATCTCCGGGATCTCGGGTCACCCGTTCGGGCCGATCCAGTTCACCGGCGAGCGATACTCGCTCTCCCAGGTCAGGCTGGTCGCACCCATGCTGCCCAGCAAGGTCGTCGCGATCGGCAGAAACTACGCCGACCACGCCAAGGAGATGGGCAACGAGGTCCCCGACGAGCCGCTCGTCTTCCTCAAGCCGTCGACCTCGGTGATCGGCTCGGGGGAGGCGATCGCCTATCCGACGACCCTCTCCCAGCGGGTCGACTACGAGGGGGAGCTGGCGGTGGTGATCGGCAGGCTCTGCCGTGAGGTGCCCCGCGAACGGGCGCACGAGGTCATCTTCGGCTACACCTGCGCCAACGACGTCACGGCGAGGGACCTGCAGAAGAAGGACGTCCAGTTCACCCGGGCCAAGGGCTTCGACACCTTCTGCCCCCTCGGCCCGTGGATCCAGACCGAGCTCGACCCGAGTGACGTCGGCATCGTCACGTCGGTGAACGGCGAGGTCAAGCAGAGTTCCCGCACCTCCAAGCTCATGTACGACATCCCCGCGCTGATCGCCCACGTGAGCGCGGTCATGACCCTGATCCCCGGTGACGTCATCCTCACCGGGACCCCGGAAGGGGTCGGCCCGCTCAGCGTCGGCGACGAGGTCAGCGTTTTCATCGAAGGAATCGGCACTCTCAGCAACCGGGTGGTCTCCCGTGATTAGGGTTCGTTTCGCCCCCTCGCCGACCGGCATGTTCCATGTCGGCGGCGCCCGCTCCGCGCTGTTCAACTGGGCCCTGGCCGAGCAGACCGGCGGAAAATTCGTGCTGCGCATCGAGGACACCGACGCCGCGCGCAACCGGCCGGAATGGACCGAGGGCATCATCTCGGCGCTCGCCTGGATCGGTGTCAACGACGACAGCCAGGCCTTCGAGGGCCCCTACTTCCAGTCGTCGTACGAGGAGCAGCACCGCGAGGCAGTGGCCAAGCTCGTCGCCGGCGGCCGGGCCTACTACTGCACCTGCACCCGCGACGAGGTGAAGGCGCGCACCGGCTCCGAGCACCAGGGCTACGACGGCTTCTGCCGCGACCGTGGCCTGAGCGAGGGCGCGGTCCGCTTCCGCACCCCCGACGAGGGTGTCACCGTGATCCAGGACCTGGTCCGCGGCACCGTCGAGTTCCCCAACAACGCGATGGAGGACTTCGTCGTCGCGCGTGGCGACGGCTCCCCGCTGTTCGTGCTGGCCAACGTCGTCGACGACGTCGAGATGCGGATCAGCCACGTGGTCCGCGCCGAGGAGCACCTGTCCAACACGCCCAAGCAGCAGCTGCTCTGGGAGGCGCTCGGCGTCGCCCCGCCCACCTGGGCGCACGTGCCGGTCATCGTCAACGAGAAGCGCCAGAAGCTGTCCAAGCGACGTGACAAGGTCGCCCTGGAGTCCTACCGCGAGGAGGGCTACCTGGCCGAGGCGATGGTCAACTACCTGATGCTGCTCGGCTGGGGCCCCGGCGACGACCGGGAGATCATGCCCTGGTCGGAGATGGTGCCGTTGTTCAAGCTGGAGGACGTCAACCCCTCCCCGGCGTTCTTCGATGAGAAGAAGCTCCGCGCGTTCAACGGCGAGTACATCCGGGCGCTGCCTCTGGAGGAGTTCGTCGCCCGATGCGAGCCGTGGCTGGAGCCCGGCTGGGACCGCGAGACCTTCGCCAAGGTCGCCGAGCTCGCCCAGACCCGCATCGCGGTCCTGTCCGAGATCACGGCGAACGTCGACTTCCTCTTCCTCGACGAGCCCGTCTTCGACCAGGCGTCGTGGGACAAGGCGATGAAGAACTCCGCCGCGGAGATCCTCACCGGCTATCTCGCCCGTATGGAGACGGTCGACATGGATCCCGAGTCGCTGAAGACCGCGCTGGAGGAGGTCGGCCTCGAACAGGGCCTCAAGCTCGGCAAGGCCCAGGCCCCCGTACGCGTCGCCGTCACCGGCCGGACCGTGGGCCTGCCGCTGTTCGAGTCGATCGAGGTCCTCGGCCGTGAGCGCTCCATCGAGCGTCTGCGCGCCGCCCTCGCGAGGCTCCAGGCCTGATCGGGCTTCGCGGGCCTCGGACGGGCTTTCACACCCGATCGGATGCCTTGAGGGACCCGGAGGAGAAAGGGGCCCCAGGCCCGGCCGGGCCCGGGGCCCTGAAAGGGCTTCCGGCCTGCAGGGCCTGCAGGGCCTGCGAAGGCTGACGGCCCGCCCCGGTCTCTGCCCGGGGCGGGCCGTCGCTTTTTCTCGCCGCTTCCCCGTGACCGCGGTCACGGGGAAGGATCTCAGGACGGGGAGCCCGAGGGACGTCCCCGTTCCGTGCCCCGCCCGGCGAGCTCGTCCCAGAAGCCGAGGTTGTGGGCCGAGGCGCGGTCGAAGGGCTTGATACCGCCCCGTCCCGGGGACAGCTCCTGCACGTACGGTGTGCCGTGTCCGGGACGCACGCGCTTCCAGGCGGGCAGTCCCGGCCGGTTCGGGTCGCCGACGGCCGCGAACCGCGACCAGTAGTCGATCATCGTGTCCCCGAGTCGCCGCTGCGCGGGGGTGAGCGGGGCGGACTCCCAGCCGACCCCGAAGAGGAACGACAGCTCGGAGCCGTGCGAGGCGAGCGGCCTGACCCCGTTGGGCAACGGGAAGAGCACGGGCGCCGTACGGTCGGTGAACTCGTAGGAGAAGGTCGGCACATGCCGGGCGAGCAGCAGGTCGGTGTCGCGCGCAGGCCACGCCCAGTCGAGATCGCTCATGATGGCCGAGACCGCCTGGAGGGGCGAGTCGCCGTGAGCGCTCAGCGGGTAACGAGCCAGGATGTCGGGTCCCGCGGCGCCGTACCTGTCGTTGACGGCGGTCTCGTACTCGGCGGCCGTCATCGGCGGGAATATCAGCGAGGTGAACAGCGTGCCCTCGTCCCGGGTGATGCCCGTCAGTACCGGCACCCGGTGGAATCGGCCCTCCTGGAACACCTTCGCGGGATCCTCGGGCAGCACCGCGTTGCCGTACCCCGGCAGTGGGAGGGGATCCCGGGCGAGCAGGTCGGCCACCGGCCTGCCCCGCAGGCAGGCGAGCGCGGTCGCCGGGTCGGCGCACCCCAGCCCGGTGGCGAGGAACTGTCCGTAGCCCTCGTGGGAGGCTCGGGGCACCCAGAGCGGCACGTCCAGGACCGGCCTCAGCGGAGTCCCCTCGAAGCCTCCCGCGCCGCACGGGGAGCTCTGGGTGATCGCCCGGTGGAACAGCCCGGCCGCCGTGGGGGAGGCGAGCTGCGCGCACACCGAGTGCGACCCCGCGGACTCACCGGCCAGGGTGACGTTGCGCGGGTCGCCGCCGAAGGCCGCCGCGTTGCGCCGCACCCAGCGCAGGGCCGCCTGCTGGTCCTCGATCCCGAACGCCCCCGAGTTCTCAAGCCCGGGATACCCGAAGAACCCGAAGATCCCCAACCGGTAGTTCACCGTCACCACCACGACGTCGCCCCGCACGGCCAGCCTGCGGGCGTCGTAGTCGCTGCCGGCCCCCTTCGTCAGGCTCCCGCCGTGCAGCCACACCATGACCGGCTTGAGGCGTTTCCCGCCGCTCGACGCCGGCGTGGTCACGTTGAGGTAGAGGCAGTCCTCCGCCTCGCTTCCCGGCAGTCCCCAGACGTCGGCGGTCTGCGCGCACCGGTTGCCGGGCGCGGTGGCGTCGCGCACCCCCTGCCACGGGGTGACGGCCCGCGGTGATCGCCAGCGCAGCTCTCCGACCGGGGGCGCGGCGTACGGGATGCCCTGGAAGAGCCGGTGATCTCCGGCCTTCACCCCCTTCACCCAACCGGCGTCGGTGCGCACCTTCACATCCCCGCCGGGCCCGCCCGTACCGGCGGTGGAGGTCGAGACGGCGGGGGTGGCCCGCGGTGTCCGTGCCGTCTCCTGCTGTGCCGTCGCCGGGGTCGCCGTTCCCAGCAGCAGGGCGCCCGCCAGGCCGGCGACGAGCACGGCGCCCGTCCTTCGCTGTAGTCGTCTCATGGCGTCCACGATGCCCGCCGCCCGCTTTCCGGCGCATTGGGTCTGTGGTCCCGGCCGGGGTGTGGGAAGCCACACCCCGGCGCTGCACCGAAGCGTAAACCGGCAGGTCATCGCCTCGGAGGCCGCTCGAAGACCCCGGGTGCCCCTCTGAGGAAACCTCCGCGACGCGGACACCGCACGGGGTGAGAGGGCCGGCGGGCGGAGCTTCCCGGAGGACCGGTTACGGGACCAGCAGCCCGCGGCGCTTCAGCAGGGGCTCGATGCGCGGGTCGCTCCCACGGAAGTCACGGAAGGCGTCCATCACGTCCCGCGAACCGCCGACCGACAGCAGGGTGGAGCGGAAGTGATCGCCGTTCTCGCGTTCCAGGCCGCCGTTCTCCTTGAACCAGTCGACGCTCTCGGCGTCGAGCACCTCACTCCAGATGTAGGAGTAGTAGCCGGCGCTGTAGCCGCCCACCCCGCTGAAGAAGATGTGGGCGAAGTAGTTGGTCCGGTAGCGGGGTCTGACCAGCTCGAAGGCGATCCCGTTGCGCTCCAGGGCCGCGTTCTCGAACGCTTCCGCGTCCGCGGCGTTCTTGATGGGCGCGCCCGCCGCCAGCTTGTGCCAGGACCAGTCGAGCAGCGTCGCCGCGAGGTACTCGACGGTGGCGAAGCCCTGGTTGAACTTCTCCGCGGCCCTCATCTTCTCCAGGAGCTCGGCGGGCACGGGCTCGCCGGTCTCGTGGTGCCTGGCGAAGTTGGCGAGGATCGACGGCCAGGTGGCCCACATCTCGTTGACCTGCGAGGGATACTCCACGAAGTCGCGCGGCACCGCCGTGCCGGAGACCCGGGGGAAGCGCACGTCGGAGAAGAGGCCGTGCAGGGCGTGGCCGAACTCGTGGAAGGCGGTGTTGACCTCGTCGAACGTGAGCAGCGTCGGCCCCTCGGTGGGCTTGGTGATGTTGAGGTTGTTCATCACCACGGGCCGCGTGCCGAACAGGTGCGACTGGTCGACCAGGGCGTTCATCCAGGCGCCGCCGCGTTTGGTGGGCCGGGCGTACGGGTCGAACAGGAAGAGCCCGAGCGGCGAGCCGTCGGCCTCGAACACCTCGAAGACCCGCACGTCCGGGTGGTATCCGGCCAGGTCGTCCCGCTCGGAGAAGACGACCCCGTACAGCTCGCCCGCCGCGTGGAAGACGCCGTCGCGCAGCACCCGGTCCAACTCGAAGTACGGACGCAGGTCGGCGCCGTCGAAGTCGTACCTGGCCTTGCGCACCCGCTCCGCGTAGAAGGACCAGTCCCACGGCTCGATGGGGAAACCGGCCTCCTCGCTGAGCGCCTCGGCCTCCCGGCGGGCGTTGGCCACCGCGGGTCCCACCAGCTTGCCGAGCATCTCCTCGACGGCCTCGGTGGTCTTGGCCGTCTGGTCGGCGACGGAGTAGGCGGCGTGGCTGGGGTAGCCGAGCAGCGCCGCCCGCTCGGCGCGGAGCGTCGCCATCCTGGCCGCCAGCTCGAAGTTCTCGGGAGCCCGGCCCGTGGACAGCTCGTACAGCCTCCTGCGGGTCTCCCTGTCGGTCAGCTCCGCGAGGACGGGGTGGTTGGTGTGGTTGAACAGCGCCAGGACGTACGAGCCGTCCTTCTCGATCGCCTTGATCGCGCTCTCGGAGAGCCCGTCCAGCAGCTTGACGTCCTCGACGACGAGCGCGGAGTCCGTGGAGGCGGCGAGAAGGTTCTGGGTGAAGGTCGTGGAGAGCTTGGTCAGCTCCTCGTTGAGCTCCCTGAGACGCCCCTGGTCGGCCTCGGACAGGTCGGCTCCCGACCTGACGAAGTCGACGCGGTATTTCTCCAGCAGCCACGCCTCCTCCGCGTCGTCGGTGGTGATCTGCTTGATCCGGGCGTACAGGGAGCGGTTCAGCCGGATGGAGTCGGCGTGCTGGGTGAGCCTGGGGGAGATCTGGGTCTCGATCTCCCGGATGCCGTCGGTCGCGTCCGAGGCGGAAAGAGTGGAGAAAACGACCACGGTCCGATGGAGGACGCGTCCCGAGCGCTCCAGGGCCTCGATCGTGTTGGCGAACGTCGGGGCCTCCGGGTTCTCGATGATCTCCCGCACCTCACGCAGCTGTTCGGCCATGCCACGCTCGAAGGCGGGAAGGTAGTGCTCCTCCCTGACCAGGGCGAACGGCGGCAGCCCGTAGGGCAGCTCGCTGGGGGTGAAGAACGGGTTGTCGGTCAAGGTGCAAACTCCTCACATGCGGCTGGGTCTCCCCAGCAGCGTTACACGGTGGACCTTCGTGGCGACAGCCCGGTGATACCGCGATTGGGCCTCCGGCAATCGTTTTGGTCTTGACCCCCAACCTGGGCTATTCTTTCGGAGTCGCCAGCGAGGCCCGCAAGGGAGTCCAGCGCGGTGGGGTATGGTGTAATTGGCAACACGGCTGATTCTGGTTCAGTTGTTCTAGGTTCGAGTCCTGGTACCCCAGCTGCATCTTCTCAGGAAGATGTTGCGGATTCGGTCCCCTCCGAGTCCGATGACAGTGTGTAGGGTCCCGTCGTCTAGTGGCCTAGGACGCCGCCCTCTCAAGGCGGTAGCGCCGGTTCGAATCCGGTCGGGACTACCACTGTCTCTCGCAAGGCTCCGTCGTCTAGTGGCCTAGGACGCCGCCCTCTCAAGGCGGTAGCGCCGGTTCGAATCCGGTCGGGGCTACATCGCGAACCCCGGAAGCAACGGCTTCCGGGGTTTTTGCATTTCCGGATTTCTTGAATTTCCTATGCGCCCGCTCGCGAGCGTGCACGGTGACCATCTCGCCGCCCCACTCGATTCACCTCACGGATTCCCGGACCCGCTCCCGGACCATGGTCATCCGGGCCTCGGGGCACGGAGTCGGCCCCTGAGGGCTTTGGGAGCCGTGCAGAACGAGAGAGGGCTCCAGGCTCTGAACAGAGCCTGGAGCCCCCTCTCCGGGAACGTGGGGCTAGTTCTGCCCGGAGCGGGCCTTGAAGAGGGCCCGCTTGGCGGCCTTGCCCACCTGCTTGTCCGGGTGTGCCTTGCCGATCGCCTCCAGCAGCTCCTCAAGGTGCGGGTGCGGCACCTTCCAGATCACTTCGAGCAGGCTGACGAGATTCGGCACGTTGCCGATGTCGTCAAGGCTGCTGACGAACTCCGGGCGGCCGAGACCCGCGGAGATGGTCAGCATGTCGAGGATGAGCCAGTGGGTGTCGGACTGGGTGGGCGTGGGGGCGTCCTCGACGCCCAGCTGGGCGAGGTGGGTGGCCGCGTACGGGCGCAGGGACGGCTCGTCGAGAGCCTCCCGCCACGCGGGCACGGCCACGTCGCCGAGCGAGCCGACCATGCTGGCCGCCTGGACCCGGATCAGCGCGTCCGCGTCGTCCTCGGCCGCGGCCTCCAGCAGGTCCCTGGCGGCCTGCTCGGGGGCGCGCAGCTCCATCCAGGCCGCGAACTCGGCGTCCGCCTCCTCCTCGGGAAGCTCGGCGCCGAAGGAGAGCAGGTCGAGAGCCGTCATCGCGTCGATGGCCGGCCGGGCGTCCAGCTCGATGTCGGCGTCGTCCACGAGGTGGACCACGCCTTCCATGCCGAGCGGCGTGAGCCGCACCTGGTCGTGCTCGACCTCGACCATGCCGTATCCGATCAGCCAGTCGAGCACGGGGTTGAGCGGGTCGCCGTACTGCGCGGTGGCGGCGGCCCAGGCGTCGGCGCCCAGGTCGTCGTACTCGGCGGCGGCCTCGGCCAGCTCGGTGCGCAGCTCGGCCAGCGGCTTCGAGCCCGTCGCCAGCAGCACCCGGACCAGCAGTGCCCTGGTCAGCCCGGACAGGGCGATCGTGGCCTCCTCGTCCTCCAGCTCGGGGTCGCCGTAGTCGATGGACTGCAGGCCCGCCATCCACGCGTCGAGGGCGTCGTCGTCCTCCTCGAAGGGCCACTCCGCGGTGTCGGCGTCGACACTCACGGTGTCCTCCCCCTCGGGCTGGAGGAAGTCGAGGTCGATCGCGAGGTTCCAGATGTTCCAGAGCGCGGGGACGGAGTCGGCGAGCGAGGCGCCGGGCTTCTCCGGGACCGGAAGCCCAAGGACCGCGAGGGCCTCGGTGATCTCGGTGTCGGTGAGCAGGCTCGTCTCGCCCACCCGGCGCTCGGAGCCGACCCAGACCGCGAGGTCGCGGGCCTTGGTGATCAGGTTCGCCTTACGGGTGGCCGCGGCCAGCTCGCTGTCGGGCCGGAGCCTGATCGTCGGCAGCTCGGAGAGCTCGTCGGCGAACGGCTCGAAGTCGCCGAGCCCTTCGGACTCCTCCTCGTCGTACTCCTCGTCCTCGTCCTCCTCGATGACGAGCTCCTCCATCGCGTCGACGAAATCGTCTTCGAGGCGGTCGAGCTCGGAGAGCAGGTCGCTCAGCGAGGCCGAGCCCTTGGCAAGGCGGTCGGACTCCGACAGGAAGGTCAGGTAGGCGCGGATCGCGGGCACCATGCCGTCGGCGGCGGCGTCGGGGTCCTCGACGACCTGGGGCATCCGATCGAGGAGCACCGTGCGCAGGTCGGACTGCTTCCACCGGCCGACGTCGTCGGAGGCGATCAGGCGGTGCCACAGGGCGACGGAGCCCACCAGGTTGGAATCGCTGCCGGGCGCGTTCTCACGCGCCCAGAGGATGAAGTTTTGGAGCAGGGGACGCAGTTCAGCCGCGGCTGCCTCGATGCGATCTGTCACCTTCCCAGCCTAGGGGGCCGCGGGGGTGCTCGCCTCCTCATATCGCCCGCCGACCGGCGGGTGTCCACCGGCGCGCGGCCCGGGCACCCGGATCGCGGGCCTCCGGCCCCGCGATCCGGCCGTCGAGGGCGGAAACCGCCCTCACCGCGGCGAGCGGCGGTGATCCGCTCGCCCTCAGTTGGCGCGGCGCATCGACTCGGTGATCCGCTCGGCGGCGGTGACCACGGGGGCGGCGTGGAGGCGGCCGGGGGTGCGGGTCAGGCGCTCGATCGGGCCGGAGACCGAGACGGCAGCGACCACCTTGCCACCCGCGCCCCTGATCGGCGCCGAGACGCTGGCCACACCCTGCTCGCGCTCGCCGACGCTGTGTGCCCAGCCCCTGCGCCGTACGCTCGCCAGCGTGGCGGCGGTGAACTTGGCCCCGCGCAGTCCTCGGTGCAGACGGTCGGGCTCCTCCCAGGCGAGCAGGATCTGCGCGGCGGAACCGGCGAGCATCGGCAGGGCCGAGCCGACGGGCACGGTGTCGCGCAGTCCGCTGGCGCGCTCGGCGGCGGCCACGCAGACCCGCTCGTCACCCTGGCGGCGGTAGAGCTGAGCGCTCTCGCCGGTCAGGTCCCTCAGCTGGGTGAGAATCGGGGAGGCGACGGCGAGCAGCCGGTCCTCGCCGGCGGCCGTGGACAACTCGGACAGGCGCGGGCCCAGCACGAACCTGCCCTGTGTGTCGCGGGAGACGATGCGGTGGTGCTCCAGCGCGACGGCGAGCCGATGGGCGGTCGGCCGGGCCAGGCCGGTGGCCTGAACGAGCTGGGCGAGGGACGCCGGTCCCGCTTCGAGGGCATTGAGCACGAGGACGGCCTTGTCCAGTACGCCGACTCCGCTAGAGTTGTCCATACACCGATACTGCAGTCTCGACATATGAGAAAGCAAGTGGGAGTGGGACAGCCGATCGCAAGGAGGCGACATGGGCCGCACGCTCGCGGAGAAGGTATGGGAGCAGCACGTTGTACGACGTGCCGAGGGAGAACCCGACCTGCTCTACATCGACCTGCACCTCATTCACGAGGTGACGAGCCCGCAGGCGTTCGACGGCCTGCGCATGGCCAACCGCCCCATCCGGCGTCCCGAGCTCACCATCGCCACCGAGGACCACAACGTCCCGACCGTGCGTGGTCCCATCGACGACCCGGTGTCGCGGGTGCAGGTCGAGACGCTGCGCAAGAACTGCGCGGAGTTCGGCGTCCGGCTGTATCCGATGGGCGACGCGGGGCAGGGCGTGGTCCACATCATCGGCCCGCAGTTCGGTCTGACCCAGCCCGGCATGACGATCGTGTGTGGTGATTCTCACACCTCCACCCACGGCGCCTTCGGCGGCATCGCGTTCGGCATCGGCACCTCCGAGGTCGAGCACGTGCTGGCCACCCAGACGCTGCCCGCCTACCGGCCGAAGACGATGGCGATCGAGGTCTCCGGCGAGCTGCCGACCGGCGTCACGGCGAAGGACCTGATCCTCGCGATCATCGCCAAGATCGGCACCGGCGGCGGTCAGGGCTACATCGTGGAATACCGCGGTGAGGCGATCCGCAGGCTCTCCATGGAGGGCCGGATGACCGTCTGCAACATGTCCATCGAGGCGGGCGCCCGCGCGGGCCTGATCGCTCCCGACGAGACCACCTTCGAATACCTCAAGGGCCGTCCCCACGCGCCCTCCGGCGCCGACTGGGACGCCGCGGTCGCGTACTGGAAGACGCTGGTGACCGACGAGGACGCCGTCTTCGACACCGTCGTGGAGATCGACGCCTCGACGCTCACCCCGTTCGTCACCTGGGGCACCAACCCTGGCCAGGGGGCCCCGCTGGGGACGTCCGTGCCGCGCCCGGAGGACACCGGCGACCCGGCCGCCGCCGCCCGCGCCCTGGAGTACATGGGCCTGACCGCGGGCACCCCGCTCCGCGAGGTCCAGGTCGACACGGTCTTCGTGGGCTCCTGCACCAACGGGCGCCTGGAGGACCTGCGCGCCGCGGCCGACGTGCTGCGCGGGCGCCAGGTCGTCACGCGCACGCTGATCGTGCCCGGCTCGATGCTGGTCAAGCTCCAGGCCGAGCAGGAGGGGCTGCACGAGGTCTTCAAGAACGCGGGCGCCGAATGGCGCGAGGCGGGCTGTTCCATGTGCCTGGGCATGAACCCCGACACCCTCGCCCCCGGCGAGCGCAGCGCCTCGACCTCCAACCGCAACTTCGAGGGGCGTCAGGGCAAGGGCGGCCGTACGCACCTCGTGTCCCCGCAGGTCGCCGCCGCGACCGCCGTCACCGGCAAACTCACCGCGCCTGCCGATCTGCCCGCCGACCTGCCCGCCGGCCTGTAAGGAGTCCTCGCGATGGAAGCGTTCGTCACCCACACCGGCCGGGCCGTGCCGCTGCGCCGCAGCAACGTGGACACCGACCAGATCATCCCCGCCGTCTGGCTCAAGCAGGTCAGCCGGACCGGTTTCGAGAAGGGCCTGTTCTCCGCCTGGCGCGAGGACCCCGACTTCGTCCTGAACAACCCCGCCCACGAGGGCGCCACGATCCTGCTCGCCGGACCCGACTTCGGCACCGGCTCCTCCCGCGAACACGCGGTCTGGGCCCTGCAGCAGTACGGCTTCCGCGTCGTGATCGCGGCCCGGTTCGCCGACATCTTCCGTAATAATTCCACCAAGATGGGCCTGCTCCCGGTCGTCCTGCCCGGCGAGACCGTCGAGGCCCTGCAGGCCGCGGTGGAGGCGGACCCCACCCTGGAGATCACCGTGGACCTGGCGGAGCGCCAGGTCCGCTGGGGCGGGGAGAGCGTCGCGTTCGAGATCGACGACTACACGCGCTGGCGGCTCATGGAGGGCCTGGACGACATCGGGCTGACCCTGCGCAACGCCGATGCCATCGGGACATACGAGAATGGTCGGCAGCCATGGCTGCCGACGACCGTCTGACGCGTTCAGAACACGAGCTGGCGTGGCGGCTGCGCGAGGCGCACCGCCACGTCCGGTCTCTGCCCGTCCCCGCCGAGGAGAGAAAACGTCTCGCCCGGCGTCTTCTCGCCATCTGCGATATGGCCAAACGCGACCTCGAACACGCCGCCGGGCGTCTTGATTTGTTCCTTCTCAGTATTGATGTCGTGGTTTCGGATACGCCGAGCACTGGAAACATTGCGGAAGGTGATTGAGTCATACGGCTCCGTCCCCTAATTTCAAGCGGGCAAGGGGTTTCTCGTCGTGATCGTTGATGAGAGATCTGTGATGAGACCCCTCGCCGTGACAAATCGGGTGAGACGGGTTTTCTGCCTCGTGACCCACTCCCGGACATCGGTAAGCAGGGGGAGCAACCTTAATGAACAAAAAGGAACTCGTCGACGCCATCGCGGATCGGGTGGGCGACAAGAAGACGGCCACCGAGGCCGTGAACGCGGTGCTTGACGCCATCCAGACCGCCGTCGCGAGTGGCGACAAGGTCTCGATCACGGGGTTCGGCGCCTTCGAGATGGTGCACAAGCCGGCCCGCACCGCCCGCAACCCCTCCACGGGTGCCGAGATTCACGTCGCCGAGAGCTGGGGGCCGAAGTTCCGGCCTGGCTCCGACTTCAAGGAACTCGTCAACAACGGCGGCAAGAAGTCGGCGAAGAAGCGGTAGGTCCCGGGCACGGGCGCCCGGACTCCCGTCACGGGGGTCCGGGCGCCCGGCTTTTGCGCCGGGCGGCCCGGGCGCCCGAGAGTTTTCCCGAAGCCCCGTCCTCGCCGTCCTCGTCTTCGCGACCGATTCGCGACCGGGCCGCGAGGGTCGTCCTTCCGGACTATCCGGGCAGCGGAAAGGTCGAGAGGGTGACGTAGGTGACGTCGTCGCCGTCCATCACGAGGTTGACCCGCTGGCCCGACCTGAGCAGCCGCAGCGGCCCCGCGTCGAACGCCGCCGCCCCGAACGGGATCTGGGTCCCGTCGTCCAGGAAGACCGACCCCGACCGGGTCGCCGGATCGAAGTCCCGCACCGTCGCCTGCATCCGTCCAGCCTAACCGTCGTCCCGGTTCGACGCCGAGATCCTCCGCGCCATCGCCAGCGTGCGGGGGCCGACGCCGAGGGCGAGCGCGAGACGCAGGTCGTCCGGGGTGTCCACGTCGTGGCGGACCGACTCCACGTCCTGTACGGAGAGCTCCTTCGCGCCGCGCCGCAGGTGCCGCTCCCGCGACTCGCCGCCGAATCCCGGCGTGAACGGCACCGTGGGCCGTACGCCGTAGAAGGTGGTGCCGATCTCGGCGGCGTCGGGCAGGAACACCTGGTCGAACTCCGCGGCGGCGATCAGCACGCGGGCCAGCTCCGCAGGCCGCAGGGCGGGAAGGTCGGCCTGCAGGGCGCCCACGGGGTCGCCGGGCGCGAGCCGCGCCGCCTCCAGGGCCCCGTGCCGCAGGGCGGCGTTCAGCCCCGCCTCCGGATCGCCGACCACGTGCGCGCCGACCTCGCCGAGCGCCTCGGCGGCCACCGGGTCGCCCGTCACCACGATCACCCGTGCGACGAGCGCGCAGCTCAGCGCCGCCTCGACGGTGTCGCAGGCGATCGCCACGGCCAGCGCGGCCCGGTGCGGGCCCGCCGCGGCCGACAGGCGGGTCTTGGCGGCGACCAGCGTCTTGACCGGGACGACCAGGGTCCAGCCGGAGCTCTCCGAAGCAGACATAGCCTTAAGCATCCCGCCTCGACATCCCCCGGAGCGAACCGGGAGACTGAGGCGCACCCCGCTCGGATGGAGGAGCCCATGAGACGCCCCGGATGGCCTTCGCGATTCTGGGTGGCCTTCGCCGTCGTCATCGTCAAGCCGATCTCGTGGCTCCTGGTCAAGAAGGACTGGCGTCGCAGCGACCGCCTCCCCGGGACGGGCGGGATCATCATGGTGACCAACCATCTGTCGTGGCTGGACCCCATCCTCGTCGCGCACTTCCTCTACAACCACGGCCGCTGGCCGGTGATCCTCGCCAAGTCGGGTCTCTTCTCCGTACCGCTCGTCGGTCACCTGGTGAAGGTCATGCAGGCCATCCCGGTCTACCGGGGGAGCGCCGACGCGGCGCGCTCGCTGGAGGAGTCGAAGCGGCGGCTCGCCGCCGGGGCGTGCGTGATGTTCTACCCGGAGGGCACCTGCACCCGCGACCCGGACTTCTGGCCGATGGAGGGCAAGACCGGCGCGGCCAGGCTCGCGCTGGCGACCGGCGCGACGGTGATCCCCGTCGCCCACTGGGGAGCCCAGGAGATCCTGCCGTACGGCGCGAAGAGGCCCCGCCTGCTGCCGCGCAAGACGTTCAGTGTGCAGACGGGGCCGCCGGTCGACCTGTCGAAGTACGCGGGACGCGAGGGGGAGCCACCCTCCGCCGACGTCCTGCGCGAGGCGACCGCCGACATCATGGCGGCGATCACGGCCCAGCTGGCCGAGATTCGCGGGGAGAAGGCACCCGAGACGCCGTTCAGGCGACCGTCCGACAACTGACTTCGGCGTACGGTGTTGACATCCCCCCTCCGTAGGGGGAGGGGGTTCCCACGGTCGCCCGTGAGAGTTCCTGATTCACCACCGGTCGCCCGCCAGGAGAAATCCCTTGAGGTCCTACAGCAACTCCGCAGGCGTTTCGCCTTCCCGCCGTCCGGAGGGTGAGGACGCCGCAGGTCACCCCCGTGGTGACCTGGTCATCGCCGGACCCGGTGCGGAGCCGTACGGCGCCGCGCGCCTCCTCGCCCGCCCCGAGGCGGAGGTTTCCACGCCCGAGGAGAACCGATGACCAAGGCGGCCGTGTTCGGCACGGGCTCGTGGGGGACGACCTTCGGCATGATCCTCGCCGGGGCGGGCACCCGGACGACGCTGTGGGGACGCAAGCCGGAGATCGTCGAGGCGATCGACCGGCGGCACGAGAACCCCGACTACCTGCCGGGCGCGGTGCTGCCCGAGACCCTGCGCGCCACCGTCGACCCCGCCGAGGCCCTCGAAGGCGCCGACTTCGTGGTGCTCGCGGTGCCCTCCCAGACCCTGCGGGAGAACCTGACCCGCTGGAAGCCGCACCTGCCGCCCGGCGCGGTGCTGGTCAGCCTGATGAAGGGCATCGAGCTGGGCACCACCAAGCGGATGAGCGAGGTGATCCGCGAGGTCGCCGAGGTGCCCGAGGAACGCGTCGCGGTGGTGTCGGGACCCAACCTGGCCGGTGAGATCGTCAGGGGCCAGCCGGCCGCCACCGTGGTCGCCTGCACGGACGAGCGGGCGATGGAGCGACTTCAGGAGGCCTGCTACCTGCCGCCCTGGTTTCGCCCGTACACCAACCCCGACGTCATCGGGGTCGAGCTCGGCGGGGCCGTCAAGAACGTGATCGCCCTGGCGGTCGGCATCTCGGCGGGGATGGGGCTCGGCGACAACGTCGGGGCGATGCTGATGACGCGTGGCCTGGCCGAGATCTCCCGGCTCGGCGCGGCGCTCGGCGCGGACCCGCACACCTTCGCGGGCCTCGCGGGCATGGGTGATCTGGTGGCGACCTGTACCTCCCCATTGTCGAGGAACCGTACTTTCGGTGAGAATCTTGGGCGAGGCATGACGCTGACCGAGGTCATCGCCGCCACGAAACAGACCGCCGAGGGGGTCAAGTCCTGCGAGTCGGTGCTCGAACTGGCCAGAAAACACGATGTGGAGATGCCGATCACCGAGGTGGTGGTGGCCGTCGTCCACGACGCGATGCCCCCCAGCGAGGCCGCGGTGCTGCTGATGTCGCGGACTCCCAAGCCGGAACGGTACGGCCTGTGAACGGACGGCGTGGTCGATGAACAGACGGATGCGCAGACGCAAGGGCGAGAACACCCGGTCGGTGCACCTGCCCGCTCCCGAGCCGCCGCCGCAGGCCCCGCTCGGCCCTCCCGTGTGGCGCAGTTCCGCGTGGCACTTCGGTGACTCCGCCGAGTACGCCGAGGCGTTCGACGACAAAAGCCCCGGATACGCCTACGGCCTGGCCGACAACCCCACCACGGCCTCCTTCGCCTCGGCGGTGGCCTCCCTGGAGGGCGCCGCGGCGCCCGAGGACGTGGCGGGCCAGGCGTTCGCCTCGGGGATGGCCGCGGTCAACGCGGTCCTGATGACGTTCCTGCGCGCGGGCGCGCACATCGTGGCCCCCACCCCGCTGTACGGCGGGACCCACTCGCTGATCACGAACGTGCTGGCCAGGTTCGGGGTCGGCGCGGACTTCGTCGGCTACGGCGAGCTGTCCCGGGTGCGGGCGGCGATCAAACCCAACACGAAGATCATCTACGCGGAGACGCTGTCCAACCCCACCATGGCCGTCTCCGACATCCGGGGCCTCTACCGGATCGCCCGCGCCGCCGGGGCGCTGCTGGTGGTCGACTCCACCTTCGCGACCCCGATCGTGTGCCGTCCCCTCGAACACGGCGCCGACCTGGTGATCCACTCCGCGACCAAGTATCTCGGCGGCCACGACGACTGCGCCGGAGGTGTGGCGGTGGGCCGTCCCGACCTCATCGCCCAGCTGCGCGAGGTCAGGATCGACACCGGGGGCACCCTTTCCCCCGACGACGCGTTCCTGCTCCGCCGAGGTCTGGAGACCCTGACGCTGCGGGTCCGCCGGATGTGCTCCACCGCGATGGTCTTCGCCGCCGCCGTGGCCAAGCATCCCGCCGTGCGCCGGGTCGACTACCCGGGACTGCCGGGACACCCCGGCCACCAGCTCGCCAGGCACCTGTTCGACTCAGGCCCCGAGGGCACGAGATACGGCGCCTGCGTGACGATCACCCCGCGCGGCGGCTACGACGCGGGGGTGGCCCTCGCCGACGCGCTCAAGCTCGTCCCGATCGCCACCTCCGCCGGAGGGACACGCACCAAGGCCGCGCACGTGGCCTCGGCCGCCCACGGGCGGCTCGGTGAGGGATCCGGGGTCGACGCGGCGGCGGTCCGCTTCTCCATCGGGCTGGAGGACGCCGAGGATCTGATCATGGACGTGACCAAGGCGCTCGACTCATTACCCACATCGGGTAGGTAGGCGCGTCTAACAGCTGGATTGCCCCCTAACAGGGGGTAGATTCGGTCATCATGAGTGAGCAGCACGAACCTCTACCGAGGGTCGCCGTCGTCTTCGGCGGTCGCAATTCCGAGCACGCCGTCTCCATTCTCGGGGCGGGAAGCGTGCTGGAGGCCATCGACAGATCCAAGTACGAGGTGGTCCCCATCGGGATCGCCCAGGACGGCCGGTGGGTGCTCGCCTCGGGGGAGCAGCGCTACGAGATCGACAGCGGTGAGCTGCCCGCCGTCGACGCGGCGGGGGCGACCCTCGCGCTCGCGGCCTCGACGGCGGGCGGCGGCTCGCTGGTGGCGCACGACCCCGGCAGCATTCCCGTCGAGCTCGGCCAGGTCGACGTCGTCTTTCCCGTGATGCACGGCCCCTTCGCCGAGGACGGCACGATCCAGGGGCTGCTGGAGATGGCGGGGGTCCGCTACGTCGGCTCCGGGGTGCTGGCGAGCTCGGTCGGCATGGACAAGTCCTACATGAAGCTGGTGCTCGCCGCCGCGGGCCTGCCCGTCGGCCCGTACGTCACGATCCGCGACCGCGACTGGCGGACCGACCGCGGCCGGGTCCTCAAGGAGGTCCAGGAGCTCGGCTGGCCGGTCTTCGTCAAGCCCGCGCGCGCCGGGTCCAGCCAGGGCATCTCCAAGGCCGCCAACCTGGAGGAGCTGGAGCGGGCGATCGAGTTCGCCCGCGAGCACGACCCCAAGGTGCTGGTCGAGGCCGCCGTCACGGGCCGCGAGATCGAGTGCGCGGTGCTGGAGTCGCCGGGCGACGAGGCGCCCAGGGCGAGCCTGCCCGGCGAGGTGCTGGTCCACGGCGACCACGAGTTCTTCGACTTCGAGGCCAAGTACCTCGGGGACGACATGTCGCTGTCCGTGCCCGCCGACATCCCCCAGGAGACCGCGGAGGAGCTGCGTGCGATGGCCGTCCGCGCCTTCGAGGCGCTGGGCTGCGAGGGCCTGTCCCGGGTCGACTTCTTCCTCACCCCCGACGGGCGGTTGATCGTCAACGAGATCAACACCATGCCGGGGTTCACCTCGATGTCGGTCGCGCCGCAGCTGTGGGCCGCCACCGGGGTGCCCTACGCCGAGCTGGTCGACCGGCTGATCCGGCTCGCGCTCGAACGCTCACCCGGTCTGCGGTAGGGCGCTCTTGATGGGGGCCGCGAGATCGATCAGCACGTTCTGCGGGGTGTGCTCCCGCGCGATCGTCACCTCGACGTAGGCCTCCCTGCCGATCGCGGTGAACAGCGTCGGCCTGGCCGGGTCGGCGTACCACGCCACCCCGTCGATCTCGGGCACCTGGTCGGTCGGTGACATCGTCACCGGTCGCGGCACCCCGCAGCGCAGCGCGATGCGCGCCTCCCCCCACACGGCGACGTAGGGGGAGGCGGGGGTGGACTCCGTACGGTCCGCGCCGTCGAGCGTGCGCGGGAGCCGCTCGGCGAGCGCCTGGCAGGCGGCGGCGGCCGGCCCCTCGGGGGTCGGAGGCTCGACCCGGACGGCGCCGCCGCAGCCCGCCAGGATCAGCAGGGCGCAGGCGCACGCCGTCCGGCGGGCGAACCGCAGTGGCATGTCACGTTCCATGGGTCGGATGCGGGAGCCGGGAACCCGGACGTGAGACCGGGTACCGGCTCGATTCGCGAACTCAGATGTGGACGATGGGACACGTCAGCGTACGCGTGATCCCCTCCACACCCTGGATCTGGGCCACCACGAGCTTCCCCAGCTCGTCGACGTTGCGGGCCTCGGCGCGCACGATGACGTCGTACGGCCCGGTGACGTCCTCCGCCTGGGTGACACCTGAGATACCGGAGATCTCCGACGCCACGTTCGCGGCCTTGCCGACCTCGGTCTGGATAAGGATGTAGGCCTGCACCATAGCGACCTCCCGGGCGATTGGATCAGTGCCGAAGGGCCACCGTACCCTGTGATGAACGGGAGGTGTGTCATCACAGTCGGAGATCTCGGCGAATTCGGGGTTGTTGCACGTATTGCCGGACGTTTGCCACGAGGTAGGGCCGTGTTGCTCGGTCCTGGGGACGACGCCGCGGTGGTGAGCGCTCCCGACGGACGGGTCGTCGTCACGACCGACCTGTTGATTGAGGGTAGGCACTTCCGCCGCGATTGGTCCAGTGGCTACGACATCGGCCGCAAGGCCGCCGCGCAGAATCTCTCCGACGTCGTGGCGATGGGGGCCGATCCCACCGGTCTCGTCGTCGGTCTCGGACTGCCCGCCGACGCCACCACCGGCTGGCTGGACGACCTCACCGACGGCTTCCGCGACGAGTGTGATCTCGTCGGCGCCGCGGTGGCGGGCGGCGACATCACCCGCTGCGACCTCGTCGTGGTCGCCGTCACCGCTCTCGGCGACCTGGGCGGCCGGGCACCGGTCACGCGCTCGGGGGCCCGTCCCGGTGACGTGGTCGCCTTCGCGGGCCGCCTCGGGTACGCCGCGGCCGGGCTCGCGCTGCTTCGCGCGGGATCGACGGGACCGACGGAGTTGATCGACGCCCACCGCCGCCCGCTGCCCCCCTACGCACGCGGCCCGGAGGCCGCCGCGCTCGGCGCGACCGCGATGCTCGACGTGAGCGACGGCCTGCTCCAGGATCTCGGCCACGTGGCGGCGGCGGCCGGGACCGCGCTCGTCCTCGACCCGGAGGCGTTCGCCGTCCCGCCGGTGATGCGGGAGGCCGCCCGGCTGCTCGGCGTCGATCCGCTGGAGTGGATTCTCTCCGGCGGCGACGACCACGCCCTCGCCGCGACCTTCCCCGCTCACCTGGGGCTCCCGGAGGGCTGGAACGTGGTGGGTCACGTCGTCGAGGGGGAAGGTGTGCAGGTCAAGGGCCTTCTTCTTGATCACGGAGGCTGGGATCACTTCCGGGAGTGACATGTACCACTTCCTGTGATGTTTGTGAAAATTGCGACAAACGGTTATCTAACTGGTATGAAGATGGGCGGTCGAGATTCCCTCGAGAAAGGGGCCACATGGGCCGCCACGGCGCGAACGGGGAAGAGGCTCTCCCGAACCGGGGTAAACGCAGGCCGGAGCCCACTCCGGAACCGGGTCCCAGGGACGAGCCGCTCGGGCGCCGGCTCCGTCCCGAGGAGTCGGTGAGTGCCGAGACCCGGACGGGTTTCCTGGGATCGGGATGGACCTCGGAGTCCGAGCCGTCCGACACGGCAGCGACGTCAGCGATCTCCACCGCGCTCGACCCGTGGCCCGAGGACGAAGAGGGAACCGGCGGACGGGTCAGGAAGGCGCTGCTGATCGTCGCCGCGGTGGCCGTGGTGCTGGGCGGGACCGTGGTCGGCGTCCGGGCCCTGGCCGGTTCGGAGAGCCCCGCCGACTGCCCGCCCGCCGGTTGCGTCGCGGCGTCGAACCAGCCGCTACCGGAGGCGGACGACACCGGCCTCGCCGAGGAGCCCACCGAGGAACCGACGCCGGAGGACGAGCCCGCGGAGACGGGCGACGAGACTCCGGAGCCCGAGGACGAGAAGGCGAGGCCCACGGCCGCACCTGACCGGCCCTCCCCCCGCAGGGGAGACGGGGGCACCACCTCCACCCCCCGGCCCACGCCGACGCCGAAGGCCACCCGCGCGCCCCTGGACGTCGACACCCGGCCCGACGACTCGTCACTCACCGACGAGCCCAGCTCCGCCCCCGAGCCCCTCGTCGTCGGCGAACAGACGCCGGCCCCCGCCGAGCAGCCCCTGAGCAGCGCCGGACCCGATCCCGCGCCCAGTGAGACGACCTTCGTCGCGCCCCCGTCCGCGGGGGGCGCCGCGATCACGGTCGGCGCCGGCGTGGTGCGGGAGAGGTCGCGGACCTACACCGTCGAACTCGTGGTCGCCGCGAACGAGAACGTCGCGAACCTGACGGTGAGCCTGCCGGTCAGCGGTGAGATCTCCTCGGTGCGGGGAGCCGGCTGGGAGCAGGTCGACGGCGACCTGGTGATCGAGTCGCGCAAAAGCCTGCGGGCCGGTGAGAGATTCGTCGTCACCTTCACCGCGAGCGGGGACGCGGAGATCCCGGCGAGCTGCTGGAGCGACCAGGGAGAGTGCTCCGTCGCCTGACCGGGGGGTCGCTCACGACACAGCCCTCCAAACCGCCCACACGGCCCCAATGAAGCCGTAGACGGTCAAGGATCCTGTTTCCCTCCGTAAACCGGCAGAGAGCCGCTCGGCGGGCTCTGGAGCGGCGAGAACCTCCGGGGGGAGGCGTCCCTGTCTCGGGAAGCGGCGTCGAGAGGTCCCGCCCCGGGGGCGGGGAAGGCCAGGGGAGCGCTTCGCGGCCGGAGCGACGTCGCGTGGACGACGAGGGGCTCGGGGGCGGGCTCGTCGGTGGGCGACGAGTCATCGGGCCGGACGTCGACGTCCAGAGGCACGCGGGTGGACGACGCCGGTTGGATGCGACTGGTTGGATGGGAAACATGACCGTTTTGACTCCCCCTCGCGTGCTGACCGTCGCCGGCTCCGACTCCGGAGGCGGCGCGGGCATCCAGGCCGACCTGAAGACCATGCTGGCCCTCGGCGTACACGGCATGAGTGTGATCGCCGCGGTGACCGCGCAGAACTCGATGGGCGTGCAGGGCTACTGGGAGCTTCCTCCCGAGGCGGTACGTGCCCAGCTCGACTCGGTGCTCGGTGACATCGGGGCACAGGCGGTCAAGACCGGCATGCTCGCCTCACCCGTACTCGTGGAGACGGTGGCCGAAGTGCTGGCGAGGCTGGACGTGCCCGTCGTGGTCGACCCCGTCGGGGTCTCCAAGCACGGCGACGCGCTCCTCGCCCCCGAGGCCGTGGAGACGGTGAAGTCGCACCTGCTGCCCACGGCCACGGTGGTCACCCCCAACCTGTGGGAGGTCCTGCAGCTCACCGGGATGAAGGTCGAGGACGAGGCCGACCTGCGCCGGGCCGCGGACGCGGTCCTGGAGTTCGGGCCGAGGTGGGCGCTCATCAAGGGAGGCCACCTGCCGGGCGCCCCGATCGATCTGCTGACCGACGGCACCCGGGAGTTCCGCTTCGGCGCGGAGCGCCACGACAACCGGCACACCCACGGCACGGGCTGCACGCTGGCCTCCGCGATCGCCTCCCACCTCGCCCTCGGCGAGGACGTCCCGGCCGCCGTGGAGAAGGCGAAGGCGTACGTCACCGGCGCGATCGCGCACGGTTTCCCGCTGGGAGCGGGCATCGGTCCCGTGGACCACGCCTGGCGGCTGCGCGTCTCCCCCTGACCCTCACGGACCCCCACGCCCTTTCACGCGGGGACGACCTCGGAAGCGGGGCGGCTTCCGGGGCGGGGCGTTCCCCGAACGGGCGGGCCTGGATCGGAGGGACCTCGTGAACGGGAGGGAAACCCTCGGGGAACGACGAAGCCCGCCGCCCTGTCGAGAGGGCGGCGGGCTTCGCGAAGATCTGGCTAGCGGGTGACCTTGCCGGCCTTGATGCAGGAGGTGCACACGTTCAGCCGCTTCGGCGTGCCGTTCACCACTGCGCGCACGGGCTGGATGTTGGGGTTCCAGCGGCGGCGGGTGCGGCGGTGCGAGTGGGAGACGTTGTTGCCGAAGGTCGGCTTCTTAGCGCAAACGTCGCAGACGGAAGCCACGGTTCGCTCCTTATATCAGTCGAGAGGCTCGATCCGCCGCACTGGCGGCGATCATCGGGCACGCCGGGACGGCCGGCTGGCCACACGAGGATATCCGATGTCCGGCCCTGCACGCGAACGCGACCCGCGGCGAACGGTCGAACGGGGATAATCTCCGGAGGCAACCGTAGCGCATCACGGGACGAGCGCGAGCAGAAGCGGGTTTCGCGCCGGGACATCGGCCGCTTTCCGATCTCCAGGGGGCGGTCGGCGCGTTCCAGGACGGGCGTGAGCAGGTGTGGGAGAGCAGGAGGGCAGGAATGCTGCAGGTTCTCGACCCGCCCGCGGTGCGCAGGTGGTCACGGCTCGCGGCGGAGACACTGGGAAGGGCCCGTGAGGAGATCGACGCGCTCAACGTCTTCCCCGTACCCGACGGCGACACCGGCACCAACCTGCACCTGACCATGCTCTCCGCCGCGGAGGCGCTCGACGGGCTGCCCGCCGACGCCGGTGCCGAGGCCACCTGGCGGGTGTTCGCGCAGGGGGCGCTGCTCGGCGCCCGGGGAAACTCGGGGGTGATCGTCAGCCAGGCGCTGCGCGGCCTCGCCGAGGTGCTCAGGGAGGCCGAGGGACGCGGCGCGGACCTCGGGCGGGGCCTGGTCAGAGCCGCCGAGCTCGCCCGGGCCGCGGTCTCCAGGCCGGTCGAGGGCACGATCCTGAGCGTCCTGGCGGCCGTGGCGACGGCGGTGCGCGACGGGCGGGAGGACCTCGCCTCGGTCGCGAGGAGAGCGGCGGGGGAGGCGCGCTCCGCGCTCGGCCGTACCACCGGGCAACTCGACGTGCTGGCCCGCGGCGGGGTGGTCGACGCGGGCGGCGCCGGTCTGACGATCATCCTGGAGAGCCTCGCCGCCGTCGTCACCGACTCCTACACCGGGCGGGTGGACATCCCGGCTCCGGCACACCGGGTCGTCCCCGAGACCGCGGCGCGGGCGGGGGAGGACGGAGACGGGCCCGGCTACGAGGTCATGTATCTGCTGGACGCCGGCCAGGAGGAGGTAGCCGCGCTGCGCGGGGAGCTCGACGCGCTCGGCGACTCGCTGGTGATCGTGGGCGGGGACGGCCTGTGGAACGTCCACGTCCACGTGAACGACGCCGGCGCGGCGATCGAGGCGGCGACGAGGCTGGGCCGCCCCCACCGGATCAAGGTGACGTACCTGGTCGGCTCGGGCAGGATCCATCCGGCCGCGCGGGGCAGGGGCGTGGTCGCGGTGGCCGCGGGACCCGCGCTGGCGGCGGTGTTCGAGGAGGCCGGGGCCGTGGTCGTCCGGCGCGAGCCCGGATCGAGCCCTCCGCTGGCGACGGTGCTCGCCGCCATCCGCGAGGCGGGCTCCGAGGTCGTGGTCCTGCCCAACGACAGCGGGACGCGCGAGGTCGCGGCCGCCGCGGCGGAGGTCGCGAGGGAGGAGGGCCTGGTGGTCGGCGTGCTCCCGACCAGGGCCTCGGTGCAGGGCCTGTCGGCGCTCGCCGTCCACGACCCGCTGCGTCGCTTCGACGACGACGTGGTGGCGATGACCGAGGCCGCCGCGCACACCCGCCACGGGCACGTCTGGGTGGCCGACCGCGAGGTGATGACGAGCGCGGGCCTGACCTCGCCCGGCGACGTCCTGGGGGTGGTCGACGGCGACGCCGCGCTGATCGGCACGGACCTGGTGGCGACCGCGCTGGAGGTCGTACGCCGCATGGTCTCGTCGAGCAGTGAGCTGGTGACCGTCCTGGAGGGGGCCGACGCGCCGGAAGGGCTCGCCCGCGCCGTGGCCGAGCATCTGGCCGAGACCAGGCCGGACATCGAGGTGGTCCGCTACGAGGGCGGGCAGGGCGGCTACCCGCTGCTCATCGGCGTGGAGTGAGACGGCGCCGGGTGCCCGGGTACGTCGTGGCGGGTGAATTCTGTCGCCTCGACACGGTAGAAAACGGGGGTGACGAG
This sequence comes from Streptosporangium sp. NPDC000095, assembly GCF_042899335.1. Lineage (NCBI taxonomy): Bacteria > Bacillati > Actinomycetota > Actinomycetes > Streptosporangiales > Streptosporangiaceae > Streptosporangium > Streptosporangium sp. NPDC000095. The sequence continues at coordinate 218,764 of NZ_JBIAZS010000013.1, forward strand.
CTTCGACGAGCCGCTGGCGAAGGCGCTTGACCCCAAGACGGCCAAGCTGCTGGAGAGCGTTCTCGACCTGCGCACCGTCGGCGACCTGCTGCGGCACTACCCGCGGCGCTACGCCGAACGGGGCGAGCTGACCGATCTCGACGATCTTCGGGTCGACGACCACGTCACCGTGGTGGGAGAGGTCACCAGGGCCATGCGCAGGCCGATGCGCAACAAGGGCGGCACCTGGCTGGAGGTCGAGGTCGCCGACGCCCGGGGCAGCAAGATCTATCTCTCGTTCTTCGGCAAGACGTCCCACATCGCGGAGACGCGGCTGAAGCCGGGCAGGCGCGGCATGTTCGCGGGGAAGGTCGGCGCCTTCGGCCAGGGCGAGAAGCGCAAGTGGCAGCTCTCCCACCCCGAGTTCGAGATGATCGAGGAGAGCGAGGCGGGCGCGGAGGAGTTCGCCGCCGCGCTCGTGCCGATCTACCCGGCGGGCAAGGACGTGACGCCCTGGGCGATCCGCAGGGCGCTGGGCGTCGTCCTCGACACGATGGGCGAGCTCGACGACTCGCTCCCCGCGGAGCTGCGCGCCCGGCACCGGCTCCCCGGCCTGTCGGAGGCGCTGCTCGCGATCCATCGCCCCCGCGACCACGCCGACGTGGCCAGGGCGCGCAAACGGCTCAGGTTCGACGAGGCGTTCCTGCTCCAGGCGGTGCTGCTGCAGCGCCGGATGGCCGCGGCCTCCTGGCCCGCCACGCCCCGGCCCGCGATCTCGGGCGGGCTGCTCGCCGACTTCGACGGGCGGCTGCCGTTCGAGCTCACCGAGGGGCAGCGCGAGGTGGGCGAGGAGATCGCGGCCGACCTGGCGCTGCCCCACCCCATGCACCGGCTGCTCCAGGGCGAGGTCGGCGCGGGCAAGACCATCGTCGCGCTGCGGGCGATGCTCCAGGTGGTCGACGCCGGGGGGCAGGCCGTGCTGCTGGCCCCCACCGAGGTGCTCGCGCAGCAGCATCACCGGTCGATCTCGGCCATGCTCGGAGACCTGGCCACCGGCGGCATGTTCGGCGGCACCGCGGTCGCCCTGCTGACCGGCTCTCTGGGCGCCGCGGCCCGCCGCTCGGCCATGCTCGACGCGGCCTCCGGCGCGGCGGGCATCGTCGTCGGCACCCACGCGGTCCTGCAGGAGCGCGTCCAGTTCGCCGACCTCGGCCTGGTCGTGGTCGACGAGCAGCACCGGTTCGGCGTCGAGCAGCGCGACGCGCTCCGCGAGAAGGCCGGGGGCGGCCGCCCGCACGTGCTCGTGATGACCGCCACGCCCATCCCGCGCACCGTCGCGATGACCGTCTTCGGCGACCTCACGGTCTCCACGCTCTCCCAGCTGCCCTCCGGCCGTGCCCCGATCACCACTCACGTGGTCCCCGCCGCGGAGAAGCCGCACTTCCTCGACCGGGCCTGGACGCGGCTGCGCGAGGAGATCGAGCTGGGCCGCCAGGCATACGTCGTGTGCCCGCGCATCGGCGACCTGGAGGGCGACGAGGGCGACATGTCGAAGGCCGACGACGAGCGCAGACCGCCGCTCGCGGTGCTCGACGTGGCCGAGACGCTCTCCGACGGGCCGCTGCACGGGCTGCGTACGGAGGTGCTGCACGGCAAGCTGCCGCCCGAGGAGAAGGAGGCGGTGATGAAGGCCTTCACCAGGGGGGAGATCGACGTGCTGGTGGCGACCACGGTCATCGAGGTCGGCGTCGACGTCCCCAACTCCTCGGTCATGGTCATCATGGACGCCGACCGCTTCGGCGTCTCCCAGCTCCACCAGCTCCGCGGCCGGGTCGGGCGCGGCGGGCTGCCCGGCCTGTGCCTGCTGGTGACCGACTCTCCGGGGGGCACGCCCGCCAGGGCACGGCTCGACGCGGTGGCGGCCACCCTGGACGGCTTCGAGCTGTCCCGTGTCGACCTGGAACAGCGCAGGGAGGGTGATGTGCTCGGTGTGGCCCAGTCGGGGCGCAGATCGTCGCTGAAGATGCTCAGGCTGCTGCGTGACGAGGACGTCATCCACGCCGCGCGCCTGGACGCCGAGGCGATGCTGGAGGCCGACCCCGAGCTCGCCGGCCATCCCGTGCTCCGCGCCGAGATCGACAGGCTCCTCGCGGACGAGCGCGCGGAATATCTGGAGAAGACCTGATGGGGCGGGTGACGAGGTGTCCGCGGGTTCTTCTCGGGGCCGAGGGCGTTCACCGGCCCCTGTGCCCAACTGCGGGGACGGCCTCCCCCCGAATGCCGTCCCCGCTTGGGCCCACTCCCGGGTCAGGTGCCGAGAGCACCGGCGTGCGGAAGGGCTCACGATCACGCCGGTCGGCCTCCCCCTGGGTCACTTGGAGGCCGCAGGAATCATCATGCAAGGGACCGGCACCGGACGGAACGACCCTTACGCTTTCGTCGCCACTCCTTGCCCACTCTTGACCTAGATCACCTATCAGGACCCTTTTGACCTGCGGTTATGTGATGCGTCGCGACACGCCGGGGTGCGTGCGGCGCCGCTGCGCCCGCGGTGTGGACGGCGGCGCGGACGGCACTGAGAGGATGGCCGGGTGAGCCGAGTCATCGCGGGAAGCGCAGGAGGACGGCGGCTGGCCGTGCCACCGGGGCGGGGGACCCGCCCCACCAGTGACCGGGCGAGGGAGGGGATCTTCTCCACCGTGGGGTCGCTGATCGGCCCGCTGGAGGGGTGCCGGGTGCTCGACCTCTACGCGGGCTCGGGGGCGCTCGGGCTTGAGGCGCTCTCCAGGGGAGCGGATCACGCGCTCCTGGTGGAGTCGGACGCGAAGGCGATCCGGACGATCAGGCAGAACATCGCCTCGCTGGGACTGCCGGGGGCCGAGGTCGCCGCCGACAGGGTGGAGCGCCTGCTGGCGAGGGGCCCGGGGGGCACCGGAGACGCCGGAGACGCAGGAGACGCCGGAGACACAGAAGACACGGGGGGCGCCGGGAGACCGTACGACCTCGTCTTCGCCGACCCGCCGTACGCGCTGGCCGGCGAGGAGGTGGACGCGATGCTCGTGTCGCTGCGCGACCGGGGCTGGCTGGCCGAGGACGCGCTGGTCGCGGTGGAGCGGGAGAGCAGGGGGAAGGGTCTGGTCTGGCCCGCGGGGTACGAAGAGGAGAGGGTCCGTCGTTACGGCGAAGCGTCCGTTTGGTACGGTCGCGCCGCCGGGAATCCTTAGAGCAGGGGGTCCACCTTGCGTCGCGTTGTCTGTCCGGGATCCTTCGATCCCGTCACGAACGGTCATCTGGACATCATCGGCCGGGCTTCCCGGCAGTACGACGAGGTCGTCGTAGCCGTACTGATCAACATCGAGAAGAAGAGCCTCTTCACGGTGGAGGAACGCATCCAGACCCTCCAGACGGTCACCAAGGAGTACGGGAACGTCCGCGTGGACAAATTCCACGGACTCCTGGTCGACTACTGCAGGCAGCAGGAGATCCCCGCCATCGTGAAGGGCCTGCGCGCGGTGAGCGACTTCGACTACGAGCTCCAGATGGCGCAGCTCAACTACCGGATGTCCGGGGTGGAGACCCTGTTCATGGCCACCGGGCCCGAGGTCTCATTCCTGTCGTCCAGCCGCATCAAGGAGATCGTCAAGTACGGTGGGGACGTGGCCGGGCTGGTTCCCGATCTTGTACAGGAACTCCTGGTCGAACGGCTCAGGGGCTAGGCCCTGCTATTCTCTTGTTTCGGCCTTGCACGACGGCGATGATGCGCCATGCCTAACGAGAGCGAAATGACTCAGCACCTTGACCCCCGCGCCCCATGGGTGATCTCCACCCATGATCTTGGGCGACGACCGGGGTCGATGCGCCGGATGAATCTCGCGCTCCCGGCACCGGCGGACATCGGCGTCGACATGATCGGCGTCCCCAAGGACGCCGACGTCGAGCTGGACATCCGGCTTGAGGCGGTCATGGAGGGTGTGCTCGTCACGGGCACTGCGCAAGCCCCGCTGCGGGGGGAGTGCGCACGCTGCCTGGAACCGGTCATCTCGCGCAGCGAGGTGGACTTCCAGGAGCTGTTCTTCTACTCGGCAGAGGATGCTGCCGAGAGTGACTCGCTTCTCGACGGTGAGCTTCTCGACCTCGAACCCGTGTTTCGCGACGCGGTGGTGCTCACACTGCCGTTGAGCCCGGTCTGCGGTGAAGACTGCGCCGGGCTCTGCGTGGAGTGCGGTGTCAGGCTGGCCGATGCCGAGCCTGACCACGGCCACGAGGTGATCGACGCCCGCTGGGCGAAGCTGCAAGGTCTGGTTCCGGAACATAACAACGATCAGGAGAGCTGACGTGGCTGTCCCCAAGCGCAAGATGTCGCGGAGCAACACTCGCTCCCGCAGGTCGCAGTGGAAGGCCGCCGCGGTTTCGCTCGTGAGCTGCCCCCAGTGCCGCTCGCCGAAGCGTCCGCACGTGGCGTGTCCGACCTGCGGCACTTACAACCGCCGTCAGGTGATCGAGCCCTCCGCCTGATCGCATTCTGACCGACGGATGCCGACCGGGCCCGCCACGGGTCCCGGTCGGTGTCAACGTCTGCGCCCTCTGCGATGGCGGTCCGCCCGCGGCTGTGGTGGACGCCGGGGTTCGCGGTAGAACGCGTGCCCTCCCGGCGCCCACCACATCTTCGGGCATCTTCCTTTCCCTACCTTCGCCATCGCGCATTCGCTGAGAGAACGTGCGAGGAGAAGTCGTGGGTACAAGCGTCAAGCCTGTCGCCGTGGAGTTCGTCAAGGAAGAGCTGGAGCGCCTCCTTCTGGTGCGCCTCGACGTCGCGATCCTGGAGCGGGCGCTGACGCACCGCTCCTACGCGTACGAGAACGGCGGCCTGCCGACCAACGAGCGCCTGGAGTTCCTCGGAGACTCGGTGCTGGGCCTCGTCGTCACCGACACCCTTTACCGCAACCACCCCGACCTGCCCGAGGGGCAGCTCGCCAAGCTCAGGGCCGCGGTGGTCAACATGCGCGCCCTCGCCGACGTGGCCCGCACCCTGGGCCTGGGCCGCTTCCTGCGGCTCGGCCGGGGCGAGGAGGGCACCGGAGGGCGCGACAAGTCCTCGATCCTTGCCGACACCCTTGAGGCGCTCATCGGCGCGGTCTACGTGAACAGGGGCCTGGACGAGGCGTTCCGCGTCGTCCACCTGCTCTTCGACCCCCTCATCACCCGCTCCGCCTCGCTCGGCGCCGGGCTCGACTGGAAGACCTCCCTGCAGGAGCTCACCGCGTCCGAGTCGCTCGGCGTGCCCGAATACCATGTCGAGGAGAGCGGTCCCGACCACGCCAAGTCCTTCACCGCGGTCGTCCGCGTCGGTGGCGAGGGGTACGGCTCGGGGGCGGGGCGCTCGAAGAAGGAAGCCGAGCAGCAGGCCGCGGAAGCCGCCTGGAACCGCATCCGCGAGGACCGCGAGCGGCGCGAGGCCAGCTGATCCGTCGGCTGATCCGTCGCGAGAGGAGGGACGCATGCCCGAGCTGCCCGAGGTCGAGGTGGTACGCCGCGGCCTGGAGCGGTGGGTCTCCGGCCGGGTCGTCGCCCGTGCCGAGGTGCTCCACCCGAGGGCGATCAGGCGGCACGTCCCCGGCGCCGCGGAGTTCTCCGCCCGGATGGAGGGCCGCACGATCGGCCCCGCCGAGCGCAGGGGCAAATACCTGTGGCTGCCCCTGGGCGGCTCGGACGCGATCCTCGCCCACCTCGGGATGAGCGGTCAGCTGCTCGTCGTGGAGCCGGACTCGGCGCCGGAGAAGCATCTGCGCGTCAGGATCGGCTTCGCCGACGGCGGTCCCGAGCTGCGCTTCGTCGACCAGCGGACCTTCGGCCACGTGCTGGTGACCGGTATGACCCAGGCCGGCGGCCGGGCGGTGCCCGAGCCGATCGCGCACATCGCGGCCGACCCGTTCGAGAGGCACTTCGACGACGACGGGTTCGCCCACCGGCTGCGCGCCAGGCAGACCGAGGTCAAGCGGGCGCTCCTGGACCAGTCGCTGATCAGCGGTGTCGGCAACATCTACGCCGACGAGGCTCTGTGGCGGGCCAGGCTGCACGGCGCCCGTCCCACCGCGACGCTGACCGGACCGAAGGTGGCCGAGTTGCTGGCCGCCGCCCGGGGGGTGATGGCCGCGGCCCTGTCGGAGGGCGGCACATCCTTCGACAGTCTTTACGTGAATGTCAACGGGGAGAGCGGTTATTTCGACCGTTCCCTCGCGGTTTACGGTCGGCGCGACGAACCCTGCTCCCGGTGCGGTTCCCCGATCGTCCGCGAATCGTTCATGAACCGTTCCTCCTACAGTTGCCCCCGCTGCCAGCCCAGGCCCAGGAAGGTCGCGGCATGACGGAGGTACGGCTCACCGCCTGGGTGAGGGGCCGGGTGCAGGGGGTGGGTTTTCGCTGGTGGACGCGTGCGCGGGCGCTTGAGCTCGGCCTGGTCGGCTGGGCGCGCAACACCGAGGACGGCCGGGTCGAGGTGGTCGCGCAGGGCCCGGAGAAATCGTGTGCCAGGCTGCTCGAACTCCTCAGGGGCGGTGAGACTCCCGGCCAGGTCGCCGGAGTCGTCGAACGCTGGAGTGAGACCAAGGGCGGTGTCGAAGGTTTTGTCGAGCGCTGACCGCTTCCCCAAACCGCCCAAAATGAGGTATAGTTGACTGTCGAGAGTGCCTACTGGTGCATCCACCTGGAGCGTTCAGCTTGACCGTCTCCCTCACCGGTGCGACTCTTGATAAAGAACCACGCGCACCCCTCCCGCGGCAAAGAAGTGCGCGAACCAGTCTGGTCACTCAGCGTGGAGGACCCTTTACTATGGCGAAGGCTCTACTCGGCCACGTCGGCGGTCCCGACCCTCGTATGGTCTCGGAAATGCGTCGCCTCCAGCAGCGCATCCGTGATCTCGAGGGAGAGCTCACCCGGCTCCAGGCCCAGAACGACGAACTCGCGGCCAACACCCGCGATGAGGAGTTCAACCGTCTGCAGGATCGCGAGCCGGCCCTCACCTAACGGGGGCCGGGGCGGAACAACACTGTACAGGGACGCCTCGTTGGGGCGTCCCTTGTCATAGCGATACGCACGTCACATCCGTTACGTGCGCTGTATATGTCGTGCCAGGAAGGCAAGCTGCTCGGGTAACACCCTGCGGCGGTAGGCCGTGTCCTGGCACCCTTCTGTGATGCCGCCTTCGGCGGTGGCGCCCAGTGCCTTCAGTCCCTTCAGCATGGTCTGGGTCTGCCGGGCCCACGCGTCGCGCTCACCGCAGCCCAGCCAGACCGGGATGTCCACGAGCTCACGCAGTGGCGCCTGCGCCGCGCTCACCGTCGGCGACGCCGCGACCACCGCGGCCACCTGCTCGGGACCGAGCTCCGCGGCGAGCCTCAGCGCCCCGGCGCCGCCCGACGACCACCCCATCAACCCGATCTTCGTGGTGTCCATCCCGTTCGTGTTCAGGTACGGCAGCAGCGTGCCGGGAATGTCGGCGGAGGGCCAGTCGTCGATGGAGACCACCGCGAAGCGCCCGCCTCCCGCGGCCAGGTAACGGTCGATCGCGTACACGTCGAACGGCGTGCGCGCGTCACCCGCGGCCCCGTGCAGCATGATCACCGCGGGGAGCCCGTCCTCGGCCCCCGGCGGCAGCCCTATGATCACCCGTCGCCGGTCGACCCGGCTGCGTTGGAGCGTTCCAGGAGAGGTCACCGGGGGCTCGGGAACCGCGCCGCAGACGATCTGGGCGTACGCGCCCCGGATGCCGTCGGGGCCGGCCGCCAGGGCGGCGCCACCGAGGCCGAGGGCGGCCAGCCCGCCGCCCACCAGGAAGGCACGTCGCCCGAGATGTCCCCTGTCGCCCGATGGGTGGGATGGAGCCTCGTCCCCGCCGCGTTCCGCGTCCATGCAGGGCACGATAGGCGGTGCGCGGGCGGGCGCGGGTGAAGAACGGTAGTCTTCCCGCGTGACCGCGGCAGTGGGCCGACAGTCGGCCGGCAGTGCTCTGACAGGGGCGGACGCGTTCACCGGCGCCCGGGACGCGGCGCGTGACACGCCGGTCGGCGCGGCCGCGCCATGAATGGGGGGTTCGTTGTATCTCAAGACCCTCACCCTGCGCGGGTTCAAGTCCTTCGCCTCGGCCACCACGCTCCGGTTCGAGCCGGGCATCACCGCCGTCGTGGGGCCCAACGGATCCGGCAAGTCCAACGTGGTCGACGCCCTGGCCTGGGTCATGGGCGAGCACAGCGCCAAGTCGCTGCGCGGCGGCAAGATGGAGGACGTCATCTTCGCCGGCACCTCCTCGCGAGCGCCGCTGGGACGCGCCGAGGTCACGCTGACCATCGACAACACCGACGGCATGCTCCCGATCGACTACACCGAGGTGACGATCAGCCGCCTGATGTTCCGGGCGGGCCAGAGCGAGTACGCGATCAACGGTGACACCTGTCGCCTGCTCGACATCCAGGAGTTGCTGTCGGACTCCGGCATCGGCCGCGAGATGCACGTCATCGTCGGGCAGGGCCAGCTCGACCAGGTGTTGCACGCGGGGCCCGAGGAGCGCAGGGCGTTCATCGAGGAGGCCGCGGGTGTCCTGAAGCACCGCAAGCGCAAGGAGAAGGCGCTGCGGAAGCTCGACGCGATGCAGGCCAACATGACCCGCGTCCAGGACCTCACCACCGAGCTGCGCCGCCAGCTCAAACCGCTGGGCCGCCAGGCCGAGATCGCCCGTAAGGCCGCCGTCATCCAGGCCGACCTGCGTGACGCCAGGCTCCGGCTGCTCGCCGACGACGTACTCACCCTGCGGACCACCCTGGAACGGGAGATGGCCGACGAGGAGGCCGTCCGCACCCGCCGCGCCGAGGTGGAGACCGAGCTGGAGCAGGGCCAGGTCGCCGAGTCGGAGCTGGAGTCCGCCGAGGCCGAGGCTCAGCCGCGCCTCGCCGCGGCCCAGGAGACGTTCTTCCGGCTCTCCTCCCTGCGCGAGCGCCTCAGGGGCCTGGCGGGGCTCGCCGCCGAGAGGCACCGGCACGCCACCGAGACCGCCGTGGAGCGGCGCGGGCGCGACCCCGAGGACTTCGAGCGCGAGGCCGAGGAGGTCCGCGAACAGGAGCGGGTCCTGGCCGAGTTGCTCGAAGGAGAGCGGGAGTCGCTCGCCGAGGCGGTGGCCAGGCGCGCCGAGACCGAGGCCGCGCTCGCCGCCGAGGAGCGGAGACTCGCCGCCGAGGCGAGGGCCGCCGCCGACCGGCGCGAGGGCCTGGCCAGGCTGCGGGGGCAGGTCGGGGCCGCGCGCAGCCGGGCGGGGGCCGCGGAGGAGGAGATCGGCAGGCTGAGAAACTCGCTGCGGGAGGCCGAGCAGCGCGCCGAGGAGGCCCAGGCCGAACACGAGGGCCAGGAGCGCGCCGAGCCGTCCGCCGACCCCGCTCTCGCCGAGGAGCTGGAGATCGCCCTGGAGACGGTCGAGCAGGCGAGGGAGTCCGTCGAGTCGGCCAGGGCCGGCGTCGAGGAGGCGAAGGCGGCCGTCGCGGGCCCCAACTCCGCGCTCGGCGCCGCCAGGGCCGCCCTCACCGCCGCACGCGAGGCCGACCAGCGGGCACAGCGCGAGGTGGCGGCCCTCGGGGCGAGGTTCGAGGCGCTGGAGATGGGCCTGGCCGGTGGTGCCGACGGTGGTGCCGCGTTGCTCGCCGCCGACCTGGCCGGGGTGCTCGGCCCGGTGGCGACCATGCTGTCCGTGCGCCCGGGCGCGGAGGTGGCCGTCGCCGCGGTGCTCGGGGCCGCGGCCGAGGCCGTCGCCGTCGACTCACTGCGCAGCGCCGCCGACGCCATCGAGTTCCTCAGGGGCCACGAAGGAGGCCACGCCACCCTCGTCATCGCCTCCGGCGGGGTGGGGGAGGCCCCGTCGGGCTCGCCGGGGCCGGTGCCGGTGACCGGAGCCGAGTGGGCGATCGACCTGGTCACGGTCTCCTCCGAGCTGCGGGCCGCCGCCGCCCACCTGCTCGCGGGCGTTCTGGTCGTGGACGACCTCGCGACCGCGAGCAAGGCGGTCGAGCAGGGTCCCGAGCTGCGGGCCGTCACCCGCGCCGGTGATCTCCTGGGATCCCACATCGCCCGCGGCGGCTCCGGGGGCGGTACCTCCGCGCTCCAGATGCGGGCCGCCCTCGACGAGGCCGCCGCGGACCTCGCCCGGGCCAGGGTCGCCGCCGAGCTGGCGGGAACGGAGCTGGAGGAGACCGCGGAGGCCGAGGCGGAGGCGCAGCTCGCGGTCGAGGCCGCACAGGCGCGGGTTGCCGAAGCGCAGACGGGCGTGCAGAACGCGCAGGCGGGGGTGAACGCGGCGCAGGCCGCGCTGGACCGGGTGAGGGCGAGGCAGCGCGAGGCGGACCAGAAGGTCGCCGCGGTGGCGAGGCGGCTCGCCCAGCTGGGCGCCGCCGCCAAGGCGGCCCGCGACGAGTGCGAACGCCTGGCCGGGGGCGTACGGGCCGCCGAGGAGGCGCGCGACCGCGACGCGGCGGGTCTCGCGGAGCTGGAGGAGCGGCTCGCCGCGGCCGACGGTGCCGAGGAGCTGGAGACCGAGCCCAGCACCGACCTCCGCGACGAGCTCGCCGAGATCTGCGCGACGGCGAGGCAGGACGAGATGGAGGTCCGCCTCGCGGTGCGGACGGCGGAGGAGCGGGTCAGGGGCATCGAGGGCAGGGCCGAGGAGCTGACGCGCGCCGCCGAGCGTGAGCGCGAGGAGCGCTCCAGGGCGGCCGAGCGCCGCGAGTGGCGGCGCAGGCAGGCAGGGACGGCCCAGGCGGTCGTCCGGGGCGCCGAGCTGGCGCTGCGTGCGCTGGAGACCTCGCTGGAGGCCGCCGCGGGCGAGCGCGACGAGGCGGAGCTCGCGCGCGGGCAGATCGACGCCTCGCTCAAGGCTGTGCGGATCCGGGTCAGGGAGCTTTCCGGCGAGCTGGACAAACTGGTCAACCGGGCGCACGGCAGCGAGGTGGCCCGCACCGAGCAGCGGCTCCGCCTGGAGCAGCTGGAGGGGCGGGCGGTGGAGGAGTACGGCGTCGAGGCCGACACCCTCATCGCCGAGTACGGCCCCGGCGAGCCGGTTCCGACGGCCGACGGCGACCCCGTTCCCTACGACCGCGACGAGCAGCTCAAGCGAGCCAGGGCGGCCGACCGCCAGATGTCCCAGCTCGGCAAGGTCAACCCGCTCGCGCTTGAGGAGTTCGCGGCGCTCGAGGAGCGGCACTCGTTCCTCACCTCGCAGCTGGAGGATCTCAAGAAGACCCGCCGCGACCTGTTGCTCGTGGTCAAGGAGGTCGACGACCGGGTCGAGCAGGTCTTCGGCGCCGCCTTCGCGGACGTGGCCCGTGAGTTCGAGACGATCTTCACGCGGGTGTTCCCCGGCGGTGAGGGCAGGCTGCTGCTCACCGATCCGGAGAACATGCTCACCACCGGCGTCGAGGTCGAGGCGAGGCCGCCGGGCAAGAAGGTGAAGCGGCTGTCGCTGCTGTCGGGCGGCGAGCGGTCGCTGACGGCGGTGGCGTTCCTCGTGTCCATCTTCAAGGCGCGTCCCTCGCCGTTCTACGTGATGGACGAGGTCGAGGCCGCGCTGGACGACACCAACACCCAGCGCCTGCTCACCCTCTTCGAGGAGCTCAGGCAGACCTCGCAGATCATCATCATCACCCACCAGAAGCGCACCATGGAGATCGCCGACGCGCTGTACGGGGTGTCGATGCGCGGGGACGGCGTCACCCAGGTCATCAGCCAGCGCCTGAGGGAACACGAGTCCGTCTGAGAGTGCGGTTCGCGAGCCTGTGCCCGTGATGCCGCAGTGTGATCGTATGGATTTGTAGCGTTATCGACGGTTGGCGGATCCAGTCGTGCCGTTCGGCGGCGGGCGGCCCACGACGCTCCCCGGCGGGCCGGCTTGGGCTTGCCAGCATGGTTCGCGTACTCCGGCTCAGCGCGAACTCACCGAGGCGTTCGCCGCTCGGTTTCAGGCGTCGGGGATCCAGTTTCCGTGGAAGCCGAGCGGGACGCGCACGGGCAGGTGGATGCGGGCCACGGGCGGTCCCGTGAAGTCCTGGGCCGACAGGATCACCAGGTCGGAGGCGCCTCGCTCGGGATCGGCGACATAGGCCATCAGGTAGCCGTCGTCCTCCTCGCCGCGACCGGACGGGTTGGCGACGAACGCCGCTTCCCCGACGGCGGCGTCGCGTGCGAAACCGTGCACCTCCGTCGTGCCACGCCGCAGGTCGTGCTTGACGAGTGCGTTGGTGAACGCCTCGTCGGGGTGCGGGCCGTCAGGTGTGAACGGCACGCCGTAGATCGGGCTCACCGCGGAGTAGCCGTAGCGGTGCGGGCGCGAGGCGAACGCGTCGTTCACACGGGGGAAGTCCTGAGCCCGGTCGTCGATGCGGCGCTGGTCCACCCTGCCGCTTGCCGGATCGATGGTCCAGCGGTCGAGCGTGGGCGAGATCGCGCCCGGATCGGCGACGTCGACCGGCCCTTCGGATCTGATCAGGTCGACCGTGATCGTGGAGCCGTCGTCGTAGGCGTTGAGTATGTGGCTGACATAGAAGGACTCGACCGGCAGCCAGCGGATGTCACCGCCCGTCCTGGGGAGCACGCCGACGCGCGCCTGGTGCTCGGGATCCCATCGGAACAGCATCGCTGTCATGCTGAACGTCAGCGGGATGTCGAACACGATGACGTAGTTCTCCGACAGCGCGAAGTCGTGCAGGAACGGGGTCTCACCGGACAGTGGAATGTCCGTCACACGGGTGACCGTGCCGGCGGGGTCGGTGACGATGTACTGCGCGAACGGCCGTCCGATCGCATAGGCCAGGGAGTGCAGGTCACCGGTGCGCGGATCCACCTTGGAGTGCGCGTTGGCGCTGGAGCCCTCGGGCGTGGCGGCCATCGGGCACGCCCCGATCGTGTCCAGCTCGTAGCCGAGCTCGTGAGGGAGCCCGCCGGCCTCGACGAGGGCGAGTGTGCGGCCGGCGTGGCCGATCACGTGGACGTTCGGGGACGGAGGCAGGAACGCGGGAGGCTCCTCCCCGCGCTGCAGCCTGTCCAGGGCGTCGGCGATCTCCGCCGAGCGGACCCAGCGGTTGCGGTACCACTCGGCGCGGCCGTCCCGGATGCGGACGCCGTGCACCATGCCGGCGCCGAAGGCGTAGAAGTGGGTGGCGGGATCTTCCACGCCCAGCGGGTTGGGCCCTATCCGGAGGTAGCGGCCTTCCAGGTCTGCGGGCAGACGGCCGGTCACGGGCAGGTCGTAGACGGTGACCTCCTCCTTGACAGGGGCGAAGTGGCCTTCGAAGTAGCGGTTGCGCCGGTCTTTGGTGGCGTCCTGCATGGTTCTTTCCTCCCGTTGGTACGGCGTACGACCGGGACGGTACCCTGCGTATAGGCGGGCATCAGCGGTTCAATGGGTGGCGATCGATCCTGTACTAGGACACAATTCATCGCCCTCACCGCCTCCACCAGGCAGGTGACGGCGTTCTTCGCGGGGGATGACCGCATTTTCTGTACTAGGACAGCAGCCGCTTCCGGCGTGAGGAGACGATCGATCGTGAACCGGCCCGGCGCTGCGCCGCCGTACCTGCGGATCGTCAGTGAGATCAAGCGGCGCGTCGAGGCCGGCGAGCTGCGTGCAGGCGACCGCGTTCCCTCCACCAGGCAGGTTGCCGAGCAGTGGGGGGTGGCCCCCGCGACTGCCGCCAAGGCGCTGAACACGCTGCGGCAGGAGGGAGTGGTGGTGGCCATCTCCCGCGTCGGCACCGTCGTGGCGGAGCCCGCGCCCGGCTCGTTTCCGCCCTCCCGCGTGCCGGGCGCCCCGCAACGGAAGGAAAGGCGACGGCCCGCCTCTGCGACCGTCCACGACGACAGGCGGGAGCGGATGGTCCGTACGGCGATCGCCATCGCGGATGCCCAGGGGTTCGACGCGGTGTCCATCCGCAGCGTCGCGACCGCGCTCGGCATCCCCACCATGTCGCTGTACGGGTACGTGCGCGGCAAGGAGGAGTTGGCCGCTCTCATGGTCGACACCGCGTTCGGCGAGCTGGAGCTTCCGGCGACACCTCCGGCGGGCTGGCGAGCGCGACTGGAACTCGCGGCCCGCCTGCAGTGGCGACTCTACCTACGGCATCCCTGGCTGCCCCGGCTCGTCTCGCTCACCCACCCGCAGCCCATGCCCAACATGCTCAGATACGGGGACTGGGGGATGGGCGTCGTGCGCGAACTGGGGATCGAGCCGGATGCCGGCAGGCTCGTGTGGTGGGCGGTGTCCAACTACGTCCGGGGGACGGCCACGAACCTGGAGCCGCAGGCCGAATCGGAGCGGCATACGGGCCTGTCCACCGGGGAGTGGTATTCGGCCTACCTGCCGAGGTTCCGTGCCGGCCTGCCCTCCGGCGCCCTCCCCGCGCACGTGGCGCCCGCGACCTTCGACCTGACCGGGTTCTTCGAGAGCGGCCTGCGAATCCTGTTGGACGGGGTCGCCGTGCTGATCGGCCGGCAGCGCCTGTCGTAGGAACGCGCTCCGCGCGGCCCCGGCGTTGAACCGCCCCTTGAGGGCGGAGGTAGCTTGCGGGCAACGATCGCAACCTGTAGGTTGCCATTTAATGGCAACCTACAGATTGCGAAGGAGGGGTATGGTTCCGGACGAGATCGAACGTGTGGTGATACTGCGACACCCCGTCGAGCGGGTGTGGGCCGCGCTGACCACCGCGGAAGGGCTCTCACGATGGTTCGGCTCGGCGGCGGAGATAGATCTGCGGCCCGGCGGGCGAGCGTTCTTCCGTTGGGACGACCTCGACCAGGAATCCGTCGCCACGATCGCCGTGGTCGACCCACCGCACCGTTTCGCCTTCAGGTGGGCCATCGAGGGCCTGCCGGGGCACGGCACACCTCGGACACTCGTGGACTTCACCCTGGAGCCGGTACCGGACGGCACTCGGCTACGCCTTGTGGAGAGCGGGTTCACCCAGGCCGCCGACGATGTGGCCCGATCCGCTCACAAGGCCAACAGCCAAGGATGGGACTCGGAGCTCGTCGACCTGGAGACCTACCTCGATGCGGCCGCCTGACGCGGAACGGCAGGCCGTCGCGGTGTTCGCGGCACTCACCGATCCGACGCGGCGGGCGCTGCTGGAGGAGCTCGCCCGGGCGGGTCCCGCGACCGTCACCGATCTGGCGCGGCGGTTGCCGGTCAGCCGCCAGGCGATCGCCAAGCATCTCGGCCAGCTCGCCGAAGCGGGCCTGATCAGCTCCGGCGAACCGACCGGCCGTCGCCATCCCTACCGGCTGGAACCAGCCGCCATTCACACGGCCCAGGTGTGGCTGGCCAGGCTCGCCCACAGGTGGGATGACCGGCTGGTCGCGCTGGAACGCGCACTGGACACCACCGCCACGAACCAAGGAGTCCCGCAAGAATGAGCAAGCCCGAATTCACAGCCGGCCTGAACATCGCCATGAAGATCCCCAAGGCGCAGTACGAGGTCACGGTGGCTTTCTACCGCGACACTCTGGGCTTCGACGTCAAAGAGGACGACGTCCCCTACGCTCCGACCGTCTCGAGAACCCATTCGGTGCGGTTCGGTGCCAACACGCTGTGGCTCGACTGCGTCGACAACTACAGTCGGCCCGACCTGTGGCTGCAACTCCACACCGACGACCTGGACGCGGCGACGAGAAAGCTGGCCGGCATCGGCATCCACCCGTGTGACGAGGTGGAGCCCCTGGAGAACCTCGACTCCAGAACCCACTGGATCAAGAACCCGGCCGGTGTCGTGCATCTGCTCGCGGAGTCCGGCCGATCCTGACGCCCCGCTGAGGCCGGCACGCCCCCGACAGGCGAAGCCCGGCTCCCGGCCTCCCGAGTCGCTCAAGCTTCGATGCCTCGACCACGTCCACGAGCACCGGGGTGTCGGAGCATCCCGGGGCGTCTGGAAAACTGTGGTCTTGTGGAAGCCTATCTCGGCATAATCGCGATCATCGTCGTCATCGCCCTGCTGGCGGCCGGCGGCATGCTCCTGCTGTTCAGGTCAGGGGGTAAGACCGCGCCGCCGCCGGTCCGGCCGCCGGAGGCGCCGTCGATCCCCGAGGAGACGAAGGCCCCCGGCCGGGGCTCGGTCGTGGACGACGACACGGCGACGACCACCGTGCCGCCGCCCGCCAGGCCGGTCGAGCCGGAGGTCACCGTCGTCGCGCCGGTGATCGAGATTCCTCCGCCGTCGGCGGGACGGATGGCACGGCTCCGCGCCCGGCTGGCCAGGTCGCAGAGCACGCTGGGCAAGGGGCTCCTCGAGCTGCTCTCCCGCGACCGTCTCGACGACGACACCTGGGACGAGATCGAGGAGACCCTGATCACCGCCGACGTCGGCGTGGCGCCGACCCGGGCGATGGTCGACGAGTTGCGCACCCGGGTGAAGGTGCTGGGAAGCCGGACGCCGCAGGAGGCGCGGGCTCTGCTCAGGGAGCAGCTGCTCGTCCAGATCGGCGTCGACATGGACCGCACGCTGCACGTCACGCCGCACGGCGAGCGTCCCGCGGTGGTCCTCGTGGTCGGTGTGAACGGCACCGGCAAGACCACCACCACCGGCAAGCTGGCGCGCGTCCTCATCGGCGACGGAGGCAAGGTCGTGCTGGGCGCCGCCGACACCTTCCGCGCCGCCGCCGCCGACCAGCTGCAGACCTGGGGGAACCGTGTCGGAGCCGCGGTCGTACGCGGGCCCGAGGGCGGCGACCCCGCCTCCGTGGCCTTCGACGCCGTCGCCGAGGGCATCGCGGAGAAGGCCGACGTGGTGATCGTCGACACCGCGGGGCGGCTGCACACCAAGACCGGTCTGATGGACGAGCTCGGCAAGGTCAAGCGCGTCATCGAGAAGAAGGCCACGGTCGACGAGGTCCTGCTCGTCCTCGACGCCACCACGGGTCAGAACGGCATGCGTCAGGCGCAGGTGTTCGCCGAGGTCGTCAACATCACCGGCATCGCCCTGACCAAGCTCGACGGCACCGCCAAGGGCGGCATCATCATCTCCGTCCAGCGCGAGCTGGGGGTCCCGGTCAAGCTGGTCGGCCTCGGTGAGGGACCCGACGACCTGGCCCCGTTCGACCCCGAGGTCTTCGTGGACACGCTCCTCGGAGAGTGAGTCCCACTGCCGCGGGCCGTAGCCTCGCGAGGCCCCGAGCCGCCACGGGCCGGGGGTACTCCCCGGTGTCGCCCGGACGGCGCGTGGCGTCCGGGCCGTTTTCCCAGAGCCGTTCCCGGACGGAGGACCGGGTCAGCGCGGGGGGTGCTGCGGCAGGGTGCCGATGGGGACGACGAGCGGGGTGCCGGTCACCGGGTCCTCGATGACCTTGGCGTCCAGCTCGAAGACCTCCGCCAGCAGGGTCTCGGTGAGCACCTCGGCCGGAGGGCCCGCGGCGACGACCCTGCCGTCCCGCATCGCGACCAGGCGGTCGGCGTAGCGGGCGGCGAGGTTCAGGTCGTGCAGGACCATCACCACGGTGCGGCCCAGCTCTCCGTGGAGCCTGCGTACCAGCTCCAGCACCTCGATCTGGTGGGCCAGGTCGAGGAAGGTCGTCGGCTCGTCGAGCAGCAGCAGGTCGGTGCCCTGGGCGAGGGCCATGGAGATCCACGCCCGCTGCCGCTGCCCGCCGGACAGCTCGTCCAGCGGCCGCTCGCCCAGATCGAGCAGTCCGGTCATGGCGAGGGCCTCGCCGACCGCGGACTCGTCGTCGGAGGACCACTGGCGGTACCAGGTCTGGTGCGGGTGCCGTCCCCTCGCGACCAGGTCGGCGACGGTCAGTCCCTCGGGAGCCGAGGGGGCCTGCGGCAGCACGCCCAGGATCCTCGCGACCTCCCTGGAGGGCATCTTGTCGATGCGCTTGCCGTCGAGCAGCACCTCGCCGCCCGACGGCCTGAGCAGCCGTCCCATGGCGCGCAGCAGCGTGGACTTGCCGCATCCGTTCGGCCCGATGATCGTGGTCACCGTCCCGGCCTCGATCCCGAGGTCGAGACCGTCGACGACGACGCGGTCCCCGTACCCCAGCCTGACGTCGACGGCTTGCAGTCTCACTGGCGGGCCTTTCTGCGCACACGGACGAGGAGATAGATCAGGTAGGGGGCGCCGAGGACCGCGGTGACCACGCCCACCGGCAGTTCGACGGGGGTGAACGCGGTCCTGGCGACCAGGTCGGCGCCGGTGGTGAGGACCGCGCCCATCAGGGCGGAGACGACGAGCGGGGGCTGTGCCACTCCGGCCAGGCGCAGTGCGATCTGCGGGGCGGCGAGGGCGACGAACGCGATCGGCCCGGCCGAGGCGGTCGCCGTCGCCGCGAGCAGCACGGCCGCGAGGATCATCACCCCCCTCGCGAGGTTCATCCGTACGCCCAGGCCGGTCACGGTGTCGTCACCGAAGCGCAGCGCGCCGAGCGAGCGGGTGCCGAGCAGTGTCGCCGGGACGAGGAGGGCGAGCGCGAGCGCGACCGGCACCACGTGCTCCCATCCCCGGCCGTGCAGTGAGCCGCTGATCCAGACCATGGCCCGGCTGCTGTCGTTGACGTCGCCGACGGTGAGCAGCCAGTACTTGAGGTTGGTGCAGATCGCCGAGACCCCGATGCCGATCAGGACGAGCCGGTAGCCGTCCAGGCCGTCGCGCCAGGCCAGCGCGTAGACCGCCAGCGCTCCGGCCAGCCCGCCCAGCAGGGCGACGAGGGGGATGCCCACCTCGGCGAGGGCGCCGCTGGTGCCGCCCCAGGTGTTTCCCGCCGCCACGATGACCGCGACCACGGTCACGCTCGCGCCGGTGGTGACGCCCAGGATGTCGGGGCTGGCCAGCGGGTTGCGGGCGACGGCCTGGGTGATCGCCCCGGCGAGGGCGAGCGCGGCGCCGACGAGGGCGCCGGTGAGCGCGCGGGGGAGCCTGAGCTCCATGATCACGAAATGGTCCGGGCCGTCGGCGGTGATCGCGTGAAGGACGTCGAGAACGCTCATCGGGATGTCGCCGAGCCGCATGCTGAGCGCCATGAACAGCGCCGTCATCGCCAGCAGGACGAGCGCCGCGACGACGGAGCGCGGTCGGAGCGGCCAGGAGGCGGGTCCGACGCGCAGGGCGCGCCTTCTCAGGGAGGGGGCGGTGGAGACGGTCACAGCCGCACCGGCTTCCTGCGTCGTACCAGGACGATGAAGAACGGCGCCCCGGCGAGGGCGAGGACCACGCCCACCTCCAGCTCACCGGGGAAGGCCACCACGCGGCCGATCACGTCGGCGAGGAGCAGGGCGGCGGCGCCCGCCAGGCCCGAGTACGGCAGCAGCCAGCGGTGGTCGGGGCCGGAGAGCGGCCGGGTGAGGTGCGGCACGATCAGGCCGATGAAGGCGAGCGAGCCGCAGGCCGCCACGGAGGCGCCGCTGAGCAGGGTGATGGCGGCGATGCCGACGGCACGGGTGAGGGTGATGTTCTGCCCGAGCGCACGGGCGACGTCCTCGCCCAGGGAGAGGGCGTTGAGGCCGGGCGCGTTGAACAGGGCGAGGAGCAGGCCGGCGGCGACGAACGGGAGCACCTGCCAGGCCACGTCGGCCCCCCTGGCCGCTATGGAGCCCGCCTGCCAGAAGCGGAAGACGTCCATGGCCTGCTCGTCCAGGAGGACGAGCGCCGAGGTGAGCCCGTACAGGAACGCGCTGACCGCGGTGCCCGCGAGGGCGAGGGTCACCGGGGTGGGGCCGCCTCTGCCGCCGGCCATGCCGAGGGCGAAGACCGCCGCGCTGGCGACGAGGGCTCCGGCGAGACCGAACCAGATGTAGCCGTACGGGCTGGTGACGCCCAGCACGATGATGCTGAGGACCATCGCGAACGCGGCGCCCTGGGTGACGCCGAGCAGCCCGGGATCGGCGAGCGGGTTGCGGGTGTGGCCCTGCATGAGGGCGCCCGCGACACCGAGGGCGATCCCGGCCATGACGCCGATGGCGGTCCTGGGGATCCGCAGCGACCGCACGACGATGTCGTTCTCGGTGCCGGTGGGGCCGGTGAGCGCGTGCCAGACGTCGGCGGGAGGCACCGGTTTGGCGCCGACGGCGAGGCTCAGCACGACCGCGGCCGTGAGGACGGCGAACGATACGGCGAGGACGAGCAGGCGTCGCCGACGGGTTTTCCTCGGCCCCGCGAGGGGGGCGGGCCTTGCGACAGCGACCGCGTTGATCACCTGACCTCCCCTTTCTTGCCCGAGCCGGTACGAGTATGCCAGTTTAGGTATGGCTAAGCTAAATAAGGCTGACCTTAATTTGACGAAGGAAACGATGAAGATGAGAGCGTTGCGCGTCCTGGCCCTCGGAGTGGCGGGAGTGGTGCTGTCCGGTGGTCTCGCCGCCTGTGGTTCGACCACCTCGGGGAGTGCGGGGGAGACCTCGGGAGCCGCGGGCGCGTCCGCGGCTCCCGAGGCGAGCGACGCGGCGGCCTACCCCCGGACGGTGAAACACGTCATGGGGGAGACCGAGATCCCGGCCCGGCCCAAGCGGGTCGTCGCCCTCGACCAGAGCTTCGTCGACGCGGTGCTGACCCTGGAGACCGACGTCGTGGGGTTCACCAGCTACCGGGGCATCGATGACAAGCTGCCCGGCTATCTCGCCCCGGTCCTCGGTCACGCCAAGGAGGCCACGTCGGTCGGGACCCTGGAGCAGCCGAGCCTGGAGCGGATCGTCGCGCTCAAGCCCGACCTGATCATCTCCGCCAAGGTCCGCCACGAGGCGCTGTACGACAAGCTGGCACAGATCGCGCCGACGGTCTTCAGCGAGACCACGGGGGCGATCTGGCAGGAGAACCTCAAGCTCGTGGGCGAGGCCCTGGGCAAGGAGGATCTCGCCGAGCGCAGGCTCACCGAGTATCGGGACCGCGCCGCCAAGATCGGCGAGTCCATCAAGGCCAAGGACGGCGAGTTGCCCACCGTCTCCGTCGTCCGCTTCGCGGGCGAGCCGACCGTCCGCCTGTACGTGGAGAACTCCTACTCGGGACTGGTGCTGAAGGACGTCGGCTTCCCGCGCCCCGAGGACCAGCCGACCGTGACCGACACCATCATGGTTCCGATCAGCCAGGAGAACATCTCCCAGCTCGACGCCGAGCACATCTTCGTCGCGGCCTACCAGGACCCGGCGGTGAAGCCGGTGAAGGAGAAGTTCGAGGCCAACCCGCTCTGGGGCAGGCTCAAGGGCGTCAAGCACGACGTCAGCGACGCCACCTGGATGAGCGCCGTCGGCATCCAGGGAGCGCACTCCATCCTCGACGACCTGGCGACGTTCTTCGAGGTCGACCCGGCGAGGGCCGTCTGACCTCCCGCCCGGCGCCGTGACCGGTGGCGGGCCCGCGAGCCGAGACGGGGGCGTTCGGGTGAACCTGGGGGCGTGTCGATCCGTCTCTTAGAGGGAGATTAAGTCCCCAATGCGCGGGAAGCGGGGAGGCGTGGAGATGGGTGTCGGAGTTTCTCGGGGTGCGGGCCTCGCCCCGCCGGTCGGCCTCGGCCGTCCGGCGGGGGTGGCTTCCCGGGTCGTGGCGATCGACGTTTCCCCCCACCCGAAATGGGCTGCTACCTGGGGTTATGTGATGATAGACACATCTCCTACCGAATCGGGAGAACGATGTTACGATACTGAGACTTGTCCGGCTGTAGAGCGTGTCGCACCCGCCATCGGCACAGCCAAAGATCAATCCCCTGACCACGTAGAGCTTTTAACGGCCTCCTTACGAGGTGCCTGCGAGCATCGGATACGCCGTCAGAAGGGGTGCGTCACCACTTTGCCGGACGGTAATTGGGGGGAAAGCGCGAGGGGGGTCCAATGATCACGATGACGGAAGAGCAGCGCCAGGACTGGTTCGAACGCGATGTCGTGCCGGTCACCAGTCAGCTCTACGCATCCGCGATGCGTCTGACCCGTAACACCGCCGACGCCGAGGACCTGGTTCAGGAGACCGTCACCAAGGCGTTCACCTCCTACCACCAGTTCCGCGAGGGCACCAACCTCAAGGCGTGGCTGCACCGCATCCTGACCAACAACTTCATCAACGACTACCGCAAGAAGCAGCGCTCGCCCAAGCTCTCTGCCACCGAGGAGATCGAGGACTGGCAGCTCGCCGCCGCCGAGTCCCACATGTCCAGCGGTCTCAAGTCCGCCGAGACCGAGGCGCTGGAGCAGCTGCCCGACAGCGCGGTCATGAACGCCCTGCGCTCCCTGCCCGAGGACTTCCGGGTGGCCGTTTACCTGGCCGACGTGGAGGGCTTCGCCTACAAGGAGATCGCCGAGCGGATGGGCACCCCCATCGGCACGGTCATGTCCCGCCTCCACCGGGGCCGGCGCCAGCTTCGCACGATGCTCGAGGACTACGCCCGCGAGGAGGCCGGTCTCCGGGTGTCCGAGGAGGTCCAGGCCGCCTGACGGCCTCTCCGCTCCCGGTCCTTCCCGCCTTTCGACGTCACGTACGGCCCGCATCCCACGAGGGCGGGCCGTACGTGTGTCCGGGGATGGGCCGTCGTCGCGCGTCCGAGGGGCCGGTGAGTCCCTGTGTTCCCGTGCGTCCCGCCTGTCCGGGTCTGTCGGCGAAGAAGCGGTCAATCCAGCGTGATGTGGAGTCTCACCCTCAGCTCCCCGCCCACGCCGCGCACCTGCACCAGGTCGCAGAGCTGGCGGCTGATCCAGAGCCCGTAGCCGCGTGGTGACCCCGGCTCGGGCGGGAGGTAGCCGGGCAGCGGGACGTCCAGGTCACCGCCGCCGGAGTCGGCGATCTCGCACACGATCTCCCCGCCGGCCGTCCAGATGGACGCTCGGCCGTGTCCCGCCCCGTGCTCCACGCTGTTGGCCGCCATCTCCGAGACGCTCAGCACGAGTGAGGAGATCAGATCGCGTCCCAGACCGGCCCGGCTCGCGTGGTCGGTGACGAGCGCGCGCAGCCGTCCCAGCTCGTCCAGGGTGAAGTGGGTGACCACCGCGGACGGCGGCGCGTCGGGGAGGGGGAGGTCGTCTCCCGGCAGGGTGAACCGCTCCGGGGGGACATAGCGATCACTTCTTCGCAGGCCCGCGCCGGTCAGCTCCGTGGGGTGGGTGCGGAGGACATGATCGAGCGCCCGCGTCTCGTCGTACAGGCACCACATGCTGACCGGGACCCCGGCGAACGCGGCGTTGAGCACCGACTCGTAGCGGATCCACTCACGAACCTGCCGCTCGGTCCAGCCCGACCACACCGGCTCCCCGATGACCAGCGGCCGCTCTCGCTGCCGGACGTAGTCGTGGAAGGCGGCGAGGGTCCGCGTCGGGTGGGTGTACCACTCCTCGGCGGGGCGGCGGTCGATGAGGCGGGTGTCGGCACCGAAGGCGTCACCGACCAGGTCGAGTGCGCGCTCGCCCGTGACGACCAGGACCCGCCGGCCCTCGCGGAGGGCGCCGGCGATCAGGGGCTGGAGGAGTCCAAGAAGGCCGGAGTCGGAACCGTACGCGACAGCCGTGTGCGCGAACGGCCCGCCGGAGTCGAGGAACGCCCGCTCGGGCTGCACGGGGATGACCGTAACAAGCGCCCGGCTTCAACACAACAGAGTCAGTTCGCGACATCGTGTCAACCGGACGCGATCAGCGCGACCGCGGCGAGGGTGAATCCGATCCCCACCGCCTGGACCGTGTTGAGCCGCTCTCCCAGGAAACGGCGGGCGAGCACCAGGGTGCTCGCGGGGTAGAGCGAGACCAGGACGGCGACGAGGCTGAGCATCCCGCGCTGCTGGGCGAGCACGAAGAGCACGTTGGCGACCATGTCGAGCGCTCCGGCCGCGATGATGACGGGCAGCGTGCCGGGGCCGGGACGCGAGAGGCGGCCGACGGCGAGGGCCGACAGGGCGATGAAGGTGATCGAGATCAGGCGGGCCCCGAAGAGCGGCCACATGCCGCTGTCCGCCGGAGCCTGGGCGATGATGATGAAGAACCCGCCGAAACCCGCGCCCGCGGCGAGCGAGGCGAGGATCGGGCCGTATCCTCCGCTTGTCTCCCCGCCCGACGAGCCGCGGCTCACCAGCAGGACCGCGAGCAGCGCGAGGACCACCCCGGCCAGCGCGACCGGCTCGGGGCGCTCCCCGACGGCGAGCCCGAACAGCACGGGCAGCGCCGCGGAGAACGTCGCGGTGATCGGCGCCACGACCGACATCACGCCGCCCGCCAGCGCCCGGTAGAACAGCACGACCCCCGCCGTGCCGCAGAGGCCGGAGGCCGCGCCCCAGGCGAGGGCCGCGGGCGTGGGGCGCTCGGGCAGGAACGGCAGCAGCGCGGCGATCAGGGCGAGCCCGGCGATCTGGGAGAGGAGCACTACCGCGAGTACCCGTGATCTGCGGGTGGCCAACCCGCCGAGGAAGTCGGCGGCGCCGTACACCACCGCGCAGGTCGTCGCCAGCACCACAGCCGTCACAGGCCACCTCGGTTCAATGGAGTGTACTGAAAGTACAATATATGTAGTGCAATAGAGTGCAAATCGGGTTCACTACACTGAACTCATGGATCCAGAGACGATCACCGCCGCGGTCGCCAACAACGTGCGGGCACAGCGGGCGCACCGGCAGATGACCCTCGACGAGCTCGCCGCGCGCTCGGGAGTGAGCCGGGGCATGCTCGTCCAGGTCGAGCAGGGCAGAACCAACCCGAGCATCAGCACGCTCACCCGCATCGCCGACGCGCTCGGGGTGACGGTCGCGCGAATGGTGGAGGTCTCCGACACCCCCGTGGTCCGGGTGGTCAGCGGCGCCGACGTCGTCACCTTCCCGCACGGCGTCTCCAGCACCGCGCGCCTGCTGGTCGGCACCGACGCGCCCGCCATCCTGGAGCTGTGGGACTGGCGGCTCGCCCCCGGCGACCACCACGACGGCGACGCCCACCCCCCGGGCACGCGCGAGATGCTGACCGTCCTCGAAGGGCGGCTCACCCTCTCGGTGTACGGCAAGAGCCACATCGCGGAGACGGGCGACGCGGTCGTGTTCAGCGCCGACCGCCCGCACCGGTACGCCAACGAGGAGGACACCCCCCTGCGGTTCATGATGGTGGTGACCGAACCCCGCGAGACGCCCGACCGCTCCTGAGTCGTCGAGCGGACCGGCCCGCCCGGCGGCCGGCCAGGCCCGACCCTGCTGAGACTCCGGACGACCGATCCACGCCCCGGGCGGCGTTTCCGAGGCCCGGCGGGCGCGTGCCGCGCCATGTCATGGCCGCCCGCATATGCGTGGTCCGCCTGTCTTGGGCACTTTGAAGCTCTAACCGGTCCCATCGGATGAGACGGCCACCAGATGCGTATCTCTCCGGATGTGGCGTGAAGTGGCGCGTCGGTACGGGTAACCGGCGGTCGATGCCTCATCCTGGTGGAATACCCGGTCATGATCTTGCGGGGGGACCCCGCCGGGCTGCTCGCCGTCCCCGCGATGCTTTCGGGGGGAAGCATGCGGGTATGGCGGGTGTGGATCGTGCCGGTGGCGTCGCTGCTCGCGCTCTGGGGATGCACCTCCCCGGTCACCATGGTGGGTTCGGTGGAACGGGCGACCGTGACCTCTCCCGCCCCCACGGGACCCGCGGGGCCGGAGAAACCCGCCACCGTCCCCGGGCTCGGACCCGGCGCGGCACGGCGGCACTGGGCGTGGGAGGACCTCCCCGTCTCTCCCCGGGCGCGCCGCATCGACTGCGAGCGAAGCAGGTGCGTGGCGCTCACCTTCGACGACGGGCCGGGGACCTACACCGAGTCCCTGCTCGACATCCTCGCCAGGCACCGGGCCAAGGCGACCTTCTTCGTCGTCGGACGCATGGCCCTGGGAGACGGCGAGAAAACCCTGCGCAGGATGGTGGCCGAGGGACACGAGCTGGGCAACCACACCTGGGACCACCCGCAACTGCCCCTGCTGTCACAGGCCGGGATCAGGGAGGAACTGGGGCGTACCCAGTGGCTCGTCAAGCAGGCGACCGGGGTCGCGATGATCCTCATGCGCCCGCCGTACGGGTTGACCGACACCCGGGTCGCCACCGAGAGCCGCTATCTGGGGCTCGCCCAGATCATGTGGGACGTCGACACGCTCGACTGGCGTGACCACGACCCCGCGGTCATCGCCCGGCGCGCGGCCCAGGCCGAGCCGGGTTCCATCGTGCTGATGCACGACATCCACCTCTCCACGATCCAGGCCGTCCCCCGGATGCTGGACGAACTCGCCGCCAAGGGCTACAGGTTCGTGACGCTGTCCGAGTTGTACGGCGGACGCCCCAGGCCGGGGAGGAAGTACTACACGGGCCGGGACGACCGCACCGCCGACGAGGAGGCCGGTGAGGAAAGGGGCGGAAGGCTCCTGGGGGAGTCCGGCGAAGAAAGGGGGGAAAGGCGCGGGAGAGTCCCGCGAAGGGAGGGATGACGCGCCGGGGAGGAAACTCGGTGGAAGGCCCGGCGGAAGAGGCGTGAACCTTTCGCACCCGTTTCCCGACTGTCCAGGGCGAGGAGGCAGGGTGACTGACGAACTGCTGGTGGTCCGGTGCCGGCTCGGCGAGCGTGAGGCGTTCGCGGAGCTGGTGAGGGCCTGGCACGATCCGGTGTGGAACTACGTACGGCGCATGCTGGGACCCTCGCGGGCCGACGACGTGGCTCAGGAGGTCTGGGTGGCCGTGGTGCGCGGGCTGCCGCGCCTGAAGGAGCCGGGCAGGTTCGCGCCCTGGCTGTTCACGATCGCGAGGCGCGCGGTGGCCGACAGGCTCCGCGAGGAGTACGCCAGGCCCGAGATCCCGCTGGAGGAGGAACGGGCGTCCGCCGATCCCGCCGACGCCCTCGTGGAGAGCGCCGACCTGCTCGCGGGTCTGGCCGGCCTGCCGGTCAGGGAGCGGGAGATCCTCGTGCTGTTCTACCTGCAGGACCTCTCCCTGGAGGACTGCGCGCAGGTCTGCGCCGTCCCCGTCGGCACGGTCAAGTCACGCCTGTCCCGCGCGCGGCGCATGCTGCGCGAACAGCTCACGGAGGAGGGATACCGATGAACCCCGATGACATGATCGCCAGGCTGTCCGGCCCGTTGTCGCTGCGCCGCCGGATCGCCAACGTCGTGGCGCTGCTCGGCGGCCTGGGCGGGGCGCTGTTCGTCGGCCTGCTGTGGGCCACCGAGCCCGCCCTGCCCGGCCGTACGCACCTCGCCTTCGGCGCGCTGGTCGCGCTCGGCCTGGCCTGGGCCGGTTACGGGGCCTGGGCACTGAGCCGCAGGACCCCGCTGTTCGCCCTCGACCGGATGATCGCCGCCTGGCTGGCGGTGGCCGCGACGGGCCTGCTGACGGCGGGAACGGCCGCGGTCGCCGTCGCGAAGGGCACCTGGACGGGCATGGCGGGGGTCGCCGTCGCCGCGACGCTGACCGTGCTCGCGGTGGCCGTCCTGCTCAGGGCCCGCGCCGACCGCGCCGCCCTGCTGCGACGTAAGCGCGAACTCGGCGGCTGAGGCCCGCCGCGGCGAGAGCCGCGGCGAGGCAGGCCATCGGGACCGACGGCAGCACGTAGCGGTGGTCGAAGTCGAGCACGGCGACCGGGGCGAGAAGCAGGAAGACGGCCGCGGCCCATGGCAGCAGGGCCGCGCGCCGCCGCCCGACGGCTCCGGCGCCGCCCAGCAGCAGGAGCGCGCCGAGCAGCGGGCCGTGCAGGACCCCGGGGTAGTGATAGGCGCCGAGAAGGCTCCCGTAGGGCTCGACCGACGACATCCCCCGGATGTCGCCGTCGTACTCCCGGCGCACCTGGTCGATGAGCGGGAAGGCGGGCAGCGGCCAGGAGCCGACGGGGAACGTGAGGGCGGGGGAGACCCGCAGGGGATGGCGCACCGGGGTCGCGGCGAAGGTGAGCGAGGTGTCGCGGACGACCTCGCGGAGATAGTCGAACGGCTGCGCGGCGATGGCGCGCAGCGCGAAGGACCTGGCCAGGTCGTTGTGGGCGAACCGGCCTCCCGGCAACCTGTTGAGCGAGGCGTCGGCGGCCCAGACGTATTCGGAGGCGGCGTCGACCACCGTGCCGTTCGGGCAGAGCACCGCCTCTCTCACCGGTGGTCTGATCACCGAGCAGTCGGCGAACGTCATCGTGCGCGCCCACAGCGCCACGCCGTCGGAGCCGCTCAGCGCGAACCGCCCGTGGTGCTGCTGGTACCAGCCCGCGTAGGCGGCGAGCGGCAGCAGTCCGGCGGCGGCCAGCGCCACCACCCGCTTCCAACCGGCCCGCCGCAGGAGCAGGTGGAGCAGGACCAGACCGAGCAGCGGCACCGCGACCGTGCGGGTGAGCCCGGCCAGCGCCAGCAGCAGACCCGCCACGGCGGCCGCCCGCGCCGAGGGCCTCGCCCGCCACATCAGGACCGTGAGAGCCGCGGTGATGAGGAAGATGAGCTGGGTGTCGGAGAGCACGGCGTGTTCGAGCCGCAGGAACGCGGGGTTGAACAGCAGGGGCAGGGTGGCCAGCGCCGCACCCCACCCGGGGAGCGCGTGACGGCGCAGCACCAGATAGATCATCAGTGCCGTGCCCAGGCCCATCAGGTGCTGCAGGCCCGCGACGAGCACGACGCTGTGGAAGGGCAGCAGCAGCCTGAGCAGGAAGGAGTACCCGGCCGGATGGAACGCGCCCGACGGCTCCAGGTGGACCGCGGTGTTGAGATAGGTGAAGGAGTCGTACCAGTAGAGCTGGGCGGTGTCGTAGCCGAGCATGACGAGGACGCGGAGCCCCGCCGCCGACGCGATCGCGACGGCGAACGGCAGGTGACCGCCGAGGAGGCGGTTACCCGGCGCGCTCGGTCCTGGCGCTGTGGGTACGGTCGTGACGCCGCCGGGTGAGGCGAGCATGGATGTTCCCCCGATTCAGGGCCGGAGAATTCCGGCACGGTGGGAGCAGTCCAGCGAGTGATCGATAACCTTGACGTCACCGAATCCGGTTATGCCCGCGTTATGCGACCTGTGGCACGCTGGCGCGATTCGGCCCAGGGGGAGGCACACTGTGCGGGTTTTGGTCGTCGAGGACGAGAGAATGCTCGCCGACTCGATCGCGGAAGGGCTGCGCGGGGAGGCGCTCGCCGTCGACGTCGCCTACGACGGGGAGGCGGCGCTGGAACGGCTACGGCTGCACGCCTACGACGTGCTCGTCCTCGACCGGGACCTGCCCGGCCTGCACGGCGACGACGTGTGCAGGACCGTGGTCGCCGAGGGTGGCGAGGTGCGGATCATCATGCTCACCGCGGCGGGCGACGTGCGCTGCAGGGTGGAGGGACTCGCCCTGGGCGCCGACGACTACCTGCCCAAGCCGTTCGCCTTCGAGGAGCTGACGGCCCGCGTCCACGCACTGGGCCGCCGGGTGCGCCCCGCCGACCCGCCGGTGCTGGTGCGGGCCGGCATCAGCCTGGACCGGGCGCACCGGCAGGTGTTCCGCGACGGCCGCTACGTGCCGCTCGCCCGCAAGGAGTTCGGCGTGCTGGCCGAACTGCTGCGCGCCGCAGGGGCGGTGGTCTCCAGCGAGACGCTCCTGGAGAAGGTGTGGGACGAGCACACCGACCCGTTCACCAACACGGTGAGAACGACGATGATGAAGTTGCGCCGGAAGATCGGCGACCCGCCGGTCATCGAGACCGTCACGGGAGTGGGATACCGGATTCCATGAGGATGAGCGTTCGTTTCCGGCTCGCCGTCATCTGCGGCACGGTGACCCTCTACGTCGGCGTCATGCTGGTCGGGGGACTCGCCTTCCTCGTACGGCAGAGCCTGGAGCCCCGCGACGGGTTGCGCCATCCCGAGTACATCCGGGTCGCGGGGTCCTACTACGGACCCCAGCATTCCGAGTACCGGGTGGCGGAGCAGCGCGTCGCGCAGGTGAGGCGCGTCTACCAGGCCGACACGATCAACAAGGTCCTCACCCTGGGCGGCCTCGCGGTGTTCGTGAGTGCCGGGCTCGCGACGGTGATCGGCTGGCGGGCCGCGACCTGGGCGCTCCGCCCTGTGAGGGAGGTCACCGCGAGCGCGCGGCACATCGCCCAGAGCCATGACCTCAGCGGCCGCATCACCTACGCCGGCCGCGACGGCGAGGTCAAGGAACTCGCCGACATCGTCGACACCATCGTCGGCCGTCTCGCCCGCTCCTTCGACGGTCAGCGGCGCTTCGTCGCCAACGCCTCCCACGAGCTGCGCACCCCGCTCACCATCAACCGCACCCTCGTGGACGTGGCGGTCAGGCGGCCCGACGCGACGGAGGACGTCAAGCGGCTCGGCGAGTCCCTGCTGCTGGTCAACGCCCGCCACGAGCGGCTGATCGACGGTCTGCTCGCCCTGACCGAGGGCGAGCAGGCGGTCCTCGACCGCCGTCCCTTCGACCTGACCGACGTGGTCGAGCACGTGCTCGACCTGGCGGGCAAGGAGGCGGGAGAACGCGAGGTGGCCATCCACCGGCTGCTGGACCCCGCGCCGACCGCCGGTGAGCCGGTGCTGGTCGAGAGGCTCGTGCAGAACCTCGTGGAGAACGCGATCCGGCACAACCACGCCGACGGCGAGGTGTGGGTCTCCACCCGCTCTCGCGCCGACCGGGTGGAGCTGGTGGTGGCCAACACCGGGTTGCCGGTGCCGCACTACGAGATCGAGACGATCTTCGAGCCGTTCCGGCGGCTGCACGGCGACCGGCTGCGCTCCGAGCGCGGCAGCGGTCTGGGGTTGTCGATCGTGCGGGTCGTCGCCGAGGCCCACGGCGGCACCGTGACCGCGAGCTCCCGGGAGGAGGGCGGTCTGACGGTCGCCGTCGAGCTGCCGCGCGAGAGTCCCTGACGCCCGGTCGTCGTATCGGGCGCGATTCCGCGACCGGTTCCCCGGCACGGGGAGTCCTCGGCCGGATCGGCCGACCGGTGCTCGGCTGGGGCGATCGGTTCTCTGGCATGGGGGGTTCTCGGCCGGATCAGCTGACCGGTGCTCGGCTGGGGCGACCGGTTCCCTGGCGTGGGGAGTCATCCCCGGGGCCTTTGGCGGCCCGATTCGGGTGGGTCCGGTATGGCTCCTTCTCCCCACCGGAGCCGTACCGGACGAAGACGTCAGGTGAGCAGTGTCACGAGCGTGGCGAAGGCCACCCACGCGAGCAGCAGGGCCAGGTGCATCCGGCCGGTCAGGACCTGCATGGTGATCCCCCCTTTCTACGGGGAATCCTGCCCGGCCGCTCT
Source organism: Streptosporangium sp. NPDC000095 (assembly GCF_042899335.1). Lineage (NCBI taxonomy): Bacteria > Bacillati > Actinomycetota > Actinomycetes > Streptosporangiales > Streptosporangiaceae > Streptosporangium > Streptosporangium sp. NPDC000095. Next base: position 249,928 of record NZ_JBIAZS010000013.1, read on the forward strand.
TGGAAGGCGGTTGGGAGTCACTGGTTCCCGGTGATCACACCGCAGGCGATGCGCCCGCCGGAGTCTCCCGCCTTGAGGGTTTCCGCGTCCGGGCCGGTGCCGGGGGTCGGGTCGGCCGGGTGACTGTAGCGGTCGGGAATGTTGGAGTGGTTGTCCGGCAGGGCGTGGATGACGACGGCGCTGCCGTCGCCGTCGAAGAGCTGTCCCACCCTGAACCGGTCGGTCACGACGGTCGCCGCACCGGTGCCGTCGGTGGCGACGAGGAGGTTGGGCAGGTCACCGGAGTGGTGGCTGTGCTTGACCGGTGGGATGGTGAAGTGCGGGCCCGCGCTGGCGAAGGGGCTGCCGGTGACCGGGTCGATCGACTTCGGGTCGCAGACGCCCTTCGCGTGAACGTGGAAGCCGTGGTATCCGGCCTGCAGGCCGCCGACGGTGATCGTCAGCTTGGACTTGCCGTCCGGCTGCTCGACGATGCTCAGGGAACCGACGTTCTTCCCCGCGGTGTTCTTGACGACGGCCTTGGCCGACGACTGGGGCCCCGGCGACGACATCGGTGAAATCTGCGACATATGTGATGTGTGTGGCATCTGCGACATCTGTGATATCGCCTGGGCGGCCGGAGCCGGCACCGTCGTCCCGAGCGCGACGGCCAGGGCGAAACAGGTTCTGTGAAGCATGAGACATCCCCCCGTACGAGTCCCGGGCTCCCCGAGACGGCGGGGAGACCGGTACAGGCTTCCTACCCCAGGTGAGGGCGGGAACCGGGGGCACCACGCCGTCTCAACGGGCAAAGCCGTGCCGTGCGAGGCCGTCCGACGCGCGACCGGGCCGTACGGAGGCGTACCGCCCGAGGCCACGCCGGGCGAGCGTGACGGGAAAGTCGTACGAGACGAGACCACCCCCGTCCCGCCGGAGATGCCCGGCGGGACGGGGGTGGTGAGGATCAGTTGGCGCGCTTGGCGCGGGCGGTGGTGCGGGCGCGGGTCGAGGCGTCGAGGACGACCTTGCGGATGCGCACGTTCTCCGGCGTGATCTCCACGCACTCGTCCTCGCGGATGAACTCCAGCGCCTGCTCCAGCGAGAGCTGACGCGGCGGGATCAGCGTCTCCGTCGTGTCGCTCGTCGAGGAGCGCATGTTGGTGAGCTTCTTCTCCTTGGTGATGTTCACGTCCATGTCGTCGGAGCGCGAGTTCTCACCGATGATCATGCCCTCGTAGACCTCGGTGGTCGGCTGGACGAACAGGACACCGCGCTCCTGCAGGTTCAGCATGGCGAACGGGGTCACCGGGCCCGGCCGGTCGGCGACGAGCGAGCCGTTGTTGCGGGTGCGCAGCTCGCCGAACCACGGCTCGTAGTCCTCGAAGACGTGGTTCACGATGCCGGTGCCGCGGGTCTCGGTGAGGAACTCGGTGCGGAAACCGATCAGGCCGCGGGCCGGGACCACGAACTCCATGCGGATCCAGCCGGTGCCGTGGTTGGTCATGTGCTCCATGCGGCCCTTGCGGACGGCGAGCAGCTGCGTGATCGCCCCGAGATATTCCTCAGGGCAGTCGATGGTCACCCGCTCGACCGGCTCGTGGACCTTGCCGTCGACGAGCTTGGTGACGACCTGCGGCTTGCCGACGGTGAGCTCGTAGCCCTCGCGGCGCATCTGCTCGACCAGGATGGCGAGCGCGAGCTCACCACGGCCCTGCACCTCCCACGCGTCGGGGCGGTCGGTCGGCAGGACGCGCAGCGACACGTTGCCGACGAGCTCCTTGTCGAGCCGGTCCTTGACCATGCGGGCGGTGACCTTGGAGCCCTTCACCCTGCCGACCAGCGGAGAGGTGTTGGTGCCGATGGTCATGGAGATCGCGGGCTCGTCGACCGTGATGAGGGGGAGCGGGCGCGGGTCGTCGGGGTCGGCGAGGGTCTCACCGATCATGATGTCCGGGATGCCGGCGATCGCGATGATGTCGCCGGGCCCCGCCTCCTCGGCGGGCTTGCGCTCCAGCGCGTCGGTCATCAGCAGCTCGGTGATCTTCACCCGCTGGATGCTGCCGTCGGTGCGGCACCAGGCGACCTGCTGGCCCTTCTTGATGGTGCCCTGGTGGATGCGGCAGAGCGCGATCCTGCCCAGGTAGGAGGAGGCGTCGAGGTTGGTGACGTGCGCCTGCAGCGGGGCCGTCGGGTCGTACACCGGGGCCGGGATCGTGTTCTTGATGACCTCGAACAGCGGCTCCAGGTCCTCGGAGTCCGGCATCGCCGCGTCCTCGGGACGGTTGAGCGAGGCGCGCCCGGCCTTGGCCGAGGCGTAGACGATCGGGAAGTCGATCTGCTCCTCGGTGGCGTCCAGGTCGATGAAGAGCTCGTAGACCTCGTCCACGACCTCCTTGATCCGGGCGTCGGGGCGGTCGACCTTGTTGATGCACAGGATGACCGGCATCTTGGCGGCGAACGCCTTGCGCAGCACGAACCGGGTCTGCGGCAGCGGCCCCTCGGAGGCGTCGACCAGCAGCACGACACCGTCGACCATGGACAGGCCCCGCTCGACCTCACCGCCGAAGTCGGCGTGGCCGGGGGTGTCGATGATGTTGAGCGTCATGCCGCCGTGCTTGACGGCGGTGTTCTTCGCGAGAATGGTGATCCCCTTCTCGCGCTCAAGGTCGTTGGAGTCCATGACGCGGTCGTCCACGTCCTGGTTGACGCGGAAGGCGCCCGACTGCCAGAGCATGGCATCCACGAGAGTGGTCTTGCCGTGGTCGACGTGCGCGATGATCGCGATGTTCCGCAGGTCGTCGCGGCTGTTCAAAGGCATGATGGAGTCTCACTCTGTGATCGTGGAGGCTGACCGCGGACTGTGCGGCCCTCCCATTTTAGTTGATCCGGACAATCGCTCTCACGCGTCCGGCATATGAAGTGCGTCAATTCGCCCGCGAGACACCCTCCAGCCCTCCGGCGGAGGGCGGCGGGAGGTAGCGCGGATCGCGGTTTCGGCCTTGCCGCGGCGGGTTCGCGACCGGGCCGGGGGTGTCCGGTGCGCGGTCGGAGGTGAGCGAGGCGGACCGGCTGTGAACGGGGCACGGAAGTAAGGGGGACGGAAGAAGGGGGACGAAGAAGGGGGACGGGCGGGGCGCGACCGGGCGACCGGCACTGCCTAAGCTCGGATCCATGCCTCTCGCACCCTCGTTTCCCGCGATGCTCAGAACCCGGGACAACCTGCGGATAGACGCCGCCCACACCCCCTCACGCGGCGAGGACGATCTCGGGATCGTCCTCGCCCACGGCTTCACCGGATCGTTCAGGGAACGCGCCACGCGCCGTATCGCCCACGTGCTCAGCGGGTTCGGCGGGGTGGTGGCGTTCGACTTCAGGGGACACGGCCGTTCCGCAGGTATGTCGACCGTGGGAGACAGGGAGATCTTCGACATGGAGGCGGCGGTACGGCACGCGCGGGCGATCGGCTACCGCAGGGTGGTGACCGTCGGGTTCTCCATGGGCGGTGCGGTCGCCGTACGGCACGCGGGGGTGCTGGGCGGCGTGGAGGCGGTGGTGTCGGTGAGCGCGCCCGCCCGGTGGTACTACCGGGGGACCAGGCCGATGCGCCAGGTGCACTGGGCGATCGAGAGGCCGGCCGGGCGGCTCGCCGCGCGGCTCGGCAAGCGCACCCGGATCATGAAGGGCGTGTGGGACCCGCTCCCGCTGGCGCCGTACGAGGCGGCGGCGAAGATCTCACCGGTGCCGCTCCTGGTCGTGCACGGCGACGCGGACCGGTTCTTCCCCCTCGACCACGCGCACCAGATCTACGAGGCCGCGAACGAGCCGAAGGAGCTGTGGATCGAGCCCGGCTTCGGCCACGCGGAGACGGCGGCCACACCGGATCTGGTCCGTCGCGTCGGGAGGTGGGTCGCGACCCGTTCCGGCCCTCCGGAATGTCTATCCTCGTGAAGATTGACCGTATGGCGAAGGCGACGCGGCAAAGGTGACGTGACGAAGGTGACGTGACGGCGGCGGGCAGCGGCGACGGCCGCGGGTAGTGGCCCAGGCAGCGGTACGGACACCGGCCCGAGGCGGCGGCACGGGCAGCGGCGAGGCGGCGGCGAGGGGACGGAACAGGACGCATGCGAAGCATCTACGTTGCGGGTCTTGGGCGGGGAGACGGCAGGCAGATCGTCGAGCTCGGCATGATGGAGCTGCTGAGCGGGCGGGCCGACCGCACGGGAGTGTTCCGGCCGATCACCGGTGGCGGTGAGGACCGGGTGATGGAGCTGCTCCGGGCCAGATACCGCCCCGCGGCCTCGGCGACCGGGGTGAGCGCCGAGGAGGCCGCGGAGATCTACGCGGAGCGGGGCGCCGAGGAGCTCATCGGCCGCCTGGTCGCCCGCTTCCACACCCTGGAGCGCGAGTGCGACGCCATGCTGGTGCTCGGCAGCTTCTTCGACACCGACGACCTGCCGCGCGAGCTCGCCTTCAACGCCCGCCTCGCCGCCGAGTTCGGCGCCCCGGTGATCGTGGTGGTGGGCGCGCACGGCGACGACGCCGAGGAGATCGCGACGGAGATGCGCACCGGCTACCAGGTCTTCTCCGACCTGGGCTGCACCGTGCTCGCGGTGATCGCCAACCGGGTGCCCGAGGGCACGGTCATCGAGTGCGACCTGCCGGTGCCCCACTACGCCGTACCGGAGCACCCCTCACTGTCGGCGCCGACCGTCGGACAGGTCATGCGGGCCGTGGACGCCGAGCTCATCCAGGGCGCCGAGGACGGCCTGCTCCGCGACGTGCTCGGCTTCGTCTTCGGCGGGGCCACGCTCCCGGTCTTCCTTGAGCACCTCGTCGACGGCGCGCTCGTGATCACGCCGGGCGACCGCGCGGACCTGCTGCTGGTCTCGCTCGCCGTCGAGGCCGCCGGTACGGCGAGGCCGGCCGGGGTCGTCCTCACCGTGGGGGAGCGGCCCAGCGAGGCCGTGATGGAGCTCACCGCCCGCCTCGCGCCCGGCGTGCCGGTGCTCGCGGCCAAACAGGACAGCTTCACCGTGGCGACCACCCTCGCCGAGCTGGAGGGGCGGCTCACCGCGGACAACCCCCGCAAGATCGAGACGGCCCTCGGCCACTTCGAGGCGCACGTGGACGCGACCGGTCTCGCCGACAGGATCGAACTGACCCGCTCGGAACGGGTCACCCCGATGATGTTCGAGCACACCCTGCTGGAACGGGCGCGGGCCGACCGGCGCCACATCGTGCTGCCAGAGGGCGAGGAGGACCGCATCCTGCGGGCGGCCGACATCCTCCTGCGGCGCGGCATCGTCGACCTCACCCTCCTCGGCAGGGAGGACGTGGTGCGGCGGCGGATCGGAGACCTCGGCCTCGACCTGTCCGGGGTGACCGTCGTCGACCCGCTCACCTCGCCGCTGCGGGAGTCGTTCGCCGAGGAGTACGCGGCGCTGAGGGCGCACAAGGGGATGACCTTCGAGCCGGCGATGGACGTGGTCGCCGACGTCAACTTCTTCGGCACGATGATGCTGCACCGGGGCCTGGTGCACGGCATGGTCTCCGGGGCCGCGCACACCACGGCCGCCACGATCCTGCCCGCCTTCCAGATCATCAAGACGGTGCCCGACACCTCGATCGTCTCCTCGGTCTTCTTCATGTGCCTGGCCGACCGGGTGCTCGTCTACGGCGACTGCGCGATCAACCCCGACCCCGGCGCCGAGATGCTCGCCGACATCGCGATCTCCTCGGCCCGTACGGCGAGGCGGTTCGGCGTCGAGCCGAGGATCGCGATGCTCTCCTACTCCACCGGCGAGTCGGGCAGCGGTGCCGACGTCGACAAGGTCCGCGCCGCCACCGCCCTGGTCGCGGAACGGGCACCCGACCTGCTGGTCGAGGGGCCGATCCAGTACGACGCGGCGGTGGACGCCAGGGTCGCCGCCGCCAAGCTGCCCGGGTCGCGGGTCGCCGGCCGGGCGACCGTGCTGATCTTCCCGGACCTGAACACCGGCAACAACACCTACAAGGCCGTGCAACGCTCGGCCGGAGCCGTCGCGGTCGGACCCGTCCTGCAGGGACTGCGCAGGCCGGTCAACGACCTGTCGCGCGGAGCCCTGGTCACCGACATCGTGAGCACCGTCGCCATCACCGCCGTACAGGCGCAGGAGGTCACCGAATGAGCGAACGAGCCGCGCGGACGACCGAGGTCTCCGGCCTGGACGGGGGTGCCGACCACGTGCTCGTCCTCAACTCGGGGTCCTCCTCGCTGAAGTACCGGCTCCTGTCCGGCGCCGAGCGGCTCGCCTCGGGAACGGTGGAGCGCATCGGCGAGCCCGGCTCCCCGGTACCCGACCACCGGGCGGCGCTGAAGGCCGTCGCCGAGCGGCTCGCCGCCGAAGGACTGGGACTCGACTCACCGGAACTCACCGCGATCGGGCACCGGGTGGTGCACGGGGGGACGGACTTCACCCGGCCCACCCTCATCACCGACGAGGTGGTGAGAGGGATCGAGCGACTCATCCCACTCGCGCCGCTGCACAACCCCGCGAACCTGGCGGGCATCGAGGTCGCCCGGCGGCTCCGCCCCGACCTTCCGCAGGTCGCCGTCTTCGACACCGCCTTCCACGCCACGATCCCCCCGGCCGCCTCGACGTACGCGATCGACCGCGAGGTGGCCGCACGGCTGGGCGTGCGGCGTTACGGCTTCCACGGCACCTCACACGCGTACGTCTCGCGCCAGGCCGCACTCCTCGCCGACGGGCCCGAGGCCAACGTAATCGTCCTGCACCTCGGCAACGGGGCCAGCGCCTCGGCGGTGTCCGCGGGGCGGTGCGTGGACACGTCCATGGGCATGACCCCGCTCGAAGGGCTCGTGATGGGGACCCGCAGCGGCGACCTGGACCCGGCGGTGGTCCTCTACCTGGCGCGCACGGCGGGCATGTCCCTCGACGAGATCGACGCGCTGCTCAACCGGCGCAGCGGCATGCTCGGCCTGTGCGGGGACAACGACATGCGCGCGGTGACGGAGCGGGTGGCCGCGGGCGACCCCGACGCCGAACTGGCCCTCTCGGTCTACTGCCACCGGCTCCGCAAGTACGTCGGCGCCTACTACGCCGTCCTCGGCACGGTCGACGTCATCGCCTTCACCGGCGGCGTCGGGGAGAACTCCGCCCTGGTCAGGGAGCGGGCGCTCGCGGGTCTCTGGGCGCTCGGCATCGTCGTCGACCCGGTGCGCAACGCCCGCGGCGACACGCTCGTCTCCGCCGACGGCGGGGCCGTGAAGGTCGCGGTGATCCCCACGGACGAGGAGTTCGAGATCGCCCGCCAAACTCTTTCCGTCGTTTCCCGAACCTTTCGCGGCTGAAAGACGTCTATCACGGCAGCGGATGGAATCCGCCGGGAGAAGTGCGCGAAACCGAATCATCGTTCGGGGACCGGCGTGGGCCATACTTCTCGTGGCCGGACGGTCGCCCAGCGTCGCGGGGGTGCGTTGGGCGGCCGTCCGGCGGTGTGCCCGTACGACTCGTCGCGAGCCGTACGGGCACACCTGGGGGTGGTCAACGGACCGACCCGGCGACCGTGGAACGGTGTGCGCCGTACGGGCACGCCCGGGGAGCGGTCCCCTCAGCCCAGACGGGCGATCGACTTGTACTCCAGATAGGCGGACAGCCCTTCCGGACCCAGTTCGCGGCCGAGGCCGCTGCCCTTGAAACCGCCGAAGGGCGAGCTGTTCTCGATCATGAAGAGGTTCACGCCGTAGGTGCCGGTGCGCACCTGGCGGGCGATGTCCATGCCGCGCTCGGTGTCGGCGGTCCACACCGTCCCCGCCAGGCCGTAGTCGCTGTCGTTGGCGATGCGGACCGCGTCCTTCTCGTCCTCGTACGGGATCACGGCCAGGACCGGCCCGAAGATCTCCTCGCGGGCGATGCGCATCTCGTTGGTGGCCCCCGCGAAGACGGTCGGCGCCACGTACCAGCCGCGGTCGTAAGGGCGCTCCAGACCGCCGACGACCGGCTTGGCGCCCTCGTCGATGCCGATCCTGATGTAGCTCTCGACCCGCTCCTGCTGCCGCTTGGCGACCATCGGGCCGATGCCGGTGGCCGGGTCGGCGGGGTCGCCGACCGGCATGCCCCGCACCATCGCCGAGACCGCGTCCACGACCTCGTCGTAGCGGTTGCGCGAGGCGAGGATGCGGGTCTGGGCGACGCACGCCTGGCCGTTGTTCATCAGCGAGGCGATCGAGAGGAAGCCCATCGCGGAGGGCAGGTCGCAGTCGTCGAGGATGATCGCCGCGGACTTGCCGCCCAGCTCCAGGGTGCACCGCTTGAGCTGCTCGCCGCAGATCGCCGCGATGCGCCGACCGGCGGCGGTGGAGCCGGTGAAGGCGACCTTGTCCACGCCGGGGTGGGAGATCAGGTACTCGCTCGTCTCGCGCCCGGCGGCGACGATGTTGACCACGCCGTCGGGGATGCCCGCCTCCTTGATCATCTCGGCCAGCAGGTAGGAGTCGAGCGGGGTCTCGGGCGCGGGCTTGACCACGACCGTGCATCCCGCGACGAGGGCCGGGGCCAGCTTGATCATGATGACGAACTGCGGGACGTTCCACGGGACCACCGCGGCGACCACGCCCACCGGCTCGCGGCGGACGGTCACGCTGCCGAACGTTCCCGGGCGCTCCTCCTCGACGGGGAAGGTCTTGCCCAGCTCGGCGTAGTACTGGAGCATGCCGAGCGGCTGCGGGGCCTGCGCCAGCTGGGAGAAGGTGATCGGGGAGCCCATCTCCAGGGTGATGAGCTCGGCGATCTCGCCCTGGCGGGCCGCGTAGATCTCGGCGAGCCTGCCGACGACGGCCGCGCGCTCGGCCATCGTCATCCGCGGCCACGGGCCGTGGTCGAACGCCTGGCGGGCGGCGGCCACCGCCCGGTCCATGTCGGCCGGGGTGCCGTCGGGGACCCGGCCGACGACCTCCTCGGTGTGAGGGGAGACGACGTCGATGACGCCGGTTCCCGCGGGGGCCACCCAGTCGCCTCCGATGAAGAGCGTGTCGTGCTGGCGCATGATGTGTTGCCTCCTGGTGGGCGGGCCAGAGTCGCGATTCTCGGATGGTCTCATCGGCTGGGGAGGACGCGACGCGCCCTGCCGGTGCTTGAGACGCTGTTTGAGACCGAATCATGTTCTACCGCTGATGACAAGAGTCGCCGGACGTCTTCGGAGCCCTTCCCGCGCTCTCCCCGTGTCCTCGTGGCGTCTCCGTCAGGTCCTCGCCGTGTCCTCGTCGGACTCCTCGTCGCGCTCTTCGTGACGCTCCCGGGGCGCTCTTCGTGACGGTCTCGGCGATGGCCTTCGCGGGGTCTCGACGGTGGTCTTCGTGATGTTCTTCCCGGTGCGGACGGCGTGGTGTGTTCTGTGCGAGGATTCACCGGAGTGACAGGAGTGGCATGTCCTGCAGTACTTCTTTAAATCCCCCTAAAGGGGCATATAGTTCACCAATGGTGCGCGAGTTCCTTCGTTCCGGTGGCGAGCGTCAAGATCGCCTTCTATAGTTTCGCTCCGTCTATGAGGGTGCTCGGAGGTGAGCGAAGCGTGAGGCGGACTCGCGCAGCCGCATTGGCTGTAACACTCACCGTGATGATCCTGTCGCCCGCCGTCGCCGGAGCCGCGCCCCTCCGGACCGCCAGGCCCAACCCCGAGGCCGAACTCAAGAGGCTTACCCAAGAGGCCGCCGCGATCAACAAGAGTTACCGCGGTCAGGTGCAGAGCCTGGAGGAGACCCGGGTCCAGGCCGGCAAGGCCACGACCACCGCCAAAAGCCTCAGGCGCGCCCTGGCCAGGGCCGAGACCGACGTCGTGCGCTTCGCCCAGACCGCCTACATGGGCGGCGCCCTCGACGACGGCAGCCTGCTGAGCTTCCAGGGCGACGCCAACCAGGCCCTCAGTCAGGCCGCCACCATGTCCCACCTGGCCAGCCGCCGAGCCAGCCAGCTCAACCGGGTCAGGGACCTCATCAAGAAGGCCAAGACCGCGGAGAAGTCCGCCGACGCGAAGATCGTCAAGCTCAAGAAGGACATCGCCGACCTCAAGCGACAGCGGGTCAGGATCGAGAGACTCCTGGCCAAGTACGGCTTCCAGACCCCCACGGGCAACGGCGGCCTCACCCCCCGTACGGTCACCATGCGCAACCTCGTGCTGCAGAACTTCCCGATGCCCTACGGCTACGGCTGCCTGCGCCCCGGCGACCCCGGCGAACACGGCAGCGGCCGGGCCTGCGACTTCATGATGAGCTCCGGCGGCAGCGTCCCCGCGGCCGACGCCCTGGCGCGCGGCAACCGCCTCGCCCAGTGGGCCATCGACAACGGCAACCGCCTCGGGGTCATGTACATCATCTGGCAGCAGAAGTACTACGACGTCCGCACGGGCGCCGGATGGAAGATGATGTCCAACCGAGGCGGCAACACCGCCAACCACATCGACCACGTGCATATCTCGATGTTCTGAAAAGGATGCATATTGCATCTGATGTGCTATTTGCATCGGACGGATCGGCGTTCTGGCAGGTCGTGTGGTGTCTTCCGACATCGAGGACTGGATCAGCCATCTGCAGTCACGTCCGCGGCCACCGGCGCACTCGACGGTTCGTAACCACCAGCGTGAGCCGGCGTTGTTCTGCGAGTATCCGATCGATCCGCGCTATGGGCGGGCCGAGCAGTGCGAGCAGCATCTCGATACGCACCCGGTGCAGCTCTGCCATGAGTGGAACACCGCACGCCATCGCTCGTCCTGTGAGGGCCGTCCGCAGGTGCGGCCGCTGACCCGCTCTGAGCTCCAGCGGTTCTTCGATCATTTCGACGAGCGGGTGGTGCAGGTCCGTGCCCGGGGTCGTAAGGGCTGGTTGACCGCGTTTCGCGACGCCATCCTGTTCAAGGTCGTTTATGGCTGGGGTTACGCCGAGGGGAGGCCGCCATGCTCGATCTGGCCGATTTCGGCCGGAACCCTCGGGCTGGTGAGTTCGGCACCTATAGGGCCTGTTGCGTCCGCTACGACAAGGCGGTCAACGGGTCGCCGCCTCGGCGGCGCACCGTGCTGACGATCTGGCAGTGGGCCGCCGAGGCCTTGGCCGAGTACGTCGAAGACATCCGCCCCCGCGAACGCTTCACTATTTTCCGAACCACGGTGCGCATATGGGAGACGAGGCTAGAGTGGCCGAATTCTCCAGGAAAGGATCATCATGCTCAGTATTGTCCGGCGTCCTGTCCTTGTAGGCGCGCTCGCGATGAGCCTCGCCGTGGCCACCGTCGGCTTCGCACCTCCCTCGGCTGCGGCGACACCGCCGTACGGACTCCTCAAGCTGGTCTTCAGGTGTGCCCACGTGGGGGGCGTGTCGGTCACGGTCGCGGGTCCGGGGGTCGCGGGCAGCGCGCGCGACGATAACGGCACGTACTACTTCCGGGGCCGGCCCGGCGCCTACCGGGTGAAGCGCCTCGCGAACGGACGGATCGCACCGAGATCCAGGCTCATCCAGATCCCGAAGTTCTCGACCCGCACCGTCAATGTCTGCTCCCTCAAGTGGCCCGGGCGCCCGTGACCCTGGGCCGCCTTTCTTGATCTCGCCCTCGCCGGTGCCCCTCTATCGGGCTCCCACGATCACTCTCGGGTGCGGGTGGGCCGCACCGGTTCCGGCGACTCTCGGCCGCCGGTCACATTTGCCCCGTTCCGGGCTTCGTCGATGCGCGCCCGATTGTCGACGATCTCCATCAGGCGGGGCCGTAGCCGTACTGCCAGACGAGCACCGCCGCGCCCATGGTGGCGCCGATACGAAACCTTCCTCGTGCCATTCGGGGCGGTCTGTGGCCGGAGGGAGTTCGACCCCCGCGAGTCCGGCCGGGCACGGAACGGGCAACAAAAGTTTCGGGCTTTCCCGAAGTTTTCGTTGTCCGCTCGTGGCCTGGGGGTCTCCTGTGTGGCGGCACATGCGAGCGCCGCCAGACGTCCCCTCCGAGATTCCCCAACAGGACAAGGACTTCATTCACTATGAGCACAACCGCCTCGCGCGGCATCCGAGCCGGACGCGGGTCCGTCGTACGCCAGGTCCGCCGCCTGTCGCTGGCCGGTGTTCTCGTCGGCCTCCTGGGCGCCTCCATGGTGAGCGTCACCTCTCCGGCCGCCGCGGCCGAGGTGCCCCTCTCGCAGGGCCGTACCGCCACCGCCTCCTCGGCGGAGCGCGGTGACCTGTCGGCCGCGGCCGCCGTCGACGGCAAGGCCGGCACCCGCTGGGGCAGCAAGTTCAGCGACCCACAGTGGCTCGCGGTCGACCTCGGCAGGTCCACCGCCATCAAGAAGATCGTCATCAACTGGGAGAACGCCTACGCGACGGCGTTCCAGATCCAGACCGCCGCCGGCGGTAACGGCCCCTGGAAGACGGTGCACAGCACCACGGCGGGCAAGGGCGGCGTCCAGACCATCAACCTGTCGGCCACCGGCAGGTTCGTGCGGCTGTACGCGACCAAGCGGTCCGGCCGGTACGGCGTCTCGCTGTGGGAGTTCCAGGTCTTCGGCACCGGCTCGGGCACCACGAACCCGACCCCGACTCCCACCTCGACCCCGAAGCCGACCGCCACCGCGACGCCCAAGCCGACGTCCAGCGCCACCCCGACCACCACCGCGCCCGCCGTCGGCTGGGTGCCGGTGAACCAGGCCGCGTGGAAGAAGGCCCTGGACGTCTACAACAAGGTCGCGCCCCAGGCGGTCCCCGCGGGAATCGTGAGGGTCCCCGAGTTCCACACCAACTGCACGGTGGCCAACGAGGCCAAGGACGACCCGATCGTGCTGCCCGGCCTCGTCGGCGCCTCCCACCTGCACACCTTCTTCGGCCCGAAGGTGTCGGCGAACACCACGACGGAGGACCTGCTCAAGAGCGCCACGACCTGTGACGCTCCTGGGGACAACAGCGCCTACTGGGCACCGACCCTGCTGAAGAACGGCAAGCCGGTCCCGATGAAGAACTTCCGCGTGTACTACGGCTCCCGGCTCAAGGACCCGTCGGAGGTCGTGCCGTTCCCGCCTGGCCTGCGCGTGGTGCAGGGCGACGCGAAGCGGCAGGTGGCGACGCCGAAGGGTGCCTCCGGCCAGTTCTGGTGCGCCGGCAGCGCGGAGACCGGCCGTAGCGCCGACGGCAACTGGCCCGTCTGCGCGAAGGGCGGCAACCTGATCTACCAGCTGACGTTCCAGGACTGCTGGGACGGCAAGCACATCGACTCGCCCGACCACAAGTCGCACATGGGGCCGGCCAAGAACGGCACGTGCTCCGGCGACTACCCGGTCGCGGTCCCCAATCTCTCGTTCATGCTCGGCTACGACTCCCTCGGCGGTGACGGCCTGGCGCTGTCGTCGGGCCTGCCGTCCTCGATCCACGGGGACTTCATGAACGCGTGGACGCCGGAGACGCTCGGCGCGCTCGTGAAGGTCTGCCTCAACGCGAAAGCCAAGTGCGGCACCACGCCGGGTTGGGGTCGCTGACCGATCCCCGCCGCCACCTCGTATGACATGCCGTGCCGGTGGCCCCGCGTCCCGCGGGGCCACCGGCACGCTCGCCTGGCGGTGATCCCGCGTTCCGTGATCGTGCGGTGGCCGCGGGCCACAGCTCGACGCGGCCCGGTCGTCAGAGGTTGTACCCGCCGGAGGTCTCGATGTCCTGTGCGGTGATCCAGCGGCTTTCCTCGCCGAGCAGCATCGCGATGGCCATGCCGACGTCGTCCGGCTCGCCGATCCGGCCGAGGGCGGTACGGGCGGCGATGCCGGGGATCAGCTCGGGGAAACGTGCGAACGCGTCGTCGCCGATGCGGGTGCGGGTGACGCCGGGCGAGACGGAGTTGACGCGGATGCCCCGCTTGCTGAACTCCTTGGCCATGTAGCGGGTGAGGACCACAAGACCGCCCTTCAGGCTCCCGTACGCCGAGTAGCCGGGCTCCAGGCCCAAGGATTGGGACGAACTGCTCGTGGTGTTGACGATCGCGCCGCCGTCGACCATCAGCGGCAGCAGCGTCTGGGTCAGGAAGTACGGTCCTTTGAGGAGTACGCGCGTGAGCCGGTCGAAAATCTCCTCGGTGGTGTCCTCGAACAGGGCCATGTGGCCGGCACCGGCGTTGTTGACCAGGAAGTCGAAGCTGTCTCGCTGCCAGGTGTCGCGCAGTGCCGCGACCACCGATTCGCGGAAGGCCGGGAACGTCTCGGAGCGGCCGACATCGAGGGGGAGCGCGACGGCCGTGCCGCCGTCCTTCTCGATCGTCGCGACCGTGTCCAAAGCTCCGGCTTCGTTGCCCTGATAGGTCAGGATGACGCCTGTCCCGCGCCGCGCGAGCTGGACGGCGGCGCTCTGCCCGATGCCCGAGCTGGCTCCGGTGATGATGGCGACGCGCATGATTGAACCATCCGTTTCGTTTCGTGGATTCGATAGCTGTAATAACAACAGCTCCACGTGCGCGGAGGTAGAAGAAAGCTCGCGACGCCTTGCACATTCCTACTGAATCTTCAGTTTGCTGGTCGTCGGCGACAAGGGCCCGAACAGTCACGGCCCCAACCCTGAAGATCAACCGTTCGGCCGAGGATGTTATGGACTCACGGTCGATGCCGGCGCCGATCCGGAACCGCAAGATCAACCCCATGGCACACGACAACCTCTGTCCAGCGCGAAGAAGCCCCGTGCTTCTGGCCGCCGTCGCGGGACTGCTCGCTCTCACGACCTCCATCGTCTGGGCGCCGGCCCCCGCCGCTGCCGCGGTACCCGGCACGCCGTATCTCCCGAAGCCGACCGGCCCTCACCGGGTCGGCACGACATCCCTGCACCTGACCGACACCTCCCGTCCCGACCCGTGGGTCCCCGCGGCCAAGGCCAGGGAGCTCATGGTCTCCCTGTGGTACCCGACGACAGCGCGTGCTGGACGGCGCGCGCCGTACGTCACCCCCAAGGAGTCGGAGCTGCTTTTGAAGGGCTCGGGGATAAAGGAGCTGGAGAACGTACCGTCAGAAGGGCTGAGCCGGACGCGCACGAACGCCTTCACCGACGCCGAACCGTCGGGACGCAGGGGCAGTCTGCCGCTCGTGGTGCTGTCGCCCGGCTTCACCTGGCCTCGCAGTTCGCTCACGGGTCTGGCCGAGGACCTGGCGAGCAGAGGGTATGTGGTGGCCGGCATTGACCACACCTACGAGAACTTCGCCACCACCTTCCCTGGCGGGCGGGTCGCCACCTGCGCCGCCTGCGAGAACGTCAACGACGATGACTTCGGCCAAAAGGTGATCCGGGGCCGGACGATCGACATTCCCTTCGTACTCGACCAGTTGACCGGTCCGCGGCCCAGGTGGAAGGGCGGCGCCCTGATCAATCCGGCTCGGATCGCGATGGTGGGCCAGTCCATCGGAGGGGCCGCCGCCCCGGAGACCATGCTGAAGGATTCCCGGGTGCGCGCCGGGATCAACATGGACGGCAGCATGTTCCTCCCGATCCCCAAGAGCGGACTGGCGCGACCGTTCATGTTGATGGGCGCCCCCTCGGACGACAGCACCTGGAAACGTGACTGGGAGCACCTGACCGGCTGGAAACGCTGGCTGGTGGTGAAGGGGGCGCTGCACCCGTCCTTCACCGACTACGACATGCTGCTCCAGCAGCTCGGCGTGGACCTCGGCGGCGGCCTGAAGGGAACCCGCTCGATGGACATCACCCGCAGATACGTCGCCGCCTTCCTCGACCTGCACTTGCGCGGCAGGCCGCAATCCCTGCTGGGCAAGCCCTCCCCGCGCTACCCCGAGGTCCAATTCTGCGTGCCGTCGGCCAGGAAATGCTGATGTGAACGCCTGCGCTCCAGTTCAAGGGAGCCCACGGGTTCACCCGTTCAGAACGTGATGAATCCGTACAGCGCGAGATGGTTCGACTTCGTGCTGCCCACCGTGTGGCCGATGCTCGACGGTCGCACGGTGCCCTTGACGAACAGGTAGTCGATCTTCCTGGAGCCGGAGGTCGCCTTCGTGCCGTAACCGGTCATGCCGAAGCCGCCGAGCGTCGTCGGGGCGATGCCCGTGCGGTTGGCGTCGATCCCGATCACGCGGATCGTCGACGCGTTCATCAGGCTCGTGGCGTCCGCGCCGATATGGATGCCGGATTTCGCGATGCCCGCGGAGCCGGCGCCCGCGCAGGCGTTCGCCCCGTTCTCTTCCGGGAGGTGCATGGTCGCGGCGAACACCGGTGTTCCCGTCGCCTTGACGGTGAACTTCGCGGCGATGGCGCTCGTGCGCTTCCACTTGTGCTCGTTGGCGCTGCTCGCGTCGTTGCTCGGCGGTTTGTACAGCGTGCAGCCGGCCCCGTCGCGGTAGGACGTTCCCGGCTTCAGCCAGCCCGCGCTCCAGTATTTCGAGATGTCGCCCGACGCGAGGCTCAACGTTCTGGTGTTGTAGAGGATCCCGTTGGTCTGCTTCTTCTTCAGGTCGCCGAGCGATTGCTGACTGCACTTGTGCGTGCCGCCCCACTCCTCGGGGTCGTCCCAGGCCACGATCGCCCTGTAGGTGCCCGCCGGATAGCCGAATTTGGCCGAGAGCTGATCGGCGTACGCGGTGGCCTGCCCGGTGCCGCGCACCTGCTGCACGATCAGGAGGTCGGGTGCTTGCACGCCCGAGGTGCCGGTTCGGCCGTTGTCGTCGACCAGCATCGAGGTGAGGTGGTCCGGACCCGAGACCCGGGTGCACGAGCCGTCGGCGTTGTTCCTGACCAGGTTCTCGATGTTGTTGTTGTAGACCCGTAGGACGCGATCCGCCGAGGTCGTGGGCGCTTCGTGCGCCCGCGCGGCCGAGGGGGCGGCCGTGGTGAGTGCGACGGCCGCCGTCAGCGCTGCCGCGCCAATAGATCGATGATCGAATGGCATTGCCGCAGACTACCGATTCTCCCGGGGCGGACAAGGTGAACGCGACAGATAACGGACGATGGTCTCGTCCCGTGTGAACTCCTCCCAGAACGATCTCTCAAGGTGTCGCGACGGTACGGTGTGCCGATGGGGGACATTTACGAACTCGTGCTGTCGGTGAACATTCGCGCTGACGTGGCCGACGACGAGCTCGCCGAGCTGCGGTGGCACGTGGGGCAGGGGCCGCGGCCCGAGCGCCTGCCGATCGGCTCTGACCGATACGTGGAGACCTATCCGCTCGGTGATCCCGACGACCCCGACTGCGAGTGGGAGGACGCGGAGGTGGAGCCGGTGTTCGCGCGGCGCGGCGCCGCCTGGCGGGTAGGAGGCGCGCTCGTCGCCGATCTGGTCGCGCGAGAGCGGCCTGACGGCTGGGCGCTGACGGTACGCCAAGAACTCCACCCCGACGACTTCTACCGGCTCCGGACACTGCTGGACTGGCTCGGCGGGTGCTCGGTCGGCGCACCTGTCGACGGTGTCGAATCCTTCGTCGGCTACCTGCGTTTTCACGAGAGCACCGAGATCGCGCCACTCGTTCTCGTGGACGGGCGGATTCGCGTGCCGGAGGACGTCGAATCGCATACCCCGCACTGGGAGGACGCCACGCTGTGACCGGTCCCGTACCGCAGGTCGGCCGCGATGACGGATCAGGTCTCGATGCTCTGGGAGAGTGAATTCGAACAGGTACCGGTACCGGTGGAAATCTCAGGTCGAAAACAGGTACCGATACCTGTTCCATCCGCTGTCAGGGAGCCACTGTCAGGTGGTGGCGCCGGTCACGGTGCTTCCGGACTTGGTGATGTAGTACGTGAGCTGCTTTCCACTCCAGAAGTGGAAGGTCAGGGTGATCCGGCCGTCGTTGACCTCGGCGAAGAACTCGGGCTTCAAGATGATGCTGTTCGCGTTGTAGTCGGGCTGGAAGTTCTGCCAGAACTCCTTGTAGGTGGTCCAGTTGGCCGGTCCGGCGGGGCTGCCGTCGGCGTACTTGGCCTCCATCGTGGCGAGCTGGTCTCCGCGGAACTGGGTGGGAATGGTGAACGAGCTGGTCGTGCCACTCGCGGCGGACTGGGTCGGTGTGTCGGAGCTGATGATGCTGATCGACCATGGCGTGCCCTGGGAGAACCGGGCCTCGATGGTGGAGTTCACGCCGTAGGCGCGGTTTCCGGCCAGCCTGGTGAGGGCTGAGGCGGTGAGGGTGAGGGTGTTGCCGGAGACGGTGTAGTCGGCGCCCTGGGCGAGGTTGGTGCCGCCCTGCCGCAGGCCCTGGAAGGTGGTGCCGTTGGGGTTGAGCGTGAGCGTCCGGCTGGTGATCGTGCCGGTCCGTGGCAGGTACACCTGATCGGAGGATGCCGTCCCCGAGCGTGTGGTCCAGCTCGCCTTGAACATCTCGTAGACGCCCTGGTCGCGCCACTTCAGTTCGTTGCGGTTCAGGAACTGGCCCGCGTCCCAGACCATGGTGGTGAGGTTCCGGATCCGGGCGTGATATCCGACCGCCTCCAGATACTTCAGGAACTCGCCCCGCTCGATGATGCCGGGCCTGGTGTGATCCCAGCTGAGGAGTGCCCACTCTCCGATGATCACGGGGATTCCGCGGGAGACGAACGTGGTCCGTACCCGGTCGAAGGTACCGACGAGGTCCTGTTCGACATTGCTGTCATATCGGGTGCCGCCCGCGATGTTGACGCTGAACGGCCACCAGCCGTAGAAGTGGACCGTCGCGGCCAGGTTGGGATCACGCAGTGCGGTGATGGTGGTGTTCAACGCGTCCAGCCGAGCCTGCTCGCCGCTGGTGTGCAGGGTGGGCAGCACGAGAAGCCGGGTGGCGTTGCCCCCGCCCGACTGCCGCACGAGGTGAACGAACTCCGTGTTGAAGGTGTTCGTCACCTGGTCACCCTGATCGTCTCCGGACGTGCCCGCGAACTGCGGCTCGTTGATGCTCTCGAACACCAGCTTCGGCGAGTGGTTGCGGAAGGTGCCGGAGATCTGCCGCCACAGGGCCTTGTACCGGTTCATCACGGTTGTGGAGTCGGCCGGGTAGCCGTTGATCCACTGCCATGAGTCGTGGTGGAGATTGATCATCACGTAGAAGTCCTCGGCCAGCGACCAGTCGACGATCTGGCGGACGCGGTTCAGCCAGGCGGTGTCGATGGTGTAGTCCGGTGCGGGGCCGTGGTGGTTGCTCCAGGTGATCGGCAGCCGGATGCTCTTGTACCCCTGGGACCGTACGTGCCGGAGCAGGGTCTGGGTCGTCAGCGGATTGCCCCAGGCGGTCTCGTCGGGAATCGCGTCGAGGGTGTTGCCCAGGTTCCACCCGGGTTGCATCGCGGCCACGGTGGCCATCGCGTCCCCCGGCTGCGGGGTCGGCGAGGGGGAAGGCGTCGGCGAAGGGGTCGAGGAAGGGGTCGGGCTGGGAGACGGGCCGACGTTTCCCGAGCACGTGACGCCGTTGAGGGTGAACGTGGCGGGCGCGGTGTTGCTGCCGGACCATGAACCGTTGAAGCCGAAGGAGACCGAGGCGTTGGTCGCCACGGTCCCGTTGTAGCTCATGTTCGCGGCGGTTGTCTGCGCCCCGGACGAGGTGACCGTCGCGTTCCACGCCTGGGTGACCTGCTGTCCCGATGGGAACGTCCAGGCGAGCCGCCAGGTGTTGACCGGGTCGCCGAGGTTGGTGACGTTCACGTTGGCGGTGAACCCGCCTTGCCATTGGGACGAGACCGTGTACTCCACGCGGCATCCGGTGGCGGCCTGGGCGTTGAAAGCCGTCATCGTGCTGACTGTCAATAACGCGATCAGGGTGGCGAGGGCGGCGCCGATCCGTGAGCGGGCTCTTCGTAACCTGTGCGGTTTCACGGTTGTCCTCCTTCGGGCGCGTCGACCTTTGACGGCGCCGATCAGCACTCCTTGATGAAGTGGTGTTGGACGAACGGGTAGGCGGCGATCGGCGCGACGGTGAGGACGCCGACAGCCGTCTCGCTCGCCTCGGTGGGCGGTGTGGCGGTGTCGGCGGAAGTGCCGGAGTCGAGGGCGGCCACCATGCGCGCTCCATCCGGTTGCTGAGAAAGTTTCTGTCATATTGACCGGAAACATTAAATAAGGGAGTGGAGTGGTGCTGTCCATCCCCTGACGACATGCTCGATGAAAGGCTCGGATCGGACATGGCGGACCCTGCCTGGATGAGGAAGGCAAAGAGGCAGGCCAAGAGCCACGTATGCTCCGTCGCGAGGGTCGCCCACGGCGACGAGAGGGCTAGAGATGAAGAAAGTTTCTGGCTACGGTTCCTGAATGTTTCAGGCCGACGATCATTCGATGAGGAGCGGGAGCGGAAATACGAAATCCTGTGGCGGAGCTCTGGACCAACGGCACGTTCGTCAACTCGGTGATCTCCGGTACGCACCCGGATCCGAGCATCCGCAGGGTCGGCGACGACTGCTTCCTGGCCTGTTCCAGCCTCGAGTACTTCCCCGGGGGGCCGATCCTCCACGCCGGGATCTGGTGCACTGGGCACAGGTCGGCTCGCTTCGCACCGTCGCGGCCATCCGTCACACAGCCCCTGGGCCGGTCCGGCTTCGAATCGACATCCTCGCCCCCCGGCCCGAGGAGCGGCATCCCGTGAAAGAACCCGATAGGCTCCGTTTCGGTATCGAAGACGCGGACGGTGGGGTCGACGTGCTGGCCGAACTCGACGGCAGATACCCGTCGACGGAGGTCGCAGGCGGTTTCACCGGGCGTGTGACAGGTCTCTACGCCGCGGCGGACACCGTCCGGTGCGACTGGTTCGACGACGAGTCGCTCGACGAGGACGCACGGCGCCGTTCAAGCGAAACCCGACGGGTTGTCCTCGCGCCGTGAACAGGCCCGCGACGGCTCACCGGGCGAGAACGAAACGCGAAGAAGGGGGCCACGTTGTCGTACGTCGAGGCGGGCGGCCCGGTCTCCGACGGAGAGCACCCCGCAGGCGACCCCACGCGTCCCGTGACCATTTCCTACATCGCGGAGACCGCCGGAGTGTCCGTTCCGACGGTCTCCAAGGTCATCAATGGTCGTGCCGGCGTTTCCGCCGACACCCGTGCCCGAGTAGAGGCGCTGATCAGCGAGTACGGCTATCGAAAGACCAACCGTAAGAACATGATGGAGCTCGTCTTCGGCGAGCTCCAGGACATGTGGGGTCTGGAGATCATCCGAGGAGTCGAGCGGGTGGCCCGTGAGCACCGAGTGGGTGTCGTGCTGACGGAGTTCGGCCCTCGCCAGGATTCCACGGAACACCCGATCGACGAGACCCTGGCCCGCCGTCCGGCATGCGTCGTGACGGTGGCCCAGCTGTCGGAGGAACAGCGGAACCAGTTGCGGGCCAAGGACATTCCGTTCGTGGTCTTCGACCCCACCACCGAACTACCGGACGGCGTCCCTTTCGTCGGAGCGACCAACTGGGCCGGCGGACGGTCGGCCACCCGGCATCTCATCGAGCTTGGCCACAGGCGCATCGCGATGATCGCAGGCCCGGACCGCATCCTGTGCTGCCGCGCCAGGCTCGACGGCTACCGCTCCGCCCTGGAGACGGCGGGTCTGTCGATGGACGACAGCCTCGTCGTGCGTACCGAACTCACGAGAGAGGACGGCCGTGAGGCCGCGATCAGGTTGTTGGGAGGCCGGGAGCGGCCGACGGCGATCTTCGCCTGCAACGACCTTCAGGCACTCGGGGTCTACCAGGCTGCTCGCGAGCTGGAACTGCGGATTCCCGGAGACCTGAGCGTGGTCGGCTTCGACGATCTGCCGGTCGCCGCGTTCGTCGACCCTCCGCTGACCACCGTCCACCAGCCACTGACCGAGATGGCCGTTACGGCCACCGAGCTGGCGCTCGCTCTTGGCCGCGGTGAGGAAACGCAGCAGGTCGGCCTCGAACTGGCGACCACGCTGACGATCCGGGAGAGCACCGCCCCGCCGCACCAAGGTGACTGACCGCCGGGAGAGGAGATCGGGAGCCTGTTCGCTCAGGTGCGCTTTCGGAACGCGATGAATCCGTACAACGCGAGATGCCCCGGCTTCGTGCCGCCCACCGTGTGGCCGATGCTCGACGGTCGCACGATGCCCTTGACGAACAGATGGCTCACCGTCTGGCGGGTGCCACGGATGAAAGTTTCACGATGGCTCATCGTGACGGTGAGGGTGTGTCACGGCAGAGATCCAGGTAATGCGTCGACGGCGGTCGGATGTCCGAGAAATTCAGCCCACCCTATTGACGCGAGGGCATCCGTTGAATGTACTCCGCAGTATCTTCAGTCGCGAATCGCTGTCAGACGAGCCATTTATGTTAGCGCTAACATCACGACCTGGCCTGTCGTCCCGGCGCTGTCCGATCGCGATTTCTTCATCGAGAGAAGAAGGCATGATGCTTTTCGGGACCCTGAGAAGGTCGCTCGCGATCGGTGCGAGCGTGCTGATCGCCATGACGTGGCCGGTCGGCGTCGCTACGGCCAAGGCAGCGGCGGCGCAGTCATGCGACATCTACGCCGCGGGCGGCACGCCGTGTGTGGCGGCGCACAGCACGACCCGGGCGCTGTACGGCGCGTACAACGGCCCGTTGTACCAGGTCAGGCGCGCCTCGGACAACACCACCCGCGACATCGGCGTGCTGAGCGCAGGCGGAGTCGTCAACGCCGCCACCCAGGACTCGTTCTGCGCCAACACGACCTGCGTCATCACGATCATCTACGACCAGTCGGGCCGCAACAACCGTCTCACCCAGGCGCCACCCGGCTACTGGCCTGGCCCGGGACCCGGCGGATGGGACAACCTCGCCGACGCGAAGGCGGCCCCGATCACCATCGGCGGCCAGAAGGCGTACGGCGTCCGCGTGGAGCCCGGCACCGGCTACCGCAACAACAACACCAACGGCGTCGCGACCGGTGACCAGCCCGAGGGCATCTACGCCGTCGTCGACGGCACGCACTACAACCAGTGGTGCTGCTTCGACTACGGCAACGCGCAGACGGACGGTCAGGCCGACGCCCGCGGCATCATGGAGACCGTCTACTTCGGCGCCAACAAACAGTGGGGCTACGGGGCCGGAGCCGGTCCCTGGATCATGGCCGACATGGAGTGGGGACTCTTCTCCGGGGTGAACGCGGGCTACAACAACCTCCCGTCGATCAACCACCGCTTCGTCACGGCCATCGTCAAGGGCGAGCCGAACCACTGGGCGATCCGGGGTGGGAACGCGCAGTCGGGCGGTCTGACGACCTACTTCGACGGACCGCGCCCCCAGGGCTATCACCCGATGAAGAAGGAGGGCGCCATCCTGCTCGGTATCGGCGGCGACAACAGCGTCTCCGCCCGCGGCACCTTCTTCGAGGGCGTGTTGACCTCCGGTTATCCGACGGCCGCCACCGAGGACGCCGTACAGGCCAACATCGCCGCCGCCGGCTACGCGCCTGCGGGCGGCGGCAACCCGCAGCAGAACGTCCAGATCGTCGGCGGCCAGTCGGGTCGCTGCGTCGAGGTGCCGAACTCCAGCACCGCCAACGGCACCCAGACGCAGATCTGGGACTGTGGCAGCGGCACCAACCAGCGCTGGACCTACACCTCGGGCAAGCAGTTGCAGGTGTACGGCAACAAGTGTCTGGACGCCTACGGGCAGGGCACCGCCAACGGCACCCAGGTGATCATCTGGGACTGCAACGGCCAGGCCAACCAGCAGTGGAACGTCAACGCCAACGGCACCGTCACCGGCGTGCAGTCCGGCCTGTGTCTCGACGCGAACGCCGCCGCCACAGCGAACGGCACGAAGATCATCCTTTGGTCCTGCAACGGCCAGGCCAACCAGCGATGGACCCTGCGCAGCTGACGCCGACCAGCCGGTTCGGCGCATGAGAGCGATCGGGTGAAGCGCCTCGGGCGGAGGTCCGAACACCTGGGAGGGCTACGGCTCCCCGGGACGGGCCTTCGCCCGCTGTCGTGAATACGCGGCCGGGACGGTTTCGAGGTCGGTGAGTGGTCTCACGGTCGGAACGTGCGGCGGTAGGCGTCCGGCGGTACGCCGATCGTGCGGTGGAAGTGGCGGCGCAGGGTCGTCGCCGTGCCCATGCCCGCGGCCGAGGCGATGGTCTCGACGCTGTCGTCCGTGCTCTCCAGCAGCTCCTGCGCGCGGCGGATCCGCTGTGTCAACAGCCACTGCAGCGGGGTGGTGCCGACCACCGAGCGGAAGTGGCGGGCCAGGTGGCGCGAGCTCATGTTCGCCTGACGGGCCAGGTCCTCAACGGTGAGAGGCTGGTCCAGTCGCCGCATCACCCAGGTGAGCAGCTCGGCCAGGGGGTGGCCGTCCTGGGCGGGCACCGGTGTGGTGACGAACTGGGCCTGGCCGCCGGCCCGGTGGGGCGGTACGACCAGGCGGCGGGCGACCACGTTGGCGATCGCGGAGCCGTGGTCGCGGCGTACCAGGTGCAGGCACAGGTCCATCGCCGCGGCCTTGCCCGCGGATGTGAGCACGCTGCCGTTGTCGACGTAGAGCACATCCGGGTCGACCTCCACCCGGGGGTAGCGCGCGGCCAGTTCCTCGGTGTGAGCCCAGTGCGTGGTCGCGCGCAGCCCGTCCAGCAGGCCGGCGGCGGCGAGCACGAACGCGCCCGTGCACAGGGAGACCACCCGCGCGCCCGACGCGTGGGCCGTGCGCACCGCCTCGACCAGGTCGGCCGGCGGGTCCTCGTCGACGTCCGCCAGGGCGGGGACGATCACGGTGTCGGCGTGCGCCAGCCGGTCGAGACCGCAGTCCGGCTCCAGCAGGAACCGGCCGACCCGGACGGCGTGCGTGCCGCACACCTGGACGTCGTACCAGGGGCCGGGCAGAGCGGCGGGGGCGGAGCCGAAGACCTCGTAGGCGAGGGCCAGTTCGAAGTGGAGCATCCCGTCGGTGGCGGCGACCGCGACGGAGCGCGGGACAGAACTCATGTCGGGAATTGTACGGGTCATGTCATTCCAGACACTGGCCTCGATGGGGCGACGAGGACAGGATTTCGGCGGTGGATCACTTCGAGTACGGGGGAGCAGGCATGGAAATGGGTCGGAACGTGGCGGTGTTCGGCGCCTACGGGCACACCGGGCGGTTCGTGGTCGCGGAGTTGCGCGAGCGCGGGTACGTCCCGCTGCTGCTCGGCCGTGATCAGGACAAGCTGACGGTGCTGGCGGAGGCCCACCCCGGAGTTGAGACGCGGCGGGCGTCGGTCGACGATCCGGCCTCGCTCGACCGCGCGCTGAAAGGCGCGGTCGCCGTGATCAACTGCGCCGGGCCCTTCGCCACGACCGCCGCCCCGCTCATCGAGGCGGCATTGCGCGCCGGCATTCCGTATGTCGACGTGGCCGCCGAGATCGAGGCGAACGTCGACACGTTCGCGCGCTTCGCGGAGCGCGCCCGCGCCGCGGGCACCCTGGTGGTCCCGGCGATGGCCTTCTTCGGCGGGCTCGGCGATCTCCTGGTCACCACCGCGATGGGCGACTGGACGGCGGCGGACGAGGCGCACATCGCCTACGGCCTGAGCAGCTGGCACCCCACCGGCGGAACGCTCGCCTCGGGCGTGGTCTCGGGGCAGCGGCGAGGTGGTCGCCGTGTTCGCTTCACCGGTGGACGGCTGGAGTATCACGACGACGCCCTGCCGACCCTGGAGTGGCCCTTCCCTGCTCCGCTCGGCTCCCAGAGCGTGATCGGAGAGTTCACCATGGCCGACGTCGTCACCGTTCCCAGCCACCTGGCGGTCCCGGAGGTGCGCACCTACATGACCGCCAAGGCGGCCTCGGACCTGTCCGCTCCCGACGCCCCGGCTCCGACCGCCGTCGACGAGCGTGGCCGTTCCGCGCAGACCTTCGTCGTCGACGTCCTCGTCCGCTCCGGCGGCACGGAACGCCGGGTGACCGCCGCCGGTCAGGACATCTACGCCATCAGTGCGCCGCTCGCGGTGGAGGCCGTCGACCGTATCCTCAGCGGCCGGACCAGGGATGTCGGCAGCGCCGGGACCAGCGGAGGTACCGGAGGCGTCGGCGGCGCTGAGAGTTCCGGCGATGCCAAGGGCAGAGGGAGCACCGGCGGCACCGGGAGCGCTGGGAGTGCGGGCGTCGCCTCCGCGGGCGCGGTCTTCGATGCCCCGGACTTCCTCCGCGCCCTGTCCCCGCATCTCTCGCTGTACGCCCCGCTCGACGGTCGTCGCTGAGGTTTCGCGCGGCTGCGGCCACGGGTGCGGGTGCGGGTGCGGTCAGCGGGTCGGAGGCCGGGGGCGGTTCCACCAGAGGGAGAGGGCGAGGGCCGCGGCGACGAGGAGGCCGCCGCCGGTGGCGAAGGCGGCGGCGGTGTCGACCTGTTGGCGGATGACGGTGAAGGTGCCGGGGAGGGCGTCGAGGGCGCTTTGGAGCTGGTCGGCGTTCTCGGCGCGGTGGTAGGAGCCGCCGGTGGTCTGGGCCATCTGTTTGAGGGCGGGCTCGTCGATGGTGCGGGGGTTGCGGCCCCTGTCGAATCCGCCACGGCCGCCTCCCCAGCCGCCACCGCCCCAGCCGCCGAAGCCGCGGCCGTCGAACTGCGAGTTCTCGCAGACCATCGGGGCCGGGTCCGTGGTGCCGAAGCCGATGGTGAAGACGCGGACGCGGCGCAGGGCCGCCTCCTGGGCGGCGACCTGCGGGTCGACGCCCTGGATGTTGGCGCCGTCGGTGAGTACGACGATCGCGGCACCGGCGTAGCCCGACCCGCTGTCGCCGGGGTCCGCCCCGGTGGGGGCGACCGACGGGTCGACCTCCGCGATCGCGTCGATCGAGGTGAGCACGGCCTGCCCGATCGCGGTGCCACGGGACACGGTGAGATCGTCCAGCGCCTCGATCAGCGAGTCGGTGTCGTCGGTGGGTGGGACGAGCAGGCCCGCGGTGCCAGCGAAGGTGACCAGGCCGATGCGCGGCCCGCCCCGCTGTGACTCGATGAACTCGGCGGCGGCCTTCCTCGCGGCGGTGATGCGGTTGGGGTCGACGTCCGTCGAGCACATGGAGCCGGAGGTGTCGAGCGCGAGCAGGATCGTCGCCGAGGTCTGCGGCACCGGGACCGACGCCTGCGGTCGCGCGGCCCCGACCGCGAGCAGCGCGAGCCCGACCGCGAACAGCGCCGTGGGGATCTTCCGCGTCCAGAGCGTACGGCCGGGCAGGGCGCCGCGTACGAGCGCGATGGAGGTGACGCGCACGGCGGCCCGCCGACGGCGGCGGCGCGCCCACTCGCGGACGGCGAAGATCAGCGGGATGACGAGGAAGGAGAGCAGCGCCCACGGCCACGAGAACGACATTCAGATCACCCGTCCGGTTCGGAGTACGGTGAGCGTCGCGCCCGCGGTGAGCATGGCGAGGGCGAGCCCGATCAGCCCGCCGGCGAGGGGCAGGGGTTCGTCGGAGACGGTGACCCGCAGGTCGATCGTGTCGGCGATCCCGTCGAGTCGCGCGGTGTCGGAGGCCGGGTGGTAGGCGCCCCCGGTTGTCTGCGCGATCAGGGTGAGGGTGTCCTCCTCAAGCGAGGTCTGCAGATGGTAGCCGTCGACCTTCACCGTCGCCCCGGCCGTGGTGCCGACCCCGACGGTGTGGATGTGGACGCCCGCCCGCTGGGCCACCGCGGCGGCCTGTTCGACGTCCCCGCCCCCGTTCTGGCCGTCGGAGAACATCACGATCGTCGCGGACGGCCAGTAGCCGATGTCGGGCGCGGGGCCGTCGCGGCCGACGGTCAC
This sequence comes from Streptosporangium sp. NPDC000095, assembly GCF_042899335.1. NCBI lineage: Bacteria > Bacillati > Actinomycetota > Actinomycetes > Streptosporangiales > Streptosporangiaceae > Streptosporangium > Streptosporangium sp. NPDC000095. Next base: position 277,571 of record NZ_JBIAZS010000013.1, read on the forward strand.
CTGTTTGCCGGTGATCGCCGACAGGGAGGCCGTGATGGCCGTTCCCAGCGAGGTGCCACCGACGACCTTCAGCCGGTCGATGGCCTTGAGCGCGACGGAGTGGTCGGCGTCGGGCCGCGCGGTGGTGAGCGCACCGCGTTCGAACGCGACGACTCCGATGTCGACGCTGTCGGGTTGCGCCGCCACGAACGCGCGGGCCGCCCGTTGCGCGGCCGCGAGCCGGGTGGGCGCGACGTCGTCGGCCCCCATGCTGTTGGAGACGTCGACGGCGAGGATGACGGTGCCCGCGGTCCGCGGGACCGGCACCATCGCCGCGGGTCCGGCCGCGGCGACCGCGAGTATCCCGACGCCGGCGATCACCAGGCCGACGCCGAGGTACGCCTGGCGGCCGCCGGGCACCGCGACCCCGGCGGCGGTGAGGGCGGCCGTTCTGCGGCGTGCCGAGACGACGGCCGCCCAGGCGAGCGCCGCGGTGAGGAGCAGTCCGACGGCGAGCAGCGGCGGGAAGGACAGCGTCACGAGGCCTCCTTCGCCGGTCTCGGGCGTCCGTTGACGGACTCTCGGTTCCCGGTCATGGCGACCGGTCCTTGGTCCGGGCGACGACCTCGACGAGCGCCTCGCCGAGGTCGCGGTCGGTGTCGATGCGGTGGACGGGCACCCCCGCCCGGCGCATGCCCGCCTTGAGCCGGGCGTCGCGGGCGTCGACGGCGGCGCGGAGGCGGACCCGTAGCAGCGGGTCGGCGGAGTCGACGACGAGTTGCTCACCGGTCTCGGCGTCCTCGACCACGATCAGCCCGGCCTCGGGCAGTACGTCGTCGGCCGTGTCGACGATCCGCAGGGCGACCACCTCGTGCCGCCGGGCCAGGCGTTGGAGTGAACGCTCCCAGTCGCCGTCGCCGATGAAGTCGGACAGGACGACGATGAGCGCGCGGCGGCGCGCGAGTCGTCCGGCCGCGTCGAGCATCTCGGCCAGGTCGGTGGTGGTGCCGGAGTGGGTCGTGGAAGCGCGTTTCGGCTCGGCGTCGGCGCGTACCTTGAAGGCGCGTTTCAGCGTGGCGCCGACGCCGAGCCTGGGAGGACGTTCCGGTTCCGCGTCGATGCCGTTCTTGGGAGGACGTTCCGGTCCGGTGCCGCCGTGCGTCGTGGAGGTGCGTTCCGATTTCGCGCCGTCGCGCACTCCGGAGGTGCGTTTCGGTCCTGCGCCGTCGCGCACTCCGGAGGTGCGTTCCAGTTCGGCGCCGATCCGCAGCGCGTGCCGCCGGGAGGTGCCGGGTGGCACGACGCGCGGCTTCCCGGTGTCGAAGAGCAGGGCGCCGACGCGGTTGCCGCCCCGGCCGAACAGCCGGGCGAGGACGAGCGCGAGTTCGGCGAGTACGTCGTGCTTGCCGCGTCCCGGTCGGCCGGCCGTCATCGACGCCGACCGGTCGAGGACGAGCCACACCGTCAGTTCGCGGTCTTCGGTGAACACTCGCAGGTGCGGCTCGTCCAGCCGTGCGGTCACGTTCCAGTCGATGTGCCGGGCGTCGTCGCCTTCGCTGTAGGCGCGCAACCCGGTGAAGTCGATTCCCGAGCCGCGGTGCGCGGTGCGGTGGGCGCCCTGGAGCCGGCCGTCGAGCCTGCGGACGACCTTCCACTCCAGGCGGAGCAGGAGTTTCTCGGGGGCGGTGGCCATGGCGGGTCAGCGGTTCTGCAGGACGACGTCGGGCGCACGGACGGCCCCGAGCACCGCGGTGATGATCGCGTCGGTGTCGACGTCGTCCGCGAGGGCCTCGTAGGACAGCACGAGGCGGTGGCGCAGCACGTCGAGCGCGATCTCGGACAGGTCGTGCGGCAGGACGTAGTCGCGGCCGCGCAGGAACGCCAGAGCCCGGGCGCCCGTGACGAGCGCGATGGACGCCCGCGGGCTCGCGCCGTGGGTGACGTACCGTTCCAGCTCGCCGAGCCCGGCCATCCCCGGGGAACGGGTCACGGAGACGAGCCGTACCGCGTAGTCGACGATCGCCAGATCGACGTACACCTGCTGGGCGCGGGCCCGCATCGCGATCAGGTCCTCGGCCGTCACCGTCGGCTGCGGCGGCTCGGGCGGGCGCAGCGCTCGTTCGACGATCGCCCGCTCCTCGACCTGGGTCGGATAGTCGACGACCACCTTCATCATGAAACGGTCGACCTGCGCCTCGGGCAGCGGGTAGGTGCCCTCCGACTCGATCGGGTTCTCCGTCGCCATGACCAGGAACGGCTCGGGCACCCGGAACGTCTCGCGGCCGATCGTCACCTGGTGCTCCTGCATCACCTCCAGCAGGGCGCTCTGCACCTTGGCGGGGGCACGGTTGATCTCGTCGGCGAGCAGCAGGTTCGCGAACACCGGGCCGAGTTCGGTTTTGAACTCCCCGGAGTGCTGGTGGTAGACCCGCGTGCCCACGAGGTCGGCCGGTACCAGGTCGGGGGTGAACTGGACGCGCTGGAAACTGCCGGCGATCGCGGCGGCCATCGACCTCACCGCGAGCGTCTTGGCGAGGCCGGGTACGCCTTCGACGAGCAGGTGGCCACCGGCGATCAACGCGACGGCCATGCGTTCCAGCAGAACGTCCTGCCCGACGATCGTGCGTTTGACCTCGAACAGCACCTGTTCGAGCGGGTGGGCCGACTCGGAGAACCTGGTCGAGGTCATCGTGTTCCTTCCGGCGTGGAGGCCCCTGCCTTGAGGTGTGGGGAGGACGCGAATGGTGTTCCTTCTCGTGGCGTCGCGGTCAGATCTGGGGTCCGTCACCTGGCGGCCCGTCGCCTTCGCCGCCGCCCAGGGCCGTACCGATCGGCACCGCGAACGCGATGCCGGCGAACGCCTCGTCGTTTCCCGGGTCGGCGATCGAGACGACGACCCCGATGACCAGGCCGCGGGCGTCGAGGAGGGGGCCGCCGGAGCTGCCGGGGTTCACGGAGGCGTCGAACTGGATGAGCCCGTCCGGGCCGCCGTCCTTGGCGGTCCGGTTCAGGCCCGATACGACGCCGGTGGAGACGCTGTAGGTGAGGCCCAGCGGATTGCCGATCGCCACGACGGGCGCGCCCACGGCCGCGGTGCCGCCGAGCGTCGCCGGGACGACGATCTCGGGCAGCTTCTCGGGTTTGAGGGTGGCGACGTCGAGCTTGGGGTTCGACGACGCGACGACGGCCTTCGTCCTGGTGCCGTCGGCGAACGTCACGGTGACCTTTCCGGCGTCTTCGCCGGAGCCGCCTTTTCCTGAGGCGCCTTTGACGACGTGGTGCGCCGTCAGGATCGTGCCGTCCTCGGCGGCGATCACCCCGGTGCCGAGCGACTTATCGGCCTGGATGACCACCACCGACGGCCCGACCCTCTTGAAGACGTCGTTCACCGTGAGCGTCGCGCTGGGCGTCGGTGTCGCGCTCGGCCCGGACGCGGCCTCCTCGCCGTTCCCGCCGCCGCTTCCCAGCCAGTACGCGAGCAGCGCGACGACGACGAGCGCGCCACCTCCGACGACGAACCGCCCGGTCCTTCCGGCCACGGCTTTTCGAGCCCCGGCCGCGTCGGTCTCCTGCGGCATGGGCTCCATCTACCCATACTCATTAATCTCAGTCGAAAGTGCTACAAACTCTGCCTGGGAACTCCATGGGAACCGGGCCGGACGGAGGGCCGGCAGATCCTGTTGAAGACACCACGGTCGGCCGGACGGCGAGCCAGACCTCACCGGGAGGCGTTCACCTCCATCCTCACGGTCAGAGGGCGCCGACGGTGAGAGCTTTCTGGGGGAACAGGTTGTCGAACACCGCGGCCCGGTCGAACGTCATCGCGCGGGTGCGGGCGCGCTGTTCCAGCTCCTGGCGCTCGGCGGCGGACATCTCCAGGACCACCCGGTCCACGGCCGCGGCGAGGCCGCCGATGTCCCTGGGCTCGACGATGACGGCGGTGTCGCCGACCGCCTCCAGGGTCCCGCCCGTCCTGGTCGTGACGATCGGTCCGCCTCCGGCCAGCATCTTCTCGGCGAGGGCGATGCCGAACGTCTCGACGAAGTCGGGCTCGGGCTTGGTGGGCAGGACGTAGGCCGCGCAGCCGCGCATGAGCAGTGGCTTCTCGTTGTCGTCCACATCGGTGAGGATCGTCACCCGGTCGTCATCCTTGGCCAGCGCCCGGATCTCCTCCAGCGCGGGCCCGGTGCCGGCGACGACCAGCTTCATCCGCGACCGACAGCGCATCCGGCCGTAGGCGGCCATCAGGTCGTGGATGCCCTTCGCCTGGGTCACCCGGGACAGGAACAGGATGTATCCGTCGCGCTCCAGACCGCGTTTCGCGAGCGCGGCGTCCACGTCGGCCGGATCCTGGTCGAGGAAGGCGGCGGAGTCGATCGGCGGATAACTGACGGTCACGCGACGCCGGCACTGCTCGGCGAACGTGGTGCCGCAGTGCGCGTCCACCTGCTCGGCCGAGGCGACGATCTCCTCCCGGGTGTACTCGGAGACCGCGACGACCTCGTCGTTGGCGAGGAACGTGGTGAACAGCACGGTCGCCGCGCCGAACCGGCCCTCCCGCAGGCACGACCGGATCACGTTGGTCACGTCGGAGCCGACCGCCTTCGCGACGGTGTGCACGTCGGGCGCGAACCCGGCGGCGCGCGCGGAGGTGACCGCGTCCATGACCACCGAGGTGTGCGGCACGAGATACATGGACAGGCAGGTCGTGGGCACCGGTTCGGCGAGCAGTTCGACGAGACGTCCGGTGAGTCCCGCCTGGTGGCGCCCGTCGGGCACCCGGTAGTCGCCGACCGCCTCGGGACGCTCCACGGTGATCCCGGCGCTGTACGGCAGCAGCCGGTCGAGCGGCTTGAGCGGCAGCCCGGCCGCCTGCAGCGCGGGGATCGGCCAGGTCAGCAGGCGTACGTCGTCGAACCCGCGGGTCAGCGCCACCTCGGCGAGGTTACGGGCCTCGCCGGAATGGCCGCAGATGACCGGGTCGGCCCTGACAACGATGACGAGACGGCGGCGGGGGTTGGTCATCGTGCTTCCTTCGTTCTGGCGGGCGGATCTGAAAGAGACGGGGGGCGGACCTCCCGCCCCCACCCGGACGGTTCCGGGCCCAGCCGCAGGTGCAACACGCCGCCCCGATGCACGGTGGCGGCGCTCAGATGCGTCGCGTTCATGGGTTCGCCGTTGAGGGTCGCCGACTGGACGTACTGCGCCGGCGGGTCACGGTCGACGCCGTCGACACCGATCGGCGTCTCGCGGTGCCCACTGGTCTCGATGACGAACTCGTTGCCGCCGGCCTTGAGCACGGCCCCGGAGAACGCGGGCGCGTTGATCAGGAACAGGTTCTGGCCGGCGATCGGGAACAGTCCCAGCGACGCCCAGACGTACCAGGAACTCAGGCCGCCGGAGTCGTCGTTGCCGGGCAGCCCGCCGGAGCCGGTGCCGAACTGCCAGGTCAGCGCCGCCTGGACCACCTCGGCCGTACGGTCGGGCCGTCCCGCGTAGTGATACGCCCACGGCGCTTCCATGTCGGGCTCGTTGTTCAGCCCCTCGAACCGGTTCAGGGCGTATCCGGCCGCCATCTCCGCAGCCTGGGGGCGCAGCCCCGGCTGTGTCACCGGTGCGGCGTCGAAGCCGAAGAACCTGTCCAGCATGCCGATGAAGGCCCGGTCGCCGCCCGCCAGGGCGATCCTCGCGGCCATGTCGTGCAGCAGCCGGAACGAGTAGTTCCACTTGCCGCCCTCGTAGAACTCCGAGTCGCGCAGCAGTCCCGTACTCGGGTCGAAGGCGTTCACCCACCGGCGGCTGCGGTCGTCGAGGTCGTCGGCGAGGCGCCGGTCGTTCATCGCCCGGGCGACCTGCGCCGTGCAGTGGTGGCCGTAGGCGAGGTCGAGGGTGTGGGTGATCGGGTGCACCACCCCGTGCTCGAAGAACTCCTCGCCGTACAGGCGACGCAGGTCGTCGACCATGTGCACGAGCGCCCAGTTCCAGTCCAGGCCCGCCCGGCCGAGAGCGTGGGCGTCGGCCAGCGCGGTGTGCGCGAGCGCGCTCGCCTGGCGGTAGAACCGGTCGGCGCCGCGAGCCATCCGGTAGCCGATGGGGAAGTTGCCCTCCTCCTCACAGACCCGGATCAGCGACTCCAGCAGATGCGCGGCCCGGTCGGGGACGATGGCCGCGAGCAGCGGCAACTGCGTCTTGTAGATGTCCCACATGGTGCACACGTCGAACGCGAACGGTCCGGAGGTCGGCCAGAACGGGCTCTCGTCGTCGGCGAAGCACGGCTTGATCAGCGAGTGGTAGAGCGCCGTCGCGAACACGGTGCGGCGGGCCGGCGTGCCGCCCTCGACCTGGACGCGGTCGAGATGGTCGCCCCAGCGGACCCTGGTCTTGGACCGCACCACGTCGAACGCCGGCCGGGTCCCGCACTCGCGCTCCAGGTTCTCCCGCGCCTGGTCGCACCCGCGCAGCGAGAACCCGAGCCGCACCTCGATCGTCTGCCCGGGCTCGGTGGGACCCATGAAGAGCATGCCGAAGGGACGCAACGTGGTGTGCCGGATGCTGTCGAAGTCCAGGCGGGTGCCGCCGTCGATGAGCCGCCGGTCGTACCAGAGCATCTGCCGCCAGCCGGGAGCGTCGACGTCCAGGTACACCGAGAGCGGGACGCCCTCCATCGCCACCGTGCCCTGGGCCCGGCCGTGGCCCATGCTCTCCACCTGCGCCCGCAACGGCACGGTGCGGCCGTGCTCGATGGCGAGGCCGCCGCAGGACAGGTCGACCACCACGCGGGCACTGCTGTGCCCGGGGAACGTGTATCGGTGCACGGCGACCTTGGTGCCCACGGTGAGCTCGCAGCGGATCCCGGTGTCGAGGGTGGCCGCGTAGTAGCCCGCCTCCGCCACCTCGTCGTGCAGCGGCCAGGCCTCGCCCAGCGCGTCCAGTGGCTGCACCATCGGGGTGACCCGGACGTAGTTGTAGTACTTGCGGATCGCGCCGGTGCCCGACTGCTGGAAGTGGGTGAACCCGGACGCCTGCAGCCGCTCGAACATCTCCTCGGGGACGCCCTCGGTGTTCTTGGTGTATCTGCCGTAGCCCGTCGGGTACGCGCCGGAGTAGGCGCAGGCCGACACCATGCCCAGCGGTGACGTGGCGCCCGGATGGGTGTTGCCCACCTGCGGTTTCGGCCACCACCAAGTAGCGGCCAGACCGTGTGCCCGAGGCAGGTCGGTGGCCGCTGTGCCGATGAAGGGATCAACATTGTCGAGGATGGCGGGACTCTACCCAGACGCGATACCGCCGTAGGTTTCGGTGAGGTGAAATCCTGTGTCCGGAGTCACAAAAGACCTGGATCGGCCGATGATTTCCGTGATCTTCTGTGATCTTCCGCGACGCTCGGGAGCACCGCGACGGTGCGCGGGTCCGCTCGGCGAACCCGCGCCTTCCCCCGGCCCGGGACACGCTCGGCGAACCGGCGTCTCTCACCTCGGCCCGGGCATGCTCGGGATCACGTGTCTTCGGGATCCTTGGGCCTCATGACGGTGGACAGCTTGGAAAGGCCCTCGACGGCGGCGTTCGAGACCCCGACGATCTCGGCGAGGGAGGGGCCGCGCCCGGAGAGGCTCCCCATCACCGCCTCGAACGGTCCGTCGAGGTCAGGGGGCGAGGCGCTCGCGGCGGTCACCCTGACGTCGTCCTGACGCCCCGAGATCTCGTACACGCCGTCGGGGCTGCCCACGAGCTGGAAGGACACCTGTGGGAGGTCACCGATCAGCGCGGCGACACCTCCGGCGAACAGCAGGCCGTACAGGGCGGCGAGGCGCTGAACGGTGACGTCCGGCGGGCCGTCCGTCCGCAGGGTCCGCGACAGGTCGCGCTCGTGGAGCCAGGTGTCCCACAGCACATGCAGGGACCGCACCGACCACAGGGTCTCGCGACCCGCGACGTTGCGCTCCAGGGAGGCGTCGCCCTTCTCGATTCGGGCACCGAGGCTGTCGTACTCGTCCTCCGTCACCCTCAGGAACGCCTCGACCGTCTGCTCGGGGGACCGGCCCGCGGAGTCCTGGAGCCACAGGTCGGGAGTCGAGGCGGGATCGAACGATCCGAGCCCGTTGAAGCGGGTGTACCCCGACTGGCCGGTGAGCTCGGCGACGTGATACTCCGCCACATCGACGATGTGGCGGACGACGTCGTGAACGGACCACTCCGTGCAGTGCGTCGGAGCCGCCCAGTCGGACGGCGTCAACTCGGCGAGGCGACCGGCGAGGCTCCTGCGCTGCGTGTACAGCGCCTCGCGCATCACCTCTGGGCCGCAGCTCAAGCCCGCCCTCTCGGTGAGTGTCAGCCGGGTCGAATCAACGCTCACGAAGACTCCGCTCATTTCCTCGGGGGTGCGCAGGCTATCCGGGGGGATTCGCGCCTGTCGAGGATCTTCGCGGTCATCCGCTCCTCGAACGCGTCACCCGGGGAAGGCCACTGGTTCGGCCTTCCGCCGCCGTCGAGCCGCCTCCCCGATCAGCCGCCTCCCCGATCACCGGTGGACGCGACGCCGCCGGCCGCCGAGCGTGATCGTCAGTCCAGGACCGCGCCGCAGGTGATGTTGAGCGCCGTCCCCGTCAAGGTGCGTCCCCGGTCGGAGGCGGCGAAGACGGCCACGTCGCCGACATCCTCCAGCGACGCCGCCCGCCCGATCAGGGTCTGCCCGACGATGTCCCGCACGATGTCCCCGCGCTCGTCGAAGTGGGCGGGGATCGTCTCCGGCAGGCCACCGGTCCGCAGGGTGACGACGCGAATCCCGTGAGGCCCGAGCTCGACGGCGAGCTGGCGTCGCATGGACTCGACCGCGTCGAACGAGGTGAGCAGACCTCCCAGGTGGTAGCGGCGCGTCGCGTTGTGGTCGCCCGCCCCGCCGAAGAACATGATCACGCCAGACCGCTGCCCGATCATGTGCCGGGCGGCCGCGCGCGAGGTGAGGAACTTCGAACGTACGGCGGTCACGACCGGGCTCAGGTAGTCCTCCAGGGACATGTCGACCATCGGCGTCCCCTGCACGTCCGTGTCCGCGATCACGTTGAGGGAGACGTCGATGCCTCCCGCCTCCGCCACGACGGCGGCCGCGTGCTCGTCGACCGACCTCTCGTCCAGCGCGTCGACCTCGGCGACCTCGGCCGCGCCTCCCGCGGCCCGGATTCGGTCGGCGACCCTCTCCAGGGGCGTCAGGGTCCGTCCGGCGAGAAAGACGCGTGCGCCTTCGCGGCCGAACGCGCGGGCGACGGCACCCCCGACCGAGCCGCCTCCGCCGTAGATGATCGCGTTCTTGCCCTTGAGCGACATGGTCCGCCTCCTGTGGGTCGAATGGGTCGTGTCGCCGCGTACAACCCGTGGAGGGCGCCGAACTCATCGCCCGGCGTCGAGATTCGCCCGGCACCGAGGCCGCCCGGCGTCGAGGCCGCCTCATGAGGGGATCATCCGGCGCCGAAAACGCTTCACCCGAGATCGCTGCACACCGAGCTCGCCGCACGCCGGAAGCGATGGGTGCCGGATCAGTCCGCGATCTCGTCGGGGAGGCCGAACATGGGGAAGATCTCCGGCGTCAGGAACGAGACGACCTCGGCGATCCTCGTACCTCGCGGTGTGAGCAGGTCGAGCCCGGTCGCGACGTGGACCTTCCTGCCCTCGTCCCACATGTAGGTGCCGAACGCGAGCTGCCCGTTCGCGGACGTCGGCAGGAAACGCCACCGGCCGGCCAGCGGCCCCTCGATCAGGAAGGCCCTGATCCTCTCGCGGCCCTCGTACCATTCCGGCAGCGGTGGCATCGCGTATCTGGCGTCGTCGGTCAGCATCGCCACGATGGCCTCGACGTCTCCCGCCTCCCACGCGGCGGCGTACCGATCCGCGATCTCCCGGAGCTCTTTCCCGTCCGGGGAACGCCGGTCGATGTCGGGAAGCCGTGGGCCGAGGGCCTTGCGGGCGCGCTGCAGCGCGCTGTTGACCGACGCGACCGTGCTCTCCAGCAGGTCCGCGACCTCGCGCGCCGAGAACCCGAGGACCTCACGCAGGACCAGGACGGCCCGCTGGTGGGCCGACAGGTGCTGGAGCGCGGCGACGAAGGCGAGTTCCATGCCTTCGCGGGCCATGTAGCGGGCCTCGGGGCCCGGTCGCCCGTCGGGGTACGGCTCGATCCACGAGGTCTCGGCGAGCGGCGCGGCACCCGGGCCGAAATCGGTGGGGAGCTCCCGGCGGCCCCGGCGTTCGATCAGCGTGAGGCACCGGTTGGTCGCGATCTTGTACAGCCACGACCGGATCGAGCCTCGGTCCTCGAACCGCCCCAGGCTCCGCCAGGCACGCACCAGCGTCTCCTGCACGGTGTCCTCGGCGTCGTGGACCGATCCGAGCATCCGGTAACAGTGCGCGTGCAGCTCACCGCGGAACGGCTCGACCAGCTGCCCGAACGCGTCGGGGTCCCCTTTCCTCGCGGCGTCCAGAAGCCGTGCTCCGGGCGCGTCCGGCCCGGACTTCCCCTCGATCTCGCTCATCTCGCGGAACCTACCGGCGAGCCCTGACAGTTCGCCGGGCGGTGCTGCGAGGGGTCAGCAACGGTCGCGTTTGACGCAGGTGGTCGAGGCGTTGAAGAACTGCCAGATGCTGAACCTTCGTACGTAGAGGGGGGCGGAGGCCCGGCCAAGCACCTTGATCCGCCTGATGCCGGTCTGCTTGTTCATCGTGACCTTCACGCACGTCAGGCACGCCCCGTGGTATCCCGGCAGGACGAAGCGGGAGATGGTCGCGGCGCGGTGCCCCAGCCCTCGGTTGGAGAGTCCCAGCCCCACCTCCCGGTAGATGCGCCTCGACCCCTTGAGGTTGAACGCGCCGGAGCCGATGATCGCGTGGTTCGAGTTCGGGGGGCAGTGTACGAATATCCGGACGCTGCTGGCCTGGCGGGGCCACGTGGGGACGACGCGGAGCGAAGGGACTTTTTTCAGCCACGGGGGGATGGTGTTCCTGCCGCCGAAGGGAGGCAGCCAGACCGTGCTCTTGGTCTTGCTCTTGATGGTCGCGGTCGCGGTCGCGGTCGAAGTGGCGTTCACGGTCGCGGTGGCGCTGGCGGTGGCGCTGGCGGTGGCACTGGGGGTTGCCGTGGCGAGGGGGGTGGGGGTGGGGGTGGGGGTGAGCGTGGGAGTCGGGGTGGGCGCGGCCTTGGCGCCGGCCGTGGCGACCGGGGTGGGGACGGCTCTGACGCCGTTCGTGGCGACGGGTGCGGGGGTGGGGGCGGCGTTGGCCGCGACGGTCGGGGTGGGGAGGGCCTTGACGTCGACCCTGGCGGCCGGCGCGGAAGTGGGCGGGGCGACCGGCTCGGCAGGGGCGCTCGGGGCGGCCATGAGAGTGGTGGCCACTCCGATCCGGATGGCGAGACGCATGCGCTCCTCCTGTCTGACGCCCGGGTCGCTGTACGGTCGTCACGTGGCGTGACGTGGGTGTCGGTGGAGGGGATCCGCCCGGCGGTACGAACCGGATGGGAGCATCGCGCGTGCGCCCTGACCAGGCTGATCGTCTCGATTATGCCGGTTGTGACGCAGGGTGGGGGGAGCCACGCTGGTACGGACCCGATCGTGGTCGTACGCGGGTATGGTCCGCTTCCCCGGCGGGTGACGTCTCCCGTGCCGGATGATCCGTACGACCCGGGTGGACGCACCGCTTTCCCGGCGGCGACGTGTCCCGCGTCAGCCGGACACCGCGCGCAGCGCGCCCGGTCGGCGGCCGGTGAGGCGGTCGAGTGCGGCGGCGGTGGCGTCGTCGGCGGGGAGATGGACGATGAGGCGCTGGTCGTCGTCGACGGGTAGTTCGAGGGTTTCGTACGCCAGGCGCAGCTCACCGGCGTCGGGGTGGACCAGCCGCGTGACGCCGCTGGACTTCGGGAGACCGGGCAGGGTGTCCACCCGCCCGGCGAAATCCGCCCCGGCGGTGACGGCGAGCTCGTCGGCGAGCGCGGCGATGTGCCAGTCCGCCCTGAACGGTCCCTGCTTGAGCGCGGCGACCTGTTCGTCGGCGACATGCTCCCAGCCGGGGTAGGCGGTCCGAGCCCGGCTGTCGGTGAACACGAAGCGGGCGAGGTTCGGCGGATCGCCGTCCAGCAGGCCGATCGGCCGCGCCAGCCGGTCGTACCCCGTCGTCCAGGCGAGGATCTCGCTCAGCCGGTTGAGCAGCAGGGCGGGGGCGGGCTCCAGCCGGTCGAGCAGTGCCCGTATGGTGGGGCGGACCGCGCGGGCCGGCGTCGGCGCGTCCATGCAGGTGAAGCCGCCGTCGGTCGACTTGGAGAGCCGGTGCAGGTGGACGCGTTCGCTCGTGGTCAGCCGTAGCGCGGTGGCGAGCGCGGAGAGTACGGGGGTGGACGGGCGGCGGTCTCGTCCCTGTTCGAGCCGGGTGAGGTATTCGACGCTGACTCCGGCGAGCGTGGCGAGCTCGGCCCTGCGCAGGCCCGGCGTGCGGCGGCGGGGTCCGGTGGGCAGCCCCACCTCGGCGGGGGTGACGGCTTCACGGCGGATGCGCAGGAACATGCCCAGCTCGTTGTCGCTCACGTTTCGAACGTAACAGGCCGTGGCCGCCGTGGTCGTGGCCCTGCCACTACCAGTCTCGGCCCGGTCTTCCTGGTCTCCGCGCCGCCCGGCAGGTTGGGGGACGTGACCCTTCCGGTCACCCATGAACCCGTATCTCCAGCAGGGAGCACAGCCATGCCCAGTGAGACCCTCGACCTCGCAGTGATCATCGGTAGCGTGCGGCAGGAACGGTTCGGCCCCGTGGTCGCGAACTGGTTCGTCGAGCGGGCCGAGCGGCACGGCCGGTTCGCGGTGGACCTCGTCGATCTGGCGGACACGCACCTGCCGCTGGAACTGCCGCCCCTGCCGCCGGCGCTCGAACCCGACATGCCCCGTCCCGCCGAGATGGCGGACCTCACCCGGCGGATCGACGCGGCCGACGCGATCGTCGTGGTGACGCCGGACTACAACCGCAGCTTCCCGGCCTCGCTGAAGGCCGCGATCGACTGGCACTACACCGAGTGGGAGGCGAAGGCGGTCGGCTTCGTCGGCTACAGCGGGGGGAGCGGCGGCCTCCTCGCGATAGAGCAGTTGCGGCAGGTCTTCGGCGAGTTGCACGCCCACACGGTCCGCGACTACGTCAGCTTCCCCCGGTACTTCGAGCTGTTCGGCCCCGACGGCGACCTCAAGGAGCCCGAGAGGCACGACGCGAACGCGAAGACGATGCTCGACCAGCTTCACTGGTGGGGCTCGATCCTGCACGACGCCCGGCGCGACCGCCCGTACGGCGCCGAGGGGTAGGCCCCGCGCGAACAGCCGTCCGCCGGGGCCCCGGGGCCGGCCGATGGGGCGGGCCGGCCCCGGGGTCCCCGGGTGTCATCGGTGAAGCAGCTCGAAGAGCGTGAGCCACCGGTCGGGATGGACGAACGCCACCACGGTGTCGCGGTCGACCCGCGCCTCCGCGAACGCGGCGTCGACCCGGTGGGGCGCGTACCGCATCCGCAGCGAGGCGTGCAGCGAACCGCCCAGCCCGGTGAAGCCGTACTCGACGAACTCCCGCCAGGCCGCGTCCCGGCCGCCGGGCAGCAGCGGGACGGGACGCGACTCGATCCGCAGGATCGCGGAGTCGACGGCGGGCACCGGCCGGAAACTCGCGCGGCCGACGTGGCCGAGCAGCTCCCAGGAGTGGCCGGGCCAGGTCAGCACGGTCAGCCTGCTCCAGCGGCCGAAGTCGCCGGAACGCTTGCGCGCGTACTCCAGCTGGGTGAGCAGGGTCGCCGAGGTGAGCGCCGGTGCGCGCAGGCACCAGTCGACGATCTTCGAGGTGATCGAGTACGGGATGTTCCCGGCGACCGCGAACGGCTCGCGCGGGACCCTGGCGGTCAGGAAGTCGCCCCTGACCACCTCGATCCGGTCGTCGTCGCGGGTACGGGCGGCGAGTTTGCCCGCGTGCAGCGGGTCGATCTCGTACGCCACCACCCTGGCGCAGCTTCCGGCGAGGGCGAGGGTGAGCGCACCCTCTCCCGCGCCGGGCTCCAGGACCAGCTCGTGCGATCCCGCCGCCTCGGCCATCCGCCGCACGGCGTGCGGATCGACGAGGAAGTTCTGCGAGAGAGTGCGTCTGGCGCGGTCGCGGTCACCGCGGCCACCGCCGTTTCTGACCTTTCTCTGGGTGTGTGAATGGTTTCCGTGCGCGAAGGAGTGCGCCACAGCTTTTCGCCCTTTCGGGTCCGAGGTGAAGGAAGGTCTCGGAGGCCCTGGGCGCGCTCAGGAAACGCGTGCAGAACAGAAAAAGAGGTGAACGCGGTCCCCTAGCGGGCCGAAGGCCGGCTGTGGCGGGGACGGATCACGTAGCCGGCCATCTGGCAGGCGAAGTACAGGCACATGGCCCTAGACGGTACGACCCGTCTCGTTTTGTCGCAACGGGTTTTCCTGCGGCGCGGCACACCGGGGTCGGCTCGTGAAAGGGCGCCCCGGCGCCTCGCGGGCGACGAGGGGATCCGGCGCGGGCGGTGCGGAGGTCGGCGTGGGCGGCGCGGCCGGGTGCGGTGAGGGGCCGCCCGCGCCGTGCGTCACGACGGGGAGGGCGCGCCGCGCGAGATGCGGTCGCGCAGCCAGTGGTAGGAGGCCTTCGGGGTGCGCGTACCGGTGGGGAAGTCGACGTGCACGAGCCCGAAGCGCTGGCTGAAGCCCTCGGCCCACTCGAAGTTGTCCAGCAGGGACCAGACGTAGTAGCCGCGCACGTCCACCCCCTCGGCCCGCGCCCGCCCGAGGGCCTCGATGTGGCCGTCGAGGAAGGCGATCCTGCCCTGGTCGTCCACGGTCCCGCCGGGGCCGGGCTCGTCGTGCTGGGAACAGCCGTTCTCGGTGACGTAGACCGGCGGGAGCGCGTCACCGTACCGGGCCTTGAGACCGCAGAGCAGTTCGCGCAGGCCGTCGGGGACGACGGGCCAGCCGAAGGCGGTGGTGGGGTGGCCGGTGACGCCCACGTCCTCGAAGGGGAGGCCCTCACCGGTGGGCGCGCCGATCCGAGTGGGGTTGTAGTAGTTGATACCGATGCCGTCGAGGGGGGCGCTGATCAGGTCCAGGTCGCCGTCGCGCACACAGTCGAGGCTCACCCCGTACGCGGACAGGTCGGGATAGGCGCCGAGGAGTACGGGGTCGTTGAACAGGCGGTTGTGCAGGGTGTCGTAGGCGTCGGCGGCGGCGAGGTCGGCGGGGTCGGGGGAGGCGGGCCAGACCGGGGTGCAGTTGTTGGTGATCAGAACCTTCTCCGCGCCGCGTGCCCTGAGCTCCCGCACGGCCAGGCCGTGCCCGAGCAACTGGTGGTGGACGGCGGGCAGCGCGTCCAGGACGAGGGTCCTGCCGGGGGCGTGGGTGCCCAGGGCGTAGCCGAAGACCATGTGGATGAAGGGCTCGTTCAGGGTGATCCACAGGGGGACCCGGTCGGCGAGCCTGTCGGCCACGGCCGCGGCGTACTCGGCGAAACGGTGGGCGGTGTCGCGGTTCAGCCAGCCGCCCTCGTCCTCCAGGGGCTGGGGCAGGTCCCAGTGGAAGAGCGTGGCCGCGGGGACGATGTCCTTCTCGTGGAGCGCGTCGACGAGCCGGTCGTAGAAGTCGAGGCCCGCCCGGTTGATCGCGCCCTTGCCGTCCGGCTGGACGCGAGGCCAGGCGATGGAGAAGCGGTAGGAGTTCACCCCGAGATCGGACATCAGCCCGATGTCCTCCGGCCAGCGGTGGTAGTGGTCGCAGGTCACGTCGCCGGTGTCGCCGTCGCGGACGCGGCCGGGCTCGTGGGAGAAGGTGTCCCAGATCGAGACACCTCGTCCGTCCTCGGCGACACCGCCCTCGATCTGGTAGGACGCGGTCGCCGTACCCCACAGAAACATCCCGACCTCCAGATAGCGCGAGTCTGGCTCATGTTAATCCCTCGGTCTGTCCGTGGGGGATGATGGGGAGATGACGAACGTCTCCGGGGGAACGCTTCGCCGTCGGCCCGCCCAGCGCCGCAGCCTGGAACGGGTGGAGCGCATGCTGGACGAGTGCGCGCGACTGCTGGACGAGGTCGGCTACGAGGCACTGACCACCAAGGAGGTCGCGCGCCGCGCGGAGGTGCCCATCGGCACCTTCTACCAGTTCTTCCCCGACAAACAAGGACTTGTGCGCGCGCTGGCGCTGCGCAACCTGGAGGCGTTCCTCGGCCGGGTCACGGCCAGGCTCTCCGAGGTGCGGCTGTCGGAGTGGACGGAGATGGTCGACCTCGCGATCGACGAGTTCGTCGCGATGAAGCGGTCCACGCCGGGCTTCGGGGTCGTCGACTTCGGGGAGGTGCTCGCCACCCCCGGTGGTCCCGCCGTCAAGGGGACCAATCGCATGCTCGACGCCGCGCTGGAGAACAACGCCATCGTGGCCGACCGGCTCCGTACGATCATCGTCGAGGTGGTCGGTGCCCCGATCGGACCCGAGCTGGACCGGGTGCTCTTCGTCGCGGTGGAGGCCGCCGACGCGGTGCTCAAGCTCGCCTTCCGCTCCCTGCCCGACGGGGATCCCGACCTGATCGTCGAGTGCAAGCACCTGGTCCGCCGCTACCTGTCGGCGCACCTGCCCCAGGACTGACCCGCCCTTCCCCCTGCAGACGACGGCCGGTTCCGCCGGCCCGTCAGCGGGGCCGGCCGGCGAAACCGTCCGTCGTCGGCGGGTGCCGTCAGCGGGCGGCATCCAGGCGGGCGCGGTGCTCGTCGTCGAGCTTGAGGTCCAGGGCGCCCAGGGCCTCCTCCAGCTGGGCGATGGAGGTCACGCCGACGATCGGGATCGTCCTCACGTCACCGCCGATCAGCCAGGCCAGCACCACCTGGTTGACGGTCGCGTTCAGCTCACCCGCGATCTCCCGCAGCACGGCGAGCCCGCGCGTGGTGCCCGGGTGATCATAGATGTCCTGGATCGGGCGGTCCTCGCGGGTGTAGGCGCCGAACATGAGCGTGTTGTACGCCCACAGGGTGAGGTCGGACTCCGAGCGCAGATAGTCGAGCATGTCGTCCTGGGCCAGGACGTGGCCCCCCTCCCGCAGCGACACCCCGGGCCGGGGACGCAGGTAGGTGTGGCGGAGCTGCACGTTCGTGTAGGACGGCCAGCCGTTCGCCCGCGAGACGGCGCGGGCGCGCTCCAGGCGCCAGGCCGGTACGTTGCTCGCGCCGATCTCGCGGACCTTGCCCGCCTGGGCGAGCTCGGCGAAGGCGCCCAGGGTCTCCTCCAGGGGAACGGAACGGTCTTCGAGGTGTGCCCAGTACACGTCGACGTGGTCGGTGCCCAGCCGGCGCAGGCTGCCCTCGGCGGCGGCGGCGATCACCGGGGCGGACAGGCCCTCGGCGGAGTCCAGGGTCCGGTCACCGGGGACGGTCGGCCGTCCGCCGCACTTGGTGCTCAGCAGTATCCGGTCGCGGTTGCCCCGGGCGGCCAGCCAGCGGCCGATGGCGAGTTCGCTCTCGTCGCCGGTGGCGCCCTCGTTCCAGAACGGGTAGTTGTTCGCGGTGTCCAGCAGGGCGCCTCCGGCGTCGACGAACCGGTCGAGAATCGCGAAGACGGTCTTGTCGTCGACCGTCGTGCCGAAGGGGATGGTGCCCAGAGCGAGGGGGATGTGAGTCATGGGCACCACCTTGAATGCTGGAGTGAACTCCAGGGCAAGTGGATGGCCGGGAAATGATGGAGAAAAACTGTTTGTGAGGGCCGGGGGGGCATAGGTAGGGTTATGCGTGGTTTATCCCCTGGACTCTCTGCAGGTGGATATGACAAGGCTCTGAGCCGGTGTGGGCACACCGGATCGGGGCCGTTTTTGGTTGTGCCGATTCGTCGGTGGCGACAGGTCGGCAGGGGCGACTTTTCGGTTAGGCGGTTATTCGATGGGGGCCACGAGTGTGAGTGTGTACACACCGAGACAGGTGGTGGAGGAGACCGGCTTCAGCCTCGACACGCTCCGCTACTACGAGCGGATCGGGTTGCTTGAGTCGATCGACCGCAACGCGGCCGGGCAGCGCAGGTTCACCGAGAAGGACGTCGGCTGGCTCGGTATGGTCCGCTGCCTGCGCGACACCGGCATGCCGGTCGCGGAGATGATCCGCTTCGCGGAGATGATCAGGGAGGGCGACCACACGGTCCACGACCGGATCGCGCTGCTCGAAGCCCACGACCGGCGGGTGCAGGAGCAGGTCGAGAACCTGCGCGAGCGGCAGCGGGCGATCCGGAACAAGATCGCGTACTACCGCTCGGTGGCCGACTAGAAACCGCGAGGCCCGCCCTGGCGGGAGGTCGGGGGCCGCGCGGCCCACGCCGATGGTGGGCGATAGGCCGCGCGGCCCGCTTTGGTGGCAGGCGGGGGATCGCGCGGTCCGAGTCGATCCGCCCTCCCCCGAGAAGCACGCGGCCCGCGTCGATCCGCGCCGTCGGCGGCCGCGTGTCCAGGTCGGTGGGGAAGGGGGCGGCCGCGCGGTTCGTATCGGCGTGACCCCTGAGGTATATGGCCGTTCAGAAGTCGTACGACGGCTTTGCCCCCGGCCGAGGTGCCCTTTTCGGTCCGGCTGTTAAACCGGTATCGAGGTCGGGTGTCCGGGGAGGGGTAATGATCGCACCGCGGGCACGCCGGATCAACATTCCGCTGCGTCACGTCGCTCTGATGTGCGGGGGGATGATGTTCGCCCTTCTCGCCAATGTGACCTACCTCCAGGCGCTGGACTCCGAACGGCTCAACGAGGACCCGCGCAACCGGCGGACGATGATCGCGCGCATGGAGAACCCCCGGGGTGGGATCCTGCTCCGCGATGGCACGGTCGTCGCCACCAGCCGCAAAGCAGGGAAGGCCGCCTACCGGTACCGAAGGGTCTATCCCGGCGGTCCGCTCTACGCCACGATCACCGGGCACTTCTCGCTCCGCGGCACCGGCGGCGTCGAGCAGGCCGAGGAGGCGCTGCTGTCGGGCAAGGACCCCAGGGTGAAGGTGCACGGGCTGGTCGAGGGCACCCGCGACGGCGCCACACTCAGGCTCACCGTCGATGGCGCTGCCCAGCGGGCCGCGTACGACGGGCTGCGCGCCACGGGAAGGCCCGGCGCCGTCGTCGCGATCGATCCTCGCACCGGCGCGATCCTCGCCATGGTCTCGCTGCCCTCCTACGACCCGAACCTCTACGCGAGCTTCGACGCGGCCATGCTCGACATGACGGACAAGCGGCTGCGGGGCGACCCCGCGGACCCGCTGCTGAACCGGGCGATCCAGCGGACCTACCCGCTGGGATCGGCCTTCAAGGTCATCACCAGTGCGGCGGCGCTCGGCTCGGGACGCTACGACCTCGGCACCCACGTCGGCACCCCGCCCTCCTTCCATCTCCCCGGCGCCGGCACCCACCTGCGCGACGGCCGCGCCGCCTGCGGCGACGTCGACCTTCCGCTGCTCCAGGCGTTCAGGCTCTCCTGCGACACCCCCTTCGCGAAGATCGGGATCGACCTCGGCCAGGACGCGCTGCGCGAGCGCGCGGAGGCCTTCGGGTTCGACACCGACGACCTGGAGGTGCCCATGCCGGTGACCAGAAGCGTCTATCCCGCCGAACTGGACGACGCGCGGACCGCGATGTCGGCCCTGGGACGGTCCGACGTCCGGGCGACCCCGCTCATGATCGCGATGATCGCGGCGGCGGTGGCCAACGACGGCTCGCTGATGCGTCCCCATCTCGTGGACGAGGTCCGCCTCGCCGACGGCACGGTGATCGACGTGACCGAGCCCTCGCCGTACCGCCGCGCGGTCGGCGCCGAGGAGGCGGAACGGCTCACCGAGATGATGATCGCCACCACCGGCAAGGAGGGAACCGGTACCGCCGCGGCCTTCCGGAGGACGAAGGGTGCGGGGAGGACCGGCACGGAGGAGAACGTCCCCGCAGGGGAGGACCACGCCGTCTTCAGCGGCTTCGCCCCCACGGTCTCCCCGCGGATCGCCGTCGGAGTGCTGGTCGAGGGCGGCGGCCCCGACCGGCGGGCGGCCTCGATCGCGAAGGGCGTGATCGAGGCGTTCCTCGGTGGTCAGGCCGAGTAGGTTCCGGCCAAGGGCTGACGCCGGACCGAGAGCTCCTCGATCCGGGGATGGTTCTCACGGCGATCACCGGGCGGACGCGGGTGGTCAGGCCGAGTAGGCCCTCGCCTGGAGGCCGTAGAGGTCGGCGTAGAGGCCGTCCAGATCCATGAGCTCCTCATGGGTGCCGTGCTCGACGACCTCGCCGTGGTCGAGGACGTAGATCCGGTCGGCGTAGCGGACGCTCGCCAGCCGGTGGGTGATGAGCAGCACGGTGCGCCCGTCGGCGTGCCGCCGGATGCGTTCGAACAGGGCGTGCTCGGCGCGGGCGTCCAGGGCGGCGGTGGGCTCGTCGCAGATCAGCAGCGGAGCGTCCCTGTGGAACCCCCGGGCTATGGCGATCCGCTGCCACTGGCCGCCCGACAGCTCCTGGCCGTCCTTGAACCGCCGGTCGAGCAGGGTGCCGTAGCCGTGCGGCAACTCGGCCACCACCCGGTCGGCGCCCGCGACCTCGGCCGCCGCGACGAGCGCCGGCTCCCCCTTGTCGGTACCCATACTGATGTTGTAACGGGCGGTCAGCGGCCAGCGCGTGTGGTCCTGGGCGATGACCGCGATGCGAGTGCGCAGCTCGTCGGGATCGACGTCCGCCAGGTTCGTGCCGTCCCAGCTGACCCGGCCGCTGTCCGGTTCGTACAGCCCCGACAGGATCTTGGCCAGGGTGGTCTTGCCGGAACCGTTCTCCCCGACGAGGGCGATCACCTCCCCCCTGCCGATGGTGACCGTGAGCCCTCGGAGCGCGGGCTCCGTGGCTCCCGGGTAGGTGAAGACGACGTCCTCGGCGGTGATCCGCTCGAAATCCTCCGGCGCCCGCGCCGGGCGTCCGGTGGGCAGCCCGCTCTCGGTCTCGACGCAGAAGTCGAGGAAGTCGGTGAAGTACAGGCCCTCCTCGTAGAGGCGGTTCGTGGCGTGCATCAGGTTGGCGAGGTAGGTCTGGCCGGAACGGATCGCGAGCACCGCGGTGCCCGCGACCGCGAGGGGGACCGCGCCCATCGCGAGCAGCACACCCAGGGCGACGTAGACCACGGCCGTGCCGACGCCGCCCAGCGCCTCGCCCACCACCCGCGCGAGGGCCTGGCGCCGTGCCAGTCCGAGCATCACGTTCTGCTCGGCCGTCGCCACCGCGTCGTACATCCGCATCAGGAAGCCGCGCATGGTGAACGAGCGCACCTCCGCGGCCGGCTCACGATCGGCCAGCAGCTCCGCGATGATCCATTTACGGCGCCTGGCCGGGATCAGGGCGTACATCGTCGTGTAGCGCATGCGCGCCGCGCGGACCGCCGCCCACGCGTCGGGGAGCACAGCGAGCACCAGCAGCGGCAGCAGGACCGGGTGCAGCACCCCCAGCACGCTCGCCGCGGCGACGATGCCGATGAGCGCGGTCAGCGTGTTGATCGCGGTGCTAACCACCTCGTCCGCGACGTCGACCCCACGCCCCCTGGCCCGCTGGAGCGCGTCGTGGAATTCGGGGTCGTCGAAGGACGCGAGGCCGACCCGGCTGGTCAGCCCGTACAGACGTTCCTCGGCGATCCGGCCGACCTGGGGTTCCAGTCGCGACTGTGCCCAGCCCGCGCCCGCCTGCGTGAGGGTACGCAGGGTCGCGGCCACCCCCACCAGGATCAGGCTGGGCAGGGCGGCCCGCACCCGCTCGGGGGTCGGTCCCGCCTCGAACAGCGCCGACAGCACCCCCGTCGTGGCGAACAGCCCGAACGCGGTGAAGATCCCGCCCAGCAGGCTCAGGGTGATCGCGACGACGGTGTCACGGGGGTCGGCCAGCCACGCCAGCCTGACGGCCTGCGACACCAGCGCGGGAAGCCTGCGAGCGATGGTGAGGAAGCCGACCTTCGCCATCTTGTCGGTGTGGGCGTACCAGCCGGAGACGCTGATCTCGCCGATCTCGGGAGCTTGGTCGGCAGGGGAGTCTGTCATGGGAGCAGTGTGAGTCGACGCGTCGGTGATGGCCATCGGATGGCCGGGGGCGGCCAAGGCCGGGCGGGACGATCCACGCGGGCGGCCTGACGAGAAGCCCTTCCCTTCGAGGAAGGAGGAGTCGCAGGCGAGAAAAGGTGCTAAGAGTTGGGCATGGTTCGGTAATTGATGTCACACTTTCTGTGACGGTTCTATCCGCGACCTCGTTAAGAGCCGATGACCCAGGACACCGCACACGCCTCCCTCACCGGAGGCAACCTCCCCCTCGAACCCAACGGTTTCGTGGGGCGTGAAGCCGACGTGGAAGAGCTCATCGACCTGCTGGGTGTCGCCCGGGTGGTGACGCTCTGCGGTGCGGGCGGCATCGGCAAGAGCAGGCTCGCGGTCCGGGTCGCGCGCCAGGTGGCGGAGGATTTCCCCGGTGGCGTCTGGCTGGTCGAGCTGGCCGACGCGGTGCGCGGCGACCAGATCGAACCCCGGGTGGCCGCCGTGCTCGGGGTGAAGGCCGAGCCGTCCCGTGCGCTGGCCGACACCCTGATCGACGCGCTCGGCGACCGGCGGCTGCTGCTCGTCATGGACAACTGCGAGTCGCTCATCGAGGAGGCAGCGAGGTTCTGCCGCGCCGTGCTCACCGTCTGTCCCGACGTGCGCGTGATCACGACCAGCCGCGAGCCGCTCAGGGTGGCGGGGGAGACCGTGTGGCGGGTGCCACCGCTCACCCTGCCCAGGGGGGGCGACCACGACCTCGGCACCGGCGAGGCGGTGCACCTCCTCCTCAACACCAGCGAGGCGGTGCGCCTCTTCGCCGACCGCGCCACCGCCGCCTCGCGGGCCTTCTCCGTCACCGAGCAGAACGCGGCCGACATCGTCGGGCTCTGCGAGGCGCTCGACGGGATGCCGCTCGCGATCGAACTCGCCGCGGCCCTGTGCAGGGTGCTGACCGTGGAGCAGATCAACGCCAGGATCAGGGACAGGTTCCGGCTGCTGTCCGCGGGCGACCGGACGGCCCCGGCCAGGCAGCAGACGCTCAGGGCCACCGTCGACTGGAGCTACCAGCAGCTCAACGAGCCCGAGCGGATCCTGCTGCGCCGGCTGGCGGTCTTCACCGGCGGGTGGACGCTCGACATGGCCGAGCAGGTCTGCGCGGGCAACGCGCTGTGGGCCGAGGACGTCCTGGGGGTGCTCTGTGACCTGGTCGACAAGTCGCTGGTCCTGGCCGAGGCCCAGGTGGCCGGCGAGACGCGTTACCGCATGCTGGAGACGATCCGCGAGTACGCCGTCGAACAGCTCGACGCCTCGGGCGAGGAGCCCGAGTTCCGGCGGCTGCACCGCGACCACATGATCGAGGTCGCCGCCAGGATCCACCGGACGATCGTCCGGCGCCCCCGCCCGACCTGGCCGGAGATCTGCCCGATGCTGGTCATGCTCGACGAACTCCAGGCCAACGTGTGGGCGGCGGTGCGCTGGTCGGTCGAGTCCGCGGGCGACCCGGAGAGCGCGCTGCGCCTCCTCGTCCTGCTGCGCTGGCCGATCATCGCCGGAGGGAGGTTCACCCCGGCCGACAAGTGGCTCGACCGCCTGCTCGACGCCGCACCCGAGGAGCTGACGCCGTGCGTGCGCGGCGACGCCCTCGCGTTGCGCGGGCAGGTGGCCTTCGGGCAGGGCGACCC
The DNA here is from genome assembly GCF_042899335.1 of Streptosporangium sp. NPDC000095. NCBI lineage: Bacteria > Bacillati > Actinomycetota > Actinomycetes > Streptosporangiales > Streptosporangiaceae > Streptosporangium > Streptosporangium sp. NPDC000095. The sequence goes on from NZ_JBIAZS010000013.1 coordinate 301,276, forward strand.
CGACACCGCGCAGATCGCCTGCACCGCCGCGGTCGGCCTGTGCCGCGAGGCGGGCCTGTACGGGCCGCTCAGCGGCGCGCTCGCCATCCTCGCCTGGGTGGCCATCTATCAGCGGCGCCCCGAGAGGGTCAGGTCCCTGCTCGACGAGGCGCTGGAAGCCGTACGCACGGTCGACGACCCCTGGCACGAGACGGTCATCCGTTCCATGGAGGGCACGTTCGCGCTGTCCGAGGGCAGGGCGAAGGAGTCACAGCGATCCTTCGAGGCCGCGCTCGCCATCGCCCACGAACTCGACAACCACTGGGCCGCGCCGGTCGCCCTCATCGGCCTCGCCCAGGTCGCCTGGCTCCGCGGCGACCTCGTGGAGGCACGCGTCCGCTACGAGCGCGCCCTCGACATGCTCCAGGACATCACCGCCCACTGGCAGGCGATCACCTGCCTGTCGGGGCTCGGCCGGATCGCGCTGGCCCAGGGAGACCTCCCCACCGCGCGGGTCAGGCTGATCGAGAGCCTGAGACTCTGCATCGGGACCGGACAGCGGCTCGGCGTGGCCCGCCGCATCGAGACGCTCGCACAACTCGCGCTCGCCGAGGAGGACGACCGCCGGGCGGTGCGCCTGGCCGGGGCCTCCGCCGCGATCAGGAGCGCGATGAGCGGCGCCGTACTGCCACCCGGGTTCGGGGCGCGGATGGAGGAACTGCTCCAGCCCGCCCGCGCGCGCCTCGGTGACGCGCTCGTCGCCCAGCTGTGGGCGCACGGCCAGGAGATGTCCCAGGAACAGGCGGTCCGCTACGCGCTGCAGTTCGACGAGCCGTCCGAGGCGCCCCTGCTGCTCGGCAAGCATCCGGTCGCGGCCCCGCTGACCACGCTCACCTGCCGCGAATGGGAGATCGCCGAGCTGATCGCGAGGGGGATGAGCAACAAGGCCATCGCCGACGAGCTGGTGATCAGCCCCGCCACCGCCGCCAGGCACGTCGCCAACATCCTGGGCAAGCTCGGCTTCTCCTCCCGCACCCAGGTGGCCACCTGGGTCATCGAGCAGAACCGCCCTTAGTGCTGTGACCGGAAAGGTTCACCGGGTCGCTGCTCGCGGTGGCCAGGCTCGGGCGGGTTGGATGTGAGTCATCAGATCCGGTTCAACGTGGTGACGCGCCAGCCGAGATCCCGGACGAATGTCACCATCCCCAAGGGTTCGTCGTCGCTCCCTCGACCCGGAAGGCCGTGGTCCGGCGAATGGGGATCGAATCCGGGCCCACGAAAACTGTGACCGTATATTCGGCCAGTCCGGCGTATGAGCGGGTGGCCGCAGGTTCGTCGAGCACCGTCAGTGCGACGCCCATGAAGTCCTCCGCTCCTAGGACTTCGGGCCCAGAGTCGATGGCGAATTTTTTGGGAATCCGAATCGTTGTGCGCGAGAAGCTTCCCGGCTCCAGCGGGACATCGGCCGGCAGCTTCAAAGTCAGAATCGGCCCCTTGTTGCAGACGGCTGTTCCTTCGACTTCTCTGACAAAATCGTCTGGCTTGCCGACCTCGTCTACCACGGCCACTGCTCCCCGGATGGCGGCGGTCCCGACGCCGCCCAGGCCGACTTTCATTTCTTCGATCAACGCATAGGCAGGATCTCCACCGGCGGAACAGAGGCTGCCGTTGTTGCAGCCGTTGAGGCTCCCGAACGAAGGACGAGGACTGGGATTGTCTTTCTTCGCCTGCAGAACGAGTTCCATGCGGTTGGCCATCAGCTTCTTGTTGGCGCGGTTGAAAAGAGTGGCCTCTACCCGGTAGGCGGTGTCGGACCGGGCGATGCTTACATTGGTGATCAGGACATCCCGGCGGATGTCGGGGTAGCCGAGGATCGTGTGGAGGAAGTAATCTCGGCTTGGTGGCGTCGTCAAGCCGTCCAGGCACATCAGGAGCAAGAAAGTGACGGCGAGGGCGAGGCCTCCGCGTAAATGTGGATATCGGATGCCACCGTCTGCTGTTCTGGCTCGCCAGATGTAGACCAATCGCATTGAGATCGCGGCAGCCGCGATCAGCAGAAGTGCGATCATGGAACTCGTTCTATCGGTGGTTGTAGCCGCGATGATGGCGGTCAGCGTTCCGATCGCCCCGAGGAAAACCATGAGCCGGTCAAGCGTCCGCTGACCCTGATCTGATGACATACATCAAGTCTAAATTTCAGAAGTCGTTTCACGCTGAACCGTTTCCTTCCTCACCGGGATGCCGTCAGCGTCGCGAACGAGGCGAAGACCGGATGGGGTGTTCCAGATCGAGCGCGACCATGTGGGCCGGGGTCGGCAGGTGTTCAGACATCGCGACATCGACGTGGTATTCGAGAATCTCGGTGATCGCATACATCTCATTGGGTCCATTTCGTGCGCCCAGCAGAACAGGAGGTGAAGCCGTGACGTAGCGGCTCATCTTGGTCTTCGTAAGCTCGTCGTCGCTCGCCGCTGAAAGGCCGGTCCGGGTAGCTGCCAGGAGGCCCGGTAGCAGGCTGGCGGTTTCGTCTGGAAACGGGCGGGGTCGAAGCCCGGCGTCAAAGGCCCTGTAAGAAGGGGAGCGCCCCCCTGGCCGCCCAGCGCCGCGAACGCGCCCGGATCCGCAGCGAAAAGGGCATCCGCTTCGGCGGACGCCCTTTCCCACTCGCCGCGTGATCACCCAACCCGGTGAACGCATGTGGTCACAGCACTAGGTCGTTTCGTTCGGATCTCGCTTTGCTGCACGCCGGGTACGTGGTAAAGGCAGAAGTTCTGCGGTCCCGGGCCGATATGCCGAGCTAGCTAAAGTGGTCGCCATGAGTGATCATTCCGGACCTCAGGCCATATCGCCGGTGCTGCTCAGCGTGGGTAGTGGCGACTGGTTGCCTGTCACCGCGGGCGAGTCGGGAGCCGCTGTCTTTCGCAACGCGGACGCCACCCGATATGCCAAGTGCGTGCCTGCTGCGGATGCAGCCGACCTGAAGGCCGAGCGTGACCGGGTCGCATGGCTGAACGATCAGGGTGTACCTGGTCCCCGGGTGCTCGACTGGCACTCCGGTGACGTGGGCGCCTGCCTGATGACCAGTGCCGTTTCCGGCATATCTGCTGATCAGGTGCCCGCTGAGAAGCTACGGGTCGCCTGGGAACGCATCGCGGACGCGGTCCGCCGACTGCACGAGGTGCCGGTTCCGCAGTGCCCATTTCGCCGGGACCTGGACGCTATGGTCGCCGTGGCGCGCGGCGTCGTGGCCCGTGACGCCGTCAACCCGGAGTTTCTCCCCGTCGAGCAGCAGCACACGCCCCCTGGGGAGCTACTGGACCGCCTCACCCGGCAGGTGCCACGGCGACGGGAGCAGGAGGCCGCCGACACGGTCGTCTGCCACGGGGACCTGTGCCTGCCTAACATCATCCTCGATCCGCGGACCCTGGACGTGTCAGGCTTCATCGACCTGGGCCGCCTTGGACAGGCCGACCGCTACGCGGACTTGGCGCTGCTGCTCGCCAACGCACGAGAGACATGGAAAGACGAGGAGCGGGGGCGGGCCGCGGACATGGCGTTCGCCGAGAGGTACGGCATCGCCCTAGGTCCTGTTTTGTGGATCAGTAGAAGGTGAATGGTGCGGCCCGCGTCTTGGGCCTCGCCGGGTCTTCGCGCTGCGCGCGTATCACGCTCGGG
>NZ_JBIAZS010000014.1:0-261076 GCF_042899335.1 Streptosporangium sp. NPDC000095
GCTGGCCGTGCCCCCGAACGCGCGGACATATCGACGGGGGACATCGCCCCGAGGTGCCGGTAGCGGACAGGGCAAACGTTGCGAATCGCCGTATACAGCTCGACCTTGGTCGCCGATATGCGCGTGGGCCCCCAAACGGGAGAAGCACACCGACTCTCCCACCGCAAGAACCCCACTGCCGTCAAAACTCGGCGACATCACCCCTCACCACACGAAGTCGCCTTCCCCGCCCCAGCAACAAACGCCTCCGCAACTCACGTACATAGCCAGTGATGCCCAGCGTGACAGCGATGTCGCGGATCCGTGCCTCTGGAGCGCGAGCGATCGCGATCAGCACGCGGGCGTGGTGGGTGATGAACGTCCAGGTGCCGCAGCTGTCGTCGGTTGCGTTCACGGGGGTGCGGCCAGGCTCGGTAGCGGCGGGCGGCGGTGTCGGGGCTGACATCCAGAACGGCAGCGATCTCGTCCCAGGTGGCGCCGGTCGCTCGGGCGGCGGCGGCCAGGACGGTGCGGGCCTGGGCGAGCAGGGGCAGGGCGGCGGCGGTGTAGCCGGCGATGGGCCCAGGCTTCCAGCCGGTCTGCTGAGTGGGCGGGGCGAGGTCTTCGGCGTGCAGGTCCAGGGCAAGCTTCCCGGCTGCCTGTGCGAGGCGTTCGGCCTGGTCGCGGATGTGACGGCGCTGCTTGCGGGTGTCGTCCTGGCGTTGGTGGCGCTGGGTAAGGGGGCGCCGGCGTCTGGCGCGCGTGCGGCCGAAAGCCCACCGGCAGGCGTCGGAGCAGTACTTGGGGTGCCGTTAACGGCACCCCTTCTACGAGCGACCGGCGACGGCCAGCTTGATGCCGAGGGCGATCAACGCGGTTCCGGTGAGCCCGTCCACGGTCTTGCGTACGGCCGACTTGGCGAACAGTCGGCGCAGTGCCCCCACGATGTTGACCACCAGGAAGAACCACACTCCGGTCCCCGCCACCGCGATCAACGACAGCACCAGCGCGTCACCCAGTCCGGCATCGCCGGAGACGAACTGGGGCACCAGCGCGATGAGGAACAGTGCCACCTTGGGATTAAGCATGTTCGTCAGCAGCCCTTCGGTGAACGCCGCCAGCGGGCCGCGCTTTCCCGGGTCGGGTAGATCCAGCCGCAGGTCGCCGCCCTTACGCAAAGCCGCACGCCAGGCCTTGACCCCGAGATACAGCAGGTAGCCGGCCCCGACGACTTTGACCACGGTGAACGCCACGGCTGAGGTCGCCAGCAGAGCCGCGATGCCGCTCGCCGTGGCCAGCACCCATACGAATACGCCGGCCGAGACCCCGGCCGCAGCGGCCATGCCGTACGCGCGGCCGGACACGGCGGAACGCCGGACGACCACAGCGAAGTCAGGCCCGGGAGACATCGCCCCGAGTGTCATCACACCGGCGAAAGCCACCATCTGCGCCACATTCGTCACGGCGGCCACGGTATAACCTCGCAGAGCCCGCCCCACAGAAGTCCAGCGCACTGACCACCGACCCTTACCGAGCGTCGAGGCGGGCCATCATCACCAATCCTCGCTACACCGGCCGCCAGGTCTGGAACCGGCAGCGAAAGGACGAGGTCCTCATCGACGTTGACGACGTCGGCCTCGGCCACGCCACCAAGCTCCGCTGGAACACGCGCGAGGAGTGGGTGTGGTCCGACGGGATCACGCAACCGCCGATCGTGACCGCAGAGGGCTTCGAGGTCGTCCAAGAGTTGCTCGCCGGGCTCGGCGTTCGGCTGACCCATTCACCCCAACAAATGAAAAATCCTGGTCAGCTCTACGTCTGACCAGGACCTCATGGGCGAACCGAACGTGTCCGAGGGGGGACTTGAACCGTTCGCCCATCTCCTGAGTAGCTTCGACGCTCCGTGTCTGGACCTTTCATGTCCGGACTAGGTGTGCAGGGAGGCGGCGCCCGCCGTAGCGTCGAGGTCGTCAGCGGGAAACTCGGGCGCTGCGGTAAGCGGCACGGGTGTGCCTTCCCGGCCGACGCGCCAACATCGGCCTTATCCCGAAACCATCATCGGATGATCCGGGAAGGTACCCCCCTCCCCGGCAGATCCACGGGTTTCGATCATTGCTCGCGATGTCTCCATACCGCGTGAGGCTGATGGTCAGGCGCAGGTGTAGCCGGACGGCAGGGCGGTGTTGCCGTTGGGCCTGCTCGCTTGGAAGCCGAAGCTGGTGGTGCTGGCTCCCGGCGCGAGCGTGCCGTTGTGGCTGACGCTTCTGACCGTGACGGTCTGGCCGCTGGTGGTGACGGTGGCGTTCCACGAGCCGGTCAGGGTGTGCCCGGCCGGCAGGGTGAAGGTGACGGTCCAGCTGGTGATCGTCGAGGTGCTGGTGTTGGTGATGGTCAGCGGCTGGATCACATACCCGCTCCCCCACTGGGACTGCACGGTCGGGGTGGCCGAGCAGGCGCCGGTCGTACCTCCCTGAGTGGTGATCTGGACGGTGTTGGAGACCGGCGAGACGTTACCGGCGGCATCGCGCGCCCGGACCTGGTAGCGGTAGGTGGTGTCCGCAGACAGGCCCGTGTCGGTGAACGAGGTCGTGGCCGAGGTGCCGACCTGGGTGAACGTGCCGCCCGTCGCGCCGGGAGCGCGCAGGATCTCATAGCCGGTCACACCGGTGTCGTCAGTGGAGGCCGTCCAGGTCAGGCTGGTGCCGGTTGTGGTGGTGCCCGAGGCGGTGAGTCCGGCAGGGGCGGTCGGTGGCGTGGTGTCGCCTCCGGTGGCGGCCGTGGTGAAGGTGGCCGGCGCGGAGTTGCCCGACAGGTTGCCCGCGCCGTCACGCGCCCGTACGTACACCTGGTATTGGGTGTTGGCACTCAGCCCGGTCAGGGTGATCGAGGTGGTGGTGGACTGGCCAAGCTGCGGGTCGGTGGTGCCCTGCTCTCGGTAGACGTTGTAGCCGGCCAAGCCGGAGCCGCCCTGGTCGGTGGACGCGGTCCAGGTCAGCGTGGCACTGGTGGCGGTCACGTTGGACGCGACCGGCGTGCCTGGCGTGGTCGGCGGCGTGGTGTCGGTCGGACTGGTGGTCAAGCCGAAGAACTCGATGGCGTAGCGGGCCATACCGCTCTGCGGAAGAGCATGCCCGGCGCCCTGGATGCTGTACGCCTCCACCTGCACGGTGCCGGACGGATTGGCGTACCGGCTGCGGTTCCAGTTCGCCTGCGGGGTGTCGGTGCTGGTCGGAGTCTGGCTCAGCCCGAATACGTTCGTCCACTGCTCGATCGACTCTCGCAGCAGCGAGTAGGGCACGAGGGTGTCGGCGGTGCCGTGCCACAGTTGCATGCGCGGGCGAGTGCCGGAGAATCCCGGGTACGCCTGGCGGACCGCATCGCCCCACTGCTGGGGTGTTCGGTCCATGCTCCCGCCGGTGCACCTGCTGCTTCCGGGCGGGTAGTCGGAGGCGCCGGCGAAGCAGTTGAAGGGCACACCCATGAAGGAGGCCCCTGCCTTGAACACGTCCGGGTGGACGGCGAGCATGTGCTGGGTCATCATGCCGCCGGACGAGCTTCCAGTGGCGTAGACCCGGTTCGGGTCTCCCTGATAATTCTGCTTGACATAGTCGATCATCGAGATGATCGAGACCGGATCGCTGCCGCCGCCGCGCTGCTTGGCCGCGTTTGACCAGGTGTCGAAGCAGTTGCCGAACCCTGCCGACTGGGTGGCGGTCGGGTAGATGACGATGAAGCCATATTGATTCGCCAGCGAAGCGAACTCACTGCCCTGGTAGAAGCCGGGACCGGACCCGCCGCAGCCATGCATCGCAACCACGATCGCAGGCGAGGCCGGGCGCGAGTCCGGCACATAGACGTGCATCCGCATGTTGCCCGGGTTGTTGCCGAAGCTGGTCACCTCCACCAGGGTGGCGGCGACGGCCGGCGATCCGAGTACCACGGTCATGACGGCAAAGAGCGCCGCGGCGCAGGCACTAGCCAGCACCGTGGTCAAGCGTCTCATTCGTGCTCCTCCTCTGCATGTCCGCGGCGCGCCGCGGATCGGTCCGCCGCGTATTGACGTCGGTCGCTGGAAAATAGAAGGGCCACGATTTGCCGTCAATGCCCGCTCGGTGCGCATGCCCGCCAGTTCGCCTGGCAGTGAGCCGTTTTCCCTGGTTATCAAGTAACTTGTTATCAACATCCTTGATAACGGTGTGAGAAACTTACATTGGAGCCCGTTCTGACGGGGCGCGATATCGTCTTCTGGTGACCGATCCGGGTGTCCCGGCGGCCGCTGCGCCGGACGCACCGCCGCCCTGTGTGAGCTACCTGGTGCTCCGGCTGGAACGCCGCATCCGCGCCTGCCTGGATGAAGCGCTCGCCCGGCACGGCATGACGACCACCGGATACATGGCGCTCAGCGAGCTGCGCCTGCGCGACGCCCCGTCCTCGGCCGACCTGGCCCGTATCGCCTTCGTCACTCCGCAGGCGATGAACCTGGTCATCCGCGATCTCGAACAACGCGGCCTGATCCGCCGCGATCCGCATCCCTGTGGCGGCCGCGCTCTGCGCACCCGCCTTACCCCGAAAGGTTTGAGCACCCTCCGGCGATGCGACCGCTCCCTCGACAGCATCGAAGCCGTCATGCTCGCCGAGATCTACGACCCGGACCGCACGACACTCACGGAAGCGCTCACGCTGTGCGCCCGAGCCCTTCACCCGGGCACACACCCCTGACCCCGGTCCTTCGGATGAGGCAAGCAGGATGGCGCGGGCCGAGCGGCCTGCTTCTTGAACGGTACTGCGGAATCGCGCGCCCAGCCGCGGGCGATGTTCACCAGCGACATCACGGCGATGTCCTGGTTCAGGCTCTCGGCTTCGGCGAAGACCTTGTGCTGCCGCCGGCACAGTTCGGCTGCCAGGTCGGGCATGCCGCTGTCGGAGGCGATGAGCGCGGAGAAGTTGAGGACACCGCAGGCGCGGGCCACCCGCTTGGAGTGGTCCGCGCCGGGTGTTTCGGCGGTCAGCGCGGTGAGCTCCGCAATGCGCTTGTCCAGTGGAAGCCCGGGGGGTTTGGGTCGGCAGACCAGCGGGATACGGGCGGCGATCGCAGGGTTCACGGTCGTGAATGGCTATCCCCCGAGCCAGGGGTGCGAACGGCGCGTCGCAGCGCTCAGGGAAGCACGGGATTTGGACCCGCCCATCTGAGCACCTACGTCCGCCGACACCGGGGGGAGGCCCTGCACCACATCCGCGAGTGAGAACGTCGGCCCAATCCGCACCCGCAGCCTGCCCCAGGTGATGGCGACCTGCAGAAACCTCTTCTGGGAAAGGCTGAGCCGGTCAGGAAGGCCCGGCTGTACGCCGGGCTCGGCGTTCGGCGGACCTATCACCCCGGAAAAAGAAGAATCCTGGTCAGCTCTACGTCTGACCAGGACCTCATGGGCGAATCGAACGTGTCCGAGGGGGGACTTGAACCCCCATGCCCCGCAAAGGGCACTAGCACCTCAAGCTAGCGCGTCTGCCTATTCCGCCACCCGGACGTGGTGCCTGCACGTGGGACCGTCATCCCGCGTCGGCGGACTTAGGTTAGCAAACTCTTGAGCCGCCGTCATATCGGTAAGAGGGCGGCTGCGGGCGGGGTGCCGGGAAGGGGCGCCCGGCGGCAGGATGGGAGGTGGAAGCCGTACCGAAACCCCAAGGAGTCCACCATGACGGCGATCAACGCTGAGGACGAGGTCGTCGGGCTGTGCCGCGACCTGATCAGGATCGACTCGACCAACGCGGGCGACAACTCGGGGCCCGGTGAGCGGGCCGCCGCCGAGTACGTGGCCGAGAAACTGGCGGAGGTCGGGCTGGAGCCGAAGATCCTGGAGTCGGACAGCCGCAGGGCGAACGTGGTCGCCCGCATCGCGGGAGAGGACCCCTCCCGGGACGCCCTGCTGCTCCACGGCCACCTGGACGTCGTCCCCTTCAACGCCGACGACTGGACCCAGCACCCGCTCAGCGGCGAGATCGCCGACGGGTGCGTCTGGGGACGCGGGGCGGTCGACATGAAGGACATGGACGCGATGATCCTCGCCGTCGTGCGGCAGCGGCTCGCCGAGGGCCGCAGGCCGCCGAGGGACGTGGTGCTGGCCTTCACCGCCGACGAGGAGGCGGGAGGCAAGTACGGCGCCCAGTGGCTCGCCGACGAGCACAAGGGCCTGTTCGACGGGTGCTCGGAGGCGATCGGCGAGGTGGGCGGGTTCAGCGTCTCCATCGACGAGGCGCGCAGGCTCTATCTGATCGAGGCCGCCGAGAAGGGCATCGCCTGGATGCGCCTGACCGCCACCGGCAGGGCCGGGCACGGCTCGATGCTCAACGCCGAGAACGCGGTCACCGAGCTGGCCGAGGCGGTGGGCCGCATCGGCCGGTACGAGTGGCCGGTCCGGATGACGCGGACGGTGCGGACGTTCCTTGAGGAGACCTCCCGGGTCCTGGAGCTGGAACTCGACCTGGACGACGCGGAGAAGACCGTCGCCAAGCTGGGGCCGCTCGCCCGGATGATCGGCGCCACGCTGCGCAACACCGCCAATCCCACGATGCTGGAGGCGGGCTACAAGGCCAACGTGATCCCGCAGACCGCGACCGCGCACGTGGACGGCCGCTTCCTGCCGGGATACGAGGACGAGTTCTTCGAGACGCTCGACGAGCTGCTCGGCCCCAACGTGACCAGGGAGTTCGTCTACCACGACATCGCCATCGAGACCGGCTTCGACGGGCCGCTGGTGCGCGCGATGGCCGACGCGCTCCTCGCCGAGGACCCGGGCGCGCTGGCCGTGCCCTACACGCTGTCGGGGGGCACGGACCTCAAGGCGTTCAGCAGGCTGGGCATCCGGGGATTCGGCTTCGCACCGCTGCGGCTCCCCGCCGACCTGGACTTCTCCGGGATGTTCCATGGCATCGACGAGCGGGTTCCGGTGGATTCGCTCCGGTTCGGGGTCCGAGTCCTTGACCGTTTCCTGGACGGCTGCTGAGCCTTTACCGGGAAACCCGTTGTGTTGACTCGATGTGGTGCTACCGTAACTCTCCGTTGAGGGATGGTCCGCGTCCAAGCGGGCCCGTCCAGGAGTTTGGGGAGGTCACGTGGCACGCGTGCCGCACGAGCAGTGGAGGGCGTCATCGCCCGCTGCTCGACGCGCGCCCGTGACGCTTCCCGTCGACGACACGATCCCCGGCCGGGCTGACCGGATGGCGCGGTTCGCGGCCGGCACTCGGTGGGGTTTCATGCGAGCCCTCGCCATCGGCGGTCTTCTGGCCGTCGCATGGCTGCTCGCGGTCGTCTTCGGGCTCCTCGGCGCCGCTCCCGCGGTCGCGGACGCCACCGCGACGGCAGGGGAGGCCCGCTCCCAGACCCCTCACACAGCTCACACCGCCGCCTCCGGACCGGCCCTCGGGGCCGGTGTCTTCCCCACGGTCGGCGGCGGGCCTTCGGCGACGGAAAACGCCGAGGCCATGGCGGGGCGAGGTGTGGACGGGCTCACCAGCCAGTCCCAGCCGGAGTTCCCGGCGCCCGCCCCCGTCGAGCACGGCTCTGGCGCGAATGGATTCGTGCCCCAGAGCGGTAGTGGATCCGGCACCCCAGGGCCGGGTCCGGGGGATGTCGCGTGGTTCGCCTACGACCCGCGGCCGACGACGCAGCATGTCCCGCCTGCGTTCGTGCTTCCCCCTGCCGTCCGCACAGCGGCGGACGACCCTTCTTTCTCTCCTGACTGATCGCGTCTCGCGGACCGGCCCATCCCCTTTCTGGTGATCCGCCGGTCGCGGAGCCTGCCTTCATCCTCCGTCCCCAGGAGAACCGCTCCGTTCGGTGAGCGATCAGCAGGCCGAAGAAAAGGCAATTGCCATTCCTCGTGACGGCCCTCGGGGCCTCCGCTGTGCGGGCCTTTCCGGCCCTCCCATGGCCTCGCACGCCCTCACGAGGGTCAGGTCCCCCCCGAAATGCTAGGAGCTTCAATCATGCGTACGTGGGTTACGGGTACGGCCCCCGCGGCACTGCTCGCACTGGGCGTCATGGCGATGGGCGGCGGTACGGCCTTCGCCGACACCGACGGTGACCATTCGATCGGCGGCGGCAACCAGGTCAACCTCCCGATCACCCTGCCGATCGACATCAGCGGCAACTCCGCCGCCGTGGCCGGGGAGTCGTCCGCCTCCTCGGAGGGCGGCGCCGCCGTCGAGAGCGACGGCGGCGGTGCGGGCGCCGGCGGCAACCGCACGTCCGGCCGGGGTTCGGTGCTGGGCGGCAACCAGGTCGTCGCCCCGATCACCGCACCCGTCAACGCCTGTGGCAACGCGGTGTCGGTCTTCGGCCGCTCCGAGGCGGGCTGCCGTGGCGGCTCCTCGGTGCGAAGCGAGGGCGGGAGCGGCGGCGGGGCCGGCGGCAACCGTACGAACGGTGACCACAGCATCGGCGGTGGCAACCAGGTGGTCGCGCCGATCACCGCGCCGATCAACGCCTGCGGCAACTCCTTCGCGATCTTCGGCGGGGCGACCGCCGGTTGCCGGGGCGGTGCCTCGGTGAGCGGCCAGGGCGGTGCCGGTGGAGCCGGCGGCAACCGCACGTCCGGCCGGGGTTCGGTGCTGGGCGGCAACCAGGTCGTCGCCCCGATCACCGCGCCGATCAACATCTGCGGCAACTCGGTCGCCGTCGTCGGAGAGGCCTTCTCCGGCTGCGAGGGCGGCGCCGAGGTCGGCGGCGGCACGCCCGAAGGGCCGGGTGGCCCGAGGCACCCTGGCGGTCCTGGCCACCCGGGGGGTCCCGGTCGCCCCGGTGGGCCTGGGCACCCGGGCGGTCCGGGGCACCCCGGCGGTCCGGGGTGGCCGGGTAAGCCTGACGGTCACGGCGGACCCGGCCACGGCGACCACGGGAAGGGGCCGCGTCCCGGTGGCGGCTGGGACCACGGCCCGCGTCCGGGCGGCCACGGCGACGACTGGGAGCGCGGTCCCCGTCCCGGCGGTCCCGGGGGCTACGGCCGGCCGGGGAACGACACCGACGGGCGCTTCGGCGCCGGTAGCGGCAACCAGGTGGTCGCGCCCATCACCGCCCCCGCCGAGGTCTGCGGCAACAGCGTCGGCAACGGCCCGGCGGGCTGCCCGGGAGGGGCGTCGGCCGGGACGGGCCGGGGTGGCGGTGCGGGTGGCGCCGGTGGCAATGTCACGTCCGGCCGGGGTTCGGTGCTGGGCGGTAACCAGGTGGTGGCGCCGATCACCGCGCCGATCAACGTCTGCGGCAACGCGGTGGCCGTCCTGGGCGGAGCGTTCGCCGGTTGCCAGGGTGGCGCGTCCGTCGTGGGCGGCGGCGGTGGCGCCGGCGCGGGCGGCAACGTCACGTCCGGCCGGGGTTCGGTGCTCGGTGGCAACCAGGTGGTCGCCCCGATCACCGCGCCGATCAACGTCTGCGGCAACGCCGTCGGCGTGCTCGGCCAGGCCGCGGCCGGGTGCAGGGGCGGCGCCTCGGTCTCGGGCGGTGCGGGCGCGGGTACGGGCGCGGGCGGCAATGTCACGTCCGGCCGGGGTTCGGTGCTGGGCGGTAACCAGGTCGTCGCGCCGATCACCGCGCCGATCAACATCTGCGGCAACGCCGTGGCGGTCCTGGGCGACGCCGCCGCCGGCTGCCTCGGAGGCTCCCGCGCCGGTGGCCCGTCCGGGCGTCCGGGCGGCGGCCAGTGGGGTGGCCCCGGCGGTGGTCACTGGGGCGGCCCCGGTGGCCACGGCGGCCCTGGTGGGCACGGTGGGCACGGCGGTTACGGCAAGGGTCACGGTGACTGGGACTCCAAGCCCGGCAAGCACAGGACGAGCGGTCTGCTGTCCGCCTTCCCGGCCGTCCCGGCTCTCGGCGGCGCCGCGGGACAGGCGTCCGCCTCCGGCATGTCGTCGACGACCGCGGACCGGTCGCGCTTCCCTGCCGCCGAGAGGCTGCCCGAGTTCCCCGCCGCCCCCGCCGTTCCCGCGGCGCCCGCGAGCGAGGTGGGCGACCGGGCCGCGAAGGCCGGAAAGGGCTCGCTGTCGGCTCCCGTCGCCGACCTGACCTCCTCGGCCCCGGCCGGAGCCCTGCCGGTCGGTGACCTGGGCCTGATGAGCGCGGCCCAGCCCGTCGGCGTGACCGGGATGAACGTCGGTTCTCTGGTCACCCTCCTGGTCGGTGCGCTGGCCGCGGGTGCCGCGACGGTCTTCGGCACCACCCGCCGGATCCGTTTCGGCAAGAAGTAGCGGAACGGGAAGCAAGGCGAGAAGTAAGACATTAGTAACCCATTGGACATGCTTTCCCAGAGCCGCTGAGGAAGGCGCCTAAACGCCTCGAAGGCGGCGAGACAGGACGACCGCGCCCTCGTGGCGTGGCGTCCGCTCGGCCTGCGAGGCACCGAAGCTTTGCCCGTTCCGGGGGCGCGGCCCGGAGCGGGCAAAGCCATGTCCGGAGTCACCCGGAGTCACATCGTCCTGGTCACACGTATTATCTTTCGGCGCAGTCGAACGTCTCGGCGGCCGTCGGGATACAGTCGCAGGCGGTCGAGCTCCCAGTCGCCGTATTCTGCATGTTCGGTCAGTATCCGCCGGGCTGCGTCCCGGGATGTGCCACGCGGAAGGTGGAGGACCAAGTAGGAGTAGTCGAGCACAGCGATTAGTCTCCGAGGGTGAGCTGGGGGACGTCGACACTCATAGGGCTTTATTCTGCGTCCTTGCGGCTTCCCTTGGGAGTGTTCCCGGCCGAGACCGGGTAACCCGAGGGGAAGAAAACGGGGAACGAATGCGAACAGCGAGGTAGGAAGCAGCGTGCCAGCCAAGAACGGCAACGCCGGTGGAACCCGCCTGGTGATCGTCGAGTCGCCTTCCAAGGCGAAGACCATCGCCGGGTACCTCGGCCGCGGCTACGTCGTGGAGTCCAGCATCGGACATATTCGCGATCTCCCTGAGAAGGCCGACGACATCCCCGAGAAGTACAAGGGGGAGTCCTGGGCACGCCTCGGTGTCAACGTGGATCACGAGTTCGAGCCGCTCTATGTCGTCAACCACGACAAGAAGGCGCAGGTGAGCAAGCTCAAGCAGCTGCTCAAGGACGCCGACGAACTCTATCTCGCCACCGACGAGGACCGCGAGGGCGAGGCGATCGCCTGGCACCTTCGTGAGGTGCTCAATCCCAAGGTGCCGGTCCACCGCATGGTGTTCCACGAGATCACTCCCCGGGCGATCCAGGAGGCGGTGGCCAACCCCCGCGCCCTGAACCTGAGGCTGGTCGACGCCCAGGAGACCCGGCGCATCCTCGACCGCCTCTACGGCTACGAGGTCAGCCCGGTCCTGTGGAAGAAGGTCAAGCCCCGCCTGTCCGCCGGGCGGGTGCAGTCCGTGGCGACCAGGCTCGTCGTGGAGCGCGAGCGCGAGCGCCTCGCGTTCACCAGCGCGAGTTACTGGGACCTGCAGGCACTGCTCGACACCGGCCGCGACGAGATCCCGCACGAGTTCACCGCCATGCTGACCGGCGTGGACGGCAAGCGCGTCGCCCAGGGCCGTGACTTCGCGAGCAACGGCACCCTCAAGAACGCCGACGTGCTCCACCTGGACGAGCAGGCGGCCCGTGCCCTGGCCGGGCGCCTCGCCGGCGTCTCGTACAAGGTCAAGTCCGTCGAGCGCAAGCCGTACACCCGCAAGCCGTACGCGCCGTTCAGGACGACCACGCTGCAGCAGGAGGCGAGCCGCAAGCTGGGCTTCTCCGCGAAGTCGACCATGCAGGTCGCCCAGCGTCTGTACGAGAACGGCTTCATCACCTACATGCGAACCGACAGCATCACGCTGTCGGAGACCGCCGTCGCGGCGGCCCGCAGCCAGGCGATCAAGCTGTACGGCGCGGCGTACGTGCCCGACAAGCCGCGCGTGTACGCGAGCAAGGTCAAGAACGCGCAGGAGGCGCACGAGGCGATCCGTCCCTCGGGCGAGGAGTTCCGCACGCCGGGCGAGACCGGGCTGAGCGGTGACATGTTCCGCCTGTACGAGCTGATCTGGCAGCGGACCGTGGCCTCCCAGATGAAGGACGCGGTCGGCGAGTCGGTCACCGTCAAGGTGAACGGCACGTCGAGCTCGGGCGAGCTGGCCGAGTTCACCGCCTCCGGCCGGACGATCACCTTCCACGGCTTCCTGAAGGCCTACGTCGAGGGCGCGGACGACCCGTCCACCGACCGGGACGACTCCGAGAAGCGCCTGCCGAACCTCACCGAGAACGACCCGCTCACCGCTTCCGCGCTCAACGTGCTGGCACACGCGACCAAGCCGCCCGCGCGATACACCGAGGCGTCGCTGATCAAGGAGCTGGAGGACCGGGAGATCGGCCGCCCGTCGACGTACGCGTCGATCATCGGGACGATCCTGGACCGCGGCTACGTCTTCAAGAAGGGCACGGCCCTGGTGCCGTCCTTCCTGGCGTTCGCGGTGGTGAACCTCCTGGAGCGGCACTTCGGAAACCTCGTCGACTACGACTTCACCGCCGACATGGAGAAGGTCCTCGACGACATCGCGAACGACCGGGCGGAGCGGGTGCCCGAGCTGCGCCGGTTCTACTTCGGCGCGGAGGGCGACGAGGGCCTGAAGGAGCTGGTCACCGACCTCGGCGAGATCGACGCCAAGGAGATCAGCTCGTTCCCCATCAGGGGCACCGACATCATGATCCGGGTGGGTCGCTACGGCCCGTACCTGGACCGCGACGGCGCCCGGGTGAACGTGCCGGAGGACCTCGCGCCCGACGAGCTCACCGCCGAGATGGCCGAGGAGCTGTTCTCCCGCCCGACGGGCGACAGGGAGCTGGGCAAGGACCCGGTGACCGGGCACGTGATCGTGGCCAAGGACGGCCGTTACGGCCCGTACGTCACCGAGATCCTTCCCGAGGAGGCGCCGCCGGCCGAGGGCGCGAAGAAGAAGACCAAGAAGGCCGACGCCGTCAAGCCGCGCACCGGCTCGCTGCTCAAGTCGATGTCCCTGGACACCGTCACCCTGGAAGACGCCCTGAAGCTCCTCTCGCTGCCCCGCGTGCTCGGGGTCATCGACGACCAGGAGGTCACCGCCCAGAACGGCAGATTCGGGCCGTACGTCAAGAAGGGCACCGACTCGCGCTCGCTGGCGTCCGAGGAGGAGATGTTCACGATCACCCTTGAGCGGGCCAAGGAGTTGTTCGCCCAGCCCAAGGCGAGGGGAAGGCAGGCCGCGGCGGCGCCCCCGCTGCGCGAGCTGGGCGAGGATCCGGTCTCCAAGAAGCCGATCGTGGTAAAGGAGGGGCGGTTCGGGCCGTACGTCACCGACGGTGAGACCAACGCCTCCCTGCGCAAGGGTGACGAGGTCGAGCAGATCACGACCGAGCGCGCCGCCGAGCTCCTCGCCGACCGTCGCGCCCGCGGCCCGGCGCCCAAGCGTCCCCGCACCACCAGGGCCAAGGCGAAGGCATGACGTCCCGTTTCCAGGGTTTCGGGAGCTTCCAGGCACCTGGAAGCTTCGGGTCGTTGGAGCCCTCAGGCACCTGAGCTTCCGGGTTCTCGGGAGCTTCGGGGCTCCTGAGCCTCGGGAGAATCCGGACTTCTGGATTCCCGGGCTTTTGGGAGCCTGCGGGCTCCCGGGTTTCGGGGGCTCGCGGGCTTTCAGGGGCTTCCTGGCTTTTGAGCTTCCGGGCACCGGAACCCTTCCGGGTTTCTGAACTTCCGGCTTCCGGGAACGCATTCGTCGGCCCGGGCGTTCTTCGGAGCGCACCGGGAACGGCCGGTGGGCGCGGGAGGGGCGAGTGACGGTTGTGGGTTTCGTGTCGCTGGTCATCTGCGCGATCACGCTGGTCCACTTCTACCTGTGGCGTCGCCTGATCGGCTCGACCACGAGGCCCGGCCGGACCCGCCGGGTGCTGACGTGGGCTCTCGTCGCCCTGGCCGTGCTCGCCCCGGTGACGTTGGTCGCCTCCCGCAGCGAGTGGGGCCATTTCCTGGCCTGGCCGGGGTTCTTCTGGATCGCGGTGATGTTCTACCTCTTCGTGTTCCTGGTGATCCTGGAGATTCCCAGGGGCGTGGCCCTGCTGGTCCTGAGATGGACGGAGCGGCGCGCGGAGGGCCGCCCGGTTTCACCTGACGCGGCCGACGCTCGGGGGAAGCGGACCGCGTTCATGGCCGCCCAGCCGGTGCCCGCCGTTCGGCCCGATGTCGCCGACCGGTCCGATGTCGACGGTCGGTCCGGGTTCGAGGCGGGGGCCGGGAGGAGGGCCGAGGCGAGTTCGAAGCCGGGGACCGAGATCGGTGGCGTGATCGTCGTCCCGGGTGCCGGGGACGCGCGGCGCGACGGAGGGTTCCCAGGAGGACCGTACGGCCCGGCAGGGATGAGCAGGAGGCTGTTCATCGCCCGTACGGCGGCGGTCGCCGCCGGGGCGGGGGCGCTGGGCACGGTCGGGTTCGGGGTGAGGACGGCTCTCGGCGACCCGGTGATCGAACCGGTCAAGGTCGTCCTGCCCAGACTGGATCCGCGCCTGAGCGGCCTGCGGTTCGCGGTGGTGAGCGACATCCACCTGGGCCCGCTCACCGGCACGGAACACGCCCGTCGCCTCGTCCGCATGATCAACTCACTGGAGGCCGACGTGGTCGCCGTCGTCGGTGACCTGGTCGACGGTACGGTGGCCGAACTCGGCTCGCTGGCCGTGCCGCTGAAGGACCTCGAATCCCGCTACGGCGCCTACTTCGTCACCGGCAACCACGAGTACTACACCGCCAACGGTCCGCAGGAGTGGATCGAGGAGTTGCGCGGGCTCGGCATCCGCCCTCTCGGCAACGAGCGCGTCGAGATCGCCCACCGGGGAGCCGTTCTCGACCTCGCCGGGGTCAACGATCTCGGCGGTGTCGTCTCGGGTGACGGCCCCGACTTCGAGCGGGCGCTGGGCGGTCGTGACCGTTCCCGGTCCACCGTCCTGCTCGCCCACCAGCCGGTCCAGGCCGTCCAGGCGGCGACGTACGGCGTGGACCTCCAGCTGTCCGGGCACACGCACGGAGGCCAGATGGTCCCGTTCAACCTGGTCATCCCGATGCAGCAACCGGTCGTCTCCGGCCTCGGCGAGGTGGACGGCACCCAGGTCTACGTGACGCGGGGCGCGGGCTTCTGGGGGCCGCCGGTCCGGGTGGGCGCACCGCCCGAGATCACTCTTCTGGAAGTCCGGAACGAGTGACCCCGGACACCCGGTCTTGGGCACACCTTCCCGGAGTCCGTGGCGAGCACCTCTGGAAATTCCACCGGAGGCACTTTTGGGGCCCCAACGGCAGCACCTCTGGAAACAGTCGTACCGAGCGCCTCTTTTCGCGGGTGTGACCTGCGGGGGGCGGTGCCGGCGTATTACCCTCGTGCGACGGGTAGCCGGGTATCTCCGCCTGGCTCGTGTTTTCCCAAGCCCAGCGAGCATCTGGATACGCTGACACTATGACCACCCCTGGCCGGAGCACCGCGCGACGCAAGACCCCCCACGTGCTGGCCAACGCCCCGTTCCGCAAGCTGTGGACGGCGATGTCGGTATGCAGCCTGGGAGACTGGCTCAACCTCCTCGCGCTGACCGCCCTGGCGGGCAATCTCACCGCGGCGTCGGGCTACCAGGTTCAGAGCCTGGCCATCGGCGGCGTCTTCGTGGCGAAGATGCTTCCGGCCATCCTGCTGGGGCCGCTCGCGGGGGCGTTCGCCGACCGGTTCGACCGGCGGCTGACGATGTTCTTCTGCGATCTCCTGCGCTTCGCGCTGGTGCTGTCGATCCCGCTGGTCGGCAGCTACCAGTGGGTGATCATCGCTACGTTCCTGGTCGAGTGCGTCAACCTCTTCTGGGTTCCGGCCAAGGACGCCACGGTGCCCAACCTGGTGCCCAAGGAGCGGCTGGAGGAGGCCAACCAGCTCAACCTCCTGGTCACGTACGGCACAGCGCCCGTCGCCGCGCTGCTGTTCGCGCTGCTTTCCGTCGCCGACGACGTCCTGGGCAGGCTGGTGCCGTTCCTCGCCCAGCGCGAGACCTACCTGGCGCTGTTCATCAACGCGCTCGCCTACCTGGTCTCCGCCGTCATCATCTTCTCGCTCAAGGACATCCCGAAGAGCGGAGCGCGGGCCACCTCCACGCCGTCGGTGCTGCGGCAGATCTTCGAGGGCTGGCGGTTCGTCGGCGGCAACCGGCTGATCCGCGGTCTGATCATCGGCATGCTGGGCGCGTTCGCCGCCGGTGGCGCGGTGGTCGGGGTGGCCAAGATTTACGTGGAGGCGCTGGGCGGCGGTGACGCGGCGTACGGTGTGGTCTTCGGCGCGGTCTTCGTCGGTATGGCCTCCGGTATGTTCTTCGGGCCCAGGCTGCTGAGGGAGCTGTCGCGGCGGAGGCTGTTCGGCCTGTCGATCGTGGTGGCGGGGCTCGTCCTCGTCGCGGTCGCCCTCGTCCACAACCTGGTGATCGTCGTCCTGCTGACTGTGCTGCTCGGCGCGTGCGCGGGAATCGCCTGGATCATCGGCTACACCATGATCGGGCTGGAGGTGGACGACAGCCTGCGGGGCCGCACGTTCTCCTTCCTGCAGTCGCTGGCCCGGGTGACCCTGCTGCTGGTCGTCGCGGTCGCGCCGACCCTGGCGGGCCTGTTCGGCGAGCGCCAGATCAGGGTCGGCCTGGAGCCGGTCTACCGGTTCGACGGCTCGAACCTGGTCCTGCTGGTCGGCGGGCTGCTCGCGGTGATCGTCGGGATCGTCGCGCTGCGGCAGATGGACGACCGCAGGGGCGTCTCGATCGTCGCCGACCTGTTCGCCGCGGTGCGCGGGGAGCGCTTCGCCCCCGAGAGCGCCGAGCAGGGGCGCGGGATGTTCATCGCGTTCGAGGGGGGTGAGGGGTCGGGGAAGACCACCCAGTCCAGGTTGCTCGCGATCTGGCTGCGCGACCAGGGCTTCGACGTCGTGCAGACCCGTGAGCCCGGCTCGACCAAGGTGGGGATGCGGCTGCGGGCGATCCTGCTCGACGCCGTGCACCAGGGACTGTCGGCGAGGTCCGAGGCGCTGCTGTACGCGGCGGACCGGGCCGAGCACGTGGAGAAGGTCATCCGTCCGGCGCTGTACCGGGGTTCGATGGTGATCTCCGATCGCTACGTCGACTCGTCGCTCGCCTACCAGGGCGCGGGCCGTGCCCTGGACACCGAGGACGTCACGATGATCAACAATTGGGCCACCGGGGGGCTTGTTCCCGATCTCACCGTGCTCATCGACACCCCGCCTTCGGTGGGACTGGCCCGGCTGGGCGGGGCCGCCGACCGCATCGAGTCGGAGCCTCTGGAGTTTCACGAGCGCGTCCGTCGTGAGTTCCGGGCACTGGCCGCCGCCGAGCCCGACCGCTACCTGGTCGTCGACGGGACCCTGCCACAGAACCAGATCTCCTCGATCGTCCACGACCGGATCCGCGAGATCCTGCCCGACCCGGTGCCGCAGGAGTCGGAGGACGTCACCGGGACGATGCCCGCGATCCGCGACTGAGCCCGCGTCCCCGGCGGTAGGTTGGGGGCGTGGGAGTCTTTGACGATCTTGTGGGGCAGGAGCGGGCCGCCGCGACGCTCCGCCGGGCGGCGGCGGCCGGGGCCGATCTGCTGGCCGGGGGGCGCGGCGCCGGGATGACCCACGCGTGGTTGTTCACCGGGCCGCCCGGATCCGGTCGTGAGGAGGCCGCGCGGGCGTTCACCGCCGCGCTGTTCTGCCCGGACCAGGGGTGCGGCCACTGCGACATGTGCCACCAGGTGGCGGTCGGCTCCCACCCCGACCTGGAGATCGTCCGCCCGCAGGGGCTCTCGTACGGCATCAAGGACACCCGGCGGCTCATCCTGCGCGCGGCCGGGGCGCCGACGCTGGGCCGCTGGCGGGTCGTGCTGTTCGAGGACGCCGACCGGGCGACCGAGGGGGCGTCCAACGCGCTGCTCAAGGCCATCGAGGAGCCGCCGCCGAGGACGGTGTGGCTGCTCTGCGCGCCCTCCCCGGACGACATGATGATCACCATCAGGTCCCGATGCCGGATCGTCACGCTCGTCACCCCGCCCGCCGCGGCGGTCGCCCACGTGCTGGCCACCCGAGAGAACGTGCCGCCGGCGATGGCGGAGTTCGCGGCCAGGGCCGCCCAGGGGCATATCGACCGTGCCCGCAGGCTCGCCCTGGACGGGGACGCGCGTGCGCGCCGCGAGGCGGTGCTGTCCATCCCCCGGTCGCTGACCGGTGTGGGGGAGTGCGTGATGGCCGCCGAGCGGCTGGTGAAGACCGCCGAGGACGAGGCCGCCGCGGTCACCGCGGTGCTGAACGAGTCGGAGATCACCGAGCTGCGGCAGGCCTACGGCGAGGGCTCCACGGGCAAGGGGCTCAACAGGGGCCTGATCCGCGGCGGCGCCGGGGCGCTCAAGGATCTCGAGGACCGTCAGAAGTCCAGGGCGACCCGCACCAAGCGCGACGTCATCGACGCCTCCCTGCTCGACCTGGTGGCGTTCTACCGCGATGTGCTGGCGGTGCAGTTCGGCGCGCACGTGGAGCTGGCGAGTGAGGACCGCCGCGCCGACCTGGACGAACTGGCCCGTGCCTCCACACCGGAAGACACCCTGCGCAGGATCGACGCGATCATGCGCTGCCGGAGGCGACTGGCGTCCAACGTCAGTCCGCAGATGGCGGTCGAGTCGATGACCATCTCGCTGCACAGGCCTGTGCTTTGAGCCGCGGCCGTCCCCGGATCGGACTGGGCGGGGTTCGCCGACCTTGAATGGGCTTAAACCGTCCTGAACCCGATTAAACCAGCCTGAACCAGCTGTGAACCGGCCCTGGCCGCCTTACCAGGCCGATTCCGGACCGGTCTTATCCGGTCGTACGGGGCCGCCGGACTCGGCTGTGAGATCACGCGGGGCTCGGGGTGCCGCTTTCAGGGAGTGCCGTCCAGGGGGCCGGTTCCACGCCGCGAGGGCCCGATTACCGCCCGCCGTCCCCGGGGCGCGGATCGACGGCGCGATGCCCGCTCGTTCGTCGCGACACCCGGGCCGGGGCCGTTCGGGGAAGGCTCTGGCCGACATCGGACATTTTCCAGTTTTCCTGGTCGGTGGCTGAATATCTGCTGGTGGGAGGGTAGTTGGTAACCCTCATCAAGTAGTCGCTATCCGTCTGTTTCCGATTAGGTGGAACCATTCATCGCTAAGTCACCTCAAAGTACGAGTACGGGTCGTTAAGATTAAACGGCAAAATAGGTTATTTCGTTATAAATCGGTGGACAGTGTCCTGCTCTATGGGGATGAGCAGCGAGGACCGGGGGACTCTTGGTGAGCATTGGGGCACGTTACGGCGGGATTCCGCCCGCGAAGGAGCGGGCCGTCACGAGCCGTGTGGGCGACGACGACACGCTGAGAATCGAGTGGCCGCAGCCGGTCCATGGGGCCGACGGGAACGATCCCGGGATCGTTCTGCGGCACGTGGAGACCGGCGAGGAGTGCGAGGCCGCGAACCTGAAGGCACTCTCCGCCGGCATCTGGACGGCGTCGCGAGGCGGTGAGCCCATCGCCACCGACGACCCGGGATTCTCGCTCGACGGCCTGTGGGCCTACGCGGAGACCCCCAGAAACCGAGAGATCAGGGCGTTTCGCACCTCTGTCGGGACGCTGGGCCTGCGGGTCCGCGAGGTCGAGCCGTACGTCGAGGTGATCCGCGTGACCGCGGAGGACGGGGTGATCGAGGTCGAGGGCGCCGTCGCGTACGGCGAGCCGATCCGGGGCGCGGCGAAACTCGTGGCGGTGGCGCGCCGGGGACCCGAGCCCGTGAGCGGGCCCGCGAACTTCCAGGGGCGGTGGTTCGACGGCGGGATCGAGATCGCGCCGATGGCCGAGACGCAGGTACGGCGCCGGGTCTTCTGGGATCTCTACGCGGAGTTCTCCGGAACCCGTCTGCCGCTCGCGACTCGCCTTGATGACATAACGGATAAGAAGACCAAAATTCGGTTCCCGGCCCAGCGCGTGGGACAGGTGAGGGTCCGGCCGTACTACACCGATACCGACAGCCTCGCCGTCGCGCTCAGCGTCGAGGAGGAGAGCACGTGAAGATCTCCTTTCTCATCCTCAACGCCTACGGCATGGGCGGAACCATCCGCGCCACCTTCGACCTGGCCACGGCGATGTCCGAGCGGCACGAGGTCGAGATCGTCAGCGTCTTCCAGCACGCCGACGTCCCCTTCCTGCCGTTGGGCTCCCAGGTTCGCCTGCGGTCACTGGTGGACCTGCGGGAGGGGGCCAGGGTCCGCTGGCCGTACACGAAGAAGGCCGAGCGGCTGAGCGCGCGGGAGAGCGCGCTGATCCACCCCGAGGAGCGCGCGTACGCCTCCTTCAGCGCCTGGAGCGACGAGGTTCTCGTTCGCGAGCTGCGCAGGCTCCGCAGCGACGTGCTGATCACCACCCGCGCGGGGCTCAACATCATGGCCGCGAGGTACGCGCGCAAACGGGTCATCACGATCGCCCAGGAGCACCTGCACTTCGAGGCACACCAGCCCGGGATCTTCGAGGAGATCCGGACGTGGTATCCGAAGCTCGACGCCGTGGTGACCCTCACCGAGGCCGACGAGCACGACTACCGGAAGATGCTCGACGGGGCGCCCACCCAGGTGTTCACCATCGGCAACGGGCTGCCCGGCGGCCCGCGTCCGCGCTCCCGGCAGGAGAACCGGATCGTGCTGGCCGCGGGCAGGCTGGTGCCGGTCAAGGGGTACGACCGCCTGCTGAAGGCGTTCGCCCGGGTGGCCAGGGAGCGCCCGGACTGGAAGCTGCGCATCTACGGCGAGGGCCGGGTCGGCGACAAGCTGATCAAGCAGTCCGTCAAGCTGCGCCTGCACAACAACGTCACGTTCATGGGGCCCACGGGAGACATCGAGGGCGAGCTCGCCAAGGCCTCGATCCACGTGGTCAGCTCTCGTTTCGAGGGCTTCGGCATGACCATCATCGAGGCGTTCGCCTCCGGGGTGCCGGTGGTCAGTTTCGACTGTCCCCGTGGACCTCGCGAGATCATCACGCCCGGGATCGACGGGCTGCTCGTTCCCGCGGACGACGTGGACGCCCTGGCCGCCGGACTGATCCAGATGATCGACGACGAGGAGGGGCGCCGCCGGATGGCCGAGAACGCCCTCCAGACGGCCAGGAGCTACGACATCTCCATGATCGCCGACCGCTGGGAGAAGTCCTTCGCCGAACTCGGCCGCTGAGCCGAGCCCGCGCGCCGGGCGGGACACGTGGGCCGGAAGGGGGCCGCAGGCGGGGAGAGCGCGGACGGGGCGGAACCCGTGGGCCGGGCGAAGCAGCAGAAGGCCCGGCATGGCGTCTCTGTGATGTGGAAGTCGAACTGCTCTCCCACGGAGAGCCCCTCGCCAGGGACCGCGTCGACATCGCGACGCTCTTCGCCGAACATCACCTCGGGCTGGTACGGCTGGCGCTGCTCATGGTGGGCGACCAGGCCACCGCCGAGGACGTCGTACAGGAGGCGTTCACCCGTACCCACGCGGGACGGCGCCGTCTGCGCGACCCGGACAGGGCGCTGACCTACATCCGTTCGGCGGTACTCAACGGGTCGCGGTCGGTGCTGCGCCGCCGCGCGGTCGCCTTCCGGTGGGCCGCGCCGTACGAACCGCCGGTCTGGTCCGCCGAGCACGCCGCGCTGCTCGGCGAGGAACGCCGCGAGGTGCTCGTGGCCCTGCGCGCGCTGCCCAGGAGGCAGCGGGAGGCGCTGACCCTCCGTTACTACCTGGACCTGTCCGACCAGGAGATCGCCGAGACCATGGGCATCGCCGCCGGCACCGCCCGTTCCACCCTCGCGCGCGGGCTCGCCGCCCTCGCCCGGATGCTCAAGGAGGAGTCATGACCGACATCGAGAACCGCCTCCGCGACGCCCTCTCCACCGCCGCCGCGACCGCCGAGAACGTCCGCCCGCTCACCGTCCCTGCCCGCCGCCGCTCCAGGACTCCCTTCAGGGTCGCCGCCGTGGCCCTCGCCGTCGCGGTGACGGCCTTCGGAGTCGTACGGCTTAAAGAGGTCTCCTCGCTGTCGAGGGAGAACATCGTCGCCATGGCGATGAGCGGCGTCGAGCAGCCCGGCGACGCCGATGTGGCGGTCTTCCTCTGCAAACAGGACGACGCCTTCCCCACGTGCGACCATGCGATAACCGAGGACGAGAAGGCGGAGATCCGACGGACACTGGAGGCCCGGCCCGAGGTGGAAAGGGTCCTTTTCGAGGATCGCCGGCAGGCGTTGGAGAAATTCCGGAGCTACAACGCGGACAACTCCACGTTGCTGAAGGCGATAGCCGTCGAGGACATGCCGGAGTCCTTCCGAGCCTGGCTCAGGCCGGAGGCGGACTCCAAGGCTGTCGCCCGCGCCATGGGCGAACTGCCGGGGGTGTCCAACGCGATCGATACGCCCTGCATGCTGAGAAACGCGTCGCTGTGGTCGCTCGTCGAGTACGTCCTTCCGTGGTCGGAGCCGGAGCAGTGCTCGTTCCCGGCGTTCGAGGTGCCGGAGCCGGGCTGAGCCGACGACGGGGGCACGGATGGGGCACGACCCACGACCGGGGCCGGACGAGCCTGGTGTGCGGCACCGTCAGGCTCGTCCGGCATTGTCGGATGGCTTGTCCATGATCGCCCTCGGATGGCACCCCACATCCGAGGGCATGACGCATAAGGTGAGCACGAGCCGTACCCCCAGGTTTGGAGCCATATGGGCATGATCATGGCGGTGAGTTTCACCCGCTACGGCAGGTTGTACTACCTCGATCCCGGTGAGCACACTCCCAAGGTCGGAGACAAGGTGCTGGTTCCCACCGACGCGGGCCCCGAGGTGGCCGAGTGCGTCTGGGCGCCACAGTGGACGAGCGAGGAGGTCGGCGGGCTGCCGGTGTGCGAGGGCATCGCGACCGAGGAGCACCTCACCCGTGACGAGGGCAACAAGCGACGCCGCGCCGAGGCCCGCAGCGTCTCCAAGCGTCTGATCAAGCGGCACACGCTGCCCATGAAGGTCGTCGGCGTCGACTACACCGACGCCGAGAACGTCTACACGGTCTATTTCTCCGCCCCACAGCGGGTCGACTTCCGCGCCCTCGTCCGCGACCTGGCCCGTAACCTGCGCGCCCGGGTGGAGCTGCGCCAGATCGGCCCCCGCGACGAGGCCCGCCTCCAGGGCGGCATCGGCCCCTGCGGCCGCGACCTGTGCTGCGCCACCTTCCTCAAGGACTTCGAGCCGGTCTCCGTCCGGATGGCCAAGGACCAGGACCTGCCGGTGAACCCGCTGCGCATCGCGGGGGCGTGTGGACGGCTGATGTGCTGCCTGAAGTACGAGCACCCCCTCTACCTCGACGCGCACAGCAGGATGCCCCGCCTCGGGCTGAAGGTCGACACCCCCGAAGGGGCGGGAACCGTCGTGGGTCGCAACGTACCCTCCGACTCCGTCGTGGTCCGCCTTGAGGAGGGCGGCCGCCGCTGCGCGTGCCCGTCCGCGTCGGTGTGCTCCCCGCGCAAGCAGCACGACGCGGCGTACGGGGACGCGGTGAAGGTCGCCGACGGCGGCCCTGAGGGATGACCGGAGGCCGCGCGGGCGCCCGGGTTTCAGCGGCCGCCCGAGCCCGCGCGGTCGCCGACCGCTTGAGCCCGCGCGAGGGCTCGGTTTCAACGCCCGCTGAGCCTGTGTGGTCGACGGCTGCTTGAGCCCGCGCGAGGGTTCGCGTTTCGATGACCGCTGAGCCCGTGTGGCGCTCGGGTTCGACGGCCGACTGAGCCCGCGCGGGCGTAGGATGCGAGCGGTCAGCCTCTCCGCGCGCGTCGGCTCCCCCCGCCGGACCCGCGTGCGATCCCGACCCACGGACTACGGAGCGGACAAGGCGTGAGATCCCATGTGGCCGCCGTACTGGCGGCGGTGGCCCTGCTGGCGAGCGCGTGCACCGGAACCGGCGCCAACGCCGGCAGCGGCGATGGGGGCAGCGGTACGGGCGGTGGCGAGGTAGGGGGGTCGTCGCTCGCCTGGAAAGACTGCGGGGACGGATTCGAGTGCGCGAAACTCCCCGTTCCCCTCGACCACAGCAAGCCGGACGGCGAGAAGATCGAGATCAGCGTGATCCGGCTTCCCGCCTCCGGTGACCGGATCGGCTCGATTCTCATCAACCCCGGCGGCCCCGGCGCCTCCGGGGTCCAGTACGCCCGAAGTGCCCGCACGGCGGTGAGCAAGGCCGTACGAGACCGCTTCGACGTCGTGGGCTTCGACCCGCGCGGGGTCGGCGACTCCTCGCCCGTCCGGTGCCTGTCGTCGAGCGAGCTGGACACCTACGTCGGCCTCGACAGCTCGCCCGACTCGCCGGGCGAGGTCACCATGCTGGAGGAGGGCTCGCGGCGGTTCGCCTCCGGCTGCCAGGCCCGCTCGGGCAAACTCCTGCCGTACGTCGGCACGGCCAACGCCGCCAGGGACATGGACCTGCTCCGCGCCGCCGTCGGCGACGACCGCCTCACCTACCTCGGCAAGTCGTACGGCACCCAACTGGGTGCGGCCTACGCGGACCTCTTCCCCGACCGCGTCCGCGCCCTCGTCCTGGACGGCGCCGTGGACCCCTCGCTCGGCCCGCTGGAGATGAACACCGCGCAGGCACGCGGTTTCGAGGTCGCCCTCGACGCGTTCCTCGAAGACTGCCTCGCGGCCACCGACTGCCCCTTCCGCGGCTCCGTCGCCTCCGCCCGCGAGGAGATCGCCGCCCTGCTCCGCCGCGCGGACACGACCCCCCTGAGCAACGGGACGGGCGACGGCCGTACGGTGACCGAGGCCTGGACCACCCTCGGCCTGATCACCCCGCTCTACGACCGGCAGGCCTGGCCGGTGCTCAGGCAGGCGCTCGACCGGGCGCTGAAGGGCGACGGCACCACCCTGCTCCGCATGGCCGACCTGTTGATCGACCGCGAGGCGAGCGGCGAGTACACCAACCAGACTGAGTCCAACCTCGCCGTCAACTGCGTCGACGCCCCCTACCCCGCCGACTCGGCCGCCTACGCCGCGGCGGCCCGCGAGGCGGCCAAGGAGGCCCCTCTCTTCGGCGCGTACGTGATGTGGAGCTCGCTGCCCTGCGCGTACTGGCCGGTCAAGGGAGGCCCACGGGAGAAGATCGACGCCCCCGGAGCCCCGCCCATCATGGTCGTCGGCACCCTGCGCGACCCGGCCACCCCCTATCAGTGGTCCGAGGCCCTCGCCTCCCAGCTCTCCTCCGGTGTCCTCGTCGGTTTCGACGGCGACGGGCACACCGCGTACCTGACCGGTTCGACGTGCGTGGACCGCCTGGTGGACGACTACCTGATCGATCTGGCCGTCCCCAAGAACGGGACCCGCTGCCCCAAGATCGGGTGATTCCAAGGCGCGAGAAGGCTCTGGGAGCCTGTAGACTGCCGTAGGCCGTGGTGAACACGGCACGCCGCCTTAGCTCAGTCGGCCAGAGCACTTCACTCGTAATGAAGGGGTCTGGGGTTCGATTCCCCAAGGCGGCTCCAGCTCAGAGGCCCTCCCGGATGATCCGGGAGGGCCTTTTGCATGCCGTACAGCAGCGAAATACAGCAACGGGCTCTCACAGTCGACAGTTGCGGAACTTCGGTGGGCTCTGTTCAGTTGGCCGGGGATAAGCCCTGCCTTTCTTCGTCTCCAAGAGGTGCCATGGCTGAGCCTGTCAAGATCAAATACATGCCGTCCACGGTGAGAAGTGCTCAGTTCGTCATGACGCTCCAGGGGGCGGCGGGGCTGCTGGGGGCAGGGCTGCTGCTCGCTCTCCTGGCGGGTGTACTGGGCGATTCCAGACCGGCGGAGGTCCGCGTACTCTGCTTCATCACCGTGACCGCACTGCTGATCGGTTGGCTGGCCACGAAGTGGCACTCTCGAAGTAGACGAGTCCAGGTTGCTGTGATCTCGCTTGAGGGACTGACGATCCTTGGCCGTTTCGTGATGGTCACTTTTGGGTCCGATCTCTACGACTATGCTCCGATCGGCCTCACTTTGATCATGCCGGTTGTCGTGCTCTTCCTGCTGTCGCTTCCTTCTGCGAGAACCTGGTTCAACGGCTAAAAGCCCTCCCGGCTGATTGGGAGGGCTTATCGCACAGGGTGTGTTGGGAACCGTCAGCCGTCGAGGCTCTGATTGAGCCGACCGAGAGCCTTGCGGGTCTCGGGGGAAGGGACCTGTGTGTAGACGTTCATGGTCACCGAGATCTGCGAGTGCCGGAGGATGCGCATCGCGACCCGAGGATGAACGTCGAGCGCAGCCAGGAGCGAGGCGCAGGTGTGCCGAGTGTCGTGGACGCGGATGCGGGGGACACCGGCCCTCTCGCAGTAGCGCTCAAAGGACCGGTAGAAGTTGCGCGGCTCGATCGGGGTCCCGTTCTTCGTGGTGAACACGAGGTCGGAGTGCTTCCACCTCTTCCCGGCGTCCTGGCGGGCCTTTTCCTGAATCCGCTGGCGATCCCGGAGCGCCGCTATGCAGAGGCAGAGAGGTCGCCGAGTCCTCCGTCTTGGTCGTCTCCCGGTGGAGGAGCTCACCGCGGACTCGGTTGAGCTGGCGGGAGATCCAGAGCTGTTCCCCGTCGAGGTCGACGCAGTCCCATGCGAGCCCGAGAACCTCGCCCCGCCGCAGGCCGAGAATCAGAATCAGCACGTACGCGGCATAGAGCGGTTCGTCCACCGACCGCAGGTGTTCAAGGAACTTCCGCGCCTCGTCGACGTTCCACACGCCGTGGTTCTTGGCCTTCTTGGTCTTGCTCGCGTTGGGCAGGACGGTCAGCGCGGCGACGTTCTTGGAGATCAACTCCTCGTGGATGGCGTTGCTGAGAGCCGAGCGAAGAATGCGGCGGATGCTCGCGATCGTGCTCCGGGACGGGTATCCCTTGCAGCAACGGCCACCCCATCGAGGTCACCGAGGTCAAAGCCCCCGCCAACCGCTACGAAATCGGCTATAGCGCCGAACTCGCCGACGACACCAGCGCGGTATTCACCACCGAAGAACTCGCCGACAACGGCATCGCCCTCATGATCTAGAGCCCTTCGAAGATCAGTACAGGTGCTGATCGAGTGTCCAGTCCCATCAGATGCCGATGCACCAGGCGACCATGGGTCCGGTAAGGTAGCGATCTTCGGCTGGCTCAGGCTCCCGGAGTCCTTGAAGGCGAACACGCATGACGAACCTTGACCGGACGCCCGCACGCCTTCGTCTCGACACCGCGCTGGACCGAGTGGCCGTCACTTTCCGCGGCATGACCGCCCACCCCGACGAGCAGAACTGCGAGTGCCACTGGGGCAGCGCAGAAGACCTCGCCCGGTTGAAGGTGCCGGATGTGGAGTTGAGTCTTGACCTTCTGCGTGCCGCCTGGCAGGCCAAGGACTGGGATGACCACGCATCCGTGCTGCGCCGCATTCTTCCCCAGCTCTCCACGGCCCTCGTCAGCGGCCTCGTCGAGTCCTTGTTCGGCATAGAGGAGGTCGGGTATTCACTTGCTTTGGGCCAGTGGCAGCAGTGGCCTGCCGAGCAGGCCGCAGCGGTACGGGAATTCCTGCACGCCTGGTGGGCCCACACTCTCACCGACCCGGATCCCGCTGTGCCTGCTCACGAGGTCCTCGCCCTGTGCGCAGAAGCCTCCACCACGCTCAGCCCATGGCTGCACACCTGGGAAGCACAGACGCACGCCGTGGCCGACCGGCACCTAGCCGAAGCGGTGGCGCACTGGGAGTACGACCTACTGGGAGACCGGCTCCCTTGGGAAGCCTGGAACTGGAAGGACGAGGAAGCGACGCGTACCGAGTTGACGGCCTGGCTGATCCGTCACGCCCCTGCCCGGCTCCGCGCCCAGAATGCTCCCGAAGAACTGCTCCACCGGGTACGGCTGCTCGGCCTCGCTGACCCCGCCCGCTGGGAGGACCCTCACTGGCCCAACCACACCTACTGAGCCACCGTCTACCGCTGATTTCCGTACTCAGCCTCCCCGAAAGACCACCGTGCTGATCGAGGGATGGCTCAGAGTTTCTTTACTGGTTCAAGACGGCAGCGCTCCGCGCCGCCGCACGGCGGGGCGTGCCCGCCCGCGCCGCCCGGACATCGGGACCGGGCATGCGGCGTGGGCGCCGGTCCCGTCCCGCGCCCGCGCCGCGCGAACGGCCGGACCCCGCCGCCCACCGCACCGAGCACCCGCCGCACCGAACGCACCCGCCGTCCCTGGTACGCGCTGCCGCCTGCCGCTCCGACCACCGGCCCCAACCGCTTCGCGGCCCCTTCGGGGTGCCTGCGGCATTGCGCCGGCCGTCTCCACTCCGTGATCAACAGAATGCCTCCATCGGTGATGATCAAGAACTCTGCCGCCCTGCTTCCGGTGCGCGGGCCTGGCGGCCCTGTGCTCCGGGTCAGGTTGCCACCGGATGACACGGTTACCGAGTCACGGGCATTACCGGTCGAGCACGGCAACGCGACCACGGGAGGTCTGTCGCCGCACCCGATCGGTGATCATCTGGTGTCGTCGGTTTGCAGCGCGTGTCTTCCGCGACTGCCCGGAGTGCGGTGGGACTGGAGGCGGGCCAGCGCCGCATCGACCAGGCGGCCGAGGTTGCCCAGTTCGTACAGCATCCGGTGACGCTCAGCGTCCTCCCACGCCCTGATGACCGACCTGATGTCGCCCGACTTACCAGCCGTGACGATGACCTCTTTGCCGTTGACTCGCTTGGTGGCCGCATCGCCCACGATGATCCAGCCGTGCACGGTCACCTCCCCCGAGCAGCCACGATCAGGGCGACCACCTTTTCCGGATGCTCGCTCCGTACCGCCTGAAGGTCCGCGCCGTCGCGAAGAGAGACCAGGTAGCTGCCCGAGCGCGGTCCCATGGTCACCGTGGCCACACACCAGCCCTGCCGACCCTTCACGGTCAGCTCCGGCGGGTAGCGCTCCATCCACGACCGCAACGGCGGCTGATCGGGCCAGGCCGCCGCACTGTTGGCGAACAGTCCGAGACTGATCGTGTGGTGACGGTGGGCGCGGATTCCCCGCTCGATGAGAAGCCGTTGGACGAGGGCCAGCGCCTTGTCGTGGATCTCCACCGTCGCCTCGTCAACGGCGGTTGGGACGGCTCTACAGTTGTCCATGGGTCGCACCTCCAGTGTGCGATCAAGGGACCCGTACGGCGCTGAGATCGCCTGCGGGTCCCGCCATTTGCGCGGTCTCTCCATCACATCGCCGCAGACACGCCCGCTGACAGTGCGACTAGGAGAGACTGGGGGAGACGAGCGGATCCCCGACTCTCCCCTGAGGAGTACGCGATGCGCGATCTTCCGGGCTGGGCCGTACGGCTACGCGCCGAACGACGGCAACGGCTGTGGACACAGCGAGACATGGCCAAGCAGCTCACCGAAGCTGCTGACGCCCGCACGCGTGAGCGCTTCCCCGAACGGGAGTCCTTGGTTCGCATGATCAAGGACTGGGAGGCGGGCAGGCACCAGCCCAAAGACCCCTATCGCGTCCTGTACTGCCGTGCGTTCGGTATCGACGAGGCCGAGTTGTTCGGCGATCGGCAGACGGTTCGGGACCGTACGTCCGTCGAGGTTCTGAGCGTTCCGATCCCCGCGTTGCCATTGCCGACTATCGCGCCCGACGCGGACATGTTCGAACGGATCACCCGTACCCTTCAGCAGCCGAGCCGTGTGGATCAGCGCACTGTGGAGTGGTTGGAGACCTGTTTGGCAGAACACCGCAAGGTCGAGGACACTATCGGCTCCCGCCCCCTACTCGGGATTGTGCGGCAACAGCTTGGTGTGGTGGTCGAGCTGGCCCAGGGCGCCCGCGGTTCGCTGGCCGACACGGTGGTTGACCTGGCCGCGCAGTACGCCCAGTTCGTCGCGTGGATGTCCCTGGACGTCGACGACCAGGCCGCCGCGCTGGCCTGGTACGACCGCGCGCACGACTGGGCGTTGGAGATCGGTGACGTCAACATGGCCACCACCACGCTCAGCATGAAGGCCCACCAAGCATGGAGCGCGGGCAATGCCCGCAGGTGTGTTCGACTCGCCGACGCGGCCCGCTGGCACGACGGCCAGGTGACACCGGGCGTGCGGGGGATGGCCGCGCAGATGGCCGCCCGAGGTCACGCGCTCGCCGGTGACGCCAGGCCCGCCCGCACGCTGCTGGACGAGGCCGAGGCGCTGATCCGCCAGGCGGCCGAGCACGCCGACGACGAGCCGGTGTGGATGTACTTCTACGACGAGACGTGGTTCCGCCTCCAGCGCGGCATGACCGAGCTGTACCTTGCCAACTGGTCGAAGGCGATCGATCTGCTGACGGATGGACTGTCCGGCCTGCCAGAGAGCTACAAACGCGACCGGGCTTGGTACGGCTCATGTCTGGCCAGAGCCCACGCCGAGGCAGGAGACGCGGCGGCGGCAGTCCAGGTGAGCCTGCCCATCGTGGCTGACGCCGTCGCGCTGAACCGGCACGCCCGTAAGGAGCTGATCGACGTCACAGCTCTTCTCAGGCAGAGGAAGTCATATCAGGTGACCACCTTGCAGGAAGCTCTTGCAACTGCTGGCCACGTCGAAGACCAGACAAGGTGATCATTTCTCGTTAGTCTCCGCGCCGAGGAAGGGCTTGCCAAGCACGTCCTCCGAAAGGTGGATCTTGGTGATCTTGCTAGCCAGGGCGAACACGTTCGCGAACCCGAAATCCGGGTGCGGCCCCATGGAGTCGTCCTGGTCGGGATCCAGCCCCACTTCGCGCATGGCGTCCACCCAACGGTTTGGATCGCTGCCCCAGCGCCGCTCAGGGGCAATGAGATCGAAATAGGTGATCGTTTCGCCATCGATCTCGTGGATGAACTCCTGCGTGGAGTACTCGTGCCGAGTGATCACCACGATCTCTGTTCCACGGGAGACTCGTGCCCGCACATCCGGACCTGCGGCTCCCCATCCGAACGGCTCGACGATGAGCGTCCAACTGCCGACTTCTACGGCACCGAGGTAACCGGGAAGAGCCCTCGGGGAGGCTTCCCAGCCTGCTACCGCACGTTCGCATACCTTTTCGTAGGTCACTTCTTCGATCGTGCTCGCGTCGGTCCCGAACCGGGTAAGTGCCTCACGCGGAGAGAGATCTCGCACGAAGGACGCGCAGTAGATATCACCCGCCCACAGCCCATCGAGCCAGCGGAATCCCGCGTATGGGTCTGTCACCATGACTCCCTAGATCAGACAGGGGGCATGATGCCAACCGTCACCGACAAGGATCATGCCGTCCGACGCGGAAGTGGTTCTGACGAGGCCAGGCAAAGGGAATTGCTGAGTGACCAACTGCGTGACAACGACCCCGGACAACCACGGACGCCGGTGGATCACCGTAGACCGTATGCGCAGGTGGGGGCGGGTATAAGCCAAGGTCCCGCCCCCTCCTGGTTTCCCTCGTAATGAAGGGGTCTGGGGTTCGATTCCCCAAGGCGGCTCCCAAGTCAGAGGCCCTTCCGGTTCGTCCGGGAGGGCCTCTGTCGTGTCGCGTCCCGATTGTGCGCGTGGGAAATATCGGCAACCTGCGCCGCCTCATGGCGCTCATTGATCGTTTGGGTCGAGAAACTCTAGGATGCCGTTCCATGCCCCCCGCGATCTTAGGCGGCCTCGCCGCCGCTCTTCTGCTGGCTTCCACCGCTCCCGCCATGGCCGCAGCCCCCGTCAAGCCTCTGACTTCGGCCCAGTTGCGCGCCGCCCTCATCACTCCTGAGGACCTGGGCGATGATTACACCCCCAACTCGAAGCGCAACCGCGAGGCGCTGGACTCCAAAACGGCCCGCACAAAAAAGTGCGTGAAGGTTATCAAGGCGCTGAAACCCCTCCTCGGAAGTAAGGCGGCGGTCTTCATCGACGAGGAGGGCAAGCCGTCGGGCGTCAAGCAGTTCGCCATAAGCGGCACTCCCGCCCAGATGGCTCGTTGGCAGACGGTGGGCAAGGTCATGGTTCGTGACTGCACCAGGGGCAACACGAGTGCCGATGGTGTCAGGGAGAGGATCACCAAGCTCTCCATCGGCAAACTCGGGGACTGGGTGTATGGGATCAGGTACAGCGAGACGGTCCCCGAGGCGAAAATCAGTCCGGTCCATGCGATGGACGTTGTGCTCATCAGAGTCAAGAACACCGTCACGCTGCTGGTGAGCGACGGTTTTTTTGCGACGTTCGATCCCGGCCTCAGCAAGCGGGCCGCGAGGGTGGCAGTACCAAAGCTGCGGGACGCCCAGTAAACGGTCTCGAAGTCAACGTTGAATCGACTTACGCAAACTTTCCAGGTGAAAGCCCGAGGCTAGGTTGGGGTCGTCGTGGGGAGAAGGAGGGTGGGGGAGGCTTCGGTGAATCGCAGGGGGACGGGGCCGTAGCGTTCGGGGAGTTCGGCGGTTGCCTTTTGGAGGTCGGTGGTGCCTATCTCTACGGCGGCGCCGTCGAAGCGGGCGGCCACCGTGGTGATGGGGACCCCCTTGCGGGTCCAGTAGTCGATGTCGTCGGTGATGCGCTGAGCCAGGGCCTCCAGGCGGCGAGCGGAGTGGGCAGCGTCACGAAGTTCGACGGGGGCGGCGGGGAACCTGCTACGCAGAGCGCTGTCCAGGGTGGAGGACGGGACGCGGTAGACGATCAGCTTGGAGCCGTCGACGGTTATCCCGGCATACTGGTCGGGGTAGGTCTGGCGTAGGTACTCGCTGACGCGGTCGGCCAGGAAGGGCGCCTCGGCCTGGCCCGTGGGTGTGGAACTCGCGGCGGTGAGGTGGGGAACGGAGGGCGTGGGGCCTTCGGGGGGCGCGGCCGTGTCGCCGCCGGGAGCCGCGCATGCCGCCGTGGTGGTGGCCAGGCAGAGGGCCGCGCCCAGGACGGTGGCCGTGGTGCGGATGTGATTCCTCGCATTCATGAGGACGCCTCCGATCATATTGTCCGACAAACAGTTAGAACGAAAAGTGGACGGGATGCGTTCGAACCGGGATTGAAAAGATGACCCGCCGTTCCGGGGAACGATCGGCTCATGGCGCGAAAAACGGGTCGGCGCTGAGCGCCGACCCCTTTCGGTCATCGCATGTCACACCCAATCTCGCCGATCATCCGGTGACGATGGTCATTCCAGGGAAGGCCGCGATCACGTTGCTCCACGAGGAGTGATACATGCGCCAGGCGCAGGTACGGCCGGCGTTCACACGACCGGTGCACGGTACGGAGGTGCCGTTGTCGTGGGCGGAGGCCACACCGGCGGCGTACACCTGGGTGTTGCCGCTGGGGTTCACGACCTCGACCGGACCGCCACTTTCGCCCTCGCTGATCGCGCTGGTGAACGCCCGCTGCTCGGCCCGGACCATGCCGAGGAGAAATCCTCCAGGGACGCTCGGAATATTGAGGGTCACACCCACCGTGATGACCCGGATGTTGCAGTTGGTCTCGGAATAGGCGCTGGAGGGGGCAGACGAGAAGGCCGACGTGGAAATTCTGAGTACCGGTCATCGGGTTGCTGTATTCGGTGAATATGTTGCGGCCGGATTGAGGTCCTCCCTGCGGGAGTCGATGAAACGAAAGCGTTCGGGGGAAACGACAAAGGGGACCGGAGCCTTGGCCCCGGTCCCGATCACTCGACTCAGAAAGGTGTCAGGTCGGTCATCCGGGGATGATGGCGATGCCGGGGAACGCCGTGGTCGCGTTGCTCCACGGGGAGTAGTAGATGCGCCAGGTGCAGACGCGGCCGGTGGGCCGGTAGCCGGTGCAGGGGACCTGGGTGCCGTAGTCGGTGGCGGCGATGGTGCCGGCGGCGTAAACCTGGTTGGTGTTGGCCGGGTTGGTGACCTCGACCGGGCCGCCGCTGTCACCGCCGCCGGCCGCGTTGGTGAACGCCTGCTGCTCGGCGCGGACGGTGCCCTGGATCAGCCAGCCCACGTTGATCGTGACGTTGACCGCAATGATCTTGATGGTGCAGTTGGTACCGGAGAAGCCGCCGGAGGTGCAGACGAACTGGCCGACGATCGAACTGGTGGTGCCGACCACGCTGCTGCTGAACTCCGTGGCGACGCTGCCGACGGGGTTGTTGAAGACTCGGCCCCCGGCGTTGGTGTCGACAAGGAGCACGTCACGGGAGGAGTTGCTGTGCGTGACGGTGCCGATGACCTGGCCGGTGGGGTCCACCGCGGTCTGGCCGACCGACGCGCAGTGCGCCGAGGTCAGCATCTTGGGGACGCCCTGGTAGGTCACCGCGAAACCGGTCGTGCAGGCGGGTGACGGAGTGCCCCACACCGAACCACCCCACCACGGCGGGCTGTCGTTCCAGCGGCTGGCGACCTTGGGTTGCACACCGTGCTCAAGGGTGACCGGCACCGCCGCGTCGGAGATCGCCGTGCGGGTCGCGCCGACCGAGGCAGTGGTGGCCTTCAGGCCCGAGCCGTCCTGAAGGGGCTCGATGGAGGTGATCAGATCGCGGTTTGCCCGGATGAGGCGATTCGCCTCGCCCTCCAGCTCACGTGCCGAGTACCGCGCCGGCAGGACGCTGATCGCCACGTCGCGCCGCAACCGGCCCACGAGGTCGTTGATCGCCTTGGCAGGCTTGCCCTTCCAGTACACGCGCAGTTCGCGGTTCTCCGGCGCCGCGATGACGCCCGCGTAGCCGTCGCCGTCGTCCGCCAGCGCGGCGGTGATCTGGTCGGCGGCCTTGACCATCTTCTGCTGATCGAGCAGCAGGTCCTTCCACGAGGCGTAGCCACCCGGCACCGGTCCGGTGTGCTCCACGGATCCCGTGGTCCGGGGCTTGGCCGGGTCCGGTGCGCCGGCGGCCTGGGCGGTGCCCATCCCGGCGGCGGCGATCATGACGACGACCGCCGTGGCCAGGTAACGGAATCGAGTTGACCTGCGGGTTCTCAGGGGGGTGCGCACTTTGGATTCTCCTAAGCGACGACCTCGGCACTTCCGGCAAGCGACGGCCGATCAGTACTTCGTCCACGTCGGCCGGGGTCTGGCCGGCCGCGTGCGGGCGATGATCAGGGACCGGCGCCCGCGCGCCGGTCCCTGATCGCTCGAATCAGATCTCGTCGATCATCCGAGGGTGATGGCGATGCCGGGGAACGCGGCGGTCGCGTTGCTCCACGGCGAGTAGTACATCCGCCAGGCGCAGATGCGGCCGGTGGTCACGTAGCCGGTGCAGGGCACCGCGGTGCCGCCGTCGATCGCGGTGTTGACGCCCGCCGCGTACACCTGGCTGGTGTTGGCCGAATTGACGACCTCCACCGGGCCGCCGCTGTCGCCCTGGCCGACCGCGTTGAGGCGCGCCGACTGCTCGGCCCGCACCGTGCCCGTGATCAGGTAGCCCACATTGATCGTGACACCGACCTGCTGCACCTGAATGGTGCAGTTGGTGCCCGAGTACGCGCCGGAGGTGCACACCCACAGACCCACGTAGGAACTGGTGGTGCCGATGACCGAGGTGCTGAATTCCGGCGAGGTGGAGCCGACATTGTTGTTGAAGACCCGGCCCGCGGAGGTGCCGTTGATCAGCAGCACGTCAAGGCCGTTGTTGTCCGGTGAGATCGAGCCGATCACCTGGCCGGTCGGGTCGGTGGCCGTCTGACCGGCATCGCCGCAGTGGCCCGCGGACAGCATCCTGCTCGTCCCGCCGTAGGTGACGGCGAAGCCCGTCGAGCAGCCACCGCCGGTACT
Source organism: Streptosporangium sp. NPDC000095 (assembly GCF_042899335.1). Taxonomy (NCBI): domain Bacteria; kingdom Bacillati; phylum Actinomycetota; class Actinomycetes; order Streptosporangiales; family Streptosporangiaceae; genus Streptosporangium; species Streptosporangium sp. NPDC000095. The sequence goes on from NZ_JBIAZS010000014.1 coordinate 35,690, forward strand.
GGCGTTACGCCAGGCCGCGCCGCCCCACCAGGGCGGGGAGTCGTCCCAGCGGGTGGCCAGCGTCGGCTTGACACCGGCTTCCACGGTGACCGGAACCGCCGAGTCGGCGACCTTCGAGCGGGTGAGGCCGAAGTCGGCGCCCGATACCGTGAGGCCCGAGCCGTCGACGTTCGGCGCGATCGCCGTGATCACGTCGCCGGACGTGCGGATCAGGCGGTTCATTTCCCGCTCCAGCTCGCGGGCCGAGTAGGCGGCGGACAGGACGCTGACGGGCACCTCTTGGCGCACCTGGCCCAACAGGTCGCGGACGGACCTGGGAGTGCTCCCCTTCCAGTAAACGCGCAGCTCATGGTTCTCCGGCGCGGCCACGATGCCGGCGAACCCGGCGCCGCCCTGAGCCTTGACCGCAGCGGTGACGCGGTCGGCGGCCTTGACCAGTTTCTCCTGGGTGGCCAGCAGGTCCTTCCAGGAGGCGAAACCGCCCGGGACCGCGCCGGCCGGCTCGATGGGCCGGGTGGTGGTGTCCTTGACGGGGGCGGGGGCGGGGGCCGCGACGGCCTGCCCGACGCTCATCCCGACAAGGACGAGGGTGGTGCCAAGCGCCACTGCCAGACGACGGAAGGATCGTGGGGGTCTTGCGGCAGTTGGGGGGATTTCCACCGGAATACTCCTCTATGGGAGGCTTGATCGGATGCATCCGGTATTCCATGAATTAAGTAGTTAATCAATGACTTGACTCTTGTTATTTGGACTGGTAAAGCGTCGTCCGCATGCCGGTTTTCCGGCTTTGTGTCCACGGGGAAGTGATAACGCTAACAGTGACTTGACCTGCGGATATATATTTACAGGCCGTCATAATTCCAGCCAATAGCACATGTCATTAGTTGTCCGCTTTTGGACATGGCGGAAAAGTGGCGATCATCGGTTGAGGGCGCCCCTGGGAAGCCCGGCGCATAAGAAAGTTGTTACCGGCAGGTAGACCCGGCACACTGGCCTCGATGTTTCGTAGGGGTTTTGGGTCGCGTGCCGAGCGCTTTTCAGCCTGCATCATGGATCTGCGGGACGTGAATTACTTGATCGGCCGGCCTGCTCTTTGGGGCGGCAGCGTGACTTCCGTAGTATCCGCCGGCTCTTCAGCCGCGCATTGAACGATTTTCATCCCCCTGCGACGATCTGCTGATCGCGGAGTGGCCGCGGACTCGGTGTTCGCCTGACGAATGTGGAAAGCTCCTGGTAGACGGGTTGATCACCACAACCAGGCCGTCGGAACCAGGAGCTTCGAGTGCTTTTCCAGCGCGCCGCCGTGGGTTGTCGCGTTCAACGCTGAATTACGTGGGCTGGGCTGATACGCCGGCGGCGCAAAGCGATCGGGTCGCCCTGGCGCCGGCTCAACACCGGACAGCGGGCCATGCCGGTCCTGGTCCACTCGCGCAAAGGGGAGACGTTCGCCGAGGTCGCAGCCGGATTCGGCGTCATGGCGGCCTGGTCAGCGAAGGTCATCGTCGCTGTCTCGATCGTCCCGTCTCGCCCTGCTCCACATTAAAAGGAGTTATATGTCCGCGTATCGCAGAAGTCTGACAGAGGGCTGGAATAAGGGGGAGGTCCAGCCACGGCAGTGGTCTATCGCCCACCAGATCGTCGAGCCCAGAAACTTGCAGGTCACGACAGCGAACTACGGCACCACCGCCAGCCACAAAAACCCACAACAGACCACCTTTGAGCCAGATGGGAGAAAAGCCGTAAATCACTGTCGCACCCACACCAGATGTCACTATGGGTACCGGCTTCCCCGGACGTTTCATTCCCTGTGCTTTCCGCTGCTCGCAGGAACAGCACAAAACACCCTACTTATCAGCCAAATGCTCTCAGAGAGAGGTCAGCCGAAGGCGGCGTGTGGTGTGCTGGTGCCCTGGGGTACGCGGAATGGGCCGGACGCGCCGGGACGGATGTCGAAGTCGAAGATCGCGGTTGGCAGGTAGACGGTGGCGCAGGAGTTGGGAATGTCCACCACCCCCGACAGCCGGCCCTCGATCGGCGCGGCGCCGAGCAACAGGTATGCCTGTTCGGGGCTGTAGCCGAACGCCGTCAGGTAGTCGATCGCGTGCAGGCAGGCCCGCTGGTAGGCCAGCTGCGAGTCGAGATAGCGCTGCTCGCCGTCCAGGGTGACGGACACCCCGGAGAAGGCGAGCCACTCGCTGTACTGGGGGGCGGTGCGGCCCGGCATGAAGATGGCGTTCTCGTCGACACGGTACGTCCGCATGCCCTCCTTGATGACGTCGACCCGCAGATCGATGAAGCCGCCCATCTCGATGGCACCGCAAAAGGTGATCTCGCCGTCGCCCTGCGAGAAGTGCAGGTCGCCGACCGACAGGTTCGCGCCGGATACGTACACCGGATAGAACACGCGGGAGCCCTGGGTGAGGTTTTTGATGTCCTGGTTGCCGCCGTTTTCTCGCGGTGGCGCGGTGCGGGCCGCCTCGGCTGCGATTCGGTCGAATTCGGAGGAGGAGACGGAGCCGAGGACGGCGTCCCGAGGCTCGGGAGGCAGGGCCAGCGGCGGCACTCTCTCCGGGTCTGTGGCTCTCAGCGCCGACTCTCGCGCGTTCCACTTCGACAGCAGCGCCGCTGACGGCGCGGTGCCCATGAGTCCGGGGTGGGTGATGCCGGTGAACGACACTGCTGGGATATGGCGTGATGTGGCGATCTGACCGGAGAAGTCCCAGATCGCCTTGTAGGCGTCGGGGAACTGCTCGGTGAGGAACCCGCCGCCGTTCTTGGTGGGGAAGATCCCGGTGTAACCCCAGCCTTGACCGGCCAGCGGGCCGCTGTCCTCCTGGGGGATGGGCCCCAGGTCGAGGATGTCCACGACCAGCAGGTCGCCCGGCTCGGCCCCCTCGACCGCGAACGGGCCACTGAGCGCATGCACCGTCGTCAACGGGGCGTCGCGGATGTCCTCGGCGGAGTCGTCGTTGTGGATCGCACCGTCGAACCACTCCCGACAGTGGACCCGGAAGCTGTCGCCGGGCTTTACCCATGCCACGGGCGGGATCTCGGGGTGCCAGCGGTTGTGACCGATCTTGGCCTGGTCGGTGAACCTTCTGGATGAGTCGAGCGGGAAAATCAGCTCCGGCACGGTTCGGATTCCTTTCGGCGCTGTGAGACAGAGACGGTCACGGCCGCGGCAGGCGGCTGGTAGCGGGATGGGCGGTCACCGCGCGTCCGGTGCGGCGCCGCGGCAGGGACGTGACGACTTCGGGCTCGTGGGCGCTGCGCTCCGCGTGCTGCAACAGGGTGGACACGGCGTCCGGGGAGCGCGCCAGCATCGGCGCCGAGAACATCCGAGCCGAGACCGCGCCGCAGTCTGGACACCGCACCGCGGCGGATGCGGTTCCGATCGGAAAAGCGACCTCGATTTCGGAGCAGTGAGGGCACCGATAGGCATATACCGTCATAACGTGCGCCCTTCGAGCGACTTCGAACCTGTCCTCTTCGGTCGTGCATCCCGTTCTGTCGCCGTCACCTGGGAAAACAGCCTCAGAGTCGGATGTATCCGCAACTTAACGCGTGAATGGAACGCAATCCATCTCGCTTCCGTCAACTTGCCCGCACAGTAAGGTAGATACCTTGGTTTCCGGGCAAAAGTGCGAGGATATGTTCCCTTGCGATAAACGCATAAATATATTTCTGTTTGCCGGCCGCCCCTCCTGGAGCGGGTGCCTCGCCGACTACCTGCGAGGTTCCCCGGGTGGTCCGGCACCGGCGCTGACCCCGGCCGCCCGACACCCGCCGTGCCGACCTTGAGTCAAGCGACAGTCGGCCCGATGTGCTCCAAGCCGCGCGCCGAACCGCCCGATCGGCTCTCGCCACACGGAGAGAAGTCCCTGGTCCCGCCGGAACGACGGGACCAGGGACTTCTTCAAGAGTCCGAGCCGTCCATTTCTTTGTCCGCTCAGCCGATCCACCGCTTTCCCGTTCGAACCCGAAGGTACGCGGTGGATCGCAGCTGGTTCGCGGCCCCGTTGCAAACCAGACTGTCTCTCCGATGCCGGCCCGGGTCCTGCGGGAGATCCGAGCCGGCACGACGGTGGCCGGTCCGGGTCCCGCAGTGGAACCGGACCGGCACCAGGACGCCGGTCCGAGTCCTGCGGGAGATCCGAGCCGACGCCGTGGTGCTGTGAAGGATTCTGCGGTGACCCGGTATAGCGGCGGTATAACAGCCGTGCATCGCGCGTCCCCGTCGTGGACCCGCAGGTCGGAGCCGTGTCCGCCGGACTGTTTCCGGCTCCGGGTTCCGGCTTCGAGGTCCCGGCCGGAAAACGGGACCGGGGCGCCGTCGGGAAAGCCGGGTTTGTCGGGAAAAACGGGTGTGGGGAGGTCGCGCCAAGGTTCCGCTACCCAGAAAACCCTCGCTGAGCAGGTGATATACCGCCGATATACACATGCTCCGTACTCTGGCGCAGCGTTTCGCTGGCGGGGCCTGGCGGCGCGTCGAGCAAGGAGACACTCATCATGTTGCGTAAGCGCTGGGCGACGCTCGCGATGCTGACCGTATTGACCACGTCGCTGTCCACCGCGGTTGTCGGTTTGTCCGCTCACAGCGCGGTCGCCGAGATTCCTCCCCTCGAGTATCCCGACCCGTACGACTGGTTCAGGCCCGTCATCGCCGAGAACCGGTCCGGTCCGGTCTTCGACGACTGCTACCTCTACGGCATCTGTCCCTGATCCGAACCAGTGGAGAGCCTGCCGTCCTCCGGGGAAGGGCGTCGGCTGCGCGGTTTCGCCGCGTTCGCCGACGTCGAGGACGCGCACTCTCCGCTCCAGGGTGCGGAAACGGCCCAGGGCACGGGAAAGGCCCAGGGTACGGAGACGGTCCGGAGTACGGGAAAAGCCCGAGGCGCGGGAACGCCGGGATCAGCCGGTCAGCTCCCGCGAGAAGGGGGCCCCGATCTCCGCGTACAACTCCGTGGCGAGGCGTTCCTGGGTTTCCGCGGTGGGCGTGTCGCCGTTGTCACGCGAGATCGCGGAGAGTACGACCCAGGTCTGGGCCTCGCCCATCCGGTGCCCGGTCGCCCGGTGGTTGTCGAGGGCGCGACGGCCGTACTTCTCGGCTTCCGTCAGGAGTCCTCGCCGGTGGCAGGCGTAGGCGAGTACGGTGAGCGCCCGTCCTTCGACGACGCGGAAATGGGGTTCGCCGACGAGTTCCAGCGCCTGTTCGGCGAGGTCGGCGGCGGCGGTGTGGTCGCCCGCGCGGTGGTGGGTGATGCCCAGCGCGAGAAGCGCCTCGCCCACGAGGTGGCGGGCGTTGATCTCCCTGGCGATGCCCAGCGCGGTCCGGTGGAGACGCAGGGCCTCCTCGGGGTTCCCGGAGTGGTCACGGATGGAGGCGAGCGTGTTCATCGCCTGGACCTCGGTGAATCGGTCGCCGATGTCCACCGCTATCCCCAGCGCGGCCTCGGCGGTGTCGTGGGCCTGCTCCAGCCGGCCGGAGTCGCGGCGTACCAGGGCGAGCCACGCCAGCGTGTCGGCCTCCAGATATCGGTCACCGAGTTCCCGGTGACGGACCAGGGCGGCGGTGAGGTGGTCGGCGGAGGCGGCGAGGTGGCCGAGCTGGTGGTGGAGTTCGCCGATGGTGGTCATCGCGACCGCTTCGGCTCTCGGCGCCGAGGTCTCGCGGATCAGCGTCAACGCCTGGACGGCGTGGTCGAGCCCCTCGCGGAGCCGGCCGGACTCTCTGCAGGCGTTCGCGAGATTGTTCAGGATCTTGGCGCGTATCTGCTCGGAGCCGAGACGGCCGTGGAGTTCGAGCGCCCTGGACAGGGGGCGGGTGGCCTCGTCGGGGAGCCCGACGAACATGAAGGTGGTGCTCAGATTGCTCAGGGCGCTCGCCTCGCCCTGCGTCCATCCCGTCTCGTGGCTGAGGGCGATCGCCCTGTTCAGGTAGGTGATCGAACGGTTGTAGCGGGCGAGGCAGTGGTAGGCGTGGGCGAGGTTCAGGAACGCGGACGCCATCGCCCGCCGGTCCCGTTCCGCGTGGGCCGCGGCGAGTGCGGCGCGACCGGTGGCGAGCCAGTCGACCATGCGTCTGGAGAAGTTGTGATAGCCGCGGAGCCGGTCGGCCAGGAGCCAGGCCATGGGTCTGGGACCGTACCGGACCGCGTGACCGATCGCCGCGACCACGTTGTGGTGTTCGGCGCTCAACCACGCCATGGCGGCGGCGGTGTTGTCGATGACCGGCGTTCGCGCGGCGGCGGTGGTGTCGACGGTCGCCGTTCGTGGGGCGGCCGGGTCGTCGATGGCCGCCTGTGCCGCGGCCGGGTCGTCGACGGTCACGGTTCGCGTGGTGGCGGGGGTGCCGATGGTCGCGGTCCGTGCCACGATCTCGTCGGGCGCGGGCAGCTGGAGCATGTCCGGGTAGAGCACCTTCGCGGCGTCGCCGGCCATTGACAGGTACCACTCGAACAGCCTGCCCGTCGCCTTCGCCCGTTCCTCCGCGCCGTCCTCGGCGGACGAGAGGTCGTCGGCGTACCGGCGGAGCAGGTCGTGCACGGTGAAGCGGTCGGGGCCGTGCTGGTCGACCAGGTGGACGCCGGTGAGCCGCTCCAGTGCCGCCGCCGCCTCCTGCTCGGAGACGTCCGCGAGGGCCGCCGCCGCGGCCGGGGTGAAGTCGGGGACCGCGACCGGCCCGAGCCGCCGGAAGATCCGCCGTACGTGCTCGGGCAGGAGCCGGTACGACAGGTCGAAGGTGGCGCGGACGGCGGTCTCCTCGTCGCCCTCGATCGTGAGCGCGTTCACCGGGCTGCCGGTGCTCAGCTCGGTGACGTAGTCCCCGATCGGGAAGTTCGGGCGGTCCAGCAGGCGCGCCGCCGCTATGCGCAGCGCGAGGGGCAGGTGGGCGCACACCTCTCCCAGCCTGGCGACGGCCTCGGGCTCGGCCCGTACGCGGTCCGCGCCGAGAAGGTGGCCGAACAGGGCTTCGGTCTCGGCGGGCACGAGTGTGTCGAGGGTGATGCGCTGGGCGCCCTCGCGGACGACCAGCCCGGTGAGCCGGTCGCGGCTGGTGACGAGCACCGCGCAGCCGGCGTTGCCCGGCACCAGGGGCCGGACCTGTTCCGCCGAGCTCGCGTTGTCCAGCAGGATGAGGATCCGCCGTCCCGCCATGAGCGAGCGGTAGCGCGCGGCGGCCTCCGTCGCCTCGACGGGCACCTGTCCCGGCGAGACGCCCAGCGCCCGGAGGAAACCGGCGAGCGCGTCCGCGGGGTGTACCGGCGCTCCGGGCGAATACCCCCGCAGGTTGAGGTAGAGCTGCCCGTCGGGGAACCTGTCGGCCACCCGGTGTGCCCACCGCACCGCGAGTGCGGTCTTGCCGACGCCTCCCATCCCGGTGATGGCGGAGATGGTGATCGGGTCGGTGGCTCCGCCGGGCAGCATCCTGTCCAGGGCCTCGAACGCGTCCTGACGCCCGATGAAGCCGGGAATGTTCGTGGGCAGCTCTCTGGGCACCGGCGGTGTCGTACGGGCGGCGTCCGACGCCGTGACCGTCGTCGCGGGCGCGGCGCGCTCGGGTGCGGGGGGCCGGTCGTCGCCGCGGAGGATGTCCTGGTGCAGCCGCTGGAGCGCGGGGCCCGGTTCCACCCCGAGCTGCTCGTGGAGCAGGGCGCGCGTCTGCTGGAAGACCTCCAGTGCCTCGGCCTGGCGACCGCTGCGGTTCAGCGCGACCATGAGGTGGGCGCGCAACCCTTCGTGGTACGGGTGCGCGAGCGCGAGCCTGGTCAGTTCGCCGATCAGTTCGCCGTGCCTGCCCAGGGCGAGCTCCGCCTCCGCCCACCGTTCGTGGGTGACGAGCCGGAGTTGTTCCAGCTGCGCCGCCTCCTCGGCGATCGGCTCGCAGTCGCCGAACTCGGCGAACGCCGGACCTCGCCACAGGTCGATGGCGTCGCGCAGGATGCGGCCGGCCCGCGCGGGGTCGCCGTCGAGCGTCCGGCTCCCCTCCGCGGCGAGTTCACGGAAGCGGGTGGAGTCCAGTCCGTCGCCGGTGACGATCGTGTATCCGCCCGGCTGCCGGACGATGCGGTCGTTGCCGAGCACGCTCCGCAGCCGGTGCACGTACAGCTGGATGTTGCGCCGCGCGGAGGCCGGGGGGCCGTCGTTCCAGACGGTGGTGACGAGCTGGTCGACCGAGACCGTCCGCCCGGCTCCGCGGGCGAGGAGGACGGCGAGCACGAGCCGGGGCTTGTACGCGGCACCGACGAAGACCTCCTGACCGTCGCGGGTCACCTGAAGCGGTCCCAGCACCTGGAACTCCATCAACGGCCACCCCGCTTCCTGGCTTCACCTGGTGGCCGGTCTTCAGGTTCGACAGCCCCGCTCGTCTCTCGGAGGGCGTCGGTGTCCATGAGGCGTGATCATGGCATTTACCACCATCCGTGTACAGCTCATCCTGATGTGCGAAACAGCACCTCGCGCACCTCGGCACTGCGGTCGTGGTGCGAACCCGGCGGAAAACCGTGCCGTGGCGGGCGGGTATATCCCGCCACGGTGACCGGGAATCACTCCCGCGAGAGTGGTCGGATATCGCGGATCACGGCGAGGAGCACCTGGAAAATCCCATAATCTATGGCTTATGTCTGAACGGGGTGAAGGACAGTCAGGGGTCGCGTCCAGTGTCGGGCGTCTCGCCGCCATCGCGGCGGCGGCGGGTCTGCTGGTCGCGGGGATCGCACTACCGGCGGTGGGAGGCGCGGGCCTCGGCATCGTCTCGGCGACCAACGAGCTGAACCTCAGGCCCGAGGATCTCAAGGAACCTCCGCCGGCGGAGGTCTCGATCGTGCAGGACGCCAAGGGCAACGAGATCGCGCGGTTCTACGAGGAGTATCGCGAGGTCGTCAAGCTCGACCAGGTCGCCGAGATCATGAAGACCGCGATCATCTCGATCGAGGACTACCGCTTCTACCAGCACGGGGCGATCGACCTTGAGGGCACGATCCGCGCGTTCGCCAAGAACCTGCACGCGGGCGGGGTGAGCCAGGGCGGCTCCAGCATCACCCAGCAGTACGTCAAGCAGGTCCTGCTCAACTCCGCGGCCACCGACGAGGAGAAGAACAAGGCGCTGGAGGCCAGCTACGCGCGCAAGCTCAACGAGCTGCGCTACGCGATGGCGGTGGAGGAGAAGTACTCCAAGGACGAGATCCTGGAGAAGTATCTGAACATCGCCTACTTCGGCGCGAGCGCCTACGGCGTGGAGGCGGCGGCGAAGCGGTTCTTCGGCGTCAAGGCCGAGAAGCTCACCCTGCCGCAGGCGGCGACGCTGGCCGGCGCCGTGCAGGATCCCAACGCCACCGACCCCAACCGGGGCAAGCAGTATCGCGAGCGGTTGCTGCACCGGCGCAACGTCGTGCTCGACCGGATGGCCGAGCTGGGCAAGATCACCCCGGAAGAGGCGCAGAAGGCGAAGAAGGCGAAGCTCGGCTACAAGGGGACGAAGCTTCCCGGTGGCTGCGAGTCCAGCGACTACCCGTACTTCTGCATCTACGCGCGCAACGAGGTCCTGAACAATCCCGACTTCGGCAAGACGGCCAAGGCCAGGGGGCAGTTCCTCAACCGCGGCGGCCTGACGATCAGGACCACGCTCGACCCGTCCATGCAGGCGGCGGCGGACAAGGCGATCAGGAAGTTGGTCTTCCCCTCCGACAACCCGGTGGCGGCCGAGGCGCTGGTCCAGCCGGGCACCGGGGCGATCAAGGCCATGGCGGCCAGCAGGAAGTACGGCCGGAGCAAGGCCAAGAACGAGATGTCCTACAACCTCGTCGCGGACGCCGCGCACGGTGGCGGCGTCGGCTTCCAGGCGGGCTCGACCTTCAAGACGTTCACGCTGCTCACCGCGCTGAAGCAGGGCATGAAGGTGAACGACGGCTTCAGCGCGGGTGCAGGTTTCCGCGCCTCCGGCTACTCGGCGTTCAAGAACTGCAAGGGCGAGAACATCGGCGACCCGAGCCACACCGTCACCAACGACGAGGGCGCCCCCGGCTGGAAGACCCTGCAGACCGGCACCTGGGGCTCGGTGAACACGTTCTTCATGGAGTTGGAGCAGCGCGTCGGGCTCTGCGAGACGATCAAGACCGCGAAGTCGCTGGGCATCCACCGCTCCGACGGCCTCAAGCTCCTTGAGTACTCGACGTTCACGCTCGGCACCAACGAGATGGACCCGGTGACCGTGGCCAACGCGTACGCCGCGATCGGCGCGCGCGGCAAGTACTGCGCGCCGATGGCGATCACCCGGATCACCGACAGGAACGGCAAGGTCACCGACTACAAGCCCAAGTGCCGCCAGGCCCTCGACCCCGAGGTCGCCGACGCGGCGGCCCACGTGCTGTCCGGCGTGTTCACCAAGGGCACGATGCGGGGCGTCGGCGGCATCGGCCGCGACGCGGCGGGCAAGACCGGCACCACCGACAGTTACGCCACCGCGTGGTTCGCCGGGTTCACCCCCGACCTGGCCGGCGCGGTCAGCATCGGTGACCCGCGCGGCTCGCAGAAGTACAAGCTGAACGGCGTCACGATCGGTGGCCGCTACTACGGCTCGGTCGTCGGCGCCAGCATCTCGGGCCCGATCTGGAAGGAGACGATGCTGGCGGCGCTGAAGAACGTCGAGCCGACGTCCTTCACCCCGCTCAACACGGAGCGGTTCGGCGGATGTGGCCAGAGCTGCCAGCCCGCGCCGCCCCCGTCGAACAACGACGGCCCCGACAACAACGCCGACGGTCCCGACGGTGGCGGCGGCGATGAGGCGCAGGTTCCCATCGGCCAGGGCGAGTAACGGCCGACGGCCGAGCGGGGTCGGGGCGGCCGTCCCGACCCCGCTCGGAGCGCGTCGATCAGACGGTGCCGGGCTCCTCGTCCCGGCCCCGCTCGAGCGTAGTGCCGGGCCCTTCGTCCCAGACCCGCCCGGGAGCGCGTCGATCAGGCGGTGCCGGGCCCTTCACGGCGCCACAGACGCAGTTGCAGGTCGAGCACCACCCTGTCGTCGGGGTCGTCGAGGCGGTAACCGCCCACCTGCTCCAGCCGTGCCACGCGATAGCGAACGGTGTTGGGGTGCACGAGCAGTGAACGCGCCGTGGCGCCCACGTCGCCGAGCGCGCCGAGGTAGGCGGCGACGGTGTCGATGAGACTGCTGCCGTGGCTCCGGTCGTATTTGACCAGGCGAAGGAACCGGTCGTCGGCCAGCAGATCCGTCTCCCCCAGTGTCGTGAGCGCCTCCGACAGCAACACCGCCGTGCGCTGGCCGTCGAGACTGATCACCGGCCGGTCGGGTGTGTGGGCGACGGTCTCGCACACGCGGTCGGCCTCCGCGCGGGCCGCGGCCACGGTCGGCACCGACAGGGACGAGGCGATCGCCGCACGGAAGGTGGCTCCCCGGTGCCGCTCGAACGCCACCAGAGTGCGGCGGGCCCACTTCAGGTAGCGGTCCACCTCGACCTGGCCGGGGAGGACGGCGTACAGGCGGAGTCCGACCGGGGCGACCATCGACTCGTCACGGACGGAGTGGGCGTGCACCGTCAGCATCGTCACCGCCTCGGTGGAGGACAGCCACTGGCGCGCGTCGGCGTCACCGACCGCCTCGAAGGCGACCACGGCGAACTCCCGGGGGGCGTCGAGGCTCAACTGCCGCACGAATCCGGTCTCGTCGCGTTGGGAGCCGGGGGCGAGCATGCGCTGGACGAACTCGGTGCCCATGGTGTGGATGAGACGGCTCTGGCCGACGAGTCGCGCGGCGAAGATCGAGGCCGCGACGAGGTGCTCCTCGGTCTGTTGGGAGAAGGGCCGGTTCGTCTCCTGCATCCAGATGGTGCCGAGGTACTCGCCGGACCGCGGATCGTGCATGCCGACCCCGAGCCTGCGCCGGAACCCGTCCTTCTCGTCCAGCGCCACCGTGGCACGAGGACGCCGTAGCCGGTCGTAGACCCGCATGGCCTGCAGTTCCGCCATGTGTTCCGCCGGGGGTTCGCGCCCGAGGATGGTGAGACGCCGGATGTCGTCGGCCTGGTCGCTGTAGGGGGAGAAGGCGAGCACCCGTCCCTGCACGTCCTCGATGGAGATCAGCGTGCCGGTCATCATGCCGAGCGCCTTGGCCAGTCCGAAGAGGTCGTTGTGCTCGCCGAGCGCGGGACCGGTCCTCCGCGCCAGTCGCTCGTATCCATCGGATTCCCGGACGAAGCGTTCGACCACGGTGACCAGGCGCCACCACGGCGTCCGGTCGGTGATCCCGATGATCGAGACCGGGAGTTCGCGCAGCGACCGCGGGTCGGCGTCCCTGAGCTTCACGACGAGCGCGGCGGGCCGGTGGCGGGCGAGATCGACGGCGGCCTCGACCGCGTCACGGCCGCGGACGCCGAGGAGCAGGACGACGGCACCGTCCATCTCGTGGTCGTCGGGCGGGGTCGTGCCGTCGGACACGTCGAGGGTGACGCAGCCGCCGATGGGGACGTCCAGGCCGCCGGGGGCGTGGACCACCGACACGAAGGGGTCGCGTACGACGTCGAGGAGCTCGGCCAGGGTGGATGACCAGCGCGGATACGCAGATTTCACAGGACCCCGCACTCTGTGACATGGGTGTTATCTACTTGGCCAACTATCTATCAAACAGGACAAAAATATATACATCCCCACAAAGCTTGTGAACAGTTCGGCGTTTTAGGGTGACAGCACCCCCAACGGTCGACCAACCGAAACCCCCAGAAACCAGGAGGACCAACATGGCGTTGGTTCGCATCCGACGCGCCCTCGGCGTTGTCGCCGTAGGCGTGCTCGGCACCACCGTCCTCTCGGCGTGCGGCGGTTCCTCGACGGAATCCGTGTCCGCCTCCGCCCCTGCCTCCGGTGCCGCCGAGTCGCAGGTCTACGTCATCCCTCAGCAGGTCGGTGTCCCGCCGTACAGCTTCCTCGACGACGGCGGCAAACTCGCCGGGCTGCTGCCCGACCTGTCCACCGCGCTCGGCGAGGAGATGGGGGTGACCGTCAAGAACGAGCAGGCGTCGTTCGAGAACTCGCTCCTGGGCCTGCAGCGCGGCGCCTACGCCTGGGTGCCCGGCGCCGACGTCACGGCGGAACGGCTGAAGAAGTTCGACTTCGCCACCACCCTCGTCGAGAGCTACGGCTTCCGTGTCAAGGCCGACGGCATCACCATCGGCGACTCACTCGACGACCTGTGCGGCGTCTCCGTCGCGGTGACCGCGGGTTCGAGCCCGGTGTCGACACTCGAAGACCAGTCCAAGAAGTGCGAGGCCGCCGGGAAGAAGCCCGTCGACGTGCAGACCTTCGCCGACCAGGCGACCGCCGACCTCGCCGTGAAGAGCGGCAGGACCGACGCCTCCACGGCGACCTCCAGCGGCCTGGGCTACCAGACGCGCACCGAGCCCGGCGTGTGGAAGATCACCGGACCGATCTACCAGGCGATCGACATCGGGTTCGCCTCGATGAAGGGCGACGGCATGGCGGCCAAGCTGCAACAGGCCACCGAAGCGCTGATCAAGAACGGTACCTACGCCAAGATCCTCGCCAAGTACGGTACCGAGAACATGTCGATCAAGGCTTCCGTGATCAACCCAGAGCCGCACGCATGAGTGAGGTCAGCACGGCCGGGTCCCCCTCGGAACAGGCGGGAAAGGACGGGACGCCGGAGGACTGGCGCCGGCGGATGGAATCGATCTCACGGCTTCCCCACGGACGTCCGCTCCACCTCGGTCGGCTGACCTTCGCGGTACTGATGGTGGCCGCCGTCGCCGGCCTCGCGATCAGCGTCGCCCGTAACCCCGCCTTCGAGTGGGGCACGGTGGCCGACTACTTCTTCTCCGAGCAGGTCATGAACGGCCTGGTCAACACCATCACGCTGACCGCCCTGTCGATGGGGCTCGCCCTCGTGGTGTCGGTGGTCATCGCGAACATGCGGCTCTCGGCGAACCCCGTCCTGCGCGCCGTCAGCGGGACGTACGTCTGGTTCTTCCGGTCCATCCCGCTGCTGGTCCTGCTCATCCTGTGGTTCAACGTCTCGTTGATCTATCCGACGTTCAGCCTCCCCAATCCCTTCGGCGGAGACCTGTTCGCGCTGGACACGCGCAACCTCATGACCGCCTACTGGTCGGCCGTGCTGGCCTTCGGCCTTCAGCAGGCCGCCTACACCTCGGAGATCATCCGATCGTCACTGCTCGCGGTTCCCCAGGGGCAGCGCGAGGCGGCGCTCGCCCTGGGCATGACGCCGCTGGACACGTTCCGTCGCATCGTCTTCCCCCAGGCGATGAAGATCGCGGTGCCGCCGGTGAGCAACGACCTCATCAACCTGCTGAAGGCCACCTCCCTCGTCGCCTTCATCTCGGTCTCGGACCTGCTCTACAGCGTCCAGCAGATCTACAACCGTACGTTCGAGGTCGTCCCGCTGCTCATGGTGGCGACCATCTGGTACATGATCCTCGTCAGCCTGCTGTCGGTCGCCCAGTACCACCTGGAGCGCACGCTCGGCCGCAGCACCGCCACGACGCGCCGCACCGGGTGAACCGGGATGAGTGAGAGCCAGGTCATGACGACACCGCTGATCAGCGCACTGAACGTCCGCAAGTCCTTCGGCCGGCACACGGTCCTGCACGACGTGTCGCTGGACGTCCACCAGGGGGAGACGGTCTGCCTGCTCGGCCGCTCCGGCAGCGGCAAGAGCACCTTTCTGCGCTGTCTCAACCTGCTCGAACGCACCGACTCGGGGGTGATCATGCTCGACGGTGAGCTGCTCGGCTACGAGGAACGCGGCGGCAAGATCCACCGGCTGTCGGCGCGACGGGAGGCGAGGCAGCGCCGACGCCTCGGCATGGTGTTCCAGCAGTTCAACCTGTTCTCGCACAAGACCGTGTTGGAGAACGTCATCGAAGCGCCCACCCGGGTGCTACGACGCCCGGGTGCGGACGCGCGCCGCCAGGCGCGCGAACTGCTCGCCAGGGTCGGCCTGGCCGAGAAGGCCGACGCCTATCCGGCCCAGCTCTCCGGTGGCCAGCAGCAACGCGTCGCGATCGCCCGTGCCCTCGCGATGAAGCCGCAGGTGCTGCTCTTCGACGAGCCGACCTCGGCGCTCGATCCAGAGATGGTCAACGAGGTGCTGCAGGTCATCCGCGAACTCGTGCTCGACGGGATGACCACCATCATCGTCACCCACGAGATCGGGTTCGCCCGC
The DNA here is from genome assembly GCF_042899335.1 of Streptosporangium sp. NPDC000095. Lineage (NCBI taxonomy): Bacteria > Bacillati > Actinomycetota > Actinomycetes > Streptosporangiales > Streptosporangiaceae > Streptosporangium > Streptosporangium sp. NPDC000095. The sequence goes on from NZ_JBIAZS010000014.1 coordinate 50,898, forward strand.
GAGGTCTGCGACCGGTTCGTGTTCATGGAGGACGGCCGCATCGTCGAGGAAGGCCCGTCCAGCCGGCTGTCCGGCGAGGCCGAGCATCCGAGCACCCGCGACTTCCTCAGCAAGGTCCTCTAGCCCCGGCGCCCGTGGGCGCCGCACATCGTCGTGCGCAGGCACGAGCTCGACAGCATCATCGTGCCCCGGCACGAGCCCGACAGACATCATCGTGCCCAGGCACGAGCTCGACAGAGAGAGGCAGTCATGCCATCGACGGGCGGAGCCATGCCCTCTGTGGCCGTGATCGGTGGCGGGTTCGCCGGACTCGCGGCGGCCCACCAACTGAAGCGGAACGGGTACTCGTTCACCGTGTTCGAGACCGAGGACGGGCCGGGCGGCACCTGGCGCGTCAATCGTTTCCCCGGTGCCGAGGTCGACACTCCGGCCCCGATGTACTCGTTCTCGTTCGCCCCGTACGACTGGTCACGCTCCTACCCCGGCCAGACGGAACTGCAGTCCTACCTTGAGCACGTGGCCGACCGGTTCGGGCTCAGGGCCCACTTCCGGTTCGGCACCACCGTCCGGCGGCTGGTCTGGGAGGAGGACGGCCAGCGCTGGGCCGTGCACCTCGACACCGGTGAGGTGCTGCGTTTCACGGCCGTGGTGACCGCCGTCGGGCTCCTGAACGTCCCGAACGAGCCCGCCTGGCCGGGCCGCGAGCTGTTCACCGGCGACATCTTCCACACGGCGCGGTGGCGCTCCGACGTGACGCTCGACGGACGCCGGGTGGGAGTCGTCGGCACCGGTTCGACGTCCGCCCAGATCGTCGCGGAGCTCGGCGGCCGAGCCAAGCATCTGACGGTGTTCCAGCGTCAGCCCGCATGGGTGGACCCGAAGGTCTCGCTCCCGTTCACCGAGAAGGAACGCGCTCGACGGCGTCACCCGGTGACGCGGCGACTCATCCGGTGGCGGTTGTTCCTGCAGCTGGAACGCAAGTGGCTCGGCGGCAGGATCATCCGGCCCGGCGGGACCGTCGACACCCGGGCGGTCAAGATCTGCCAGGACTACCTCGCAGAGGTCTTCGCCGACCACCCCGACCTCAGGGCGGCTCTGACACCGACCTCGGCCTACCTGGGCAAACGGGCGATCCACAGCTCCACCTTCTATCCGACCCTGCTGCGTGACGACGTCACCCTCGTTCCGCACGCCGTGGAACGAGTGACCGAGACCGGCGTGGTCGACGCCACCGGCCGGGAGCACGAACTCGACGTCGTGATCACCGCGACGGGATTCCGCGCGGCCGAGTTCCTCTGCGGCCTGGAGGTCCACGGGCGCGCGGGCCGCGACCTGAAGGAGAAGTGGGGCGACGACCCCATGGCGTTCCTCGGCATCATGGTGGACGAGATGCCGAACCTCTTCATGATGTACGGCCCCAACACCAACTACTACGCCCCGGTGTTCAACTTCGAGCAGCAGGCGAAGTTCGTGGTGCGCTCCCTGCGGGAGATGCGCCGCCGCGGTGCCAGCGCGGTCGAGGTCAGGCCGGAGGCGGTCAGACGGCTGAACCGCTGGCTGAAGCGTCGTCTGGACGCCAGCTCGTTCGCCCAGGCACCGAACTACTTCCGCTCGGCGAGCGGCCGGGTGGTCACCCAGTGGCCGGACGGCGCCTCGGTCTACTGGTTGCTCACCCGGACCCTGCACGCCCGCTCCGCGCGGTTCTTCCGCGCCCCCAGCGCGTCGGAGTCACCGGACAACCGGCACCTCTCCGTGCCGTGAGGGCCTGTCCCGGATCCTGGGAGGGCGACGTCCCGGCCGTGAGAAGAACCGAACGGCCCCCGCGGCCCATCGGGCCGTCGTGATACGCACACACGGCCCGGACGACGTTCCCCGCACACTCGTCGGGGACACTGTCCGAGCCCGCTGACCGGTTCCCCGTCCGGTTACGTCGCGAGGAACGTTTCGCCTGGTGAAGTGCTGTTTTCTGGCGGGAGGGCCGCTGTGCGCGGGGCGCGGATCGCCCACGCGCCCAAAAGTCTCGGATGTGGGAGAGGCGCGTGCCCGGGGCGTGGAGAGCGCCCGATGAAGGTTTCAGGCCCGGCGCGGTAAGTACAGGTGACCGCATACGCCAGGAAAGGCCAATATGTATGACAACCTTCCGCGAAGACGTCGAGGTCGATGACGCGGCCCTCATCGAGAGGTCGCTGAACGAGCCCGACGTCTTCGCCATCCTGTTCGACCGGCACGCACCACTCCTGCACCGCTATGTGACCAGGCGGCTGGGCCCCAGCGAGGCGGAAGACGTCGTGGCGGACACCTTTCTCGCCGCCTTCCAGCGCCGGAGCGATTACGACAGGGGCCGCTCCGACGCCCGCCCGTGGCTGTACGGCATCGCCTCCAATGTGATCGGCAAACGGCGACGCACCGAGAAGAACCTCTACCGCGCCTACATCCGCAGCGGCGTACATCCGGCGGAGATCCCCGGTGTCCAGGTAGAGGACGGGATCAACACACTGGCCGTCAACCGGCCGTTGGCACAGGCCCTGCTGAAACTCAAACGGGCCGATCGCGACGTGCTGCTGCTCGTCGCCTGGGCCGAACTGAACTACCGGGAGGTCGCCGACGCGCTCGCCATCCCGGTGGGAACCGTGGCCTCGCGACTCAACCGAGCCCGCCTGCAGATCCGTCAGGCCCTGAACCAGGAAGAACGAGGAGAATGACGATGGACGCACTGAAGACCATGTGGGAGACCGTTCCCGCGGCCACCGAGAGCGAACTCGCCGGAGCGCGGCGGCGACTGCTCAGCGGTATTCACTCCCGGCGGCGCCTTGTCACCACCCCCCGGCTGCTGGTCACGGCCGGTGCCGCGGCGACGGCCGTCGCGACGGCACTGGTCCTCGGGAGCGGCGCCCCCGCCTACGCGGTGGCCGAGAGCCCGGACGGCACGTTGACGGTGACCGTCAACGAACTCCACGACCCCGACGGGCTGGAGGCGAAGCTGGCCGCTGCCGGCGTCAAGGCGGATGTGACGTTCCTGACGCCTGGCATGCTGTGCGCGCCTCCCCGGTTCACCGGTGTGGACGCGACCTACGGCGGACCGCCCGCCGACGGACCGGGGGAACTGCGTTCGGCCACGAAGGCGGCGCGTTCGCCCCAGGCCGCCACGGTGACCTCCGTACGGACGATCCGGATCGCCCCTGAGCACATCAGACCGGGCGAGACGCTCGTCATGGAGTTCCGCGACAACCTGAACGCACAGGTGCCCTGGCACCTCGGCATGTGGCTGGCCAAGGCGGGCAGCCCCGTGAAACCGTGCGCGCCCATCAAGGAGATTCGCTGACCTCCTGCCGACGACCGGAGTCGACGACGGCGGTGACGCGGATCTCGACGCGCATCCCCGGGGCGCCGAGAGCCGGAACCCCGATCTCGGTCCAGATGGGGGCGCGATCCCCCATGCGCTCGCGGAACTGCTCCACCATGACGCGGTTGTGGGTCTCCCCGATGAAGCCGGGGGATTCGGGGACGTGGTACGAGTTCACGGCGATGACGTCACGCCAGGTGGCGCCCGCCTGGGCGAGGGTTCGCTCGACGTTCTCGAAGGCCAGCACGATTTCGTCCTCGAGGGCCTCGGGGAAGTTCCAGTCGTCGTCCAGCCCTCCCTGACCCGAGGTCTCGACGCGGTCGCCGATGCGTACCGCCTGGTTGTAGTGCATGTTGGCCAGTTGCTTCGTGCCGTACCCCGGAGGGGCGAAAAACTCCGGCGTGCTCATGGCGATCCTCTCGATTGACTTCACGCGTGAAGTCAACGTATCAGAATTTTACTTCACGCGTGAAGTCATGGCCGCCCGGTAGGGTGTCTCCATGGCCACCACCACGACCCCGGACCCCGGCGAGGACACCGCTGACGAGCGGCTGTGGCTCACCGCGGACGAGAAGGACGGCTGGACCGGGCTGGTCTCGCTGGTGCTGCTGCTCCCGGGACGGCTGGAGTCACCGCTGCAGCGCGAGGCCGGTCTGACCCTCTTCGAATACCTGACTCTCAGCCACATCTCGGAGGCCCCGGAGCGCCGCCTGCGGATGAGCGAGCTGGCCTACCTGGCCAACGGCTCCCTCTCACGCCTGTCCAACGTCATCAAGCGGTTCGAGCAGCGGGGCTGGGTGGAGCGTTCGCCCGATCCCGATGACGGCAGATACACCCTCGCCGCTCTCACCGACGTCGGCTACGAAGTGGTCGTCGCCGCCGCGCCCATACATGTTCGTTCGGTGCGGAAGTACGTGCTCGACCCGCTCACCGCCGCCGACCAGCGGGCGCTCGCCCGCATCGCCGCAAAGCTACGGGTACGACCCGTCGACCTGGCCTGAGCCCGCCCTGTGGATCTCACGGTTCGGTGGCGTCGTCTTCACCGGACTCGTCAGACGTTCTGCCCTGCTGGACGGAAAGCGTCCAGGAGTGTGACTTAAAAATCGCTCGCCAACTCGACTTTCCGCTTGAGGCCGTTTCCCTGCCTGGCAGGCCAGATGCCGTCATGTTGTAGACGGCCGACAACAATTCCCGGGGACACGCCTATGTCACCGGCGAATGCGCGAACCGAACCCAGGGACTTCAAAGAGCGAAGCTTTGTAAGATGCTTCTTTGGAATCAGTAGGTCACAGGAAAACTGATCGGCCTCCTCTTCTTTTGGGTCATCATCGGAGATGCTGTTCTCGATCCAGGTGTCGCTCTTCCCGTGCAATAAAATATGACCCATCTCGTGGAAGAAGGTGAACCAGAGATGGTCGTCGGTCTTGTATCGGAGGCTGAGTAGGAGCATGGCCTTTTCGCTGGATATCCACCTGGTGGCCCCGCTTGCGCGCGCGCCGGTGATCTCCCTGACAAAGACCACTGCCACTCCGTGCTGCGCGCAGATGTCCCGCATTATCGGAACCATGAGTTCGGGAGGCTGAGAGGTCAGCTGTAGCAGCCGAGGAAGCGCACGACGAAGGCCCAGGCTGTCGAATGGCTTGCATTCGATATCGCGTGCGGCGAGCTCGCCCAGACGTAGCCAAGAGGCAACCGCGCCGGGGTCGGCCTCGAAGGACTTTGTCTGACGGAAATCGGCGGCGGGCCTCTCGTAAAGATCGCGCCATGTCGTCAAATGCGCGACACCAAAGAAGGCGAATAACTGTTGAACCCGTGAGATCTTGTCTTTCGGTTCCTCTGGAAGAGCGCCTCGTTTGACAAGCTCGCGAACCGGCATCTCATCCAGCCAGGAGACCGCGTCCAACATCTCGTGCTCCATGCGCAGGCGCTGCTGGGCGGACTGGTAGTCGGCCTCCAGACGGTTCCAGAGCTTCGCGGGCATGCCGGTGACCAGTTCCAGGCGTTGCGCGATCTCGTGACTTAGTGGCACAAGCCCCTGAACCAACCTATTAACATGCTTCGCGCTGAGGCCCAGTCTGGTGGCGAGTTCACGCTGGGTCATCCCAAGCTCGTCGAGATGCTCCCGGATGGTCTCCCCAGGTGGCACGGCGTAGTCGGGGGCGCCGGAAGGATGGAATTCAGGTGTCGACATCGGCTTCTACGCTCCTTTCGTGCTTCGTGGTCATCCGTGATAGTCGACGATCTCTATGACCAGTGCGGCCTCCTTTTCTTCCAGTTCCTGGCCTGTCTTCTCTTCGGAGGTCATGAGCCGGAACACGAGGCGCCAGCCCTGATGAAGATCCATCGCGTGGCAACCCGCGTAGTCGCCGCGCAGCGGGTGGCAGCGTCCCGGCAGGTGAAAGAGATCGTCCAGAGTGTCCGCGACGCGGAGGGCCTGCAGACGCTGCCTGAGCTTCCGAGCTCCTTCGGCGCCGTAGACCTTGCGCATCTCCCTGTCAGACTCGCAGACGAGTTGGAGACGACGGTCCGCATAGAACACCTCCAACTGCGTCGGCCCTCTCCCGAGTATTAACCAATCTGGTAAACGAAGCACTACCCCACGCGGACAAGATAGCGTCACGGTCTGTTGCCCGAGAGGTGTTCTCCGAAGGCACATCGCCACAGGCAGGGCTATGTTCCGGCGTCCGGGGCACCCGTTGGGTCGAGGAGGGCGACCTGGAGGAAGTACTCGGTGGCGGCGGTTTGGTCGCCTGCGATCGATGCGTCCGCCCAGGTTTGCTCTCAGCAGACTGTTCAAAGAAGCCTTGGCGCAGCAAGGCACGCAAGATGAGCTGCTCCGGCGAGGACACCTGGGGGAACCCCTACACCGCCCGCTGGCAACCGTTCCGGTGTGGCTTGAAAGCGGAGAGTGCCGTCGGGCAGGTGATCTCATGATCCGGCGACGGCCCGTCCGCTCTCGCGGACGCCACCGCGACGGCCAGGCCGCCCTGCCCGTACCCCACCACACCTGGGGCCACGAGGCGCGTGCCGAGGCCGCGATGCTGGAGATCACCCGGCCCGGCTGGTCCGTCCTGTACGGCACGGGCAGCCGCCTCTTCCACGCCATCGCCACCTGGCCCACCCCCGAACCGCTGATCATCTGTGACCGTACGGTCGAAGGACTGAAGGCGCAGATGCGCGAGGCCGAGACGACCGTGTTGCATCGCTGGGCGCTGACCTCCACCTCGGTCACCATCGGTCACTTCTGACGAACGACCCCGTCTTCCCCGTCCCTTCCCAGGGCCGGGGAAGACGGGGTCGTCGTGCCGGTGAAGACGTACCGCGTGCGGTGAAGCGCGGTACGTGACGGGGTGGGGCCGTGTCCGGTTCGGGCTACGCGTCGAAGCGGCGGCGGGAGTCCTCGATGTGGCCGAGATATCGGCTGGTCCAGTCGCACATGCCGTCAACCGTCTTGCGTAGCGCCTGGCCCGACTCCATGAGGGTGTACTCGACCCGTGGCGGCACGGTGGGGTGCACCTCCCGCTCGACCAGGCCGTTGCGCTCCAGCATGCGCAGGTTCTGGGTGAGCATCTTGTGGCTGATGCCGTCGATCTCGTTCCGCAACTCGCCGAAGCGCAGGGTGCGGTCCCCCAGGGTCTCGATGATCAGGAGTGCCCACTTGTTGGCGATGTCCGAGAAGATCTCCCGCGCCAGGGAGTCCGCGCGGGTCAGGTCCGCGTCCTGGGCCGAGCCGCTGAACTGCTTGGTCACCATAAGGTTCCCCAGTCACTGAAAAGTGCGTTCTTCCATGTCAGTGCACACTCTCCTATGGTTCCCAAGTAACCACAAGAGACCGAGAGTGTTCGGGGTCGCCGGAAGCGGGCCCGAGGACTCTCCTGAGGAGGGAGTGGGCAGCATGGCCATCACCCTGGTGAACCCCGCCGGACTGCCGGAGATCGATGTCTACCGGCAGGTGTCGATCGCGACCGGGACGAAGCTGGTCTTCGTCGCCGGACAGGTCGCCTGGGACGCCGGCGGGGTCACGGTCGGCGAAGACGACCTCGCGGCTCAGGTCGAGCGGTGTTACCTCAACATCGGCACGGCCCTGGCCGAGGTCGGCGCCTCCTTCGAGGACGTGGCGAAACTGACCGCCTACGTCGTCGACTGGACCCCCGACAAGATGCCGCTGTTCCTGGAGGGGGTCGCTCGGGCGGCCGCGAAGCTGGGGGTCACCCCGGTCGCTCCGGCCACGCTGCTGGGTGTCGCGGCGCTGGCCGTACCCGACCTTCTGGTCGAGGTCGAGGCCACCGCGATCATCGACTGAGTCCGGCGCGACAGGGTCCGGATCGCCGTGTCATCGCCCGCGGACCACATCCCCTCCCCGCTCGGCGGGCGATCCGGGTGGGGTGAGGGTCAGGTGCGGCGTGCGGCCCAGACGGTGCGTTCGGTACGTACCGAGAGGTCGTCGCGGCGCAGGATGCTGTCGGGACCGCTCGTGTCGAGCAGCCGGTCGAGTGCGGCGAGGTCTTCGGCGGAGAGCGTGTCCGCGACGGCGCCGCGGACGCGCCGAAGGGTGCTCAGCGCGTAACGGCCGACGGCTTCGTTGTGGGTGCCGTCGATGTTCACGATGACGGTGCGCTCGCCGTCGAGGGTGAACCCGGCGGCGGTGAGCATCGGTCCCCAGTCGGCGCCCCGATGAGGCATGTGTTCGGCGTGGAAGCGGTCGGTCGCGGCGTGGCAGCGGTCCTCCAGGCCGGGCCGCTCTTCGGGGGCGTCTTCCGGCAGGAACCGGGGAAAGCCGGCCAGCTCGACGACGGCGAACAGACCGCCGGACGGGAGCATGTCGTGGACGTTGCGCAGGGCATGGCCGGGGTCGGCCATGTGATGCATCGAGGCCGAGGCCCAGACCAGGTCCGGCGTACCGAGGTCGGGCCAGTCGGCGGCGTCGAGGTCGGCCTGCACGGTGCGTACGCGGTCGTCCATGTCCCGGGCACATGCCTTCTTGCGCAGGCGCTGCAGGTGTTCGGGTGAGGCGTCGACGGCGATGACGTGCGCTTCGGGGAAACGGTCGAGGAGGGCGAAGGTGCCCGTTCCCGTGCCGCAGCCCAGGTCCACGATGTGGCGCGGGCCGGTCTTCAGCGGCAGCCATGCGGTGATGGACGCGATGTGCTCGGCGAGGACTTCCGCGTCCAGGTCGAGGATCTCCGCCTGGTCGGCGTCGTCCTGCCGGTGACGGTCGTCTTGCGTGTGGTGGTCGTGTCGGTGGTGGTCGTGCTGCGCACCGTGGGAGGCATGCGAGTGTGCTTGGGTCATGCCGTCACCGTAAGACGGATTTGCTGCAAAAGCATGATGGCTCCCGGAACGCGCAAGTTATCGATGCGAGACGGTGCCCCATGCGCAAGGCGCATCCGTACACGGAGGGTGCGCGTCGCCGTCATCGGCGGAGTTCGGGGGAGTCGCCGTCGTTGTCGCGCTGGTGTCCTCGGCGGGCGTCGCGGTCGAAGATACCCAGAAGTTCACACGGCCCGCCTTCGGCACCGATGGCGTGCGGCAACATCGTCGGGAACTCGGCGGCCTGGTTGGTCTCAAGGCGGAAGCGCCGGTGGCCCAGCATGAGGATCGCGGTGCCGGAGAGGACGACCAGCCATTCCCGGCCGGGGTGGGCGCGCATGCGCGAGGGGTTGTCGGGCGGTGGCTCGGTCATGCGCTGGCGTATGACGCTCATGTCGGGGTCGCTCTTCACCGGCCAGCGCAGCCGGCCGTGGGCGCCGTCGACGATCGGGCTGATCACGACGTCGTCGGTCGCGTTCTCGACGAGCTGGTCGAGGGTGGTGTCCAAGGCGCGGGCGAGGGTGACGAGCTGGTCCAGGGCGAGGCGTCGCTGCCCGTTCTCGATGCGGCTCAGTGAGGACTGGCTGAGGTTGGCGCGGCCGGCCAGCTCTTCCAGGGACCAGCCCTGTGCGACGCGCAGGGCGCGGATGCGTTTGCGGACAAGGCTGTCCAGATCTCCGATTTCTTGCATCACGGGCAAAATAGTATGCCCATGATGCAAGGCAGGGTTAACGTCGTGTGCGGAAGACCGGCGCCGAGTTCGTCGAGAGCCGGGCAGGCAGCCACTTCATCTGCTTCGCCGACGACTACCCCGCCGTCGCCGACCGGATCCGCGACTTCCTGACCTCGAAACCGTCGCGTCACGGCTGAACCGGTCAACGCCGCCACGGCGGTCTCGCCGGGCCCGTCGCTGAGACCAACTGAGAAGCCGGGTCCGTCACTGAGACCAACTGAGAAGTGGTGTCCGGAGCACGTTTCTCAGTCGGCGCTCAATGACGGTGTTCTCTCCAGGGGGTCACGTCCTGCCGGGGGTGATCCCGTACCTCCGGAGCCGTTCGGCCTCGCCGACGCGGCCCAGCCGTCTCAGCAGGTCGATCGCCGCGCGCAGGGCGCCGGGCAGGCCCAGTTCGGCGGCGCGCAGGTGGGCGAGGACCGCTCTCTCCGGCCGGCCGGTCTCGCGCAGCAGGACGGCGATCCAGGTCAGCGCACCGGCGTCACCCGCCTCGACGCGGGCGTTCAGCCAGGTGAGCGCCTCCTCGGCCCGGCCCGACTCGTACATCAGGTCGACCGCGTGGTCCAGAGCGCGAGGGTCGCCGTCCTCGGCGCGGGTCCTGAGCCAGGCGATCGCCTCCTCGGAACGGTTCATCTGGTACAGCAGGGCGGTGAACCGGCCGAGGGCGTCGGTGTCGCCGTGCTCGGCGCGGGATCGCAGCCAGGTGATCGCCTCCTCGGCCCGGCCCGCCTCCTGGAGCAGTTCGACCGCCTTCCACAGGGCGTCGGTGTCGCCGTGCTCGGCGCGGGTCCGCAGCCAGGTGATCGCCTCCTCGGTACGGCCACTCTCCTGGAGCAACTCGACCAGCCGCCAGACGGCGTCGGGGTTCCCCGCCTCGGCGGCGTTCCGGTACGCGGCCAGTGCCTCCTCGGTACGGCCCGTCTCCTCAAGGAGTTCGACCATTCCCCAGCCGTCGCCGGGGTGCCCGGTCTCGGTGGCGCGCCGGTACGCGGCCAGCGCCTCCTCCAGGCGGCCCTCCCGGTGCAGCAGGACGGCCATCGGCCAGTGTGAACCGTCGTTTCCCGCCTCGACGGCGCGCCGATAGGCGGCGATCGCCTCCTCGGTCCTGCCCACCTTCTCCAGCAGGCGGGAGAGCGGGTCGAGCGCGAAGCGGTCACCGGCCTGCGCGCGGGCGTTCAGCCAGGCGATCGCCTCCCCGGCCTGGTCGGACTCCCGCAGCAGGTCGACGGCCTCTTCGAGGGCGAGGCGGTCGCCGTGCTCGGCATGGGTCCGCAGCCAGGCGATCGCCTCCTCGATCCGTCCCGTCCGCCGCAGGAGGCCGATCGATCGCCGGTAGGAGTAGGTGTCGCCGTTCTCGGCGCGGGCGTTCAGCCAGGTGAGGGCCTCCTCGACTCGGCCCGCCTCCTGGAGCAGATCGACCGTCTTGGAGATCGCGCGACGGTCGCCCGACTCCGCGCGGGCGTACAGCCAGGCGATCGCCTCCTCAATCCGTCCCGACTCCCGCAGCAGTTCGACCGCCTCCCAGAGGGCGTCGGCGTTGCCGTCCTCTGCGCGGGTCCGCAACCAGGTGATCGCCTCCTCGGTCCGTCCCATCTCCCGCAGCAGGGCGACGGCCTGCCTGAGGGCGTGGCCGTCACCGGTTCGCACGGCGCGGCGGCAGGCGACGAGCGCCTGCTGTCCGTGGCCCGTCCTGTACAGCAGGGACGCCAGCCACTCCGGGGCGTCGGCGTTCCCCAGCTTCGCGGCGTACCGGTAGGCGATGAGAGCCTCCTCGTAATATCCCGCCCTGTCGAGGAGGGCAGCCGTCCAGACGGGGAGGCCGACGTCGCCGAACCAGCCGTGGGCTCGCGGCCAGGCGATCGCCTCCCCGGTCCTTCCCTCGTCCACGAGCAGGGTGATCGCCCTCCTCGGGGCATCGGGGTCTCCCGCTTCCGCGGCGCGCAGGTAGGCGGTGATCGCCCTCTCGCGGTGACCGGCCCCGTCGAGGACGGCGGCGCTCCGGCCGAGTGCCCACGCGTCGTCCTGCTCGCCGTGGAACCTCAGCCAGGTGAGCGCCTCCTCGGTGCGTCCCGTCTCTCCGAGCAGGGCGATCGCCTGTCGTGGGGCGTCGAGGTCCCCGGCCGCGGCGGCGGCACCGTACAGCAGGAGGGCGTGATGGTAGAGGCCGCGAGTCCGAGCCTGGGCCGCGAGGTGGGGCAGGTCCTCGGGGGCGGCGTGGAAGGCGAGCGCGTCCCACAGGGCGGCGGGGACGGGACGCGTACGGCGCTCGGCGCGACCGAGTTGTTCCAGGTGGTTCGCGAGCCGGTAGCGGCGGGAGGCGGACGGCTCGTCGTGGTGGGGGCCGACGCGGGTGAGGGGGCCGTGGACACCACAGGCGTAGGCGAGGGCCCGTTCGAACCAGTCCCGGGGCAGGGCGCCGTACTCGTAGCCGGTCAGGCAGTCGAACGCGGCGGTCTTCAGGAGGGCGTGGGAGAGGGCGGGGCCGGCTCCCACCCGCCTGGCGTCCATCGCGGTCTCGATCACGGCTCTGGCCGGGGCGGGCGCGTTGCGGTAGCGCTCGACCATGCCGGGCACGCCCGTCAGGTACTGGGTGATCCGGCCGTCGCGGGCCCCGACGTACGCGCGCTCCAGACGCGGATCGCCGTGCGCCGCGCCGTGCACCGCCTCCAGGTGGGAGCCGGTGAAACGGTCGGGGACGTGGATGGCGGCGCCGGTCACCAGCGCCCGTGCCTGGGCACGGGGATCGGCGCCACCCGTGGTGGGGACCTCGGTGAGGGCGGCCCAGTATTCGGGCCACAGGGTGCCCAGGACCAGCACCGGGCCGCGCTCCGGGTCGTCCACCAGGGCACGCAGCCCGGCGGCGACGCGCTCGCCCAGGTCACCCGCCGGGGTGAGCAGGTAGGACTGCGACTCGTCGAGCCATACGACGGTCCGCGGCGGGAGGGAGGCCAGGGCCACGGCGATCGCCTCCGGATGGACGGGATCGGCCGGGTGCCACAGCCGCCACCCACCGGGCAGGAGCCGCACCGCCTCCAGGCAGGCCCGGGTTTTGCCGGTCGACGAGTCGCCGACCAGCATCGCGACCGCACTGCGCCCGGCCACCGCCTGTCGTACGACGGCGGCGAGGTGGTCGTCGTGGGGGCGCGGCACGTAGACGGGCAGGACGCCCATTCCCACGGCCTCCGCGCCCGCGTCGATCGCCCGGTGCACCCCCAGCGAGAACGGGTCGGCCGACGATCTTCGGTGACCCGGCGACCCGGCCGCCGAGGCCAGGCGGGCGCTCCTCCACAGCTCGCGGCCCCGATCGGCGGCGACGGCGGGGTCCCGCCCGGCCAGACGGGCCAGCACGGTGATGACGGCCGTCAGGCCGGCCTGGTCGGAGGGGATCTCCGCCGAGGCCAGCATCCGGCGGACGGTGTCGCGTTCGGGAGCACCCGGGCCGGGGAGTTCGTGGGAGATCTCCCCGGCGATGTCGTCGAGTGCGGGGGCCCCCGCTTCCATGTACAGCTCGTACAGCAGGTCTCTGAGATCACGCAGCGGTCCGGGAGGGACCTGTGAGCGGGTGATCGGGAGCGGTCGTCGTCGTACCCGGCCGTTGTTTCCATCGCCGTTCATCATCTTTCACCGCCACTCATCGCAACTTCATCGCTCGTCATACAGGTTGAGAAAGGCGGCAGTCATCACTAATAAGGTGACAAATATACTTCTGTCGTAAGAAGTAGCTCGATTTCGTGATGTGTGAATCCGCAGCGTGAGCGCGCATCGGCGGGGCTGGCGATCGGGAAAGGCTCCTTTCTGCTGTCTGAGCCAATAAAGAGTATTTAGTCGTTTTTAATGCAAGATCAGGTGATATTTATGGGTTTGGTGTGCTACTCCCGGTCTTTCCCGCGGTGAGGGCAGACGTCCGTCACCGGATTCCTCCCCGATGAGTGCGGGCGTCCGTGACCGGATCCGTCCCCGATGAGTGCGGGCGTCCGTGACCGGATCCGTCCCCGATGAGTGCGGGCGTCCGCCGCCGGATCGGTCTCCGGCGAAAGGGATGTTCGTCGCCGGGCTGATCCTCGACGATGGGGACGTCCGTCGGCGAGTCCGAATCCAGATGTTCTTCGGTGACCCCCGGTCCAGGCCAGGGCGGACGTTCCGCGGTGAGCCGAGCACCCGATCCAGCGGTGCTACCGGCGATATCTGTCGAGCAGCTCGCTCCCGACGTCGACATAGCCGGAGAACAGCCCGATCACATCCCTGAGCCGATCCTGCGCGGGACCGGGACTCACCAGGGCCTCGCCGTCGCGCAGCGCGGCGATCAGGGTCCTGGCCCGCGAATGGCTCGCCTCCAGCAGCGACTCGATCCCTCCCGTGGCCTCGACCAGGAGCCTGCGGCTGCCGGGCTGCGGGATCACCTTCGCGAGCCCCCAGGAGTCCAGCTGCCGTACCGCGGTGCTCACCGCTCCCTTGCTCAGTTCGAGCTCGGCGGCGATCGCGTCGAGGGAGATCGCCTCCTCGGTCACCAGCAGTAGTCCGTAGACGCGGCCGGTCGCGTGCGGGAGGTTCCACGAGGCCAGCAGGTCACCCACCGAGGTGATGAACGCGCGACGCCTGGTCGCGCTCACCGCCGTGCCCGCCTCATACCGAGATCCTACGCAAGAACGCCTCGATCGCCACGTTCACCGCACGAGGGGTGTCCTGGTTGGCGATATGGCCCGCGCCGGGGATGACGACCTCCTCGACGCCCTCGGCCCTGGCCCACCTGGGCATCGCCGAGGCGATGTTGCCGGTACGGTCCCGTTCGCCGCGGATCAGGCACAGAGGTACGGGCGTGCGATAGCCGGGATCCGGGTCGAGGAGTTCGACGGTCGCCCGCCACACCTGGACGAACTCCTGCTTCGACAGCTGGGAGAACGCCCGCCGCGCGTCCGCCCGCGCCTCCTCCGTCGCCGCCGAGGCGTCGGCCATCATGCCGGGAAGGCGTTTGGCGGAGATCATCGAGAGACTCGGCGCGGCCGCCTTCAGCAGCAGACGCTCATTCCACGACAGTGGCGCGGTGTTCCACGTCGAGCCGATGACGATCAACGCTCGGGCGAGGCCCGGATGCCGCCTGACGACGGCCTGGCCGAGGTTGCCGCCGAGGGACTGTCCCACGAGCACGGGACGGTCGAGCGCGAGGTGCTCGACGAGCGCGCACAGGTCCGCGATCGCCCGCTCGGCGGTGAACGGAGCCCCGGCCGGGCGAGAGCGGCCGTGGCCGCGCATGTCCCAGGTGATCACCCGGTATCCCCGGGCACGCAGGTGTTCGCGCTGGGCTTCGAACATCACATGATCGGCCCCCGCGCCGTGCGAGAACACCAGTGGCACACCGTCACCACCGCTGTCGGCATAGCGGAGAGCGCAACCGTGCAGTGAGAGCACCGAGGTTAGATTCACCATTTGCTAAATATAGTGAACATTCCTGGCGGGCGCGCACCGGCCCTCGCGCCCGCGAAGGTCACGGTGATGCCGGAGCGCCCGCGAAGGTCACGGTGACGCCGGAGCACTCGCCGACGGCTCCAACTGGACCTGGGTCTCGGAGTCGGTGAAGCCCACCGAGCGGTACACGCGGATCGCGACGTAGGCCGGGTCGGCCACCATGACGAGCGTGTGCGCGTTCAGATGTTCCAGGGCGTGTCGGCCCGCCGTGTACACGAGGGTTCCGGAAAGGCCGCGGTTCCGATGCGCGGGGTGGGTGTCGACGGCCTGGTAACGCGCGAGGCCCGAGCCGTCGGTGAACAGGCCGAGCCCGGAGACCATGCGGTCGTCCACGAAGGCTCCGAACCACGCGCCGCATCCGCGTTCCTGCAGTCGGCGCATCGCCGCCAGATTGCGCCGTGCGAACACCCGGTATCCCTCGACGTCGGTGCCCGGATTGGTGGCCTCCTGCAGTGCCAGCGCGGCGGCCCAGTCCTCGTCGCCGTCCAGGACGCGGAAGTGAGCCTCACGGTTCGGTCGCGGCGGCGGGTGCACCGCACCGGCCGTCATCACGGTGCTTCGCTCGGCATCGAGGTTCGCCGCGGCGAGCTCCTCCGGCTCGCCCGCGTCGCCGGTGACGCCGTCGACGCCGATGGCGACGTGGCCGGTGTCGGGAAACTCGCGGCGGAAGGTTTCCACCCACGAGAACACCGTTCCAGGGGCCGGCGGGGCGTCCAGCAGGATGAAGTTTCCCCAGTGATAGGTCGGATTGGCGGGCGTCCTGACAACCAGGTAACCCTCGCGCCGGTCGACGGTGCCGCCCTGCAGCCTGAGCAACATCAGATCGCTCCGAAACCCCAACGACCGCACCGTCATGAGTCAGAACATACTGGCACCCCCGCGCCCTCACCAGGCCGCCGGCCCGCGGTGGCCACTCTGGCGAGATGTGATCGAGGCCGCTCGAACCGGGATCCCGATCCGAGCGGCCTCGATCACGCGGAACCGGTGACGGAGACGAAGCCGGAACCCGGCCGGTAGTCGGGGGACTGGTGCCTGAAGTAGGTGTTGTAGACCTGGCAGTAGTGGCCGCCGCGGGCCAGCAGCGTGGTGTGGTCGCCCTCCTCGACGATCCGGCCGTGATCCAGCACGATGATGCGGTCGACGTGCTCGATCGTGGAGAGCCGGTGGGCGATGACGATGGAGGTGCGCTCGGCCAGCACCCGGTCCAGGCCCTCCTGGATCTGGGCCTCGGTCAGCGGGTCGACGCTGGCGGTGGCCTCGTCCAGAACCACGATCGCCGGATCCTGGATGAGCAGGCGAGCCAGCGCGACGAGCTGGCGCTGGCCCATGGACAGGGCGCGGCCGTGCTCGCCCACATCGGTCCGCAGGCCGTCCGGCAGGGCGTCGATCCAGTCGCCCCCGCCGACCGCCGTGGCGGCGGCGAGCACCTCCTCGTCGCTCGCCTCCGGCCTCGGATAGCGGATGTTGTCGGCGACGGTGCCGCTGAACAGGAACGGAACCTGTGGCACCGCGCCGATCTGCCGCCGGTATCCGGCCAGGTCGAGCGTGCGGACGTCGCGATCGTCGATCGTCAACAGGCCGTCCTGGAACTCGTAGAACCGGGTGATGAGCTTGCTGAGCGTCGACTTGCCCGCCCCGGTGTGGCCGACCAGCGCGACGCTCTCGCCCGCCTCGATCGTGAGGTTGAAGTCCCGAAGGACGGTGCTTTCCGCTTCGTAGCCGAACCTGACGTCTCGGAACTCGATGCGGCCCGCGAGCCTGCCGACCGGCTGGGGATCGGTCTGCACCACCCGGGGTGGCGCGTCGATCAGGGCGAACACCCGCTCCGAGGCGGACAGGCCCTGCTGGAACTGCGACCAGAACGCGGCGATGGAGGTGAGCGGGAACCAGAAGAGCGCGACGCCCTGGAGGAAGAGGAACCAGTCGCCGCCGGACAGAGCGCCGCCGAGGACGGCGGTGCCGCCCAGCTGGACGAGCGCGACCGTGGCGAGCCCGGCGACGACGAAGAGAACGGGGAAGATGCCGGAGAAGACGAAACCCTGTTTGAGCGTGACCTGGTAACTCTGCCGGTTGATGGGGCGGAACTCGTCGTAGACCCGCTGCTCCTGGCGGAAGTTCTTGGCGACGGTGATCCCGCCCATGGTCTCCTGCAGGGTGGCGTTCACCCGGCTCAGCGAGCGTTGCGCCTGGCGGGTGCTGCTACGGGCGACCCGCCGGAACAGCAGGGCGATGCCCATCACGATCGGCGCCACGAGAAGGGTCAGCAGGGCGAGCTCGACGCTGCGCAGGAAGAGCATGACCGTGACGAAGCCGACCATCAGCACCTGGCTGATCAGGTCCATCGTCAGGGTGGAGACGGTGGCGAAGTCGTCGGTGTCGGAGGTGACCCGACTGACGATCTTGCCTGACGGGGTCTCGTCGTAGAACGACAGGTCACGCTTGAGCACGGCGTCGAACGCGTCCTCGCGCAGGCGCAGGACGACGTCGCCGGTGACCTTCGCGCTGTGCCACTGGCGAACGAAGTTGAACAGCCAGCCGAGCACGCCGGCGATCAGCAGACCCGCGGTGAGCTGTGGGCCCACGTCGGCGATCGTGCCGTCCTCGATCCCGTCCACACCCCAGCTGACCAGCAACGGCATCGCCGCCTGGCTCAGCGAGAACAGTACGATCATGACCGCGACCAGGATCATCGATCCGAGCTTCGGCCGGAAATAGGACAGGATCCGGCGAAGGAGCTCACGATCGCTGTAGCTGCGGTCGTAGTCCTCGGCGTCGAGGCCGTCCATGAGGAAGCCCATCAGCCCTGCCCTCCCTGCTCGCCCGCGAGGACCACGGCCGGATCGATGGTGTCGCCGGTCACGTCGGCCTCGTCGTAGTGGGAGAAGATCCGCCGGTAGAGGCGGCTCCTGGAGAGCAGCTCGTCGTGCGTGCCGTAGTCGACCAGCTCGCCTCGGCGGAGCAGCAGGACCTTGTCCGCCCACCGGATCTGGGAGAGCCTGTGGGTGATCAGCAGGGTGGTGCGCCCGTCGAGAAGGCGGCCGATGGCCCGCTGGATCCTGTCTTCCGTGGCGGAGTCGATCGCACTGGTCGAGTCGTCGAGCACGAGGATCGCCGGATCCGTCAGCAGCGCCCGTGCGATGGCGAGGCGCTGGCGCTGGCCGCCGGAGAGGGTGATGCCGCGCTCACCGATGACGGTGTCGTAGCCGTCGTCGAGCTCGCCGATGAACTCGGCGGCCTGAGCCTCCTCCGCCGCCCGGACGACGGCGTCCCGCTCCACTCGCTGGCCCAGCCCGAAGGCGATGTTCTCGGCGACCGACCGGGAGAAGAGCACGATGTCCTGCTCGATGGTGGAGATCTGGGAGCGCAGCGAGTCGAGGTCCCACTCGCGTACGTCCACGCCGTCCACCAGGATCCGGCCCGCGGTGACGTCGTAGATCCGGGGGACCAGCTTGGTCAGGGTGCTCTTGCCGGAGCCGGTCTCGCCGACGATCGCCACGGTCTCGCCCGGCCTCACGGTGAACGTCACGTCGCGCAGCACGGGATCGTCGTCCCCGTAGCCGAACGTCACGTTCTCGAAGACGATCGATCCGCTGATCGGCGCGGTGTGGCCGTCGTCGGGTTGCCGGAGCTCGGTCTCGGTGTTCATGATGCTCAGGATCCGGCGGGAGGACACGATGCCGATCTGGACCAGCGAGAAGGTGAAGATCGACATATTGGTCGGGAAGCCCAGCATGGCCACCAGACCCATGAAGGCGACCAGGTCGCCGATCGTGATGGCGCCCGCCGTGTGCAGGTGGAGGCCGTGCCAGAGCGAGCCGGCCATCGCGAAGGCGAAGAGCAGGGTCGGCAGGTAGCGGGCCTGGACCAGGCCGTTGTGGACGAAGGAGTCGCGGTAACGCCGCGCGCGTGTCTGGAACCGCCGCCGCTCCTGGCCCTCCTGCGCGGTCACCTTGATGACCTCGATGCCTCTGACCGCCTCGTTCAGCCCGGCGTTGAGATCGCCGAACTGCTCTCGCATGCGGGTCGCCACGGGGTTGAGCCGTCTCATGTAGTGCCGGAGCGCGAAGACGAAGACGACCGCGAAGACGCCGGGCACCAGCAGCAGGCGAGGATCGATCGCGGCGATGAAGACCAGGGGCACGAGGCCGGTCAGACCGGAGTCGACGATCAGGTCGATGCCAGGACTGATCATGGTGGAGAGCTGCCGGATGTCGTTGGCCGCCCGTGCCATCAGGTCGCCGACCCGCTGCCTGTTGTGGAAGGTCTGGCTCTTGCCGAGCAGGCTGACGTAGAGCTCGTCCCTCGCGTCCCGCTCCAGTCGCTTGGCGAGGACCTCGCTGGCCAGGCGCGCGACGACGTCGAAGAGGCCGCGGGCGAGCACGATCGCCAGCAGCGCCAGCGAGATCATGCCCAGTGCCCGCGCCCCGCCGCCGTCCTCGCTCAGGACGGCGTCGAAGGCCTCGCCGGTGAACCCGGGGACCATGGCGTTGAGCACGACCATGATCAGTGATGCGCCGAGGAATCCGACCAGCTGGAGCGGGTGACGGCGAACATGGGACCAGAGCCAGCGCACCGGCCCCCGCCTGTCATGCGGGCGGCCGGAGACGGAGAACTCCGAACTACTGGTGGTCACAGCTCGCCCCCGAGCACGTTGAGGATGAAAGTCGAACTTGCTTTCTATCACCGGGCGCCGACACTTTCCCACGCATTTTCTCGCCCCCGCATGTCGCGGGTGGCGGCCCGCCGACCGGGTCCCGGCCGGGTCCTCTGGGGCCAGGTCAGGCGGGGCCTGAAGGTCGGTCGCGGGTCTCGCCGGGCTTGGTCAGGTTGGCCGACATCCGCGTCAGGACGTCGATCGTGGCCAGATACTCCTCGGCGCTGATTCCCTCGGTGAGGCGGGCGCGGTCGGTGTCCACCCGCCGTCGCAACTCCTCGTGCGCCCGGATCCCGGCGGCGGTGAGGGAGAGCCGCTCCGCTCCTTCCAGCCAGCCCCGCTCGCACAGATCGTCCACGAACGGGCGCAGGGAGGGGAACCGGTCGTCGAGGAAGGGGGCGAGGGCGGTGTCGAGACCGGCGAGGGTGGGGGAGTCGACGGCGACGACGTTCAGCACCTGCCAGTGGCGGCGGGTCAGCCCCTGGTCGGCGAGGAGGTCGTCGAGAGAACTCTCGACGAGGCCGTGGAGGTGCTTGATCCAGTAGCCGATGGGACGCCTCTGGCCGGTGATCCGGGAGGTGTTCACGGTGCCGCCTTCCCTGCTTATCGATCTTCGGTAAATACATGTTCTTTGACAATAATATGTATTAATGCATGTATCATCGAGAGATGGAAGACCCTCAGGTGGTCGCCGTCGAACGGGCGATGGTGGCGATCCGGCGCAGCCAGACCCGCCGAGCCCTCCAGCGCCTCGCGGGTGACGTCGAGCTCGACCCCGCGCTCTTCGGGGTGATCGACGTCGTGGAGGAGGAAACGGAGGCCGCGACGGTGACCTCCGTCGCGGGCCGGATGGGCGTCGACCAGCCCCGTGCCAGCCGCCTGGTGGCCAGGGCCGTCGAGGCGGGGCTGGTTCGCAGGGTGGCCGACCCGGCCGACGGCCGCCGCAGCACGTTGGAACTCACCGAACTGGGTGTCGGGCACGCCGAGCGGGTCCATCGCTTCCGCCGCGAGATCTTCGACGCGGCGATGCGTGACTGGTCCGAGTGGGAAAGGAAGGAGTTCGCCCGCCTGCTCACGGCCTTCGTCGCGGAACTGGGCCGACGCCACAGGGAAGGCTGACCGCGCTGACCGCGCTGACCGCGCTGACCGCGCTGACCGCGCGACGGCGCGGGAAGGGGCCGAGTGTCTTCTCGAATGTCGGTTGCGGATCCGCGGTGTGCCGGTTTTTCTTCCCGTCGAATGTCGGTGATCGACTCGCGAACTGTCGGTTTTTGTTCTCGTCACATGTCGGTTGGGCCCCCACGCCATGCTGCGGGGAGAGGCGCACATCCACCTCACTTCACTGAGAAGGGGACCAATCCGCCGTCCCGAGGCAACCTGATCGACGGGATACGCATGGAGCAGGCATGCAGTCTGAGATCAGGAGTGTCGTGGAGAAACCGCCGCCGGAGCCTCACGCGGCGACCGCTCCGGCCGACGCCGTCGTCACCGATTTGTTCATGACCCACCGTCTCGGCCTCGTCCGCTTCGCCTTTCTGCTGGTGGGGGACCGGGAGACGGCCGAGGATGTCGTGCAGGACGCCTTCGCGGCGATTCACCGCCGGTGGAGCCGGTTGACCGACCACGACCAGATGCTCCCCTATCTGCGGACGGCGGTGCTCAACGGGTGCCGCATGGTCCACCGGCGCCGAGTGATCACTCGGCGTTTTGGTGGTGACCGGAAAGCGCCGTTCTGGTCCGCGGAGGCCGAGGTGTTGCTCGGGGAGACCAGGCGAGAGGTGTTCCTCGCCGTTCGAGCACTGCCGCGCCGTCAGCGTGAGGCGGTGGTGCTGCGCTACTACCTCGACCTGTCGGAGGGGGAGATCGCCGAGGTGATGGGGGTCAGCCGCGGAACGGTGAAGTCGTCCACGTCCCGAGCCCTCAGGACGCTCGCCGCGAAACTGGAGGAGGACCGATGACCCCGCAGACCGAAGACCGGCTCCGTGACGCCTTCGCCGCCGGTGCCGAACTGGTGGGCGCCGAGACTCTGCGACCCGCCGACCAGGTGCTACGACCGAGGGCCGCTCGTCGCCTTCGTGGTTCCCTCCGTATGGCTCCGCTGCTGGCCGCACTGGCGGTCGTGGTGGTGAGCGTCGCCGTCGGGGCCGGGTTGCGCGGTTCGGGGGCGGTACAACCCGTGACGGAAGCTCCGCCCGGCCCCGCCTTCCTCCTGGTCGCGGGGAACGACGGGTTGACGGTCCGCGACGCCCACAGCGGTAAGGTCACCGACCGGGTTGTGATGCCTCGATCCCCGGAAGGGAGCACCCGGGGTGTGCGCGGCGGATATCTGCTCGCCGGAACCGGAGAGGGCAGAACGTTCTACGTCGCCCAGAGTGTGCTGTCCCGTCAGACGGCGGTGGGCACCACGTGGTTCCACCGGATACGGATCGACGAGCGGGGAAAGGTCACGGAGTTGGCACGCGACGTGATCTCCCCGGTGACCGGTACGGCCGCGTCCTCTCTCGCTGTCACCGACGACGGCACCCGACTGGCCTACAGCGTCGACGGTGAGGTGTGCGGCAAGGACGCGACGCTGCGCTTCTGCCCCGGAGCACGGCTCACGGTCGTCGATCTGCCCACCGGGAAGACACGTACCTGGACGACGAACGCCACCGGCGACCTTTGGAGCCTGTCGTGGGCGGCCGACCGCCGCACGCTGGGCTTCGTGACCATGTCGCAGGCCCGGGTCCTTGACACGGCCGCCGCCGGTGACACGCTCAAAGCCGGTCGGACGGTGTTTCAGGGGGTGGACGCCCCGGATGCCGCGACGATCAGCCCGGACGGTCACAGGATGCTGGTCGGCCGCAGGCATCTGTCCGACGGCCGGGGACCGCACCGCTACACGATCGAGGAGTACTCCGTCGTGGACGGCCGGAAGATCCGCACGCTGTTCGGCGCGGAACACGCCGGCAGGAGCATTCCCCGGTGGAAGCTGTTCCAGTACGACGCCACCGGACGCCACCTGCTCTTCACGGGAAACTTCTACCCGCTGAGCAGGCTGGACGAGAACGGACAGGTGACCGTCCTCGTTCGTCAGGAGCCCCTGGACTCCCTCGGGGCCCCGCAGGAGATGTCGGCGGCCTGGTAGCGACGGCCCGTCCCAACCCATGATCGCGAACCACGCGGACCCACCTGGAGGGGGCGGCTGAGAACCGGGTGACGGAGAAATTTCGTTGGCCGCGACAAGGGGCGACCCAGCGCCTCCCGGCGGGCTCCGGTGTACCGGGTCACCGCCGGGAGGCGCTGGGTCGATTCGTCACCCGGAGGTCACTGCCAGCTGTCCAGGCGGCAGCCGTCGGTGGTCTTGCCGTTGTTGCAGTGGTTGAGCTGGAGGGCGTCGAGCTGGTAGGCGAAGGTCTGGCCGGCGGGGCTGACCACCGAGATCTGGACGCTGGCCGCTCCGGTCGGGGCGGTCGCCCTGTGCCGGTATTCCGTCCAGGTGCTGGTCAGCGCGGTGCTCGGACCGTCACTGCTGGAGATCAGGGTGTTGGACGAGTTGTACCACGACAGGCGCAGTTTCACGTTGCCGGAGGTGGCGGTGGTCATCTTGGCGAAGAACTTGTAGGTCTGGCCGGCGGTCACCGCGGGTTTGCGGGTGACCGATACGACGCCGTCGGCGTGCGACTGCACGTTCATGGTGAGCGACCGGCGGCCGTCGTAGTGCTTGGCCGAGATCTGTGACGTCGGGCCGGGCGGGGTCACCTGGATCCAGCCGCCGCCCGAGACGCTGAACCCGGTCGGGGTGGAGTACGGCGCGTCGGCTTCGACGGTGCGTTCCTGCGCGGTCAGCAGGTCGTTGCTGTAGCCGATGTCGCAGCAGGTGGGGGTGGTGAAGTAGGGCCAGGCCGCGACGTTCACCTTGCGGGTGTCACCGGCCTCGTTGCCGGTGTAGAAGGTCGCCGTGGTCTCGCTCGGGTCGTAGTAGTTGTTGAAGTCATGGTCCAGCTGCCAGTCGTAGACCTGGCTGGACATGACGTCGGGATAGCTGAGGTAGTCGATGGTCTCGGTGACCTTGGGATGGTCCACGTAGAAACTGTCCGCGCCGAGGTGGATCAGTTCGTGCAGCATGGTGGCGCTGGACCATTCGTCGGCGGTCGCCGCGCACGTCGTCGTGCACCAGGCGGTCGCGGTCCCGTTGAAGTCCTCGAACACCACGTACTTGCGGTTGGCGTTGTCGTATCCCGCCGCGCCGAGATCATCGGTGATCTTGTCCACCGAGGTCTCGCCGCCGATCACGCCGGCCTCGATCTTCTCCGGTATCACCAGCGCGCGGGCGTAACCGGAGTAGGTGCTGGTGTCGTAGCCGGTGCGGCAGCTCAGTTTCAGGTGCTGGTCGTAGTCGGTGGACTCGTCCAGTTCCAGGTCCATCCGGTCGACCAGCTTGGCGATCTGCTCGACGTGGGTCTCGTAGTTGTTCCCTCCGCCGTCGTGCCAGGCGTAGATCACCTGGATGGCCGGGGTGCTCCCGCTCGCGTCCTTGGGGTCGGACAGCGTTGTGGTGCAGCCACGCTTGGGCACGTTGGCATCCACCGGCAGTGTGTACGGACCGGTGGGTTCGTTGATGTACGGCGGTGCGAATGCGGCCACCGGACTCGCCATTGTCAGAACGACGAGTCCCCCCGCGGCGATCGCCGACATGATGCGACGCAGTTTCAGTGACAAAGGTGCCCCTCCCGTTGAGAACCCATGATCGGGAGAGTAATCAGCGCCACGGACGAAACAAATACCTCATTGCAAACATTTTCAGACTTATGAATAAACGTGCAGTCTTGCCCTGGTATCGGAGGGGCCGTAACCGAAAGTGCAATACCGATAACGGTTTCGGTTGATCATCTTTTTCTGACAAAAATCCCGACAAAGCACCTTAAATGGATTTAATTACTCATGTCAAGAAAAAGGATGATTTGTGAATTTTGTACCATATGACGGAGTCGACGGACCGGCAACCGGCCGGCATCGCGTCGATCCGGTCGCGTCCTTGCATCCATCTCACGATGTTCTCCGGCTCTGAATCAGGGGGTGGAGGGGCTTGCTCCGCAGGGACGTCACGAACGGATCGCCCTGGTCGGCGTTCCACGACGCCGGGGAGATCCGGCTGATGTTCACCTCGCGGCCGAGAAGGTGTTCCGCCGCTCGTGCCGCGTCGTACAGCCCGTCCTCGTCCGGGGAGCCCACCTGTACGTTATGACCCCTGCTGGAAGACATAGAGCTGCCGGTAATCCTGTGTTCGGCCAGAACAGGGCCGTACACTGCGGTTATGAGCGCGATGCGTGAGGAACTCCACCTGCTGGTGGACGAGTTGCCGGAGAACCGGGTGTTGCCGGTGCTCGCGCTCGTCAGGGAGAA
The DNA here is from genome assembly GCF_042899335.1 of Streptosporangium sp. NPDC000095. Lineage (NCBI taxonomy): Bacteria > Bacillati > Actinomycetota > Actinomycetes > Streptosporangiales > Streptosporangiaceae > Streptosporangium > Streptosporangium sp. NPDC000095. Next base: position 75,786 of record NZ_JBIAZS010000014.1, read on the forward strand.
CGTGTCGTCCTCCCGTCGGAGGGAGAAGGCCGCGGTGGCTCTGGAAGCCATCCGTGACCGGATGCGCGGGGTGACCGGGGTGGACGAGGAGTTGGACCGGCTCCGGGACGAGCCGCGTGGCTGATGCCTACATCGTCGACACCGGTGTCTTCCTTCGCTGGTTCGTCGATCAGCCAGGATTCGAGCACGCCCGCGAAGTCCAGGAGGCATTCCTGGACGATCTCGTCGGACTGGAGACAGCGGACTTCGCCCGGATCGAGGTGGCCGGAGTGCTGCGGAAGAAGGGACTTCTGGCGGGTCGCCTGACGGCGGAGGAGTTCGCAGCGGCCGTGCGTGTCATCGACGATCTCGGTGTGATGGTGCACCCGATCGGTGCCGACCACCTGGAACGGGCTGCCGGCCTAGCCGTACGGCTGACACTGCGCATGTACGACGCCGTCTTCGCTCAGCTGGCGCTTGATCGTGGAGTCCCTCTGCTCACGACGGACGCCAAGCTCTGTCACGCGGTCGAGGGCGTGGTGAAGACCGAACTGCTCAAAGGTATGAGAGAGGTCTGACCTCGTCCGTGGTCATCGAGGCCGATCATGGCCGCCAGGAGCCGAAGCGAGAGAACCGTCGGGAGTTTCCCGCACCTCATCGTCTGTGCGGCTCGGTACGAACGGGCGATGCCGGTCCGGTGGAAATCGGAATGTCCACCGGACCGGTTCGCGGGTACCCTGCGCGAGGACCTTTTGAAAGGAAATCGTCGTGGGGCACGTTGAGGTCGGGCAGCCCACTTACAAGCCATGACCCCTTTGGGGTGTCTCAGTACGGGTTCATCTGGTCCAACACTTTGGCGGCGAGGGCTATGAACTGCTCGGCTTTCTCCACGTCCCGCATGACGTCGTCGGGAGTGATCTCCGGTGTGTCCGGACGCGGATATTCGGCGCTGTTGCGACGGCGGCGCATCCGGTCGAAGGAGCGGAGTGCCTGCCCGAGCGGGGGATCCAGTTGAGCCGTCACCGCGTCCAGCACCGTGAGGTGCCCGCCCCGGCTCGTGGCACGCAAGCCCTGATTCTCCAGGATCGACGCGAGAGCTTTCCGTGAGGCGTCGTAGACGAGTTGGTAGGCTCCGGTAGGGTCCGTCCTGACACCGCTACGGGCGAGAGCGATGTGCCGTTCGGCCTGGGTGAGCATGGCATCGGCGTGCTCTCGACTCGGTGGCACCCGCTCCAACTGGCCGGCGGACAGCATCGCGTCGATTCGGTCGCGTCCTTGCATCCATCTCACGATGTTCTCCGGTTCCGAATCAGGGGGTGGAGGGGCTTGCTCCGCAGGGACGTCACGAACGGATCGCCCTGGTCGGCGTTCCACGACGCCGGGGAGATCCGGCTGATGTTCACCTCGCGGCCGAGGAGGTGTTCCGCCGCTCGTGCCGCGTCGTACAGTTCGTCCTCGTCCGGGGAGCCCACCACGAGGACGTCGATGTCACGCGGGGGCGGCCCGGCCTGGTTCGCGTGCCGGGCGGCCCAGGAGCCGTAGATGTACGCCTCGTCGATGTTCTGGATCGGCCGGAGGAGGCGCGGCAGGACGGCTGCCGGGCCGAAGGTCACCGCCAGCAGGTCGGTGAGCGGCCTGGCGACGATCGTGTCGGTGTCGGCGCGGATGAGGCGGAGGTTGCCGTACCGTCTCTCCCGGGTCAGCCCGGCGGCGGCGAAGCGGTCCATCTCGCGGCTTACGGTCGGCTGGGATACGCCTGTCCGTTTGGCGAGATCGGTCGTCGAGTACTCCTTCTCCGGGTGAAGGTACAGCCAGGCGAGCAGTTCGCCCACGGCGTTGGACCGGAACACGGGAAGCAGCAACGGCGGAATGTCCCTCATAGATGAATAGTACTATGCATCTATAGCATACTTGCTACTCTGGGTAGCCGTTTGATTTCAAATCACTCCTGTTTTTGGAAGTGGAGGACTGCCCCGTAGTGGCACCGATCGCGATGCCGTGTCGTACCAGCGGAATCCAGATGCCCATAGGCGAAACCGGCGGGTACCCTGCGCGAGGGCCTTTTGAAAGGAAATCGTCGTGGGGCACGTTGAGGTCGGGCAGCCCACATGCAACCTATGACCCCCATGAATTCGAGAGTTTGATTACCAGTTCTCGGAGTTGAACCTCTCCAGGTCGTGAGCGCTTTCCCAGGAGGCCGCCTCCTCGTCCTCGGCCTCCTCGCGCTGACGCCGGCGGTTGGCGTACTCGGCGGTGCTCAGGGTGTTGGCGCGGACTCGCACGAACTTGTCCTGCCTTCTGAGTAGCCGCTGCTTCTCTTGGCTGACCTTGGCCTGAAGTACGTCGGTGGTGACGTGATCCGCGTTGTGACCGTGGCCGTCCCAAGTGCCTTGGTCGATCCATGTCGTACGCAGCTCGGCCGTCTGCCCCCGCCGATCTCGGTGACGAGGTTGTCGCCGACCATCCATCCCCCACTTTGAGGGCCGCGGCAGTCGATCGTCCTGGACATGCATGGCGAGTACCGAAGTAAGCGATCGTCGGTCACGGTCTCAGGTTCTCGTCAGCTCTGATCGAAGCTGTCACCCTCTCCGTTTTGTCCATATTTTGGAGCACATTCTCTAGCTGCCTTCGGGTGGTCAATGTGGAGGGGTGTTCGGTGCCCAGCACCCGCTCCTCGATCGTGAGGATCTCGCGGTAGGCCTGTTCGGCCTCGGCATACCGGCCCTGATTCCCGGCCGTCTGCGCTATCGCGTACCGGGTGGTCAATGTGGAGGGGTGTTCGGTGCCCAGCACCCGCTCATAGAGGGCCAGTACCTCGCAGTAGGCCTGCTCGGCCTCGACATACCGGCCCTGGGCGGCTATGGATCGCATCACCATGTAGGTGGTGTACGCGCTGGAGGTGAGGACATCTGTTGGAGTGTGAGCGTCGGTGCCGGTCACCTGGAAAAGGTGTACGGCGTGTGGGGTGAGGGCCTGCCAGAGCGGCCATGCTGAGGGATTTTCGGGAAGGTCGGTCTGTTCGCTGTCGGCCGCCGCCTTGAGCAGTCGAGTGGCCAGGGTGTAGAAGTCGGAACCTGCGGGGCCGTGGCCGTGGTTGGAGAGGTTGTGCAGGCCGGTGTCACGCACCAGTGGATGCAGGGTCACTGTGGGCGGGCGCGCCTGTTGGTCGAGGTCGACGAGGCCGAAGCGGGCCAGATCGTTCAGGGTCTCCCAGAGTTCCCCTCCGGTAATGCCCTCCAGGAGCGGTGAGGTGTTCAGCTCGGCGGGGGAGAGCAGAAGTTCATAGGGAACGGGGGCGTCGGCCAGGTGCGCCAGCAGCCGCAGCAGCGGGCGAGCGTGGTGGCGCCCAGTCTGGGTCAGCTGGTTGAGAGTGTGCTCCCACGGCCATTCGATGATCGTGCGGGCGTCGTCCTGGGTCAGATGTCCTGCCGTGACCTTCCACAGGCGGGGCCGGTGCGTTATGAGCGCCCGGTGGTAGTCGGTGAAGGAACGCGGCGGCAGGACATCGTCCTCGTCGCTGTCCAAGAAGGCCTCCGGCACCATACGGACGGCGGCCAGATAGGCGCCCACCAGGCGCAGCCCCAAGGGCAGGCACCCCAGCAGGCGCACCAGTTCCGCCGCGTCCTGGGAACTGCCGGCCTCGGCTCCGGCGTAGTCGCGCAGAACCTGCGCCGCGTCCTCGACCGTCAGCCGGGGGACCGCATGCAGCCGGGCTGAGGGCCCCCATCGGCGGGGATGACCGTCGCGGCTGGTGATCACTGTCAGGCCGGGCGTTTCGGTGACCGGCCTGACCCAGCCCGTGCCCTCGGCGACGGTGTGCCGGTCGATGTCGAGCACGCCGTGCTCGTCGGCGTTGTCGACGACCAGCAGCCACGGCCGGTCCCGCCGGGCCAGGCGCGTCCACAGCAGGTCGGCTCCGTCTCCGGCGGCGATGGCCTCGGCGGGCACCCCGAGGCGGCGGGCGAGAGCGTGCATGGCCGCGGTCAGCCGGGCCGTGTCGTTGGCGCTCACCCACCAGACCTCGACGCCCTGCGCCCTAGCCTGCATGGCGGTCTCCAGGGCGATGCTGCTCTTGCCGCACCCGCCCAGCCCATGCAGGACGTGCACCGATCCGTGCGCGGCCGGGTCGGCCAGGGCTTGCTCCAAGGCGAGCAGGACCTTATGGCGGCCCCGCAGCGGAAACCGGGTGTCGCGGCGTCCTGCGGGAGGCTCCAGCGAGATCGCCGCAGCCGAGGCCTGCCGGTCGTAGAAATTGTTGTACTGCACGCCGCTGCCCTGGACGGGCATCTGCGAGCGGTCGTAGGCGCGGGCGCGGGCGTGGACCGACGGCTCCGCGTCCGGCTTCGCCGGCGGGTCCGGCTCGGGCGATGGGGTGGCGGTCACCGGGGGGAGCCGAAGGTGTTGGTCTGCACCCCCTGGCCCTGCACCGCCTGCTGGGCGTGATCGAACGCCTGGGCGTTGACCTGCACCGCGCCGGAGGCCGCCACGGGCACCTTCTCGGCGAGAAAGTCCAGCACCTCCCGAAACTGTGCCTCGCGTTCCGGTTCTTCCTCCAGGAGGTCGGCGAATCGGGTCCGCCATGCCGCTTCCTGGGCGGCCTTTGCTTGCTCCATCTGATCGGCGGCGGCCGAGGTCAGCTCTTGGCGACTGCGCTCCAGCCGGAGCTCCTGCCGGGCCTCCCGCTCGGCGTCCCCCCTGCCCAGCAGCTTGCCGAAGCGCGTCTTCACCTCGGTCCACGCGTCGGTGGTCATCGCCGTCACCAGGCCTGTGCCGGCAGCGGCCGCCAGTGCCGCCAACGCCTCGTTCAGCATCCGCCTCCCACCTCTCTGCTTTTCTTGCCCCCGGATATCGCCGCCTGTTACTTCTCAATTACCTCATGGTGCATTGAAGCGGGCGAGTTTCCAGAAAAAACGGCACCAGAATGTCACTCTGTCCTATGGGTCATTCGATTTTGGTCATCACGGGGTTGGGCGGCGATCCCTTGAACGGACACGGTGGCGTTCACCTCGCCGCACCTCAACCCCCATGACGGGAGAGAACGCGTTGTCCGCACGAGGTCGCCCACGGCTTCCGTCCGCCCCTTATCCCCCGCGGGCGGAGGTCGGTGATCGAGGGCGGGCCGAACAGATCGTGAAGTCGGCGCCTCCCCGGCCACGGACTCCGCTCCGATATGCACGTACGGCGTCGCGACACGGAAAACGAAATGTCCAAAAGATGGGCGGGCGGGTACCCTGCGCGAGGACCGAGGAAGGGAATCGCTGGTGGCACACGTAGAGGTTGGTCATCTGACATACGTTCTGCCGGATGGGCGGCCGTTGCTGGACGACGTGTCCTTCCGGGTCGGCGAGGGGGTCAAGGCGGCGCTCGTCGGACCCAACGGGGCGGGCAAGACGACGCTGATGCGGCTGATCGCGGGCGACCTGCAGCCGGTCGACGGGAGCGTCGCCAGTTCCGGTGGCCTGGGCATCATGCGGCAGTTCATCGGCAGCATCCGCGACGGCAGGTCCGTGCACGACCTGCTGGTCAGCGTCGCCCCGCAGCGGGTGCGGCAGGCGGCCGAGCAGCTTGAGGCCGCCGAGCTCGTGATGATGGAGCGCGAGGACGAGAAGGCGCAGATGCGCTACGCGCAGGCCATCACCGACTACACCGACGCGGGCGGCTACGACATCGAGGTGCTCTGGGACACCTGCACGATGGCCGCCCTCGGCATGCCGTACGACGACTGCAAGTATCGCGAGGTCAACACGCTGTCGGGCGGTGAGCAGAAGCGGCTGGTGCTGGAGGCGCTGCTGCGAGGACCCGACCAGACGCTGCTGCTCGACGAGCCGGACAACTACCTGGACGTGCCGGGCAAGCTCTGGCTGGAGCGGGCGCTGCGCGAGACGGCCAAGACGGTGTTGCTGGTCAGCCACGACAGGGAGCTCCTGGCCAACGCGGCCGACCGGATCATCACCGTCGAGTCCGGCAACATCTGGGTGCACGGCGGAGGGTTTCGCACGTACGCCCAGGCGCGCAGGGAGCGCAACGAGCGCCTCGACGAGCTGAAGAAGCGCTGGGACGAGGAGCACGCCAAGATCAAGCGTCTGGTCCTCATGCTGAAGCAGAAGGCCAAGTACATGGACACCATGGCCGCCGCGTACCACTCGGCCCAGACGAGGCTGCGCAGGTTCGAGGAGGCCGGGCCGCCGGAGGCGGCGCCCAAGGAGCAGTTCATCAGCATGCGGCTCAAGGGCGGCCGGACCGCGAAGCGGGCGGTGATCTGCGAGAAGCTGGAGCTCACCGGCCTGATGAAGCCGTTCGACCTGGAGATCTGGTACGGCGAGCGGGTCGCGGTGCTGGGTTCCAACGGCTCGGGCAAGTCGCACTTCCTGCGTCTGATCGCCGGGGAGGAGGTCAGGCACACCGGTGTGGCCAGGCTCGGCGCACGGGTCGTCCCCGGCCATTTCGCCCAGACGCACGCACGCCCCGAGCTCATCGGCCGGACGCCCTGCGAGATCGTCATGACCGAGCACGCCCGGCTCAAGAACGAGGCGATGAAGGTGCTGTCCCGTTACGAGCTGGCCGGGACCATCGCCGAGCAGCGCTTCGAGACGCTCTCCGGCGGCCAGCAGGCGAGGCTGCAGATCCTGCTGCTCGAACTGTCGGGCACCACCCTGCTGCTGCTGGACGAGCCGACCGACAACCTCGATCTGGCCAGCGCCGAGGCTCTTCAGGAAGGGCTGGACGCCTTCGACGGGACCGTGGTCGCCGTCACCCACGACCGCTGGTTCGCCGATGACTTCGACCGGTACCTGGTCTTCGGCGCCGACGGAAAGGTCTACGAATCATCCGAACCGGTATGGGACGAGGCCAGAGTGGTCCGGCAGAGGTAAAGACTCCGGCCGTTTCCGGCGTGTCCAGGTGGGCCGGGGACCGCGGGCCGGTTATCACGGCTAGGTGACGCACAGCACCCGAATCGTCGGCGCCCTCGCCCTCCTCCTCATCGGATGCGCCGGATGCACCGAAGACGAGCAGACGAAGCAGGCCGCCGCGCTCCAACCGCTCGCGGTCAGGGAGCAGGCCTCCTCCATCGTCAAGGGTGACGATGGGTATGTGGTGAATTGGGCAGGAGTGCTGGCCAACACCAACCCGTGGCACTTCGGCGAGCACGTCGTGGCCACCGTGGTGGCCAAGAACTCCCAGGGCAAGGAGGTCGTCCGGCTCGAACAGCCGCTGGACGCCGTACCCCCCGCGGGGACGCTCCCCTTCACCGGCCAGGCGGTGACCCAGGACAAACCGGCCACCGTGAGCATCACGTACCGTCCGGCGCACTGGCACCAGGCGGGCCGGATCGTCTCGGCGTTCCAGCCCTTCCCGATCCGCGAGGTGCTGACCGACCGCACCGCCGACGGCGACTACCTCGTCACCGGCTACGTCGGCACCCCGTACGTGATACCGGCCCGCAGCCTGGCCGTCACCGCGCTCCTGCGCGACAAGCGGGGCAAGCTGCTCGGCGGCGGGAGCACGTTCGTGGACAACGTCCAGGCGGGGCAGAAGCGCCGGTTCATCATGCAGATCAAGAGTGTCCAGAACACTCGCGACATCGCCTCCGCCGAGGTGAGCGCACGCACCTGGGGATCGAGCAGCCGTCCCTTCGAGCAGCTCGCCCTCGGCGGTTCCCTGCCGCTGAACACGGTCAAGCCGAAGATGCCCCCGTTCGCCAAGGACCGGGGCAGGCAGGCGCCCCTCGCGGGTGCCGGCCACCCGTGAGTGATCGCCGAACGCCCTGACGGCCCGTGGTCGCTCGTCCGTGATCAGCCGGGTGTTCGGCACCGTCCGCCCGTGGTCGTCCGTCCGTGGTCGCGGGAGATTGGTCATCGTTCGCCCGTGATCGTTGGACGTTCCGGCCGTCCGCCCGTGGTCGTCCGTCCTTGGCCGCGGGGCCGGACGCCCGCGGTCGGGAGACCTTCCACAGTGCTCCGATATGCACGCTCAATTCGGGCTATATGGTCATTCTCTGGTATTTATAATTGTCATTCACGTCAGATTCTTACTTGATTCGATGACATTTCAAAGACAATCGAAGTTGCCGTCCGTGAAGTGCTGCACTCGTGGTTACTCAGCGCTTACCTTCGATTACATGACTGACGGTGCCCTGGTCGCAGCGCTGTGCGCGAGGAGTCCCGGAGCCCTCGCCGATCTCTACGACTCATACGCGGAAAGCATCTACCGATACTGCCGTTCGATGCTCGCCACCTCCGGCGCCGCCGAGTCGGCGCTCCTCGACACCCTCATCGCCGCCGAGGCCCATATTCACGCGCTCACCGACGCCCGTCGGCTGGAGGCGTGGCTGTACGCACTCGCTCGGGGGGAGTGCGTACGGCGTGATCCCGACGAGGGGAACGGCCCGCAGGACCCCGCTCCGGCGGTCGCCGCCGGAGACGACGCGGACCTGCGGGTGATGGCCTGGAACGCCACGCGGAGCCTGTCGCCCGACGACCGGGAGATCCTCGACCTGAGCTGCCGCCACGGCTTCGGCCCCATCGACCTCGCCGCGGTGCTGGGCGTCACCCCCAAGGCCGCGGGCGCGCTGTACGAGTCGGCGAGGGAGCGCCTGCGCGACGTCGTCACCACGGAGGTCCTCGTCCGAAAGGGGCCCTACGACTGCGCGAGCCGGGCCCGCATGCTGACCGGCCTCGGCGGCGAGCTCACACCGGAGGCGCGTGAGCGGGTCATCCGCCACGTGAACCGCTGCGACACCTGCGCCCCGCACCGGGTCAGGCAGGTCTCCGCGGCGAAGGTCTACGACCTGCTCCCCCTCGCCGCGTTGCCGCCCACGCTGCGCGCGTGGGTGATGAGTCACTTCACCGACCCCGAGCGGGTCTCCTACCGGCGCGACGTCGCCGATCGAGCCGGTCCTCTCGACGGTGCCGGGTTCCCCGTCGGCAGGATTCGCGGGAGCCGTCGCAGGCCCTACGCGCTCGCCGGCGCGGCGGCCGCGGTCGCCGCGGTGACGGCGCTGGCCCTGGTCCTGGTCCAGGCGGGGATCGGGTCGCAGGGCACGGGTTCCGATGCCGCCTCGGACGCGTTCCCGGCGGTGGTGGAGCCTTCGGACTCCTGGAGACCAGGAGAATCCCGGCGAGAGGGCGCGCCCGTGACGTCGGAACCCGTCGGGGAGGGGGCGACCGTCGAGCGGATCGGTTCGCTCGGGGTGACGGAGCCGGTCAGTGCCACCGGACCCGACCTGCGGAGCGACCGGCGGCCGGGAGTGCCGGGCCCGGTCGGTCACCGGGGGGAGAGCCGGTCTCGGCAGCCGGGTGACGAACCTCCGGGCGAAGGGCCACCCGGTCCGGTCGGTGACGGGTCGTCCGGCGAAGGGCCTGCCGACGAAGGGGCATCCGATGACGGGTCGCCGGGTGATGGAGCGGCCGACCGTCCGGCCGCTCCCGAGGAGAGCCTGGTGCCGCCCCCGTCGCCGGTGCCGCCGGGGGCCCCCGGGATCGGCGCGCCGGACAGGCACCACCCATCCCGTGATCACCATGGACACTCCTCCCGCCGCTGCCGGACTCCTCATCGGCCGGCGACCCCGGCGCCCCCGTGGACGGCACCAGGCTCTCCTCGGGAGGACTCGGCACCTCCGCGGGCGAATCCAAGGCCACCGGGCGACGTGACAGGCCCGAGGGGAGAGCACCGGCCTCCGCGCATGGCCCCGACACCTCGGCGGACCGACTTGAGGCCCCCGCGAGCCGACGCGAGACCTCCGCGTGCCGAGCCCGGACCTTCGCGAGCCACGTTCACCCACCCGCGACGTTCGCGTGCCAACCCCGACCACCTGACGTCCGGCCGGGGGCAGGCCTCTGACGATTTCCGGCCCGCGTCCACCGGTCCTGGACGGACCGGGGAGGGGGCGGGTCCGGAACGGATCGCGACCAGCGCGGATCGCGGGCAGACCCCTGTCGGCGAGGATAGTGTGGCGGGCGATGACTACGGTGAGTAAGTGACATGTGTGTGCAGAGTGACGAACGGGAATGCTGAGGTAGGCCGCCTGGCGCGCGGTGACGCGTCGCGTCGCGTCGTGCCGCGTCGCGCGGACAAGACCGCGACGCGTGGCCGGACCGCGAAGAGGCGGTGACAAGGGGGACTCCGGGGGGAGACGCATGCATTCAGTCAGACGGCGCCGTCATGCCGCCGCGGTGGCGGGCCTCGCCTGTTGCCTGATCGCCGGGCCGGGGCTCCCCGCCGGCGCTGTTCCCGGCCGGCCGGGACCGGCCGACGACGCCGTACGGGGCGGCGTACCGGCTCCGTCGGCGGGTGAGGTCGCCGAAGCGTGGGCCGTCGCCCGCGAGCGCGGTGAGAGGCTCGGCGCGACCACGGTCCAGGTCGCCGAGGCGCAGGCCAGGCTGGAGGAGCTGGTCGCCGAGGCGGAGCGCCTCGTCGAGTCGTACAACGGGGAGCTGGTCAAGACGGCTCGCGCCAAGGAGCTCGCGGAGCAGGCGGCGGAGCGGGCGAGGACGGCGGGCGTGGAGGTCGGGGAGGCCCGTGAGGCGGTGGCCGCGATCACCGCTCAGAGCTACGGCGGTCTGGACATCACCCAGCCGATGATGGCGATGATGACCGACAGCGGCGGCCCCATGGACGACGGCTATCTGCGCCGGGCCAGCATCCTGGCCCACATGGGCGGAGGGCAGGCGGAGACGCTCAAGCAGCTGCGGGACGCCCAGGAGGTCTTCGCGATCCTGAAGGCGCAGGCGGACGACGCCTACACCGAGCGACAGGAGGCGCAGGCGAGGGCGGAGGAGGCGAAGCTCGCCGCCGAGGAGGCCGTCGCCGAGCAGGTCGAGGAGACCCGGCGGATCAAGGAGGAGCAGGCTCGGCTGGAGAAGCTGGCCGACGAGGCGCGCGACGCCGCCGACCTGCTCGCCAGGAGGCGCGAGGCGGCCCTGGAGCAGGCCAGGATCGCGAGGGAGAGCGCCGAGCGCGCTCGACAACAGGCCGCCGCGGTGCGCCGGGAGGCGGCGCGGATGGCGGTGGCCTCTGGAGAGGCCGCTTCGCGCTGGGCGCTCAATGTGACGGCCGGTTCCGCCAGGGGCGACATCGCCGCCGACTGGGCGCTCACCCAGCTCGACAAGCCGTACGTGTGGGCGGCGGCCGGGCCGTCCGCCTACGACTGCTCGGGGCTGACCATGCGGGCCTGGGAGCGGGTGGGGGTCGCCCTGGACCACTGGACCGGCACCCAGTGGACCGCGGGCCCGCACGTGCGGCTCAGTGAGCTCCAGCGAGGTGATCTGCTCTTCTACGGGCAGATCACCGGCGATCCCGGAGACATCCACCATGTGGGGATCTACGTCGGCCGAGGGCTGATGGTGCACGCCCCGCAGACGGGGGACGTGGTGAGGGTCGCGCCGATGTGGCGTAGCGATCTTGTCGGCGCGACCCGTCCCACGTGACGACCGGCCAGAGGACGACCGGCTGAGCGGTGACCGGTCGGAGGGCGACCGGTCGGGGAGTGACTGTTCGGGGGGCGAACCGTCGGGGAGTGTGAGTCGGTCAGAGGATGATCGGTCAGGGGGCGAACGGTTGGGGAGCGGGCTGAGGACCGGGTAATAATCCGGTCAAGGATCAGTGCTTTCCGTGGGTGTCGTCCTTGGCGCGCTTGATGGAGCGGACGATCTCCTCTTCCGCCTCCACCCTGCCGACCCAGTTGGCGCCCTCGACCGACTTGCCGGGCTCCAGGTCCTTGTAGACCTCGAAGAAGTGCTGGATCTCCAGGCGGTCGAACTCGGGAACGTGGTGGATGTCGCGAATGTGTTCCATCCGGGGGTCGGTGGCGGGGACGCACAGGACCTTGTCGTCGCCGCCCTTCTCGTCGGTCATCCGGAACATGCCGACCGCCCGGCACTTGATCAGGCAGCCGGGAAAGGTCGGCTCCTGGAGCAGCACCAGGGCGTCGAGAGGATCACCGTCCTCGCCGAGGGTGTCTTCGATGAAGCCGTAGTCGGCGGGATACTGCGTGGAGGTGAAGAGCATGCGGTCGAGCCTGATGCGGCCTGACTCGTGGTCCACCTCGTACTTGTTCCGTTGCCCCTTGGGAATCTCAACGAGAACGTCGAACTCCACCGCGTTTCCTCCACTCAACCCCCCGGGCACCCCCGGTTGGGCGTTAATGTCTCGTAGGCGTTTTATGCCTTTTGGATACGGATGATGAGAGGACGGCGACGGTAATGCGGCGTGAGCGGTGGGTGGCCTTGGTCACTCTCGTCCTGCTGCAGGTTTTCGTCGTCGCGGCCGGGGCGCACCTGCTCGCCAGCGGTGTGCTGGTCGCGGGTGAGCCTGAGACGGTCGTCGTGTCGGCCGAGCCGCCTCCCATCCCGGTCATCACCGCGGGTCCGGTGCTGGCTGCGGGGGGGAGCGGCCCTCTCCCCGCCAAGGGTACTTTGGCGGGGCGGCTGACCGAGGCGCTGGGTGACCCCGCGCTGGGACGAAGTGTCGGCGCCGCGGTTCTCGACGCGGAGACGGGCGCCCTGCTCTTCGACAGCGGGGCCGCCACGGGCATCACCCCCGCCTCCACCACCAAGGTCGTCACCGCGGTCGCGTCGATGGCCTCACTGGGACCCGACGCCAGGCTGAGCACCCGCGTGGTGCGGGGGGCCTCGCCGGGCTCGATCATCCTCGTCGGGGGCGGCGACCCCACCCTGGCGAGTCCCAGAACGGCGGCGAGCCCGGTCTATCCCCGGCCCGCCTCGCTCGCCGTCCTCGCCGCACGCACCGCCAGGGCGCTCAAGCAGGCCGGGGTGTCCAAGGTGACGGTCGCCTACGACGACTTCCTCTACACGGGGCCGCGCACCGCCGCCACGTGGAAGCCCGGCTACGTGCCCGAGGGGAGCGTCGCCCCCGTCACGGCGCTCATGGTCGACGAGGGCAGGGCCGCGCGGGGAAGTGACCGGCGGGTCTCCGACCCCTCCCGTACGGCGCACGGCGCGTTCGTGTCGCTGCTGTCGAAGTACGGGATCACGGTCTCCAAGTCCGCCAGGCGGTCCAAGGCCCCGGCGGGCGCGCAGGAGATCGCGAGGGTCGACTCCGCGCCGGTCTACGCCCTGGTCGAGCGGGCACTCACGCTCAGCGACAACGACCTGTCGGAGGCGCTGGCCAGGCATGTGGCGATCAAGGAGGGGGAGCCGGCCTCGTTCGACGGCGGCGCCGCGGCCGTCGGCAAGGTGCTGGCCAGGCTCGGCGCGGCGAAGGGGGTGCTGGTGTTCGACGGCAGCGGGCTGTCGCCGAAGAACCGCATCGCCCCGGAGGCGCTCGCCCGGCTGGTCGCGGCGGCGGCCTCCCCGGCCAATCCCGGCCTGCACCCGATCATCAGCGGTATGCCGGTCGCCGGCTTCAGCGGCACCCTTGGGCACCGGTTCGACAAGCTCCACTCCGCCTACGGGCTGATCCGCGCCAAGACGGGCACCCTCGACGGGGTCAACACGCTGGCGGGCATGACCACCACGCGGAGCGGACGTATGGTGACCTTCGCTTTCATGGCGGACAAGGTCCCGCCCGGCTGGGGCAAGGCGGAGGCGGCCCTCGACAGGCTCGCCGCCGCGGTCGCCGCCGGTTGATCACGGGTTCCGGGTGCGCGACTCGGGGGGAGAGCACGTACGGTGGACGGTATGCAGGTGATCGACTGGGATCTTGCCGTAGCGACCGGAACGCGCCTGGTGCGCCCCGGGCCGCAAGTGAGCCGAGAGGAGGCCCGGCAGGCCGTCGCCGACTTACGGCGGCTCTCGCGCGAGGCCGAGGGGCATGTCCGCGAGTTCACCCGAATCGACACCGAGACCGCGCCGCAGACCGCGACCGTCGTCGACAGGCCGGGTTGGATCAAGGCCAACATCGACGGGTTCCGGGTGGTGCTGGAGCCGCTCACCGAGCGGATGGCGGCGAGGGGGAGCCAGACGCCGGCGATCGTGGGCGCCGTGGGTTCACGCATCACCGGGGTCGAGGTGGGCGCGGTGCTGGCCTTCCTCGCCTCCCGCGTCCTGGGGCAGTACGAGCTGTTCCTGCCGCCCGACCCGACGGGCCAGGCGCCCACGGGACGTCTCACGCTGGTCGCGCCCAACATCGTCCACGCCGAGCAGGAACTCAACGTCAACCCGCGTGACTTCCGCCTCTGGGTCTGCCTGCACGAGGAGACCCATCGGGTGCAGTTCACCGGTGTCCCCTGGCTGCGTGAGTACGTCAGATCGCAGACGACCGACTTCCTGCTCGCCTCCGACATCGACCTGCCCGCGCTGCTCGAGCGGCTGCGTTCGGCCGCCGGCACGTTCACGGACGTCGTCAGGGGCGGTGAGGGCAACCTGATCGACGCGATCCAGACGCCCGAGCAGAAGGTGATCCTCGACCGGCTCACCGCGGTGATGACCCTGGTCGAGGGGCACGGCGACTACGTGATGGACGCGGTCGGCCCCTCGGTGGTGCCCTCGGTCGCCGACATCCGCGCCAAGTTCCACCACCGTCGCGAGGGCGGGTCCCGTCTCGACCGCACGGTCCGAAGGCTGCTCGGCCTCGACCTCAAGATGAAGCAGTACGCCGAGGGCTCCGCCTTCGTCCGCACGGTCGCGGGACAGGTGGGCATCGACGGCTTCAACAAGGTCTGGACCTCGCCGGAGACGCTCCCCACCCAGGACGAGATCTCCAATCCCGCGCGCTGGATCGCCAGGGTGAACGGCACTCCGGCCATCCCCGCCGGGGGTGCGGTCGGCTGACCGGCAGGGCGGACAATGGCGGGCATGGGTCCGCATCCCGCCGTCGCCGACGTCCGACGCGCCGTACGGCTCGCACTGGACGATCTGGAGCCCGGTGCTCTCGTACTGGCCGCGTGCAGCGGCGGCGCCGACTCCCTCGCCCTGGCCGCCGCGCTGGGCTTCGTCGCGCCCCGCGCGGGGCTCCGTGCCGGTCTGCTCAGCGTCGACCACGGCCTGCAGGAGGGCTCGGGCGAGCGTGCGGGCGACGTCGTGCGGCTCGCGCCAGGGCTGGGACTCGATCTCGCCGAGGCGCTTCCCGTCTCCGTCGGCACCTCGGGCGGACCCGAGGCGGCGGCGAGGCAGGCGAGGTACGCGGCCCTTTCCGAGGCCGCGGAACGCCTCGGGGCGGCGGCCGTGCTGCTCGGGCACACCAGGGACGACCAGGCGGAGACCGTACTGCTCGGGCTGGCCAGGGGGAGCGGCACCCGGTCGCTGGCCGGGATGCCCGCGCGGACCGGGATCTATCGGCGTCCGCTGCTGGAACTCGGCCGCGCGACCACCGTCGCGGCCTGCGCGGCGCTCGGCCTGTCCCCGTGGGGAGACCCGCACAACCTCGACCCGCGCTACACCCGGGTCCGGGTCCGGGAGCGGTTGCTGCCCGCCCTGGAGGACGAGCTCGGCCCCGGTGTCGCCGAGGCGCTCGCCAGGACCGCGTCCCTGTGCCGCGACGACGCCGACGCGCTCGACGCCTGGGCCGGGGAGTCCTACGCCCGCGTCGCCGTGAAAGATTGCGCTCTTAGCGATATCGCGACGGTGACGGTGGCCGTACGGGACCTGGAGGATCTTCCCGTCGCGGTGCGGCGGAGGGTGTTGCGCAGGGCGGCGATCGACGCGGGAGCGCCACCGGGCACGCTCGCCGCCTCGCACGTCCTCCAGGTCGACCGTCTGATCACCGCGTGGCGGGGGCAGCGGTGCGTGGAGGTGCCCGGGGGGGTGAGGGTGGTTCGCCGGTATGACACCCTGATACTCGCCAGACAGCCAGCCAGCCCCGTTTCGTAAGGAAAATCCCAGGTGGACGCAGCTGACATGGGCCGGGACCTCTCGAAGGTCCTCATTCCCGAGGATGAGCTCCAGGCCAAGATCAAGGAGCTCGCGAGCCGGATAGACGAGGACTACGCGGGGCAGGACCTGCTGATCGTGGGCGTGCTCAAGGGCGCGGTCATGGTGATGGCGGACCTGGCCAGGGCCTTGCGCCTGCCCGTGCAGATGGACTGGATGGCCGTCTCGTCCTACGGGGCGGGCACCAGGTCGTCGGGTGTCGTGCGGGTGCTCAAGGACCTCGACACCGACATCGCGGGACGCCACGTGCTGGTCGTCGAGGACATCATCGACTCCGGTCTCACCCTGTCGTGGCTGGTCCACAACCTGAAGTCGCGCAACCCCGCCTCGGTGGAGATCTGCGCCGCGCTGCGCAAGCCCGACGCGATCAAGGTGCCGATCGACGTGAAGTACATCGGTTTCGACATTCCCAACGAGTTCGTGATCGGTTACGGCCTCGACTACGCCGAGCGCTATCGCAACCTTCCCTTCATCGGAACTCTCGCCCCTCACGTATACGGAGCGGGCTGAAAAGTACGCCCTGCGCGAAGTGTGTCATTCACAAACGCGACATTGCCCATAGCGGCGGGGAACACGGACCTACCTGACGTACGTTGGTAGGGCAAAGCCGGTCTGTCCGCGCGGTGACCCCGCACGCCATGCCGGTGTACCTTCGGACAACCGAAGAGGTGGCCTCCCGCCGTCTCTGGGTAGTCAGTTGGAGCGGTTAGGGATACCGCGAGCCCCGGGTTCGCCCGGGGTTGCCAGGCTCTGGTCAGGAAGGGACGGGCCCGCCGGGGTTCCGCATCGGATGGATCTCAAGCGATTTACACGTGGGCCACTGCTGTGGATCCTGGGCATCGTCGTTCTGCTCCTTCTCGTCACCACGATGTGGGGCGGTGAGGGCGACTTCGAGAGGCGAGACACCTCACAGATCGTCAGCTGGATCGACGAGGGCAAGGTCTCCAACGCCAAGATCATCGACAAGGACCAGCGCATCGAGGTCACTCTGACCGACAAGAAGCGCTACTACTCCATGTGGGTGACCGGCCAGGGCATACAGCTCGCCGACAAGCTGCAGGCGGCGGAGTCGGCCAACAAGCTGCCCGGTGGATACAACGTCGAGGTGCCCAGGGAGAACTTCCTTCTCGGGCTCCTGGTGAGCTTCCTGCCGATCGTCATCATCGTGCTGATCTTCCTGTTCATCATGAACCAGATGCAGGGCGGCGGCTCGCGGGTGATGAACTTCGGCAAGTCGAAGGCGAAACTCATCACCAAGGACACCCCCAAGACCACCTTCGCCGACGTCGCGGGTGCCGACGAGGCGATCGAGGAGCTCCAGGAGATCAAGGAGTTCCTGCAGGCCCCGACGAAGTTCCAGGCGATCGGCGCCAAGATCCCCAAGGGCGTCCTGCTCTACGGCCCGCCGGGAACCGGTAAGACCCTGCTCGCCAGGGCCGTCGCCGGTGAGGCCGGGGTGCCGTTCTACTCCATCTCCGGTTCCGACTTCGTCGAGATGTTCGTCGGCGTCGGCGCCTCCCGGGTCCGCGACCTGTTCGAGCAGGCGAAGGCGAACGCTCCGGCGATCATCTTCATCGACGAGATCGACGCGGTGGGCCGCCACCGCGGTGCCGGTCTCGGCGGCGGCCACGACGAGCGCGAGCAGACGCTGAACCAGCTCCTCGTCGAGATGGACGGCTTCGACGTCAAGGGCGGCGTGATCCTGATCGCCGCGACGAACCGCCCCGACATCCTCGACCCGGCGCTGCTGCGCCCCGGTCGTTTCGACCGCCAGGTCACCGTCGACCGCCCCGACCTGGAGGGCCGTAAGGGCATCCTCAAGGTGCACGGCCGCGGCAAGCCCTTCGCCGAGGGCGTCGACCTCGACATCATCGCCCGCAGGACGCCCGGTTTCACCGGTGCCGACCTGGCCAACGTGATCAACGAGGCCGCGCTGCTCACCGCGCGGGCCGACCAGAAGCTGATCACGATGGAGCTGCTCGAGGAGTCCATCGATCGGGTGATGGCCGGTCCCGAGCGCAAGTCGCGCCTCATGTCGGACCAGGAAAAGAAGATCATCGCGTACCACGAGGGCGGACACGCCCTGGTCGCGCACGCGCTGCCCAACTCCGACCCGGTCCACAAGATCACGATCCTGTCCCGCGGACGCGCCCTCGGCTACACGATGACGCTGCCGATGGAGGACAAGTTCCTCGCGACCCGCTCGGAGATGCTGGACCAGCTCGCGATGCTCCTCGGTGGCCGTACGGCCGAAGAGCTCGTCTTCCACGAGCCCACCACCGGCGCCTCCAACGACATCGAGAAGGCCACCTCCATCGCCCGCCGCATGGTCACCGAGTACGGCATGAGCGAGCAGCTCGGCGCCCGTAAGTTCGGCAGCGGCAACGGCGAGGTCTTCCTCGGCCGCGAGATGGGTCACGAGCGCGACTACTCCGAGAAGATCGCCTCCACGATCGACGAGGAGGTCCGCCGCCTCATCGAGTCCGGCCACGACCAGGCATGGGAGATCCTCGTCGAATACCGCGACGTGCTCGACAACCTGGTGCTTGAGCTGATGGAGAAGGAGACCCTCTCCCGCGACCAGGTCCTGCAGATCTTCGCCCCGGTCGTCGTCAGGGAGAAGAGGCCCTCCTACTCCGGTTACGGCAAGCGGCTGCCCTCCAACCGTCCGCCGATCCTCTCCCGCAAGGAGCAGTCGGGCAACGGCACGCTCCCCCCGGGCGAGCAGGCCGACGGCAACGGCGCCCTTCCGGCGGGGACGGGCCACCCCGACACCGCGCCCAAGGACGTGAACTGAGCGTGGCGGGTGCCAGGCCGCTCCAGGTCGACACGGTCCGGCTGGAAAACGCCGTTCGTGAGATCCTCATCGCCATCGGTGAGGATCCCGACCGCGACGGGCTCCAGGCGACCCCCGCCAGGGTCGCCCGCGCCTACGCCGAGCAGTTCGCCGGGCTGGGGCAGACCCCGGAAGACGTCCTGACCACGGTCTTCGACGTCGACCACGACGAGATGGTGCTCGTCCGCGACATCGAGGTCTACTCGACCTGCGAGCACCACCTCGTGCCGTTCCACGGCGTCGCCCACGTCGGCTACATCCCCAACGAGAAAGGGCAGGTCACCGGCCTGTCCAAGCTCGCCCGCCTCGTCGACGTGTACGCCAGGCGTCCCCAGGTGCAGGAGAGGATGACCTCCCAGATCGCCGACGCGCTCATGAACGTGCTGGAGCCGCGGGGGGTGATCGTGGTGATCGAGTGTGAGCACCTCTGCATGACCATGCGGGGCGTGCGCAAGCCCGGTGCCAAGACGATCACCTCGGCCGTACGCGGAAGCTTCCGCGACAGTGACAAGACCCGCGCCGAGGCGATGGCCCTCATCATCCGCTGATCACCTTCACGCGTGCATTCGAGACACACCCCGTCAGGACCGCCGATCGGCGGCCCCGGCGGGGTTTCCGCGTTGTGGAGGGTTGTGGCCGGAAGCCCTGATTCTCCGCCACGGCCGACCGGTGCCTGGTACGTTGCTCGCGTCGGACGCCGCCGGGCGTACGCCGCCCGCGTCCACAGGAGCTGGAGGAGAACGCATGCCGGCCAGACGTCCCCGAGGACCGTCCGCCCTGTGACGGGTGTGCGGATTCGTTATGGCACAAGCCGGACCCACGAGACGGGCGTATGGTGCGCAACGCCTAGGCTGGTCGCCATGACGACGTGGAGTGTGCCCGGGCTGCCGGACGCGGGCCGGTGCCTCGTTATGGGCGTGGTCAACGTCACTCCCGACTCCTTCTCCGACGGCGGCAGGTGGTTCGACCCGGCGGTGGCCGTGCGTCACGGCCTGGAGCTGGTCGAGCAGGGCGCCGACATCGTCGATGTGGGCGGCGAGTCCACCAGGCCCGGCGCCGCGCGGGTGCCCCTGGAGGAGGAGCTGGCCAGGGTCGAGCCGGTGATCAGGGAACTGAGCCGCGAGGGCGTCACCGTGAGCGTCGACACCATGCGGGCCGAGGTCGCCCAGATGGCCGTGGAGGCCGGGGCGAAACTGGTCAACGACGTGAGCGGAGGGCTCGCCGACCCGGCGATGCCGAGGGTCGTGGCCGCCTCGGGCGTGCCGTACGTGGTGATGCACTGGCGGGGGCACAGCCACGCCATGGACCGCAGGGCCGTGTACGGCGACGTGGTGACCGAGGTGCGCGAGGAGCTCGCCAAGCGGGTCGCCTCCGTGCTGGCCGAAGGCGTGGCCGAGGAGCAGATCGTGCTCGATCCGGGGCTGGGCTTCTCCAAGAACCCCGAACACAACTGGGCTCTGATCGCGGGCATCGACAGGCTCGGAGAGCTGGGATACCCGCTGATCATCGGAGCCTCGCGGAAACGCTTCCTGGGTCGCCTCCTGGCCGACCGGGACGGCGCGCCGCGCCCTTTCAGTCGTAGTGACGATGCCACGCTCGCCGTGACCGCGCTCGCCGCGCAGGCGGGGGCCTGGTGTGTACGCGTGCACGACGTCCGCCCGAACGCGGACGCCGTCCGTGTGGCTGCCGCAGTTCAGGGAGCGAGATCATGAGCGTCGACACCACCGCCGTCGAAACGGTCAACCAGGCGTTCTACACCGCCATCGAGGACGCCGACCTCGACAGGATGACCGAGATCTGGGCCGAGGACATCGAGGGTGAGCAGGTGAGCTGCGTCCACCCCGGCTGGCCGATCGTGAACGGCCGGCAGGAGGTGCTGCGCTCGTGGGCGCTCATCATGGCCAACACGCCCTACATCCAGTTCGTGCTGACCGACGTCCGGGTCATGGTCCTGGGCGACGTCGCCATCCTCACCTGCGAGGAGAACATCCTCACCGCCGGCGACGAAGGTGACGCCAGCTTCGCGGCGGGCAAGGTGGTCGCGAGCAACACCTTCGTGCGGACGTCGGCGGGGTGGCGGCTCTGGCTGCACCACGGCTCGCCCGTGCTGCAGGGGGACGACGAGGACGAGGACGAGGAGGCCGCGTGATCGACGCCGAGACCCCCTCGTCCCCCGAGACGCCCCTGCGGATCGACGACGCCGTCAGCGACCTGATCGGGGATCCGGCCGACGAGCCGGTCGGCGGCCCGGCCGAGGGTTCGCTTCGAGACCCGCTGGAAGGTCCGGCCCCCGGCGCGTACGGGGACTCGGCGCACGGCCTGCCGCCGGGTGCGGCCGACCGGATCAGCCTGAAGGGGCTGCGGGTGCGCGGCCGGCACGGCGTGCTGGCCGCGGAGCGGGAGCTCGGCCAGGAGTTCGTCGTCGACGTCACCCTCTTCCTCGACACGGCGCCGGCGGCGGCCGGGGACGATCTGACCAGGACCGTCCACTACGGCGAGCTCGCCGAGGACCTCGCGGAGGTCGTGCGGGGCGAGCCGGTCGACCTGATCGAGACCCTCGCCCAGCGCCTCGCCGACGTCTGTCTCGCCCGCGAGCTCGTCCAGGTGGCGGAGGTGAGCGTGCACAAACCCGCCGCGCCGATCCCGCTGCCGTTCGACGACGTGATCGTGACGATCACCCGGGGCCGGGCATGAGGGTGGTCCTGGCGCTCGGCGGCAACCTGGGCGACCGGTTCGAGACCCTGAGGGGCGCGCTCGACGCCCTCTTCGAGAAGCCGGATCTCACGTTCGTCGCGGTGTCACCGGTCTACGAGACCGACCCGGTCGGCGGTCCCGAGCAGGGCGCCTATCTCAACGCGGTGGTGATCGCCGAGAGCGCGCTGGAACCTCGGGCGCTCCTCGATCGTGCTCACAGTGTGGAGAACACCTTCGGCAGGGTCCGGGTGGAGCGCTGGGGAGCGCGCACGCTGGACATCGACCTGATCACCGTGGGGGACGTCGTGATGGACGATCCCGACCTCACCCTGCCGCACCCCAGAGCGCACGAGCGCGCGTTCGTGCTGGTCCCCTGGGTGCGGGCCGATCCCGGGGCGGTCCTGTCCGGGCGCCGGGTGGCCGACCTGCTCGCCGGTCTCGACCAGGGTTACGTACGGCCGCGTCCCGACCTGATCCTGCGGGGGCCCGCGTGAGGCCGACCCGCCCCGGCGTTCTCGTCGGGCTTCTCATCGTGTTCGCGATCCTCACCTGGGCGCTGCTCAGGCCGCTCTACTCGTCCCTGCCGACCGTGCCGTGGACGGCGATCCCGACGGTGCTGCTGCTCGCGATCGGCGAGTTCTACACCGGGTGGATGACGAAGGCCAGGATCGAGCGCAAGCCCGACACCGAGCCGGTCGAGCCCCTCGCCGTGGCCCGTCTGGCCGCCCTCGCCAAGGCCTCCGCGTTCGGTGGCGCGGTCTTCGGCGGGATCTTCGCCGGGTTCACCGTCTACACGGTGGAGATGCTGGAGCAGGAGGTCCCCCGCAGGGACTTCTTCATCACCGGCGGGTCGCTGCTGGCGTGCGTGCTGCTGGTCTGCGCGGCCCTGTACCTGGAGCACTGCTGCCGGGTTCCCAAGGACTCCGCGGGCGACGAGCGCTGAGACCCCGCGTGCTGAGACGCCGCTAGCGGCGCCTCGCCGTCCACTGGCGTCCGAAGAGCATGATGACCGGAAGCGTGCAGATCAGCGCTCCGGCGATGGCGAGGGGACGCTCCAGCCACCAGAACAGGTCCAGCCGTACCCTCTCGCCGGGTCCGCTGCCCACCAGCCACCAGGTGAGCGCCACCCAGATCGCCATGCCGGTCGTGTGGAACAGGAACAGCGGGAGCGCGAACCGGTTCACCGTCTCGTTCACGCGCTGCCACCTGGGCCGTACGAGCAGGCGTTCCATGGACGGCCTCAGCACCTCCACCAGGCCGATCTGGAAGATCAGCAGGGCCACGATGACGAAGGTGGGCGGCGCCATGTTGGACAGCTTGTCGCCGGGAACGCCCACCATCGACCCGGGGTAGATGCCCGAGTAGACCAGGCCGAAGAGGGCGAACAGCCCGGTCCACAGGATGGCGACGTCGAAGCGGCGGGGAAGCGCCACCACCCGGTCGTAGAAGAATCCGGCCTGGTGGGCGAGCCCCCAGACGATGATCATGTTGAGCCAGCCCACGGCCTCGTACCCGTAGCGCAGCCGCAGCACGTCGACGACGAGCGCCGCCCCCGCCAGCCAGATCAGGGCGAGCACGTCGTAGTGCCGGTGCAGCCAGAGCGAGATCGGCAGCAGGGCGATCAGCACGAGGTAGACGCCGATGAACCAGAGCGGGCTGATGACGAGCAGGACCACGCGGCCCATCCACTCGATCCCGAACGCCCACGTCACGATCACACCGAACACGATCCAGGTCCCGGCGAGCGCGAGCGCGGGGATCGCGAGACTCCGGATGCGCCGCCACACGAAGGTGCCGATGCCGACCCCGCGCTCGCAGGCCCGGTTCCACGACAGGAGGTGGACGTATCCGCCCACGTAGAAGAAGAGCGGCAGCACCTGCAGCAGCCAGGTGAGGATCCACAGCCCCGAGGTGAAGCCCAGCGGGCTCGTCGGCGAGGGGCCGTCGGGCCCCCACTGCAGGATCGTGAACGCCCAGTGCCAGACGACCACGACGATCAGGCTGAGCGCGCGCAGCCAGTCGACGTAGCGGTCCCGCCGCGGCCCGTCCGTGGCGGGAGGCACCTCGGCCGGTACGGAATCCGAGGTCGCGGTGCTTCCGGAGCGGCTCTCGGTGGTTTCCGAAGTCCCAGAGGTTCCTGGTGTCCCTGGTGTTCCGGGGGTTTCCCGGGATTTCGGGGCGGAGGGCGCGGGAAGAGGTGTGGAGGGTACAGGGGTCGCCCTCTCCTGGTCTCCGCCGGATTCGATCATGCGGTTGCAACCGTGCCTTACTTGTCGATGTCGCCGACGACGAAGAACATCGAGCCCAAAATGGCGACCATGTCCGAGACCAGGTGGCCGGGGAGCATCTCGCGCAGCACCTGGACGTTGTTGAAGGAGGCCGAGCGGAGCTTCATCCGCCACGGCGTCTTCTCCCCGCGCGAGACCAGGTAGTAGCCGTTGAGGCCCAGCGGGCTCTCCGTCCAGGCGTAGGTGTGGCCCTCGGGCACCTTCAACACCTTGGGCAGACGCTGGTTGACCGGCCCCGGGGGCAGGTCGACGAGCCGCTCCACGCAGGCGTCGGCCAGGTCGAGGGAGACCTTCACCTGTTCGAGCAGCACCTCGAACCGGGCGTGGCAGTCTCCCGCCGACCGGGTGACGACCTTCACCGGCACCTCGCCGTAGGCGAGGTACGGCTCGTCCCTGCGCAGGTCGAGGTCGACGCCGGAGGCGCGGGCGATCGGGCCGCTCACGCCGTACTGCATGATCGTCTCGCGGTCGAGGACGCCCACCCCGCGCGTGCGGGCGAGGAAGATCTCGTTGTCGGCGATGAGGTTCTCGATGTCGGGCAGTCGCCGCCGCACGTCGGCCACGGCCTGGGCGACCCGGCCCGTCCACCCCGCGGGGATCTCCTCCTTGAGGCCGCCGACCCGGTTGAACATGTAGTGCATGCGCCCGCCGGAGATCTCCTCCATCACGGCCTGGAGGGTCTCGCGCTCCCGGAACGCGTAGAAGACCGGGGTGATCGCGCCGAGCTCCAGCGGGTAGGAGCCGAGGAACATCAGGTGGCTGAGCACCCGGTTGAGCTCGGCCATCAGCGTGCGCGTCCAGACCGCCCTCGCCGGCACCTCCATGCCGAGCATCCGCTCCACCGCGAGCACGACGCCCAGCTCGTTGGCGAACGCCGACAGCCAGTCGTGCCGGTTCGCCAGCACGATGATCTGCCGGTAGTCGCGCACCTCGAAGAGCTTCTCGGCGCCCCGGTGCATGTAGCCCACGATCGGCTCGGCGGAGCTGATCCGCTCCCCGTCCAGCGTGAGCCGCAGCCGCAGCACACCGTGCGTGGACGGGTGCTGCGGCCCGATGTTGAGGACCATGTCCTCGGTCGCGAGGTCCTTGCCGTCCGCCCCCCGTACGGCCTCGGCTCCAGCCCCCATCCCCACGCTCAGCTCACGGCGCGCGCCTTCAGTCATAGGGCCATGCTGTCACGTCAGCCGCGCGAGGCAAGATCCCGCAGGGCGCCGATCAGTCGGTCGACGTGCTCGGAGGTGGTCCCGATGCCGATGGAAGCGCGGACGGCGGAGGCGGTGACGTCGTCGCAGCCGCCGTCCTTGGCGCCCAGCAGGTGCCGTACGAAGGGGTGGGCGCAGAACTTGCCGTCGCGGACCCCGATGCCGTAGTCGCCGGACAGGGCCTCGGCGACCTCGCGGGCGGTGAAGCCGTCCACCACGAAGGAGACGATGCCGACGCGCGGGTGGTCCGGGCCCCACAGGGACAGCTCGTGGACGCCGGGGATACCTGCGAGGCCCGCCCTCAGGCGCCGGAGGAGGTGCTCCTCCTCGCGGACCAGTGGGGTCCAGCCGGTGGCGGACAGCGCGTCGCAGGCCGCGGCGAGCGCGATGGCGCCCAGCACGTTCGGGGTTCCGGCCTCGTGCCGCGCCTCGGGGTCGTCGTGCCACTCGGTGTCGTCGTCGTTCACGGCCTTCACCGCCCCGCCGCCCCGCAGGTACGGCTCGGCGTCGGCGAGCCAGTCGGAACGGCCGATCAGCGCGCCCGTGCCGAACGGCGCGTAGAGCTTGTGGCCGGAGAAGACCACGTAGTCCAGATCGAGGGCCGTCAGGTTGAGGCGGCGGTGCGGGACGAGCTGCGCGGCGTCGACGAGGACGCGGGCACCGTGGCGGTGGGCGATGTGGGCGAGCGCCGCGATCGGCCACAGCTCCCCGGTGACGTTGGAGGCGGCGGTCACGACGAGCAGCTTGGGGCCGTCGATCGAGGCGAGGGCGTCGTCGACGGCGCGGACGGCCTCGCCGGGGAAGGCGGGGGCCGCGAGCCGCACGACCCGCTCCCAGGGGAGCAGCGAGGCGTGGTGCTCGGTGTCGAAGACCACGGTGGTGGTGCCCTCGGGCAGGCTACGGGCCAGCAGGTTGGTCGCGTCCGTGGTGTTGCGGGTGAAGATCACCGAGTCGTCGGGGCGGGCGCCGACGAAGGCCCGCACCGTGTGCCTGGCCTGCTCGTAGCGGGCCGTGGTCAGCTGGGACGCGTACCCGGCGCCGCGGTGGACGCTGGAGTAGGCCGGGAGCGCGGCGGCGACGGCGGCGCTCACCGGCTCCAGACAGGGGGCGCTCGCGGCGTAGTCGAGGTTGGCGTAGCGGACGAGCCTGCCGCCCCTGACCGGGACCTCCAGGTCCGAGCCGAGCACGGCCGGGATCGGCCGGTCACCGGACGCGCGGGTCTCGGGGACGGCGGTGGTGGCCGGGGTGGCGGGGGTGGCGGGGGTGCTGATCGTGAGGGTGGACACGCCATGGCTCCTTCGAGGTCATCGGACCCCAACCCATGGCATAGGTGCCTGGAGCCCGCGCTTGCCCGGCACACCTCGTGCCGGACCAGGTCCTCACCCGGGGCACCCCGCCGCGGACGCGAGGGTTGCCGGCCAGCGAGCCGGGGCTTGTCACTGGCACTCATGACCTACGGAGGCACTATAACCGACGTCCCGCGGTGGCCCGCAAGTCCGAAAGGTGATCGTCCCGGTATCCGGGGCAGGAGCGGGCGCCTGGGCGCGTCCGGCGAATTGACGGCGAGTTGTGATGAAAGGAAGGAACTCGGGGCCTTTCCCGGTCGTCCTGGAGTCAGCCGAAGAAGGTTCAGCCGGCTGGATGATCGCGCGTTCGAGCGTTGGCCGAAGAAATCGGCCGAAGAAGGAGAAGGCCATGGATTGGGTGACCAACCCCGAGATATGGATAGGTTTTTTCACCCTTGTCGCCCTGGAGATCGTCCTGGGGATCGACAACATCATCTTCATCTCGATCCTGGTGGGCAAGCTCCCGCCCGCGCAGCGTGACAGGGCACGCAAGATCGGTATTTCCGTCGCCCTGCTCAGCCGTCTGCTCCTGTTGTTCGCGCTGTCGTGGGTGGTGAGGCTCACGACGCCGATGTTCGAGGTCTTCGGGCAGGGGATATCGGGGCGCGACCTGATCCTGATACTCGGAGGCCTGTTCCTGCTGGGCAAGAGCGTCCACGAGATGCACAGCAGCCTGGAGGGGGACTCCCACCACTCCGAGGGCAAGGTGTCGGCGTCCTTCACCTCGGTGATCATCCAGATCATGATCCTCGACGTCGTCTTCTCGCTCGACTCGGTGATCACCGCGGTCGGCATGGTCGACGAGCTGGGCGTCATGATCGCGGCCGTCATCGTCTCGGTCATCGTGATGCTGATCGCCTCCGGGCCGATCAGCCGCTTCGTGGACCGGCACCCGAGCATCAAGATGCTCGCCCTGTCCTTCCTGGTGCTGATCGGCGTCGTGCTCATCGCCGAGGGGTTCGAGCAGCACATCCCCAAGGGCTACATCTACTTCGCGATGGCGTTCTCGCTGCTGGTGGAGCTGCTGAACATCCGGATGCGCGGCAAGGCGGGCAGGCGTAAGCCGGTCGAGCTGCGTTCTCGCTACGGTGCCGAGGACCAGTCGGGTCGTACGGACTCGGTGGACGGCACGGACGGCACGGACGGCACGGACGGCATGGACGGCACGGACCGGAAGGACCCGAAGGACTCGGTGGATCCTACGCATCGGGCCGGTTCGGAGGCGTCGGCGGCCGCGGTGCCTCAGGGGGTTCCGGCGAGCCGGACCGGTCCTGCGGGCGAAGTGGATGAATCACCCGAAAAGGGAAATTCGGACAAGCGGCCCGACTCCTGACCAGGATTACGATGTTTACGTGCGCTTTGATCCCTGGAATCCGGAATTCGTCGCCCACCCCTACGACGTCTACGACGAGCTGAGGCGGGAGCGGCCGGTCGGCTTCTTCGAGCCGACCGGCCAATGGCTGGTGGCGAGGCACGCCGACGTCAACGCGCTGCTGCGAGACCGCAGGCTCGGCCGGTCCTACCTGCACGTGGCCTCGCACCAGGAGTTCGGCAGGCCGGACGACCCCGAGTTCCAGGACCCGTTCTGGCGGGTGATCAGGGCAGGGATGCTCGACGTCGAGCCGCCGGTGCACACCAGGCTCCGGCGGCTGGTCTCGAAGGCGTTCACCCCCCGCATGGTCCAGGCCCTCCGCCCCAAGATCGCCCGCATGGCCGAGGAGCTCGTGGACGTCTTCGTCGAGCGCGGCGGAGGCGACCTGATCGCCGAGGTCGCCGAGCCGCTCCCGGTCACCGTGATCGCCGAGATGCTCGGCATCCCCGAGGCCGACCGGCACCTGCTGCGCCCCTGGTCGGCCGACATCTGCGGCATGTACGAGCTCCAGCCGTCGGTCGAGGCCCAGCACACCGCCGTACGGGCGGCCGAGGAGTTCTCCGCCTATCTCGTCGAGCTGGCCCGCGCCCGCAGGGCCGACCCCGGTGACGACCTGATCAGCGCGCTCGCCCTGGTGGCCGACGAGGGCGACCGGCTCACCGAGGAGGAGCTGGTCGGCACCTGCGTGCTGCTGCTCAACGCCGGACACGAGGCCACCGTGAACGTCACCGGCAACGGCTGGTGGTCGCTCTTCCGCAACCAGGCGGAACTCGACCGGCTCCGCGCCGATCACACCCTGCTGCCCACGGCGATCGAGGAGCTGATGCGCTGGGACACCCCGCTGCAGATGTTCGAACGCTGGGTGCTGGAGGACGTCTCGGTGGGCGGGATCGACATCCCGCGCGGCTCCGAGGTGGCGCTGCTGTTCGGCTCGGCCAACCGCGATCCCGAGGTCTTCGCCGACCCCGCCCGCCTGGACGTGGGCCGGGCCGACAACCCGCACATCTCCTTCGGCGCCGGCATCCACTTCTGCCTCGGGGCACCGCTGGCCAGGGTGGAGCTGATCGAATCCTTCGGCGCCCTCCTGCGCAAGGCGCCGAAGATGGAACTCGTCACCGAACCCACCTGGGGTCCCGGCTACGTCATCCGGGGCCTCACCGCCCTCGATGTGCGGGTCTGAACCGGTCCGGAGCGGCGCTCTCAGTGGCGGCTCTGAGAGAGCCAGCCGAAGCCGCCGAGGCCGCCGGGGGCGATGAGCTCGGCCTCCTCGGAGGCCCTGGTGAGGGCCCGCAGGTAGCCGCGCGGGTCGTTTCCCGCCTGCTCGACCGGCGGACGGCTCCCGGTGACGCCCAGGGCGCGCAACGCCTCGCGCTGCGTGGTCAGCGCCGTCGTGACGGCTCCGGCGCTCTCGCCGGAGGCCGCGCAGGCGTCGAGCGCCACGTGGGCGGTGATGTCGCACGACCCGTCGGGCACGGGCGCGACCGTCGCTCCGTCCCGGTATCCGGCGAGCGTGCCGTACGGCGGCCGGTCGTCCAGAGCGTGGGAGTAGTCGATCGCGATCGCCCGGCCGCGCGCCAGCCGTACGATCACCGAGGCCCACGCCCTGTCGCGGGGCCTGCCGATCTCGGCACGCTCGCCGGGGGCCCGCATCCGCCACCAGCGGGCCAGCCACGCGAGATCCGCCTCGGAGGGGCTGTCACCGAGCCGCTCCTCACCGTTCGTGATGTTGACCAGGACCAGCCGGGGGCCGTCGGCCGTCTGCTCCACGATGTCGACGGGGACGTTGTCGAGCCACTCGTTGGCGATCACCAGCCCGTGGATCCCGTCCGGCGCGGCCTTCGCCCAGACGATCTCCTCGGGCAGCGCCGAAGGCCGGGGCGCCAGGTCGACCGCGGTGACCCGCAGTCTCGACCGGAGCGCGGACGGCGCCGCGGCGAGCACACCGGCCGCCAGCCTGCCCTCACCGGCGCCGATGTCGACCAGGTCGAGCACCTCGGGGCCGCCCAGAGCCTCGTCGATCGCGGCCAGCTCGCGCAGCACGGCCTCGGCGAAGACGGGGGAGGCGCCGACCGAGGTCCGGAAATGGCTGGAGGGACGCTCCCGGAGATAGAAGCCGCTCTCGCCGTAGAGGGCGTGCTCCATCGCGGCACGCCAGGTGAGCCACACGCTCTCAGACGCTACCCGCCGGGGCGAGGGAACGAGATCGACGCGCGCCGACGCTTCGAGTGAGTGCATGACCGCATTCTGTCATCGGTTTGCACGATCGTTGTTGACGCCACGTCGGCGCGTCGCCGTCCGAATCACCGTATGGGCCGGGTTTCCGGGCTCTTTCGTGGGTCACGTACGCTCCCGGTGTGCCCGATCCGGGCATACCGGGAGGAGACCTCGCCTCCGTTGCCGAACACGCGTCTTGACGCGGTCGCGACAGCACGGCCCGTTACTCTGGTCAATCGGGCACGGAACCCACATGGTCGAAGGACGGGACGTCATGGACGCAGTCGATCGCCCGGCACGGCTGGCCGTCGGAGTGGTTGGAGCGGGCAAGGTCGGTTCGGCGCTCGGCGCCGCGCTCGTCAGGGCGGGGCACCGGGTGGTCGCGACGAGCGGCGTCTCCGACGCCTCCAGGGAGCGGGCGGTCGAGCGGCTCGGGCTCGTCCCCGCGAGACCCGAGGACGTGGTGGCGGGCGCGGATCTCGTCCTGCTCACCGTCCCCGACGACGTACTGCCGGACCTGGTCTCCGGCCTGGTGGAGACCGGCGCCGACCTGCGCGGCAAGCTGGTGGCGCACACCAGCGGCGCGTACGGCCTCGCCGTGCTGAACCCGGCGATCAAGGCCGGGGCGCTACCGCTCGCGCTGCACCCCGTGATGACCTTCACCGGCCGCGACGACGACCTGCGCCGCCTCACCGGGATCTCGTACGGGGTGACCGCTCCCGACGCGCTTCGCCCGGTGGCCGAGGCCCTCGTCATCGAGATGGAGGGCGAGCCGGTCTGGATCGCCGACGAGGACCGGCCGCTCTACCACGCGGCCCTGGCGGGGGCGGCCAACCACATGGTGACGCTCGTCGCGGAGTCCTCGGAACTGCTGGAGAGGATCGGTGTGGAGCAGCCGGGCAGGATGCTCGGCCCGCTGCTCGGCGCGGCCCTGGAGAACGTGCTGCGGCTCGGCATCGCGGGGCTGACCGGCCCGGTGGTGCGCGGCGACGCGGGGACCGTCCGCAGACACGTGGACGCGCTCATCCTCGCCGCCCCCGAGGCGGCGGACGCCTACGTGGCGCTGGCCAGACTCACCGCCGACCGGGCGCTGGCGGCCGGGTTGCTCAAGCCCGAGGCCGCCGAGCGCCTTCTGGACGCCCTCGGCGGCAACAAATGGACCTGAACCCCCGGGAGGTTCCAATGATCGTGGCGGACGACCGTGCGGGGCTGCTCAAGGCCCGCGAGACCCTGGGGATCGGCGCGGGCGCCTTTCCCGGGGGAAGCGCGCTGGCACTCGTACCGACGATGGGCGCGCTGCACGAGGGACACCGCTCGCTCATCCGGCTGGCCCGCGAGAGAGCCGCGCACGTGGCGGTGAGCATCTTCGTGAACCCGCTCCAGTTCGGGCCCACCGAGGACTACTCCCGCTATCCCCGTACGTTCGACGCCGACCTCGAAGCCTGCGCGGCCGAGGGGGTGGGCGTGGTGTTCGCCCCCTCGGCCGAGGACATGTACCTGCCGGACAGGCAGGTCGGCGTGTCCGCGGGCGAGATGGGCTCGGTCGTCGAGGGGGAGTTCAGGCCGGGCCACCTCGACGGCGTGCTGACCGTGGTGCTGAAGCTGTTCAACCTGGTCCAGCCGGACGTGGCGGTGTTCGGGCAGAAGGACGCCCAGCAGCTCGCGATGATCCGCAGGATGGTCGCCGACCTGAACCTGCCGGTCTCGATCGTCGGGGGGCCCACGGTCCGCGAGCCGGACGGTCTGGCGCTGTCCAGCCGCAACCGCTACCTGTCGCGGGACGACCGGGTGGCGGCCCTCGCCCTGTCCCGCGCCCTTGAGGCCGGGGCCGGGCAGGCTCTCGACCGCGGTGACGGCGCGACCCGCACCCTTGGGGTGGGAGCCGGGCGGCGCGCGCCCGCGGAGATCCGCCGGGCCGCGCTCGCCGTCCTGGAGGCCGAGCCGTCGCTCGCGGTCGACTACCTCGTCCTGGTCGACCCGGCGACCTTCGCGGAGGTCGGCGACGACCACACGGGTGAGGCGATCCTCGCGGTGGCCGCGAGGGTGGGGTCCACCAGGTTGATCGACAACGTCACGCTCGACATTCGCTGATCCGCGGCCGTTCGGCGGTGGGGCCCGTGAGTCGCGGAGGAGGGCTCCCGTTTCGACCTCCGTCGGGGTGTACGGTCCCGAGCTGCCATGATTTCGGCGTTCGGGCGAAATGTCCTACCCCGGGGAACAGCCGATTCGCGGGGGGCGTTATCGTCACACTGACGAAATGAACGGCCTCTAACGAGCCCCGCGAGGAGGCGGCTATGAGCATCCCGGCCATTCCCCAGAGGTTGACCGCTCCCGCTCCGGGCTGGACGGTACGGGCGGACGTGGTCGTGGTGGGCTCCGGCATCGCCGGCCTCACCCTGGCACTGCGGTCCGCCGCCCTCGACCCCGGGGCGAAGGTCCTCGTCGTCACCAAGGACGTCCTGTCCTCGGGATCGACCCGCTGGGCACAGGGCGGCATCGCCGCCGTGCTCGACCCGCGGGACACCCCCGAGGAACACCTCTCCGACACGCTCGTCGCCGGAGTGGGCCTCTGCGACGAGGAGGCCGTCCGCACCCTGGTGACCGAGGGACCCGACGCGCTGCGCGGCCTGATCGCGATGGGCGCCCGGTTCGACACCGACGCCTCGGGGGCACTCCAGCTCACCAGGGAGGGCGGCCACCGGCGCGACCGCATCGTGCACGCGGGAGGCGACGCCACCGGGGCCGAGGTGCAGAGGGCGCTCGTCCAGGCCGTGAGGGAGTCGGGGATCGAGGTGATCGAGCACGCGCTCGTCCTCGACCTCCTCAAAGACGCCGAGGGCCGCACCGCGGGGGTGACCCTGCACGTCATGGGCGAGGGTGAGCGCGACGGGGTGGGCGCGGTCACGGCGGGGGCCGTGGTGCTGGCCACGGGAGGCATGGGGCAGGTCTACTCGGCCACCACCAACCCCCTCGTCTCCACCGGCGACGGAGTGGCGCTCGCGCTGCGCGCGGGCGCCGTCGTCAGGGACCTGGAGTTCGTCCAGTTCCACCCGACCGTCCTCTGGCTCGGCGAGCACTCCACCGGCCAGCAGCCGCTGATCTCCGAGGCGGTGAGGGGCGAGGGGGCCGTACTGGTCGACGCGGACGGCACCCGCTTCATGCGCGACGTTCACGAGCTCGCGGACCTCGCCCCCCGCGACGTCGTGGCGAAGGCGATCATGCGGCGGATGCGCGCCACCGGCGCCGACCACGTCTATCTCGACGCCCGCCACTTCGGCGAGGAGAAGTGGCGCACCCGCTTCCCGACGATCCACGCGGTCTGCCTGGAACACGGCATCGACCCGGTCACCCAGCTGATCCCCGTCGCGCCCGCCGCCCACTACGCCAGCGGTGGTGTCCGCGCCGACCTGCGCGGCCGTACCAGTGTGCCCGGCCTGTACGCGTGCGGCGAGGTCGCGTGCACCGGTGTGCACGGCGCCAACCGGCTCGCCTCCAACTCCCTGCTGGAAGGTCTGGTCTTCGCCGGGCGCATCGCCGCCGACATCCACGAGGCGCGTACCGTCCTCGCCGGGAGCGCCGGGAGCGCCGGGAGCGCCGGGAGCGCGACGCGGCCGGTCGAAGACGAGCCGGCCGCGAGTGGGTCGGTCGTGGGCGAGTCGGTGACGGGTGGGCCGGTCGCCGATGACCGGCCCACCGGCCTGATCGACCCCAGGGCCCGGAGCAGGATCCAGGGGCACATGAGCCGGGGAGCGAGCGTGCTGCGCGGCCAGGAGTCCCTGGGAGAGGTCGCCAGGGCCCTGCTGAACCTCAGGTGGACCCCGGTGGTGGTCGAGCCGTGCACCGAGTCCTGGGAGACCACCAACCTGCTGACGGTCGCCTCCGCGCTCGTGGCGGCCGCCCGCGAACGCGAGGAGACCCGGGGGTCACACTGGCGTGAGGACTTTCCCGAGCGGAACGACGACCGGTGGCTGGGCCACCTCGACATCACCCTGACAGCGGAGGGGCTGGCCATGACATACGCACCGCACGGGCAGCGCGCGAGCGCGCTGCCGCCCCAGGTGGAGAACGACCTGGTCGAGGCGGGCCTGGACCCGAGGGCGGTGACCGCGGTCCTGGAGGCCGCCGCGGCCGAGGACCTGCAGGAGGGGGGCGACGTCACCAGTGTCGCCACCATCCCCGCCGACCAGACCGCCACCGCCGACGTGGTGGCCCGCGCCGACGGCGTGGTCGCGGGGCTGGCCGTCGCCGAGGGCGCGTTCTCCCACCTCAGCCAGGGCCGCCTGGTGACCGAGCGCAGGGTCAAGGACGGCGAGCGCGTCGCCGTCGGCGACGTGCTGATGACCGTCACCGGTCCCACCAGGGACCTGCTGACCGCCGAGCGCACCGCGCTCAACCTGCTCACCCACCTGTCCGGCATCGCGACCCTGACCGGCCGCTGGGTCCGGGCCGTCGAGGGGACCGGGGCCAGGATCAGGGACAGCCGCAAGACGCTGCCGGGACTGCGGGCCCTGGAGAAGTACGCCGTCCGGTGCGGCGGCGGAACCAATCACCGCATGTCACTTTCGGACGCCGCGCTGATCAAGGACAATCACGTGGTGGCCTCGGGTGGGGTCGCCGAGGCGTTCCGGGCGGTCCGTGACGCCTTTCCCGGCCTGCCGATCGAGGTCGAGGTCGATCGGATCGACCAGATCGAGCCGGTGCTGGCCGAGGGAGCGGAGGAGATCCTGTTGGACAATTTCACCGTCGAGGAGCTGGCGCGGGCCGTACGGCTGGTGGACGGCAGGGCGCGGCTGGAGTCCAGCGGGGGACTGACCCTCCAGGCCGCTCGTGCCGTGGCGGAAACGGGTGTTGACTACCTTGCCGTGGGCGCGCTCACGCATTCGGCGCCGGCGCTGGACATCGCCTTGGACCTTCGGGGGAATTGATGCTGCTTGCCATCGACGTCGGCAACACTCACACCGTTCTCGGACTCTTCGAGGGTGAGGACGTCATCGAGCACTGGCGGATCGCCACGGACGCCCGGCGGACGGCTGACGAGATCGCCGTCGTGCTCCAGGGGCTGCTCGGGCAGTCGCCGCTGCTCAAGGGCGCCGACGTCAACGGCATCGTGATCTGTTCCACCGTCCCCTCGGTGCTCAACGAGATGCGTGAGATGTGCCGCCGCTACTACGGCGACGTGAACGCGGTGATCGTCGAGCCGGGCGTCCGCACCGGGGTGCCGGTGCGGATGGACAACCCGAAGGAGGTCGGCAGCGACCGCATCGTCAACGCGCTGGCGGCGATCCAGCTGTACGGCGGGCCGTGCGTCATCGTCGACTTCGGCACCGCGACCTCCTTCGACGCCGTCTCCGCCAAGGGGGAGTACGTCGGCGCGGTGACCGCCCCCGGCATCGAGATCTCGGTGGACGCGCTCGCCACGGCGGGGGCGCAACTCCACAAGGTGGAGCTGATCCGTCCTCGCTCCGTGATCGCGAAGAACACCGTCGAGGCGCTTCAGGCCGGCATCATCTACGGCTTCGCCGGTCAGGTCGACGGGATCGTCGAGCGGATGGCGGCGGAGCTCGCCGACGACCCCGACGACGTCACCGTGGTCGCCACCGGCGGCGCGGCGCCGCTCGTGGTGAGCGAGGCCCGCTCGATCGACATGCACGAGCCCTGGCTCACGCTGATCGGCCTGCGCCTGATCTACCACCGCAACACGCCCTGAGGACGCCGGGGCACCGGGAGAGTCCCTCCCGGTGCCGGACGGGGGGAACTCACGGGGTTCGCCGCATCGGTACCCTTTGGAACTGTGACCGATGACGTGACCACCCCCGCCGAGGATCTGCCCGAGCAGATGCGCGTACGCCGGGAGAAGCTCGACCGCCTCCGTTCCGAGGACGTCGACCCCTATCCGGTGAACTTCCCGCGCACCGCGACCAACGCCGAGATCCGCCAGAAATACGCCGATCTCTCCGCTGACACCGCGACGGGCGACAAAGTGGGTGTCACCGGCCGCGTGATGCTGTCCAGGACCGGAGGCAAGCTCTGCTTCGCCACCATCCGCGACGGCTCAGGCGATCTCCAGATCATGGTCTCCCTGGACAGGGTGGGCGAGGAGTCCCTCGCCGCGTGGAAGCGCGACGTCGACCTCGGTGACCACGTGGGCATCGAGGGCGAGGTCATCACCTCCCGCAGGGGCGAGCTGTCCATCCTCGCCGACCGCTGGGCGATCACCTCGAAGTGCCTGCGCCCGATGCCGGAGAAGCACGCCGGGCTCACCGACCCCGAGGCGCGGGTCCGTCAGCGCTACGTCGACCTCATCGTCAACGACGAGGCCAGGAAGATGGCCCACACCCGCAGCGCCGTGGTCCGGGCCGTCCGCGACTTCTGGCACGAGGAGGGCTACCTGGAGGTCGAGACGCCGATGCTTCAGCCGATCCACGGCGGAGCCACGGCCAGGCCCTTCAGGACCCACATCAACGCGTACGACATGGAGCTCTACCTCCGGATCGCGATCGAGCTCTACCTCAAGCGGCTGGTGGTCGGCGGCCTGGAGAAGGTCTTCGAGATCAACCGCAACTTCCGCAACGAGGGCGCCGACTCCACCCACAACCCCGAGTTCACGATGCTGGAGGCGTACGGCACGTATCTCGACTACAACGACATCGCCGACCTGACCCAGCGGATGATCCAGAAGGCCGTGATGGCGGCCCTCGGCCACTCCGTCGTCGTCCACCAGGGCCAGGAGGTCGATCTCGGGCTGGCGAAGTGGCCGCGGATCACCCTGTACGGATCGGTCTCCGAGGCGCTGGGCGAGGAGGTCACCACCGAGACGCCCCTGGAGCACGTCCGCAAGCTCGCGGACGCGCGGGAGATCCACTGGGACGCCAAGTGGGGTCAGGGCAAGCTGGTCCAGGAGATCTTCGAGGCCCTCGTCGAGCACACGCTCATCCAGCCCACGTTCGTCATGGACTATCCGCTGGAGACCTCCCCGCTGGCACGCAACCACCGGGACAACCCCCTCCTCACCGAGAAGTGGGACCTGATCGGCTTCGGTACCGAGCTGGGCACCGGTTACTCGGAGCTGAACGACCCGGTCGAGCAGCGCCGCCGCCTCACCGAGCAGTCCCTGCTCGCCGCGGGCGGCGACGCGGAGGCCATGCAGCTTGACGAGGATTTCCTCACCGCCCTGGAATATGCGATGCCGCCCACCGGTGGCATGGGGCTCGGGATCGACCGTCT
This sequence comes from Streptosporangium sp. NPDC000095, assembly GCF_042899335.1. Lineage (NCBI taxonomy): Bacteria > Bacillati > Actinomycetota > Actinomycetes > Streptosporangiales > Streptosporangiaceae > Streptosporangium > Streptosporangium sp. NPDC000095. The sequence continues at coordinate 112,768 of NZ_JBIAZS010000014.1, forward strand.
CATCATGGCCTTCACCGGCAAGAACATTCGCGAGACCATCCTGTTCCCGCTGGTCAAGCCGACCGCCTGAGCACGGCGAAGGGCGGCACGCAGGGATCTTGCGGTGGCGTCGGCCCCGGGCACCGCCCGGGGCCGGCGCCGTTTTCATGTGGTGGCGCGGTGAGACCGCCGTGAGTGCCGCGGGGCCGTCGACGAGACGGACGGGACGGACGGGACGAGAGCTGAGGGCTGGAAACGGTCGTCGCGCCCATGGTCCCCCATAATGCCGGACGCCTTTCCGTGCGGATCAGAAATCCATTTCCAGCACGTCCAATATCGCTTTCGCGTCCCATCGTCACCGCGTGATACTTCACGAATGCCGCGAAGCCGCTTCCTCGACCCCTATATTTCCGTCTTTTTCGCGGCGTGTCGTCAAGGTGGCGGATGGTGATGGCCGCCGAAGACTATCGGGAAGAGATCGGTTTTTACCGAGAAATGCGGGCAGTCCGGATCTCCGGAGGACCCGCTCCGGCGCGCCCGGCGGGGCGAGGGCTCCCGCGAAACCTTGTTCTGCCAGGACTTCGATCACCGCAGCCAGGGGTACCTGCCGGCTCGTGCTCGGGATGGGTCATGACATAGCCGCAAAGGCACTGACATATCATGAGTACTTCATGTAGCGCCTACTATGTCAATACTGGACGCGCGCTATGAAGAGCGGAACTTGACGACCTTTGAACAAGGCGTTTACCGTTCCTGGCGGACGGTATTCATTTCCGGCGTCTCGCACCCGGTTTCCAGAGTGGGGGGAGTGACTCTTGATGGCATATCCAGAAGTGGATTCACGCCATGGCGACAGCCCCCTGGGCATGAGCGATATCGGTCTCAGCGATGACGATCTCGTGCTGCTGGCTGAGCTCGCCAAGGGTGTCACGGTCGATCGGGTGGGGCGTCGCCTCGACATCAGCGGGCGGACCGTCAGGCGCAGGCTGAGAGGCATCTGCGACCGCATCGGTGTCGCCACGGCGATCGAGGCCGTCGCCTGGGCCGCACGCCGTCGCCTGATCTGACACGGCACCGCACGCGTGCCCGGCAGGTCGGGCCGGGCACGCGTGCGGACAGGGCAGGGGGGCGGGGTGGGGCACGCTCAGGCGGCGATGCGGACGCCTCCGACAAAGGGCCGGTTGTCGATCGTGGTGATGTGGACGACGTCACCCGTCCGGGGCGCGTGGACCATCAGGCCCGCGCCGATGTAGATCCCGACATGGTGCAGGTCGCTGTAGAAGAAGACCAGGTCTCCGGGGCGTAGCTCTTTCCTGGAGACGTGGGTGCCGGCGGTCCACTGGTCGCCGGTGTAGTGCGGCAGGCTGATGCCGACCTTCTGGTAGGCCCACATGACCAGCCCGGAGCAGTCGAAGGAGTTGGGACCCTCGGCGCCCCAGACGTACGGCTTGAGCTGCTGGGTGAGCGCCCAGCGGGTCGCCTCCGCGGCCTTGCCGCTGCCCACGATGGGCACGTTGGTCTTCACCCGGGCGCCCCTGTTGCCGACGGCCCTGGCACGCACCTCGCTGAACAGGTCGCTCTCGACCCGCGCGACCAGACGCTCGATCTTGGTCCGGTTGCCGTCGATCTCCGCCAGGAGCTTCTTGACCTCCGACGTCCTCGCCTTGGCGCCGGCCTTCGCCCGCTCGGCGGCCTCGATCGCCCGGGCGACCTGGGCGACCTCCTCGCTCTGCTGCTGCTGGAGCGCGTAGTTGGTGGTGGCCTGATCGAGGAAGGTGTCGGGGTCCGTCGCCTGTGTGAAGGCGAGTCCGGAGTTCAGGCCGCCCGACATGTAGGTGCTCTGCGCCAGGAGGGTGGCCTTGGTGCGACGGGAGGCCAGCTCCGACTCGCTCGACGCGAGGATCTTCTCGGCGCTCTCCGCGGCCCGCTGGGCCTGCCTGAGCTTGACCCGCTCGCCGTTGTACCGCTCGGCGAGGACGCCGATCTCCTCGTGCAGTTTCTCGGCCTGCTTGGCCAGCTGCTGGAGGCTGGGTTCGGGGTCGGCGGTGGCCGCGACCGTCGGTGTGCCGAGAGTGAGGGTGGCGAATGCCAGGCCGATCACCGCCATGCGGCGGCGCAGCCCGCGCGGCGCGCGTTCTCGACGGCGGGCGTCGTCGCCCGCGTTCTTTCCTCCGCGGTCGCGCTCGCGCTTCACCAACGGGCTCCTCTCCTCGGCCGCCTACCGGGTTAGCTGACGGGTTCGGGCCGGAGGCAGCCCTACCGAGTGCGCCGGTGGCACTCGGATTCACCCCCAAGGACGTGGTGGGTCCCCGGTTCCCCGTGGTGAGGGATTCGGCGGGTCAGGCTTTTACGTCTCTGACATCGAGCACGGAGATTAGTGCACCCGTGGTTCCTGCTCAACCAGAACTGCGAATTCAGTGGAGGTTCCGCAACTGAAGTGTCACGGAAAGATCACATGTCAATATGATCAACATGGCCATTACGCTGCCTTTACCTCCCCGGCGGGGGGTGCGGGGAAGGTCTTCCCAGGTCCGGGACCGTACCAAAGGTGAGTTGTGGCACACGTGAGATGCCGCGCGCCCAGTGTGGTAAAGCGATTACCGGCGGTCATGTGAGGGGGGTGTGCCGCGAGTTAAGGAGGAGCCGTAATTGAAGACCGGTGAGGACGTACGCTGAACGGTCATGGAGCAGCTTGCTGAGCATTCTCCCGTGCCGGTCGTGAGCACCCCGGGCGGCGGGGAGCGACGCGCGGGACCCGAGGGGGCGGAGCCTGACCCGCCCCTGCCCGCGGCGGCCGAGGTCGCGGAGATCGCCAAGGCCGCCGAGGTCTCGGTCCGTCGTGCCCGGACCCCGGACGTCCGCGCGATCAGGCGGCTCGTCGACACCTACGGCGGCGTCGGCCCCCGCCTGCTGGAGAAGGCCACCGTCACCCTGTACGAGGACGTTCAGGAGTTCTGGGTCGCCACCGACGCCGAGGGGGCGGTCATCGGCTGCGGGGCTCTCCACGTCCTCTGGGAGGATCTGGCCGAGATCCGCACCGTGGCCGTCGATCCGACCCGTCGCGGGATGGGAATCGGCCACCGGATCGTCTCCGCCCTCATTCGCACGGCCGCGGAGCTGGGCCTGCGCCGGGTCTTCTGCCTCACCTTCGAGGTCGACTTCTTCGCCAGGCACGGTTTCCGCGAGATCCAGGGCACGCCCGTCGCTCCCGCGGTCTACGCGGAGCTTCTCGCCTCCTACGACGAGGGCGTGGCGGAGTTTCTCGATCTGGAGCACGTCAAGCCCAACACCTTGGGAAACACCCGGATGCTGCTCCACCTGACACGTGAGCCCGACTGTGATGACTTTGGAGCTGACTGATCGGAAAGGTGACTGTCGATACCTATGTCGATACCTTGTGCAGCAGCAAGCATGTGCGTCTGACATTTGCCACATGCGCAGTCTAAGTGAGGTGACGCGGTGAGCACCGGACAGCCGCCGTATCCACAGGATGATCCCGACCGCGATCGCACACCGTCGGGACACCCGGATTACGGACAGCACAACGCGGGTCGAGCCGCTGGCGAACTCGATCCCGACGTAACGGTCATGGGATATCGGTCGGAGGCCTCACAGCCGAACACCGGCCCAGGACAGAGCCAGCCCGGCTACGGCCAGGGTTACGGGCAGCAGGGCTACGGCCAGCAGCCCGGTTACGGCCAGCAGGGTTACGGCCAGCAGCCCGACTACGGGCAGCAGTCCCAGCAGCAGGGTTACGGCCAGCAGGGCGGGACGGGGTCGTACGGGCAGCAGCAGCCCGGCTACGGCCAGCAGTCCCAGCAGCAGGGTTACGGCCAGCAGCCCAGTTATGGCCAGCAGGGCGGGACCGGCGGGTACGGCCAGCAGGGCGGGACGGGGTCGTACGGGCAGCAGCCCGGTTACGGCCAGCAGGCGTCCCACGAGCAGTCGGGCTACGGTCAGCAGTCCCAGCCCGGTTACGGCCAGCAGGCTTACGGCCAGCAGCCGGGCTACGGCCAGCAGGGGGCCCAGCAGCCCGGCTACGGTCAGCAGCCGGACTACGGGCAGCAGTACGGCCAGCAGGGTTACGGCCAGCAGCCCGACTACGGCCAGCAGGGCTACGGCCAGCAGCCCGGCTACGGGCAGCAGGGCTACGGCCAGCCGTACGGCGGTCCTCCCGGGGCGCCCGCCCCGCTCGCGGAGTGGTGGCAGCGTCTGCTGGCGAGGCTGGTCGACGGGATCATCCTGGCGATCCCGGGGGTCATCATCAGCCTGGTGCTGACCGCGATGCTCGTGACCGCCCCCACCTTCGACGGCACGTCGATCACGGAGGGGAGCGGGACCTTCCTCGCCGGGCTCCTCATCGCGTTGGTCAGCGCGGCGATCTACATGGCCTACGAGTTCCTCATGCTCAGCAGGGGCGGCCAGACGGTCGGCAAGATGGTCATGGGCATCAAGGTCGTGCCGGTCGGCAGTGCCCTGCCGCCCGGTGGGCTCGGCTCCGACATGGCGGTCAAGCGCGCCGGGGTGATGTTCGGCCCGCAGTTCCTGAGCTGGATCCCCTTCGTGGGCTTCCTCTTCAACATCTTCAGCCTCGTGAACGTCCTGTGGCTGCTGTGGGACAAGCCGCTGCAGCAGGCCCTGCACGACAAGGTGGCGGGGACGGTCGTCGTCAAGATCAAGTAGTCCCCTGAATAACGGGGCCGGCGGTTCAACCGCCGGCCCCGTTTTCGTGCGCGGGTGAGAAAACGGGGGCCCTTAGGGGTCCGTAAGGGTCTCGGGGGCCGGGGCGCGGAAGCCTCAAAACCATTTGCCGCGCCCTGAGCAACGCGGGGGAAGTTATGACCGAGTCTCGACCCGCTCGCCGGAATATTCGCGTACGTTGCCCACAACGGGCTCACGTCCGCCCTGGGCGCCCTATGAGGGGTCAATGCCGGATCCGTCCCCGTCGGGGGTTCGTGCACTACTCGCCGAATGGTCGGCGCCGCGCGCCTCCGGCATCCTCGGTGACCTCGCGTCGGATTCTCTTCTTCGCCTTCCGCCGTGTGTTCGGGGCAGCCGGTGAAGACCTTCTTACGGATCCGGATCGGGGCGCCCGGTGTTGGCGAGGTTGTCTGAGGAGTGCATCGTGTTTGGTGGTTATACGGTCTACGACTATGTACTCCGTGCCAGAGTGGGTCGTACTCTTGGCAAGAAAGTGTTGAAGATCCGTCTTGTTCCATACACTTGTGTCACATCGGTTCACACCGAGGTGATGAAGCGAGCAGCTCCCCGTCCGGGCGTTCTGTCGACGGAGGGCATTCTCGCGATGAAGTCGTCGGCGGCGATCTCAGGCTCCATGGCAAGGTGTTGTTCATCCCGGCGGACAGCCCCCTTCAGCAGGGACTTCGTCGCCGGGAGGTCGATGGCGCAGCGGCGCGGAAGCCGCGCGGCATTGGTATTACGGCGACGATGATGATCACCTGATCGTCCACCTGGTTTTTCCTCGTGCCTTTACGACCACAACCGGTAAGAGAGCTGGAGAGAAGCATTAGGCTGGAGGAAGACGGCATGGTCGCCCCTGCGCGCGTGTCGCCGGTCGGTGGCGCTATGGTCATCTATGGGCGGTTCCAGCGATCGGGTGCGCTCGCGAGGCCCGGAGAGCCGCCGCCACATTTTCATGGTCCCCAGAAAGCCACCCACGGTGCGGAGCGAGGGCGAATGTACGACGTATTGTCCGCGTTGATACCCCCGGCGGTCGTCGGCGGGGCCTTCATCTTCGGAGTCGTCAAGCTACTTCGGAGTGAAGCCGCCGGCCGACGTCCGGCAAAACGGCCCGACCCCGAGTCGCAGAAGAGCTGATCCACCGGAGGCTCGACCGGTGAGTCTCGGTTGCCTGTGAGAATCGCCGAGCTCCTGGAATTGCCGCTCTTCGATCGCGGGTATATGTTTAGCTTGCGAATGAAACAATACTCCGCGAAAGGATTGTGTAGATGGCCAAGCAGATCCAGGAGATTCTCATCGACGACCTCGATGGGGGCGAGGCCAATGAGACTGTCGCCTTCGCGATTGACGGCACCAGCTATGAGATTGACCTGAGTGACGTTAACGCGAAGAAGCTCCGCGACTCCCTGTCGCCTTTCGTGCAGAGCGCCCGCCGTTCCGGCGCCCTGGCTCCCCGCCGCCGCCGCGCAGGCGGAGCGCGGGCACTCACGCGAGAGAAGAGCGCCGACATCCGGGCGTGGGCGAAGTCTCACGGACTCAATGTCAGCGAGCGCGGTCGGATCGCCTCGAAGATCGTCGAGCAGTACGAGCAGGCTCACTAGATCGGCTCAGTAGATCGAGTGAATCATGCGGTTATGGCGGTCACGGTGGGGTCCGGTGGCGGCCATGACCGCATGATGCGTTTTACTGGAAGACAAACGTCGTTCGCTTGCGGCGTAGCGGGAACATCGCACCCCCCATAAGTAGTTGGATGGAGGGTGAACGCCCTGCGCTCGGGGAACGTCTTCTGCATAGAGCGGTCGCCGGGTCGGGGCTACCATGCGGGATGACAGGGCTCGGATATCCCGGACCTGCCTGACCGCTCTGTGAGGAGCGACGAGATGTTCGAGAGGTTCACCGACCGCGCACGGCGGGTTGTCGTCCTGGCCCAAGAAGAGGCCCGGATGCTCAACCACAACTACATCGGTACGGAGCACATTCTTCTTGGCTTGATCCATGAAGGTGAAGGCGTTGCCGCCAAGGCTCTGGAGAGCCTCGGCATCAGTCTTGAAGGTGTGCGTCAGCAGGTCGAGGAGATCATCGGCCAGGGTCAGTCTGCGCCGTCGGGGCACATTCCGTTCACCCCGCGTGCCAAGAAGGTCCTTGAGCTGTCGCTCCGCGAAGCCCTGCAACTGGGACACAACTACATCGGCACCGAGCACATCCTGCTCGGCCTCATCCGTGAGGGCGAGGGCGTCGCCGCCCAGGTGCTGGTGAAGCTGGGAGCCGATCTCAACCGGGTCCGGCAGCAGGTCATCCAGTTGCTCCACGGCTACCAGGGCAAGGAGCCGGCCGCCGCGGGCGGTCCGACCGAGGCCGCACCGTCGACCTCCCTTGTGCTGGACCAGTTCGGACGCAACCTGACCCAGGCCGCCCGTGAGGGCAAGCTCGACCCGGTCATCGGCCGGGAGAAGGAGATCGAGCGGGTCATGCAGGTCCTGTCCCGCAGGACCAAGAACAACCCGGTCCTGGTGGGAGAGCCCGGCGTCGGCAAGACCGCCGTCGTGGAGGGCCTGTCCCAGAAGATCGTCAAGGGCGAGGTGCCGGAGACGCTCAAGGACAAGCAGCTCTACACCCTCGACCTGGGCGCCCTGGTGGCCGGTTCCCGTTACCGCGGTGACTTCGAGGAGCGGCTGAAGAAGGTCCTCAAGGAGATCCGCACCCGAGGCGACATCATCCTGTTCATCGACGAGCTTCACACGCTCGTCGGCGCGGGTGCCGCCGAGGGCGCGATCGACGCCGCCAGCATCCTGAAGCCGATGCTGGCCCGAGGCGAGCTGCAGACCATCGGAGCCACCACCCTCGACGAATACCGCAAGCACCTGGAGAAGGACGCGGCGCTCGAGCGACGCTTCCAGCCGATCCAGGTGGCCGAGCCCAGCCTCAGCCACACGATCGAGATCCTCAAGGGCCTGCGTGACCGTTACGAGGCACACCACCGCGTCTCCATCACGGACGGCGCCCTGGTGGCCGCCGCGCAGCTGGCCGATCGCTACATCAGCGACCGGTTCCTGCCGGACAAGGCGATCGACCTCATCGACGAGGCCGGCTCGCGCATGCGCATCCGCCGCATGACCGCGCCGCCGGACCTCCGCGAGTACGACGAGAAGATCGCCAACGTGCGGCGCGACAAGGAGTCCGCGATCGACGCGCAGGACTTCGAGAAGGCCGCCGCGCTGCGTGACCAGGAGAAGCAGCTCCAGCTCAAGCGCGAGCGCCGTGAGAAGGAGTGGAAGGCCGGCGACATGGACGTCGTCGCCGAGGTCACCGAGGAGCTCATCGCGGAGGTCCTGGCGACCGCCACCGGCATCCCGGTCTTCAAGCTCACCGAGGAGGAGTCCCAGCGACTGCTCCGCATGGAGGACGAGCTCCACAAGCGGATCATCGGCCAGGACGACGCCATCAAGGGTCTGTCCCGCTCGATCCGCCGTACGCGCGCCGGTCTGAAGGACCCGCGCCGTCCGGGTGGCTCGTTCATCTTCGCCGGTCCGTCCGGTGTCGGTAAGACCGAGCTGTCCAAGGCGCTGGCCGAGTTCCTGTTCGGGGACGAGGACGCGCTGATCATGCTGGACATGTCGGAGTTCATGGAGAAGCACACCGTCTCCCGTCTCTTCGGCTCGCCTCCCGGCTATGTCGGATACGAGGAGGGCGGTCAGCTGACGGAGAAGGTGCGGCGCAAGCCGTTCTCGGTCGTTCTGTTCGACGAGATCGAGAAGGCCCACCCCGACATCTTCAACTCGCTGCTGCAGATCCTGGAGGACGGTCGCCTGACCGACGCCCAGGGCCGGGTGGTCGACTTCAAGAACACCGTCATCATCATGACGACGAACCTCGGCACCCGAGACATCTCCAAGGGTCAGGGCGTCGGCTTCGCGAAGAACAACGACGCCGAGTCCAACTACGACCGGATGAAGTCGAAGGTCCAGGAGGAGCTCAAGCAGCACTTCCGGCCGGAGTTCCTCAACCGTGTCGACGACATCGTGGTCTTCCACCAGCTCACGCCGAAGGAGATCATCCGCATCGTCGACCTGATGCTGGCCCAGGTGAGCCTGCGTCTGAAGGACCGCGACATGGGGATGGAGCTCACGCAGGAGGCCAAGCAGCTGCTGGCCGACCGTGGCTACGACCCCGTGATGGGCGCCCGTCCGCTCCGCCGTACGATCCAGCGCGAGCTGGAGGACATCCTGTCCGAGAAGATCCTGTACGGGGAGCTCCGTCCCGGTCAGATCGTGAAGATCGGGATCGAGGGCGAGGGGGAGAACGCGAAGTTCACCTTCATCGGTGAGAACGCGCCGTCTCCCCAGGTCCCCGACTCGGCCGCGGCCATCGTGTAGCCGATCCAGGACCGGGGCAGGCCGGACATGGCCTGATTCAGGCCGAATGAGCAGACCCCGCCGTGAGGAGACTCACGGCGGGGTCTGCTCATTTGTTATCTAAGACGGTATTTCGCCACGACAGGTAGTACTACACTCTGTAGAGTGAGTTCGGTGACTCTCACCCGGACGATCTGAAAGCAGTACCGGCTGCGGTGAGAGCGGTATCGAGGTAAGCCCGGCGACGTACCGAGGAATCAGCTCCGAGAGTGACGCGGAGATCGGTGCCCGCGCGGGATGCTTCAGACGACCGGGCCGGACTCCCGGCCGGGAGGGCTCCGGCTCGCGCCGCCGTCGACGAGCGGCGCGGGGGTCATCGGGGACGCTTACACGGAAGCACGCTTTGGAGGCACGCATGCGTTTACGGCACGAGGACGGGACGCTCGTTCACCTGGCCTACAACGCGGGCGTGCACCCCGCCGAGGATCTGGAGAACCTCATCGCGCACCTCACCCGGTACGCGGTGCCGGTGCGCAAGCGCCTCGGGGTGGAGCGCATGGGGGTCGGCCTCTGGCTCTCCCCGAGCGTCGCCGACCATCTCACCTCCGACAGGATCGAGCTGGTGCGCCTGCGCCGATCCCTTGAGGAGCGCGGCCTGGAGGTCGTCAGCCTCAACGGCACCGGCGGCAGAAACCAGGAGGTCCCCGGTCCCGACTGGGCCAAGCCCGAGCGTTACCGCTACACGATGGCGCTGGCCAAGATCCTCGCCTTCCTGCTCCCGCAGGACGTCCGCTTCGGGAGCATCTCCACCATCCCCATCGGCTGGCGCCGCGACTGGCCCGCCGACCTGCACTCGATCGCCTCGCGACGGATGGAGCGCCTCGCCCGCGAGCTGCGCGGTCTGTACAGCGTCACCGGCAAGACGATCAGGGTCGGTTTCGAGCCGTGGCCCGGATGCGTGCTGGAGACCACCAAGCAGGCCCTCGACCGGGTCGGCGGCATCGACTCCGAGCACCTGGGCATCTGCCTGGACGCCTGCTATCTCGCGGGCGGCTCTGAGGAGCCGGGAGCCGCCCTGCGCGGCCTGGCGGACACCGGAGCCCCCGTGGTGAAGCTCGGCCACGTACACAACCACATGGCCGCCGCGTGCCAGGAGCTGCCCAGCACCCGCCCGGTCCTGGAGGACACCCTCACCGCGATGCTCTCCGGCGCGGTGAACGGCACCGCCCACATCGAGGTGGAGACCCACGATCTGGCCGTGCCCCTGCGGGGCAAGGGCCCCGGTGCCCTGGTCAACGTGATCGCCGAGGAGCTCGACTGGGCCCGCACCAGCCTCACCGCCCTCGGTCTGCGCCTCGCCGCCTGACCTTCCCGGCCCGACGCCCCGTCGAGCCTCGCTCGACGCCCTGTCGTGTCGATGTCGAGGGCGGACTCACCGCCCTCGGCGCCGGACGGCTCCGAGAGAGGTGTCCTGATCTCTCCGTGCCGCGGCGCCCATCACCGGGAAGTGTCACGGCGCTCATCACCGGGAAATCGTCGAAGCCCTCGGCTCCAGGAAGAGCCGAGGGCTTTCGCGGCGTCGGGACGGCACACCTCAGACGTACGAGAACTCCGGATGCGGGTGCATCAGGAAATCGTGGTGGGAGATGTTCCAGGCGTAGGCGCCGGCCATCAGGAACTGCACCAGATCGCCGGTCGCCAAAGCCGCCGGGACCCGGCGCGCGAGGGTGTCCTTGGGAGTGCAGAGCTGCCCGACGACCGTGACCGGCTCGCCCTCCTCGGCGATGACCATCGGCTGGTCGTGGCCCTTGGTCGCGGGCGTGCGGATGTGGTGGGTCCCACCCGCCACGATGGCGAACAACTCGCCGTGGACCCGCTTGACGTCCAACACACGGGTCACGTACCGCCCGCAGTAGACCGACACGGAGCGGCCGGGCTCGACGCGCAGCGTCTCACCGGGGCGGCGCAGCCCCGCCAGGCCTTTGCCGTAGGTCTCCCAGTCGAAGACGGCGCCGGGGTCGGCGTAGTCGACGGCCATGCCGCCACCGAGGTTGATCTCGGTCAGGCCAAGACCGCGGGCGTAGCCGAGCACGCCGTCGGCGACCTCCAGCATGCGCGGGGCGTCCAGGCCGCTGGCCAGGTGGGCGTGAACGCCGCGCAGGCGCACCGCGTCCTGGCGATCCAGGAGCGCGAGGCACTCCTCGACGCCGGCCGGGTCCATGCCGAAGGGGGTCGCGCCGCCGCCCATCGCCAGGGCCACGTCCCCCAGCGAGAGGGCCAGGTTGGCGCGGAGCAGCACGTCGGCCTCCCGCCCGGTGGCGATCAGGCGGCGCAACTCGTTCGGGCTTTCCACGTGCAGCCGTTCGACGCCGTGATCGAGGGCGAGCCGGAGCTCGTCGTCGGTCTTGCCGGGGCCGCCGAACGCGATCCTGGCCGAGGGGAGCACACCCCGCACATGCTCCAGCTCGCCACCGGAGGCGACCTCGACCCCGTCCACGTGCCGGGCCAGCACCCGCAGCAACTCCGGGTCCGGATTGGCCTTCGCCGCGTAGTACAGCTCGACTCCCGGAAGCGCGGCCCGCACCGCCGCCGCGTGCGCGTCCAGGGCGGCCAGGTCGTACACATAGGCGGGTAGCCTTCCGGCCGCCGCCAGCTCACGGGCTCTTACGGTGAGAGCGTCCACAAAAATCTCCGATGGATGTGGGATGCCGAAGATCAGGTGAGAGAAAACGTGGATTCGACGTACTACGCCGGTTGGTGACTCAGCCCGGGAGGCGGTAGGTGCCGTCGTCGAGGACCTCGGCCAGACCGTCCGCGATCAGGCCGTCGAGGGCGCGTTCGCGTTGCGGGGCGTCGTCCCAGACCACGTCGAGGGCGTCCTTGGGGACGGCGCCGTGGGCCTGGCGCAGCACCGCGAGGAGGCGGCCACGGCACTGGCGGTCCGTTCCCGCGTACGTCTGGCCCTTGCGCGCCGGGCCGTCGTGGGCCGGTTTGCCCGCGAGGCGCCAGGCGCACAGGTCGCTGATCGGGCAGTCGGCGCAGCGGGCGGCGCGAGCGGTGCAGACCAGGGCGCCCAGTTCCATCACGGCGACCGCCCAGACGGGTGCGCGGTCGGCGTCGGGGAGCAGGGAGGCGGCGAGCCTGCGTTCCGGGGGCGTGGTGGCCTTGGGCGGATACTCCTGCCCGCTGACGGCCCGCGCCAGGACCCGCCGCACGTTGGTGTCGAGAACCGCGTGGCGGCCCTTGAAGGCGAAGCTGGCGACCGCGGCGGCGGTGTACTCGCCGACGCCGGGAAGCGCGAGCAGGGCGTCGTGGCCGGTGGGGACCTCTCCGCCGTGCCGTTCGGTGATCGCGCGGGCGCACGCGTGCAGGTTCAGTGCCCGGCGGGGGTAGCCGAGGCGGCCCCAGTGGCGTACCGCCTCGCCGGGGGACTCGCGGGCGAGGGAGGCGGGCGTGGGCCAGCGCTCCATCCATTCGGTCCAGACGGGAAGCACCCTGACCACCGGGGTCTGCTGCAGCATGATCTCGCTGACCAGGATCGACCAGGGGGAGGCGCCGGGCGTACGCCAGGGAAGGTCGCGGGCGTTGCCGGCGTACCAGTCGAGGACGGGTTCGAGTAAGCGGTTCGGCTCGGGCACCTTTCGACGATAGTGCGGGCACGGACAGGCGCAGCCAGGCACGGGCAGGCACGGGCAGGCGCGGACGCCTCGGCCCGGCTTCGTCTGTCTGCACTTGGCGGTTTCTGTCCGCGCCTGGCTGTGCCTGCTCCGTGCCTGTTCCGTGCCTGCTCCATGCCCGCCCCGACCATTGACCTGCGGCCGAAACAGGCCGGAAGCGGCGGGTCGTCTCCTGTGGTCCGCCAGGACTAACCATACTGAGCGTATGGATCCCGACACGTTCCGTGGTGACGTCGGAGCCGACGTCTACTGGCGGCGCCGGATAGCCGCGCTTGTCGGTGTGCTCGTGGTGGTCGCCGTCGTGGCGTGGGCCTGCTCGTCGACGGGCGGGCCGGATGACGTCAGGGAGAGGAGCACCTCGGCCGCCGGACAGCAGACACCTGACCCGCTGACGGCCGTCCTGCCGACCATGACGGTCATCCCCTCGACGTCCGCGAGCCCGACGCCCACGCCGAAGGCGGCCGCGCGGCCCAGACGGCCGGGCGAGGCCTGCGTCTCCCCGCAGCTCGTGCTGAGCATGGAGGGCAAGGGGACGATCTACCCGGCGGGAGTCCAGCCGCGCTTCGTCCTCACCCTCGTCAACGTCGGCAAGGTGATGTGCACCATCGACGTCGGGCCGCGCGCGATGGAGATGCGCATCACCTCCGGCAACGACCGCGTGTGGTCGTCCTCCGACTGCGTCGGCGGCGACGCCGTCAAGATCCGCGAACTCGACCGGGGCATCCCGTACGTCAGGGAGCTGGTGTGGGACCGCCGCCGCTCCGGTGGCGACTGCACCGCCGACCGCGCCGCCGCCCTGCCGGGCACCTACGTCGCGGTGGTTCACGCTCCCGGCCTGAAGAGCCGCAAGGCGGTCTTCCACCTTCGGTAGCCGTCGGGTCTCCCGCCTGGCGAGACCTCAGGCGGTCTTCCACCTTCGGTGGCCGTCGAGGTTGCCGTCCGGCGGGACCTCAGCCGTCGAGGTTCCCGCCTGGCGGGACCTTGAGGCCGTCCTCGGGGATCATCGTGGGTGGCCTGGGCTCGCTTTTCGCGGTCGTTGGGGGCTGTCGAATCCGAGAGGGCGGGACACCGGGTACGCCGTGGGCTCACCCCGGCCCCGCCGGGGTCTCAGACGTAGCGTTCCAGGATGGACGACTCCGCGAGCCGGGAGAGGCCCTCCCGGATGTGGCGGGCCCTCGCCTCGCCCACCCCGCCCACCTCCTGGAGCTCGCCGATGCTGGCCGCGAGGAGCTTCTGCAGGCTGGCGAAGTGGTCGACGAGGCGATCGACCACCGTGTTCGGCAGACGCGGGACCTTGGCCAGCAGGCGGTAGCCCCGCGGGCTCACCGGGGTCTCCAGGGCGTCGTTGCCCGCGTGGCCGAGGATCTGGGCGACGACCGAGAGGTCGAGAAGCTCGGCGGAGGAGAGCTGGTCGAGCTCGTGCAACGCCTCGGCGAACTTGCGCGGGCGGCGGCCGGCCGCGGGCAGGTAGTCGCGCACGATCAGCTCACGGTCGCTCTCCGTGCCGGCGACGAGCTCGTCCAGCTGCAGGGAGAGCAGCCGGCCGTCGGTGCCGAGCTCGACCACGTATCCCGCGATCTCCTCGGAGATGCGCCTGACCATCTCCAGCCGCTGGGCGACCACCGCGATGTCGCGGACCGTCACCAGGTCCTCGATCTCCAGCGCGGAGAGCGTGCCGGAGACCTCGTCCAGGCGGAGCTTGTAGCGCTCCAGCGTGGCGAGGGCCTGGTTGGACTTGGACAGGATGACCGCCGACTCCTCCACCACGTAGCGGATGCCGTCGAGGTAAAGAGCGATGATCCGCATGGACTTGCTGAGCGAGATGACCGGCAGTGACGTCTGCAGGGCCACGCGCTGGGCGGTGCGGTGCCGGGTGCCGGACTCGTCGGTGGGAATGGACGGATCGGGCATCAGGTGCACGGCCGCGCGTACGATCCTGAGATCGCCGGAGTTGAGGACGATCGCGCCGTCCATCTTGGCCAGCTCGCGCAGCCGCGTCGCGGAGAACTCGACGTCCAGCTCGAAGCCGCCGCTGCATATCTCCTCGACCGTGCCGTCGTATCCCAGCACGATCAGGCCACCCGTGTGCCCGCGGAGAATGCGCTCCAGTCCGTCGCGCAGCGCGGTGCCGGGTGCGACCGCGGCCAGGACGGCTCTGCGACGTTCGTCGAGTCCTTTGTAGTTTGCTGGCACATGACCCCCGTGGTCTGCGTATAGCGCTCAAGCTTACCGGCGGAGGATCCGCGCGGTCCGGAATCGGTGGATGCCACGCGCCGTGCGGAGCCCGTGACGCGCCGCACCGGCGTGGGCGCCGGGGAGCCGCCGGGCGCGCCTCGCGTGGATCTCGTGATGGCGAGCGTCGGGGAGCCGTCGAGAGCGCCCCGCGTGGATCTCGTGGCGGCGGGTGTCGCGGGGTCGCCGACCGCGTTCCTTGCGGTGCCGGTGACCGGTCGCACCGTCGCAGGGCCGCCGGCCGCGCCGCGCCTGGAGCCCGTGGCGCGTATCAGGTGACATGGGTGAGGGCGTCCCAGACGTTCTCCGCCTCGACGACGTCGAAGCCGGGCGCGAAGGGCGCTCCGCGTCCGGCCATGCGGACCAGGGAGTGGTCGCCGTTGCGCTTCTTGCCCGTGTCGAGGGAGCCGGTGGGGACGAGCGCGCGGGTGAAGCCCAGCCGGGCGGCCTCCGACAGGCGGCGCCGCACGTCGCGCACCGGGCGCAGCTCTCCCGCCAGGCCCACCTCACCGAGCACCACCAGGCCGGAGGGGAGCGCCTTGTCACCCGCCGCGCTGGCGACCGCGAGCATCACCGACAGGTCCACGGCGGGATCGCTGAGCTTGATCCCTCCGACGGTGGCGGTGAAGACGTCGCATCCGCCCAGCTTGGCGTTGAGCCGCCGCTCCAGCACGGCGAGGACCATCGTGACCCGGTAGGTGTCGAGCCCGGAGGAGGATCGGCGCGGCTGCTGGGCCTCGGTCCTCGCGACCAGGGCCTGCACCTCGGCGGGCAGTGGCCGGGTGCCCTCCAGGGTGACCGTGACGCACGTGCCGGGCACCGGGTCGGTGCGGTGGGAGACGAACAGGCCGCTGGCGTCGGTGATGCCCTCGATGCCGCTCTCGTGGAGGTCGAAGCAGCCGACCTCGTCCACCGGGCCGTACCGGTTCTTGATCGCACGGACGAGGCGGAGCCGGGAGTGCCGGTCGCCCTCGAAGTGGAGCACGACGTCGACCAGGTGCTCCAGGGTGCGGGGACCGGCGATCGAGCCCTCCTTGGTGACGTGGCCGACCAGCACGGTGGCCATGCCGCGCTCCTTGGCGAGCCGCACCAGGTTTCCCGCGACCTCCCTGACCTGGGTCACCCCGCCGGGCACGCCCGTCGCCTGGGTGGAGCCGATCGTCTGCACCGAGTCGACGATGAGCAGGTCGGGCTGGACCTTCTCGACATGTGACACCAGCGCGCCCAGGTCGGTCTCGGCGGCGAGGTAGAGGCGGTCCTGGATCGCGCCGATCCGGTCGGCCCTGATCCGCACCTGGGCGGCCGACTCCTCACCCGTGATGTAGAGGACCGTCTGCTGTCGGGCGATCTTGGCTGCCGCCTCCAGCAGGAGGGTCGACTTGCCGATGCCGGGCTCGCCGGCCAGCAGCACGACGGCTCCGGGAACCAGACCGCCGCCGAGGACCCGGTCGAGCTCGGGCACACCGGTGCCGCGCGCGTGCGCCACCTCGGCCTTGACCTGGCCGATCGGCACCGCCGGTGCCGAGACCGCCCCGGCGGAGGCCACGCGTGCCCCCGCGGGAGCCGTTTCCTCCTCGACCGTGCCCCAGGCCTGGCACTCGCCGCAGCGCCCCACCCATTTGGCCGTCTGCCACCCGCACTCGGCACAGCGGTAGCCACCAGCCTTCTTCGCCATGGCCGCACGTTACCGGCAGAGCCCGACAACTTTCACCCGGTACGGCGTGCCGTACCGGGTGAAAGTCGCGGGGAGGTACGGAGCGCGCTTTCCTCAGATGTGGCCTTCGAGCTCGGCGAGGAGCAGGCGCTTGGGCTTGGCGCCCTTGATCTGCTGCACGACCTCGCCGCCCTTGTAGAGGTTGAGCGTCGGCAGGCCGAGGACGCCGTACCTCGCGGTGATCTCGGGGTAGTCGTCGGCGTTGAGCTTCGCGATCGTGACGCGGTCGCCGAGCTCGGCCTCGATCTCCGTGAGGATCGGCGCGATCATCTTGCACGGCCCGCACCACTCGGCCCAGAAGTCGACCAGGACGGGCTTGTCGCTCCGCAGCACCTGCTCGTCGAAGTTCTCCGCGGTCAATGTGATCATGATTTTCCCACTTTCCTCAGTACGCATCCTGGGCAGGCGGTGGTCAGCTGCGCCGCCACCTCCGCCCTCCGGGTGAGAAGCGTGCGGATCTCGTCGTCGATCTCCGCCAGTTTGCGCTGGTAGACGGCGACGGACTCCGGGCACGACCCCCCTGACTCGTGACCGGCCCGCAGGCAGGCGACGAACGGGCGGGCGTCGTCCAGGGTGAAGCCGACGGCGAGCAACGAGCGGATCTCGGAGACGAGCTTGAGATCCTCCTCCCCGTACTCCCGGTAGCCGTTGGCCGAGCGCCGGGCCGTGATCAGTCCCTGCTGCTCGTAGTAGCGCAGTGCCCGGGTGCTGACACCCGCCCGCCGCGCCAGCTCACCGATCCGCATCCGGCCCTCCCCACGGCACGACGATAGACCTTGACATCAACGTCAAGGTCAAGGCCCCGTCCCGTTGTTCCCGGTCGGCCCCGCGGAGGTCGTCGCCGTTTCAGAACCGCTTCCAGCGCAGCAGGTTGGGGTAGGCGATCTCCAGGCCGGGGGTCTCGGCGATGGCCAGGTCGGCGACCGCGGGGGTGAACTCGATGCGGAGCACGGCCTCCAGGTCGGCGCGGCGCTCGAAGGACATGCGCAGATCGAGCTTGTCCGTCTGCCAGCCCTGGCGGCTCCAGAAGTTCTCGACGGACCTGGCGGAGTAGGCGGGGATGGACTGGCCGAACCAGCGGCCGAAGGCGCCGCGGGTGGTGTCGATGTCGATCACGAAGGCCGCGCCGCCGCGCCGCATCACCCGGGAGAGTTCGGCCAGGCCCGGCTCGCACCCGGGGCCGAAGAAGTACGCCCAGCGGGCGACGGCCACGTCCACGGAGGCGTCGGGCAGCGGGATCGCCTGGGCGGTGGCGGTGTGGATCTCGACGTTCCGCAGGGCGCGGCAGCGGCGCCTGGCCAGCAGGACAAGGTCCTCGTGCGGCTCCACGCCGATCACCCGGGTGGCGGTCGAGGCGAGGGCGGGCAGGTGGTAGCCGGTACCGCAGCCGATGTCGAGGACCGTCGCCCCGGTCCACGACCGGATCGCCGACATCGCCGCCTCGGCGTGTCCCTCGGGGTCCACCGCCCGGTTTTCCAACTCGTAGATCTGGGGGGTGTTCCAGATGTTGGGGCTGGGGATGGAGCCCCTCAAGAACCTCGGCATGCCCTCACCGTAATGGTGTGATCTAGGCCGTGTCGGTGGTGGCGGACAGCACTGCCCTCCGGACCCGCTTAGGCTGGCAAATGTGAGCGACGTGAGCGATCGGGCCGGTCGGCCCGGCGGTGTTCGCGAGTGTGCGCTCCGAGCCGGAGACGAGGAAGCGGTATGAGCGTCCGTGTATCCAGCGCGAAGATCGCGCTGTCCACCGCGTCGGTGTATCCCGAACGTACTCCCGACGCTTTCGAACTGGCCGCGCGCCTGGGGTACGACGGTGTGGAGATCATGGTGGGCGCCGACCCCGTGAGCCAGGACGTCGATGTCCTGGAGCGGCTGTCGGACCACTACCACCTGCCGATCCTGGCCATTCACGCACCGTGCCTGCTGGTGACGCAGCGTGTGTGGGGCAAGGACCCGTGGGCCAAGCTCCAGCGCGCGCAGCGTGCCGCCGAGCGGGTCGGTGCCAGGACGGTCGTGGTGCATCCGCCGTTCCGCTGGCAGCGCGACTACGCGCGCGACTTCGAGATCGGCCTGGCCAGGATGCGTGAGGAGACCGACGTGGTCTTCGCGGTGGAGAACATGTTCCCGCTGAGGGCGAGGGGCAACGAGGTCGTCCCTTACTCTCCCGACTGGAATCCGGTCGACTACGACTTCCCGCAGGTCACGCTGGATCTGTCGCACACGGCGGTGTCCGGGTCCGACGCCCTGGAGATGTTCACCAAGCTCGGCGACCGGCTCGCCCACCTGCACCTGGCCGACGGCGTCGGGGTGCCGAACAAGGACGAGCACCTGGTTCCCGGGCGGGGCAACCAGCCGTGCGCGCCGATCCTGGAGCGGATGGCGGGCAACGGATATTCGGGGCTGGTCGTGCTGGAGATCAATACGCGCAAGGCGGCCAGCCGTTCCGAGCGGATCGACGACCTCGCGGAGGCGCTCGCGTTCGCCCGGCTGCACCTCGCGGCCTCCACCCCCGCGTGAGTGGGCCTGTCATGAGCACCACGGGCAGGCCCTCCAACGGCTCCTCGGACGGGTCCGTGGACGCGCCCGCGAACGGATCCTCGGAGAGGTCGACGGACGCCCCCGCGAACGGTCCCTCTGGAAGGTCAACGGCCACGCCCGCGAACGGGTCCACGGACGGACCTGCGGAGAGGTCCGCGGCCGGACCGGCGGAGGGGAGAAGGCGTCCGGGGCGCAGGCCGGGCTCGGCCGACACGCGAGGGCAGATCCTCGCGGCGGCGCGCGAGACCTTCGCGGAGAAGGGGTTCGACAAGGCGACCATCCGGGGCATCGCCCGGCGGGCGGAGGTGGACCCGGCGCTGGTCCACCACTACTTCTCCGGCAAGGAGAAGATGTTCGTCGAGGCGATGGAGCTGCCGATCAACCCCGAGAACGTCCTCGCGGCGATCATGGCGGGACCCCGCGAGGAGGTCGGCGAGCGGCTGGTCAGGCTCATCCTGACGATCACCTCGGAGGCCGGGGCGCGCCAGCCGGTGCTGGCGCTGGCCCGCACCGCGATGACGAACGAGCGGATGGTCGTCATGATCCGCGAGTTCGTGACCCGCGCGCTGCTCAACCGGGTCGCGGAGAGCCTGGACATCCCGCTGATCCGGATGGAGGCGGCCTTCGCGCAGATGTTCGGCGTGGTCCTGATGCGCTACGTCCTCCAACTGGAGCCGCTCGCCTCGGTGGATCTTGAAGAGCTGGTGAAATTGCTCACACCCACGATCCAGGGTTATCTCGACCCGCCGCGATAGGCTTCCCCGCCCTCCGGGGGCGCCCATAGAGGTCTTCCCGCTATATACCGCCGTATCTCCCACATTCCCACCATTCGGGCCGAGGTGCCGGCACGCCTCGCCGAGTCCCCGTCCTGCCGATGTCCAGGCCGCGCCCGCCGAGCCCCATGAAGCTCGAAGGTCACTTCGATGTCGTTCGGAGGCATGCAGAGCATTGTTCTGGGAACGGTGTTGACCGTAGGGTGACGACGGTCACCGGGGGTCTCCCGGCGAAGAGAAGTTACTCATCGGTAGTATCTGTGGGGACCCTCTGTCATCGTGGATGACCGGCGGTCGTACGCTGGCAGCCAACGCCGTCTGTGGGAGGACCAGTGCTCTGGGTAGCGATCATCGGGCTGGTCATGACAGCCGTCGCGCTCGCGCTCGCCGCGCGCCGCGTGTTGTTCCTGTACAACCTCGCCACCGTAGGGCCTCCCGCGCCCGAGCGCGTCGAGTACGCCAGGGCCAACCTGGGTGAGGAGATCAAGGCCCAGCTGGTCGAGGTGTTCGGGCAGCGGAAGCTGCTGAAGTGGACGGCCTCCGGTGTCGCGCACTTCTTCGTCATGTGGGCGTTCCTCATCCTGGCGACCGTCTATCTGGAGGCGTACGGCGCGCTGATCCAGGGGGCCGTCACCGGCACCCCCGACTTCCACATCCCGCTCATCGGGACGTGGCCGATCCTGGGCTTCCTGCAGGACTTCATCGCGGTCGCGGCCCTGCTCGGACTCATCGCCTTCGCGGTCATCAGGATCAAGAACTCGCCGAAGAAGCTGGGCCGCAGGTCCCGGTTCTTCGGCTCGCACCTCGGCGGTGCCTGGCTCGTCCTCTTCATGATCTTCAACGTGATCTGGACGATGCTCCTCTTCCGCGGCGCGGCGGCGAACACCGGCAACCTGCCGTACGCCTCGGGAGCGTTCGCCTCCGAGGCGACCGCCGCCCTGCTGCGCCCGCTGGGCCCTTCGGCCAACGAGACGCTCGAACACGTCGGGCTGCTCCTGCACATCGGCGTGATGCTGGTCTTCCTCGTGATCGTGGTGAACTCCAAGCACCTGCACATCTTCACCGCGCCGCTGAACGTGGCGTTCTCCCGGCGTCCCGACGGCAACGGCCCCGCCCAGCCGATGCGGATCGACGGCAAGCTCGTCGACTTCGAGGACGAGGAGCTCGACGGCGACCGGCTCGGCCGCGGCAAGATCGAGGACACCACCTGGAAGGGCTTCCTCGACTTCTACACCTGCACCGAGTGCGGACGCTGCCAGGACCAGTGCCCGGCCTGGAACACCGACAAGCCGCTCTCGCCGAAGATGCTCATCCTTGAGCAGCGCGACCACGCCTTCAAGGTCGCCCCGTACCTGATGGCCACCGGGGAGCAGCGCGCGGGCCTGCACGAGGACGTGCTGGCCCTGCTGGACAAGCCGCTGGTGGGCGAGGAAGGCGTGATCCACCCCGACGTGCTGTGGTCCTGCACCAACTGCGGCGCCTGCGTCGAGCAGTGCCCGGTCGACATCGAGCACATCGACCACATCCTCGACATGCGCCGCTACCAGGCGATGGTGGAGTCCAACTTCCCCTCCGAGGCCGGCGTCATGGTCAAGAACCTGGAGAACAAGGGCAACCCGTGGGGGATGTCCGAGATGAAGCGGGCCGACTGGGTCGAGGAGCTGGCGAGCCGCGAGGTCGACCCCATCGAGATCACGCTCATCGATGACAAAATGGGCGAAGATGTCGAATACCTCTTCTGGGTCGGCTGTGCCGGAGCGCTGGAGGACCGGGCGAAGAAGACCACCAAGGCGGTCGCGGAACTGCTGCACGTCGCCGGGGTGAAGTTCGCGGTGCTCGGCCCGATGGAGGCGTGCACCGGCGACCCGGCGCGCCGCCTGGGCATGGAGTATCTGTTCGACATGCTGGCCAAGCAGAACATCGAGACGCTGAACGAGGCGGGGGTCAAGAAGATCGTCGCGACCTGCCCGCACTGCTTCAACACCCTCGCCAACGAATATCCCCAGCTCGGCGGCACCTACGAGGTGGTGCACCACACCCAGCTGCTCGCCAAGCTGGTGGACGAGGGCAGGCTGGTCCCGATCACGCCGATCGAGGAGAAGATCACCTACCACGACCCGTGCTTCCTGGGCCGCCACAACAAGGTCTACTCCCAGCCCCGCGACATCATGGCCAAGGTGCCCGGCGTGAAGACCCAGGAGATGCACCGCCACAAGGACCGCGGCTTCTGCTGCGGCGCCGGCGGCGCGCGGATGTGGATGGAGGAGCGGCTCGGCAAGCGCATCAACACCGAGCGGGTGGACGAGGCGCTCACCACCGAGCCGGACACCATCTCCACGGCGTGCCCGTTCTGCCTGGTCATGCTCGGCGACTCGATCAACGAGAAGAAGAACGCGGGCGAGGCCAAGGAGACGCTGGAGGTCGTCGACGTCTCCCAGCTGCTGATCAAATCGATCAAAGGCCGGCCGGTAGAGGCGCCCTGACAGCGGGTGTGTCATCCGTCAGAGGGGACATTTTCCCGATGTTCCCTCTGACATAGGGTCAAGTCATCGTGAAAAGGATGTAAGGTCCGAAAACCTTTCTCCACATAACGGGAAAATCACGGTAACCTCAACGTCGCGTAGCTCATTCAACGGGGAGGGGGCTTGACGATGCCAGCCGTCGTCAGCGATGCCGAGGTTACCCTGGCCGATGTTCTCTCACTTCGGCTGGCCGTCGACGAACCCTTGGCCGACGGCACCGAACTGGTCCTGCGTAACCGGGCCACCTCGGTCGAGAGCCGGGTGCCGCTGGGCACTCCGGACGCACGGATGCGCAAGGCGGAGCTGGCGGTCTCGCTCGCCCCGCTCGCCCTCGGTCCCGGCCGCTGGGACACCTACCTGCAACAGGGCAAGGCGCGCACGCGGCTGCGCAGCGTCGACCCCGGATTCTCCCTCGACCATCTCGAGGCGTACGCGCTGAGCCGCCGCACGCTGGCCTACCGCGCCTACCGGACCCGCAACGGCTTCCTCGCCCTGAAGATCGACGACGCCCGGCCGACGGCGGAGGTCCGTTCCGTCTGGTTCAGGGAGGGGCGCTTCGAGGTCACCGGGCTGCTCGCCTTCACCGGCCTCGACGACGACGAGGCGAGGCACGAGGCGAAGCTCGCCCTGCGCCGCAGCCGGCCCGACGCCGAGCTGACCTCCATTGCAACGGTCCAGGGCGTGCGCTTCCACGCGGCGCTCTCGCTGTGCGACGTGCTCGCCGCCGCCCCCGACCAGACCGGCACCTGGGAGCCCTCCCTGGAGGTACGCGGCGTGGCCACACCGCTGCGGCTGGGCTCCCGGCTGGACGACGTCGACGGCAAGCGCCGCCGCCTGCACTACCCCGCCGCGCAGATCGACGGGGTGCCGATCCGTCCCTGCTACACGGCGGACGACGAGCTCAGGATCGAGGTCGGCGGGTGAGGATCTGCCTGCTCACCCCATCCGTCTACGGCATGCGCGGTGACGTACGCTCGATCGTCAACCTCGCGGGAGAGCTGGCAGAACGTCACGAGGTCGAGATCATCAGCGTCCGCCGCCAGCGGGAGAAACCGTTCTTCCCCGTGGCGTCCGGTGTGAAGCTCTCCTGGGTGGTCGACGCCCAGCCGGGAGGCAGATCCCTGCTTCCCCGAGGCCAGATGCGCACCGAGGTCGCCCTCTGGCGGCGGCTGCGCGGGCTGCGGGCCGACGTGCTCGTCAGCACACGGCCGGTGCTGAGCGTCCAGGTGGCCAGGCACGCGCCGCGCGACATCACGCGGATCGCCCGGGAGTGGGGCCGGCCGCCCGTACCGGGGCCGATCAGGAAGTTCTACCCGCGCCTGGACGCGGTCGCCACCGCCACCGAGACGAGCCGACAGGAGTGGGACCACCTCCTGGGCGGGAACGTGCCGGTCAACGTGATCCCCGACGCGCTGCCCGCGGGGCCGTGGCCGCGCTCGCGGATGGACAACCGCATCGTCGCCGCCGGAGGGCGTCTGGTGCCGGCGAAGGCACACGACCGGCTGATCCGCGCGTTCGCCGTCGTCGCGGGCAAACGCCCCGACTGGCGGCTGCGCCTGTACGGCGGGGGCCCGGAGGAGAAGCGCCTGCGCGCCCTCGTCGGTGACCTCGACCTGCACAACCACGTCTACTTCATGGGAACGACCTCCGACCTCACCGGCGAGTTCGCCAAGGCGTCGATCGTGGCGAGCACCTCCAGGACGGAGGTGCTCGGCATGGCCGTGATCGAGGCGATGGCGAGCGGGGTACCGGTGATCGCGTTCGGCGGCCCCCGTGGACCGGGCGAGCTCGTGGCCGACGGCAGGAACGGAGTGCTGGTCGCCGAGGGGGAGGACGAGATCGAGGCGTACGCGTCCGCGATGCTCGCGCTCATCGACGACGAGCGGCGGCGCAGGGAGCTGGCCGCGGGGGCGCTGGAGGTCGCGGCGGGCCACGGCGCGTCCTCGGTGGCCGACCGCTGGGAGAAACTGATCGCGGCGACATCCCGCCGCGCCTGACACCGGTACCGTTGGGACATGCATGGGTACAGCGGTGACAAACAGGCTTATCTGACCCGGTTGCGGCGTGTCGAGGGGCAGATCAGGGGCCTGCAGCGGATGGTCGAAGAGGATGCCTACTGCATCGACGTGCTGACCCAGGTCTCGGCCGCCACGCGGGCGCTCCAGGCGGTGGCGCTCGGCCTGCTGGAGGACCACATCGGGCACTGTGTCGCCGACGCCATCAGCGCCGGGGGGCCGGAGGCGGAGGAGAAGGTCAAGGAGGCGTCGGCCGCGATCGCCCGTCTCGTCCGTTCGTGACTAGTCACATGACTATCTTTTCCGACCACGTCCCGGACCCCGTCGAAGGGTCCGGGACAAGGTCTTGGAAACGGTTCTTCCCGAGGCCTCAGCAAACAGCCGAAGCGCTCAATCCGAGCGCGTTGTCGAGCTCCACCGAGGTGAGGGGCCGTTCGCTCATCGCGACGGCGGACAGCACCTCGGCATAGAGCGCGATCTCGTCCAACGCGACACGGTCGTGGACCCTAGAGTCCAGGTCGTCGTGCCCCACCGCGTCGTCCTTCCTTCCGCAGCCCACACCCACTTCGAGGTTACGGCGGGCGGTCATCGGTGCCCATGGCCCATCGGGACCATTCCTCGCCCCGCCCGACACGTCCTCACGGAGGATCATTTCCCGTTTAGGAGATCACAATTCAGCTAATTGTCCGATGCGCAGGGGGCTAGAAGGATATAGGGGGAGTAAGGATGAAATAACTGAATTTGTGGTTTAAGCATACTGATGTGGGTCAGAAGTGGCGGGGGTAAGTCCCTGACACAGGAGGGACCGGATCGTCGCGCTCGTGCGTCAGCCGGTGCACCACCGCCGAGGCCGTCGCGAATCCCCGCTCCGGTATCTCGGTCCCGGTGAGGCGGCACCACGCGAGCCCCGTGGCGTAGGCGGCACCGAGCAGAGCCGCGGCGGCGTTACGGTCCGGCGGGTGCAGCGCGGAAGGCAGCTCGCCCGAGCGCGGCCAGCATCCCCTCAGCGGATGCGAGGCGTCGGTGAGCACCACGTGGAGGATGTGCCGCAGCTCGGGATCCAGCCACGGGTAGAGACGGTCGGCCGCCCTGGGCGCGACACCCGACAGGTCGGCGGCGAGCAGTGAGGCGGCCACCGCCCGCGGGTCGGCGCCCATCGGGGCGAGGAACCCCAGCGACTGGACCAGGTCGTAGAGCGCGTGCTGGAAGTGCTCGCCCGGCGAGTCGTCGGGCAGCGTCATGTGGGGCGGGCAGCGGGAAAGCCACGCGTTCCGCACCGCGTCGTCGCCCTGGTGCGCGATGGCGGGATCCTGGCAGGCCCGGCGGAGCAACGGCTCGATCATGGACAGCAGGGCGTCGGCCTTCGGCCTGAACCTCGGATCCGCACGCACCACGGCGGCGGTGTCGGCCATCAGCGCGACCAGCCGCAGGCCCGCCTCGGGGTGCCCGGCCCTGACCCGCTCGCCGTAGAGCGCGACCAGGTCGTCCAGCGAGGTGGGCGGCAGCCAGCGGACCCACTCGTCGCCGGGCAGCGGGCGGGCCAGGAACTCCCCGAACATCGACAGCAACACCTCGTTGCCGTCGAAGGCCGGGGCGTAGGCGCACCACATGAGCGTGCCCCAGATCGCGGCGACGGGACTGGCCACCTCCCCGGCGAAGAGTCCGGCGAACGGCCCGGTGACGGGGAAGTCCTCCCTGCGCCTGCCGCGCTGGGCGATCACCAGCTCGCGGACCCTCTCGGTGATCTCGTACGGCACGTCGGGGCCGACGAACCCCTGGACCGACCCCCGGTCGACGGCGAAGTCGGCGCCGGTCGGTATGAGGTGCTGCATGATCATCGAGGTGACGTTGACCACGTGCGCCGCGGCGCGGAAGTCCCGGTCGGCGGGGGGAGCGGTGAGGTGCCAGCGGCCGTCGGCGGGATCCTGGCGGTACCAGCGGGCGTGGGCGCCGAACAGCCAGCGCCCGCCGTCCGGGGTGGACAGCGTGCGCTGGGCGATGGCCTGGGCGCGTGCGAGCGGCGGCAGTGCCGTCCACCGTGGGTCGGTGACCATGGTCCGCACGTCGTTCTCGACGGCGTCGAACCCATCCCACTGCCACATGCCGGTCATCGGCATTCCGGGGCGAGTACCCACAGCCTGGTGCCATGGGCGGGACGCCCCTGCCTCCCTTCGGTCAAGCGGTCAAGGTCGTTGCCAGGCCCCGCGATCCCCCGATCGGGCCTCGCACGATCGTAAGGCTCTCCCCGCCACCGTGTCGGGGAGCGTGCGCCACGACCCGGGGCGGGAGTCAGGCCGGTGGCACGGGGGTCGCGGCCCGGTGGCGGGCCGCCTTGGCGACGTAGCCGGCCGGAGTACCGGCGAACAGGGCGCGGTCGTCGTCGGTGAGCTCACGGACGATCTTTCCGGGGACACCCGAGACGAGCACCCCGGCGGGGATCCGCTTCCCCGGCGCCACCAGGGCACCCGCCGCGATCAGCGATCCCGCGCCGACCCTGGCGCCGCCCAGCACGATCGCGCCGATGCCCACGAGCGCACCGGTCTCCACATGGGCTCCGTGCACCATGGCCTTGTGCCCGAGGCTCACCCGGGGCTCCAGTACGGCGGGCTGACCGGGATCGGCGTGCAGGCAGCACAGGTCCTGGATGTTGCACTCCTCCCCGACCTCGACGTCCTCGTCGTCGCCGCGCAGGACCGAGCCGTACCAGACGTTCGCGGCACGGCCCAGCCGTACCCTCCCGACGACCACCGCTCCGGGGGCGATGTAGGCGTCCGGATGGATCTGCGGGATCGCGTCGCCGTCGAGGGCCGCGATGTAGGGCGTGACGTTCATGTGAACGATGTTACGAGGAGTCGATCTGTCCGGTATTTCCGCAAGCACGTCGGGCGTTCCGGTTGCAGACTTGGGCAGTAAGCAGGAAAGTCGTCTCCTGACGTCTCCTTTTCCGCCACACAACCTCCACGGGTAGTGCTATGACAAACCAGCACGAGAGCTTTCCCGACCTGATGCATGAGGACTCGTTCGAGGTCGTCATGCGCGGCTACAGCCGTCGTCAGGTTCACGACTATATGGACCGCCACCGCCACCAGATCCGCGACCTGGAGGAGCGGCTCGGGCGCGCGATCGACCAGGCCGAACAGAGCCGGATCGAGCTGGCCGAGGCCCGCAAGAGGCTTTCCGACGCCCCGCAGGACTACGACGAGCTCGGCCAGCGGCTCAGCCAGATACTGAAACTCGGGGAGGAGGAGGCCACCTCCAAGAAGCAGGTCGCCGAGGCCGAGGCGCTCAAGCTCCGCGACGACGCGGCGATGGAGGCCGAGCGGCTGATCACCTCCGCGCAGGATCGGGCCGAGGGCATCCTGAACGCCGCGCAGCAGGAGGCCGAGCGCCGGGTGGCCGAGGCCACCGCGGCCGCCGAGCAGATGCTGTCCCAGGCGGGCAACGACGCCGAGGAGACGCTCAACGCGGCCCGCGCCGAGTCCGAGGACACCCTGCGCAGCGCCCGCACCGAGGCCGACCGGATGGTCACCTCGGCGCGGAACGAGGCCGAGCGGACGGTCCAGGAGGCCCGCGCCGAGGCCGACTCCACGCTGAGCGCCGCCCGCGCCGAGGCGGAGGCGACCGTGCTCGCCGCCAACAACGACGCGCACTCCACCCTGTCGGCGGCACAGCAGCGCGCCGCCGCCCTGGACGAGACCACCGGCCGCCGGGTCGTCTACCTCACCGACACCCACCACGAGGTCATGCGCCGTCTGCACGAGATGGGCACCGTCCTGGGCGACCTGCTCCACCGTGAGAGTTCGGCGGGACCTCTGATCGACGAGAGCTCCGTGCTGCCCCCGGCCCGCGTCCAGCCGGCGCTGGCCGCCCCCGCCACGGGGCCTGACGCCGTCTCCGGGGCCGCCTCCGAGGAGACGCCCGACGACGTCCACGGCACACTCGGCGCGGCGGACGCCGTCGCGTCCTCCGACGCGGAGGCGTCGCCGGGACAGGCCGGGCCCACCGGATCCGGGGACGCGTCCATGAGCGGGCGGAACGCCGGGTTCGACTCACCCGACCTGGAGTCCGTACGCGTGATCGTGGACGACGACACCGTCGGGGGCGCGGACGAGCGGCGTGGCAAGGACGAGGACCGTGCCGAGGAGACGCGCGTCGAGGTGTACGACGACACCGACCTCGCCGGCGACACCGACCTCGGTCCGGCCGCGGAGAAGGCCGGCAAGGACGAGGACAAGTACGCCACCCCCAGAAGAAAGTAAGAGCCCTCGCCCTCGGAGGCATGAGGGAACCCGCACGGCCGTGGAGACGTCGGCCCCGAAGACCATGAGGGGCTCGCACGGCCGTGCAGACGGGTGAGGAGACTCGCGGAAGCCTCCGTCCCGACGGGGGTGAGGATCAAGCGGAAGCCCCCGCCCCCGATCGGGTCGGGGACTTCCGCGATTGGGGGCCCGGCGCCGGGACCGCATCGGATCCGCTCATCCCGGCACCGGGCGGTCTTCAGGGGTCCGTCTCCGGCTCGGTGTCGCCGGAACGTTCCCGTTGGTCGAGTAGCTGCTCACGCAGCCCTTCCGGATCGTCCGCGTCGATGGTCATCGCGCAGCCGACATCACGCTGGGCGGAGGTCAGCGGGTGGTGGCGGGTTGCCCACCACCGACCCGCGTCGCTCCGCCAGATCGTCCAGTCGGGAAACTCCCGGGCGATCTCAGCGAGATGTCGGTCGAGAGACATCTGTGCACCTTCCCCGCGCCCAGGCCCGTCTGTGCGACGCTCCACCTCTGACGGTGAGGCACTTCTCTAGAGAAATCAATGATCGCGGGGGACAGGTCAACCTATCGGTTGACGGATGGTCTTGATCTATGAGTCGAAGTCGTATTGAAGTACGTAAGAGGCGGCGTCGAGAGTCATCTCGTTCACCTCGACGGCGACGCCGTCCACGGTGCGGGCGACCCGGGCGATCACGATGACCGGGGTGCCCGCGGGCAGGTCGAGCTGGACGGTCTCGTGGGGATGGGGCATGCGGGCCCTGATCTCCTCGGTGAAGTGCGCCGGGGCGTGGCCGAGCTCGCCGAGGCGCGCGTAGACGCCTCCGGGGCCCGTGTCCTCTCTCGTGATCGCGGTTCCGTCCACCAGGAGGGCGGGGAAGTGGGAGACCGACAGTTGCACCGGCCGCTCGTCCACCGAGTAGCGTCGCCTGCGGACCCACACCTCGGAGCTGCCCAGCACTCTGGCCACGGCGTCCTCGGCGGTCTCCCGGTCGATGTCCACCTGGTCCACGGTGTAGGGGCGCCCCCTGGTGTCGGAGTCCCAGATCGCCTCACCGCGCTCCCAATGGTCACGGGAGAGCCGCCGGGAGCCGTGCCGCCTGATGGGGCGGAACTGCCTGACGTACACCCCTGAGCCGCGCTTGGGGACGGCGAGGCCTTCGTTGATTAGTACGGACAGGGCCTGCCTGGCGGTGGCACGGGCTATGCCGTGACTGGCCATCAGGGCGTTCTCGCCCGGAAGCCGATCCCCGTCTCGGAGATCGCCGGACAGGATCGCTTCGCGAAGCCCGTCGGCGATGCGCCGATAGATCGGGGGCTCGGGAGGTACCGGGGAATGCTGCACGTTCGATCACCCTCTGTCACCAACCGGGTTTGGCGTCTCCAGAGAACTTGCCCCGCCTTGTCCACGATCGCACAGATACGGAGGTTGGTATCGTGCTTCTTTTGGGAGGATCGTGCCCGTGTGGCGATCTTAAAGAGTTTTCCCGGTCCGTTACCGTGGAACGGTCCTGACCGGTATTCGTACGGCCCACCATCGGCGCGTGACGGCCGCGGCCAGCACGGCCCCCGCCGCGTTGAGGATCACGTCGTCGACGGAGCTGACCCGCCCCAGGCGCAGGGCGTACTGGAGGACCTCCACGGTGAGCGACGCCCCGGCCGCCACGGTCGCGATCCTGGTGAGCGAGGCGAACCGCGCCGAACGGACGGGAAGCATCGCCCCGAGCGCGGCGAAGACCATGAGGTTCCCCCCGACCTGCACGAACGCCGTCTGCCCCGGTCCGTGAAGTGTCGCCCACAGATCCGAGAACGGAACGAGACTGACGCCGGAGATCCCCGCTCCGGGGGTGAGGATCATCCAGATCCAGGGCGCGGTCCCTGCCACCGCGACCACGTCGGCCAGGGCGGTGCGCGCCGGGAAGGGGTGGCCGGAGCGGGTGCGGCGGAGGGTGAGCAGGCGGACGGCGACGACGACCGCGGGGACCGCGAGCAAGGCCGCCAGAACGACATTCCCCCACTGCTGCCACGCCTGGTGCACAAGACAAATGATGGGGTGCGCGGAGTCCCCTCGGGCGGCCTTCGAGGTTACGAGAAGGTGACCTCCAGGCAAGGGGCGTTCTCGTCCCCGTGAGCGGCTCCCCGAACGGCGAAAGGGTGCCCGGGCGCGAGGAGAGGTCGTCGGCGCGTTCGCGCGTACGTAGGCCCCGAGCCGAGGAGGCACCCCGGGGAAGGGAGGCCGGGGCGGCATGTGCCCGGGTGATGCGCCTCAGGGGAGGGGGCTCCCCGCGCGGTATGCGCCTCAAGGAAGGGCGGGCAACGGGAGGTTGCGTCCGAGGAAGTGCACGGCCTGGTCCCAGGCGGCCCGCGCGGCCTCCTGGTCGTAGAACTGGGGGGCCTCGTGGTTGTGGAAGGCGTGCCCGGCCTCCTCGGCGACGTACACCCTGACGTTCGGCCGGCCGGACGCGGCCTCCTCCACCACGGCGACCCGCTCCCGAGGGATGTAGGGGTCGGAACCGCCGAAGACGAGCAGCAGCGGGCAGGTGATCTTCTCCAGCATGCCCGAGGCGTCGGGGACGGCGGACCCGTAGAACGACAGGACCGCGTCCACCTCGACCGTGGCCGCGAGCAGGTAGCCGATGGAACCCCCGAGGCAGAACCCGACCACCCCGGCCCCGCCCTCGGCCTCGGGCAGTTCCCGCAGGTGCGTCAGGGCGACGGCGGAGTCGGCCACCCCCTGGGGGACGTCGAACGTGGAGACCATCTCGACCGACAGGGCCGTTCCCGCGTCGTCGTGGCCGGACACCCAGTTGGGCCGGATCCGCCAGAACAGGTCCGGCGCGCCGACGACGTAGCCGAGCGCGGCCAGGTCCTCGGCGACCTTCCTGATGTACGGTCCCACCCCGTAGATCTCCTGGACCAGCAGGATGACCGGGCCCCGGCCGCTCGGGGGAAGCCACAGGTGCAGGTCGAACGAGCCGTCGGCGACGGTGACCGTCTCGGTGCGAACTTCCACGGGATCCTCCTGCTGGCGTGTCGACCGCCGGTGTTCCGGCGTATGACGGACGAACGGTCGGCGAACCGTATACCCGCCGAACGCGGACAGATGTGCGGTATCGAATCGGCCCCTTTGCCGGAGAACGGATGGTTGGTCGCGCAGGCCCGGAAAACCCGCCGAGTATGGACGTGTTCCGCCGATAAGGTGCGCCTGTGGACACCCTGGAAAGCCTCGTCATCACCAGGCGGCTTCGAGTTCCCGTCGACGCTCCCGCCGCCTCCACCCCGGGCTGGGGAGAGGTGGCCGCACGCCAACTCGACGCCGCTCTGCTGAGCGTCGGCTTCACGTGTTCGCCGGCCCTGCTCGAACGCCTGGCCCGCCTGCCCGGGGAGACGGTGGTCGATCTCGGCGTGCGGGTCCTGGCGGCGGTACGACACCTGGTGGGCGACCATGTCCGGCACAACGCGTACTTCATCGACTTCCCGAAGAACGTGCCCGACACCGTGGAGTTCTGGGCCGGGCTGCTGCGTCAGGCCATGCTCGACCCGGTCGCCGACGCCTCCGTCCAGCACTCGCCGGCGCTCAACCTGCTCACCCTGCCCGGTTACGGCGGCTACCGGCACACCTACGCCGACCTGCTGGGCGCGCACGCCGAGCTCGTCGCGTCGGCCGGCGACCGGGTGACCGTGCTGGAGTTGGGCGCGAGCCTGGAGTCGGAGGCGCGCGAGTGGTACTTCTCGCTGGCGGGCGCGGAGGTGCCGCCGGCGGAGGAGGACCTGGCGGCGCTGCGGTCGCTGGCCGAGTTCTGCGCCGAGGAACCCGACCGTATCCCGGTGCGGGAGAACCGCGCCATCATCAACCAGGCGCGTCTGGTCGCGGGTCGCCCGCTGCTCGTCGACACGGTGACCGACGTGCTGCGGCTCGCCTGCGGACTCTTCGGCGGCGACGTCACACTGGCCACCCCCACCAGGTTCCTCTCGTTCCCGCGGGCTCGGCGCAGGGCTCTCCTGCAGGCCCTGGACACGGTCGCCACCCCGGCCAGGCTCGGCGACGTCTCAAGGCACCGGGAGCAGTGGAAGCGGCTCGGCGAACGACTCCACCCCGGCGAGTATCCGCGGTTCCCGCGCGCCGCACACGTCTTCGAGGTGGCCCGAGGCGTACGCGAGGCGCCCGGTCTCGACAGCCGGGTGGAGGCGGCGCTGTCGGCAGGCCGTACCGGAGAGGCGGTCGAGCTTCTGGAGAGGGCGCCCGGCGCGTTGCTGCGCCGTCTGGACCACCTGCTGCGGTCCGGCACCTCGGTCTCGGCCGTGCTGGACGCCGCGGAAAAGGCCGTGGCGGGCGCTTCCGGCCGGGTCCTGCTGTCGTTGCGCGAACACCTGCAGAACCGGCTCGCCTCCGCGGCCGGGCGGGTCTTCGTCAACCGGAACGGCAGGGCGTGGGCGGCGTCCGACGCCCGCGCTCCGATCGAGGAGACCGTCGTGTCGCGGGCGGTGGCCATCCTGGACGAGGAGATCACCCGGCGGCTTCCCGACCTCGGCGAGCTGGTCGTCGATCCCGAGGTGCTCGACGTCGCCCTGCCGCTGTCGGGTAAGGCCGTCGCGCCCGGGCTGGGCATGTTGCCGCGGGGCTCGCTGTCGGCGGTGGACGGGGAGCTGCTGCGGTTCTTCGTCCACTGGCGGCAGGCCGAGCGGTCCACCGACTACGACCTGTCGGCCCTGATGCTGGACGCCTCCTACGGCGACGCCGAGCACATCTCGTGGACGGAGTACCGCAACAGTTTCGCCGTTTACTCCGGCGACATCACCGACGCCTCCGACGGCGCGAGCGAGTTCATCGACATCCGTCTCGCCGAGGCGAAGCGGTCGATCATCATTCCGCAGGTGAACATCTACGACGGAGAGGCGTTCGACGAGGCCGCGGAGGCGTTCTTCGGCTACATGAGCCGGGATGCCGAGCAGGAGGGCAGGCCGTTCGAGCCGCGTACCGTGCGCATGAAGTCCGACCTGCGAGGCGCGGGGCGGGTCGCGCTGCCGCTCGTCTTCCTGCGCGGCGACGACGGCGCCTGGCGGGTGAAGTGGCTGCACCTCTATCTGAGGGGGCGCGCCGGCTTCAACCAGGTCGAGGGCAACCGCGTCACGACCTCCCTGCTGGTGCGCTCGATCGTCGAACGTGACTACCTGCGCGTCCGCCATCTGGTCGACCTGCTGCGGCGGAAGGGGACGTCGGGTGGGCACACCACGTACATCGGTTTGCAGGCGCCGGCCGATCTCCCCGAGGGGTCGCGGGTGATCACGCCCGGGACGCTGCACGAGCTGATCCCCGCCTGATACGGTGGCGGTCGCGAGGCCATGGGAGGGCTTCCTTCTCACCTTATGGACAAGTCTAGTCTTCCCGCCTTCCTCGCATTCCGGGCGTGAGGCCGTTCGAGGGCTTCCTCGGCGCGGCCGACCGCCTGTCAGATGGTCCTGGCCAGGGCGCGGGAGATGCCCAGGGCTGCGGCCTTGACGGCCGGGGCGAGCCGGGTGGGCTGGAAGCGGGCCAGCGGCACCGAGACCGAGAGCGCGGCCACGGCCACGCCGTCGCCGAACACCGGGGCCGCGATGCAGGCGCCGCCCAGCTGGGCCTCCTCCCGCTCGTAGGCGAGCCCCGCCGCCTGGATCTCGCCGATCGCCTCCTCCAGGCGCCGGGGGTCGACGATCGAGTGCGGGGTCAACCGGCGCAGCGGGCGGCCGAGGACCTCGTCGATCAGGTCGGGCCCCGAGTAGGCGAGCAGGGCCTTGCCGATCCCGGTGCACGTCAGCGGGAGGCGCCCGCCGACGCGCGAGGGCAGGGCGAAGGTCTCCTGGCCGCGGATCTTCTCGACGTAGACGACGTCGAGGCCGTCGCGCACACCGAGGTGGACGGTCTCGTGGGTCGCCTCGTAAAGGTCGTGCATGAAGGGGAGCGCCGCGTGTCTCAGGTCGCGCTCCAGGGGCACGATGCTCCCGAGCTCGAAGAGGCGGCGGCCGAGATAGTAGCCGTCGGGGCGGCGGGTGATCGCGCCGATCGCGGTCAGTTCGGTGAGCAGCCGGAAGGCGGTGGTCTTGGGCAGGTGGCAGCGCTCGGCGACGTCGGCCAGCCGCAGCGGTCCTCCCGTGGGGCGGAACGCGTCGAGTACGAGCCAGGATTTCTCCAGCAGAGACAGACGGTCGGGGTTCCGTTTCACGGAACCCATTCTTGCCTACGGCCGTTTGCGGCCCTATACCCGTACGTAGTGACCTGAAGGAGTACCTTCCCGAGGAGCAGACTTGTCTGACCAGGTGAACCACTTCATCGGTGGGGTGCCGGTCGCCGAGGGCGCGACGTTCGCCACCCATGACCCGGTGACCGGCCGGCCGGTGCGCGAGGTCCGCGAGGCGGACCGGGACGTCGTCGACAGGGCGGTCGCCGCGGCCCGCGAGGCCCTGCCCGGATGGGCCGCGCTGCCGGTGGCGGAGCGCGCCACCTGGATGCGCCGCCTCGCCGACGCGATCGAGGAGCGGTTCGAGGACCTGGTGGCGGCGGAGATCGCCGACACGGGGAAGTCGATCACCCAGACCCGCACCCTGGACATCCCGCGCGGAGCCGCGAACTTCCGGTCGTTCGCCGAGATCGCGGCCCAGCACCCGGAGGACGCGTTCCACCTCACGGACGTGCTGAGCTACACCGTGCGCAAGTCACTCGGCGTGGTCGCGGTGATCGTGCCGTGGAACCTGCCGTTCCTGCTGGCGACCTGGAAGCTCGGTCCCGCGCTCGTCGCGGGCAACACCGTCGTGGTCAAGCCCTCGGAGCACACGCCGGGCTCGGTCGCGGTGCTCGCGGAGATCGCCGCCTCGATCGGTCTGCCGCCCGGTGTCCTCAACGTCGTGAACGGCTTCGGCGGTGGTTCCACCGGCCAGTTCCTGGTGGAGCATCCCGGCGTGGACGCGGTCACCTTCACCGGCGAGAGCCGTACCGGATCGACGATCATGAAGGCGGTCGCGGACCGGGTCAAGCCCGTCTCGTTCGAGCTGGGCGGCAAGAACGCCGGGCTGGTCTTCGCCGACGCCGACCTGGACGCGGCCGTCGAGGGAAGCGTGCGGTCGGTCTTCACCAACGGCGGCCAGGTCTGCCTGTGCACCGAGCGGCTCTACGTGGAGCGGCCCGTCTTCGAGGAGTTCACCGCACGGCTGGCCAGGCGCGCCGGTGACCTGCGGTTCGGCCGCCCCTCCGACGAGGACGCCACGATGATGCCGATGATCTCCGCCGAGCACCGGGACAAGGTGCTCTCCTACTACGAGCTGGCCAAGCACGAGGGCGCCGAGATCCGCGCGGGTGGCGGGGTGCCGAGTTTCGGCGACGA
Organism: Streptosporangium sp. NPDC000095; assembly: GCF_042899335.1. Taxonomy (NCBI): domain Bacteria; kingdom Bacillati; phylum Actinomycetota; class Actinomycetes; order Streptosporangiales; family Streptosporangiaceae; genus Streptosporangium; species Streptosporangium sp. NPDC000095. Next base: position 148,888 of record NZ_JBIAZS010000014.1, read on the forward strand.
CCGCGACGGCGGCTACTACGTCGAACCGACCGTGCTGACCGGCCTGCCGCCGGACTCCCGGGTGAACCGGGAGGAGATCTTCGGCCCCGTCTGCCACATCGCCCCGTTCGACACCGAGGCCGAGGCGGTCGGGCTCGCCAACGACAGCGAGTACGGCCTGGCGGCGACCGTCTGGACCTCCAACCTGAGCCGGGCCCACCGGGTCGCCAGGTCGCTGGAGGCCGGGCTGGTCTGGGTCAACACCTGGTACCTGCGCGACCTGCGCACCCCCTTCGGCGGGGTGAAGCTGTCCGGCATCGGCCGCGAGGGCGGCACGCGCTCGCTGGACTTCTACTCCGAGCCCACCACGATCACCATCAAGCTGGAGCCTGGACATGACTGAGTGGAGCGAGGCCACCGACGTGCGGGTGGAGGCGGCCGACCGGTTGCTCGACGCGGCCAGGAGCGGCAAGCCGTGCGCCCCGGTGCGCGAGATGCTGCCGAGCGGGAGCGCCGAGACCGGCTACGCCGTACAGGAGATCAACACCAGGCGGGCGCTGGACGAGGGCAGGAGGCTGGTCGGCAGGAAGATCGGGCTCACCTCCGCCGCGGTCCAGCGCCAGCTCGGCGTGGACCAGCCGGACTTCGGGATGCTCTTCGCCGACATGGCCTATCTCGACGGCCTGCCCGTGCCGACCGGCCGTTTCCTGCAGCCCAAGGTCGAGGCGGAGGTCGCGCTCGTCCTCGGGAGCGACCTGGAGGGTGGCCCGTTCACGGTCGCCGACGTCATCCGGGCGGTCGACTTCGCGCTGCCCGCGATCGAGATCGTCGACAGCCGCGTCGCGGGATGGGACATCGCCCTCGTCGACACGATCGCCGACAACGCCTCCAGCGGCGCGTTCGTCCTCGGCAACACCCCGGTGAGCCTGCGCGGCCTGGACCTGCGCCTCGCCGGGATGACCATGAACCGGCACGGCGAGGAGGTCTCCACCGGGGTGGGCGCGGCCTGCCTGGGGCATCCGCTCAACGCCGCGGTCTGGCTCGCCGACGCGCTGGGCGGTACGGACTTCCCGTTGCGCGCCGGGGACGTCGTGCTCACCGGCGCGCTCGGCCCGATGGTCGGCGTCGAGCCGGGCGACGTGTTCGAGGCCCACATCGAGGGCCTCGGCTCGGTCAGGACGGTCTTCTCGTGAGAGCCCACGAACCTCTCGTGAGAGCCCACGAACCTCGCCCTCAGCCGGGAGTCGGCCGCCACCCCGCCGCCCACGACCTTCTCGCGAGAGCCCACGAACCGGACCGGCTCGTGAAGCCCGGGGAGCCCGGCAAGTCCTGGGGAGTCGGCAATCCCGGAGAGCTCGGGGAGTCCGGCAAGCCCTGGGAGTTCGGGGAGTTCGGAGAGCTCGAAGGACCAGGGGAACTCGTACGACGTGTGAAAGCAGGCCTGTTGTGAAGATCGCCATCATCGGTTCGGGGAACATCGGCACCGACCTGATGTTCAAGGCACTGCTGTCGAAGAAGGTCGAGGTCGTCGCGATGGCGGGCATCGACCCCGACTCCGACGGACTGGCCCGCGCCCGCCGCCGCGGGGTCGCCACCACCCACGAGGGTGTCGAAGGACTGGTCGCGCTGCCCGGGTTCGCCGAGGTGGACGTCGTTCTCGACGCGACCTCGGCCGGGGCGCACCGGCACAACGACCGGGTGCTCAGGGCGCACGGCAAGCGCGTCATCGACCTCACCCCCGCCGCGATCGGCCCCTACGTGGTGCCTCCGGTCAACCTGGAGGACCACCTCACCGAACCGAACCTCAACATGGTCACCTGCGGCGGGCAGGCCACCATCCCGATCGTCGCGGCGGTCGCCTCGCGGGTGCCCGTCCGGTACGCGGAGATCGTCGCCTCCATCTCCTCCCGGTCGGCGGGGCCCGGCACGCGGGCCAACATCGACGAGTTCACCGAGACGACCTCCCGGGCGATCGAGCGGGTCGGCGGGGCGGCGAGGGGCAAGGCGATCATCATCCTCAACCCGGCGGAGCCGCCGCTGATCATGCGGGACACGGTCTACTGCCTGGTGGACGAGTGCGACGAGGCGACCGTGGCGGAGGTGAAGGACGCCGTGCTGGAGATGGTGGCGCGGGTCAACGACTACGTGCCGGGCTACCGCCTCAAACAGGACATACAGCTTGAGACGATCCCGGCTGGGGAGCCGCTCCCCGACGGCACCCGCGACGGCGGCGTGAAGGTGACCGTCTTCCTGGAGGTGGAGGGCGCCGCCCACTACCTGCCCGCCTACGCCGGCAACCTCGACATCATGACCTCCGCCGCGCTGCGCACCGCCGAGCGGCTCGCCGAGGTGACGGAGCGGGCCGCGGACGCGGGCCGCACGCAAGACCGGGACCGCACGGACCTGGCCGCTCGTACGGACGCGGAGGTGGGCGCGTGAAGCTCTACGTGCAGGACGTGACACTGCGGGACGGCATGCACGCCATCCGGCACCGCTACACCGTCGCCCAGGCCGCCGAGATCGCCGCGGCCCTCGACGCCGCCGGGGTGGCGGCGATCGAGATCGCGCACGGCGACGGCCTCTCCGGGGGCAGTTTCAACTACGGCGCGGGCGCGCACACCGACGACGAGTGGATCGAGGCGGTCGCCGGTGCCGTACGGCGGGCGAAGCTGACCACCCTGCTGCTGCCCGGCATCGGCACCATCGACGACCTCAGGCGCGCGCACGCCCTCGGTGTCACCTCGGTCAGGGTCGCCACCCACTGCACCGAGGCCGACATCTCCGCCCAGCACATCTCCACCGCGCGTGAGCTCGGGATGGACGTGGCCGGGTTCCTGATGATGTCCCACATGACCTCCGCCGACGAACTGGCGCGGCAGGCGGCGCTCATGGAGTCGTACGGCGCCCACTGCGTCTACGTGACCGACTCCGGCGGCCGGTTGACCATGGACGGGGTGCGGGAGCGGGTCAGGGCCTACCGCTCGGTGCTCGACGAGGGTACGGAGATCGGCATCCACGCCCACCACAACCTGGGCCTCGGCGTGGCCAACTCGGTCGTCGCGGTGGAGAACGGCACCTACCGGGTGGACGCCTCCCTGGCGGGGATGGGCGCGGGGGCGGGCAACTGCCCGATCGAGGTGTTCGTCGCGGTGGCCGACCTGATGGGCTGGGAGCACGGCTGTGACCTGCACGCCCTGATGGACGCGGCCGACGATCTGGTCAGGCCGCTGCAGGACCGGCCGGTCCGGGTGGACAGGGAGACGCTGACGCTCGGCTACGCGGGGGTCTACTCCAGCTTCCTGCGGCACGCGGAGGCGGCCTCGGCGCGCTACGGGGTCGACACCCGGACCATCCTCACCGAGGTGGGCCGCCGCCGGATGGTGGGCGGCCAGGAGGACATGATCGTGGACATCGCGCTGGACCTGGCACGGACCGGGGAGCCGTCGTGACACGGGCGGTCCCCCGGCTCTCCCCGGCTCCCGCCGAGCCTTTTCGTCGAGCGTCGTAGTGGTGTCACCGTCCTCGGGCTCCTGCCGGGCCCTTTCACCGAGCGCTGTAGCGATGTCACCGTCTCCCGGCTCCCGCCGAGTCCCTTCACCGAGCGCCGCAGTGGCGGCCGCGAGAAAGATGGTGTCCCAGTGACCGACCTGCACAAGCTCGCCGCCGTCCTGGACGAGGCCGCCCGCACCGGTCGCGCGGTGCCGAGGCCCGAGCAGGACTACGGCGTGGCCGACGCCTACCGGGTCCAGGAGGAGCTGATCCGGCTCCGCCTGGAGCGCGGGGACCGGCTCGCCGGGGTGAAGCTGGGCTTCACCAGCGAGGGTAAGCGCCGCCAGATGGGGGTGCACGACGTCATCTTCGGCCGGGTGCCGGAGTCGTCGGCCATCCTCGACGGCTCGTACGCGGATATTTCTGGATTCATCCATCCGAGGGTGGAGCCGGAGGTCGTCTACCTCATCGGCCGGCGCATCGCGTCGCCGGGCGACGCGCTCGCGCCGGGCGCCGTCGCAGCCGTCGCGGCCGGTATCGAGGTGATCGACTCGCGCTACGAGGACTTCAGGTTCTCGCTGCCCGACGTGATCGCCGATAACACCTCGGCCGCCGGATACGTCGTCGGCCCCTGGCAGCCGTACGACCCGTCGCGCTGGAACCTGGGCGTCGTCCTGGAGATCGACGGGCGCGTGGTCCAGACCGGATCGACCGGCGCGATCCTGGGCGACCCGCGCAGGGCACTCGCCGAGGCCGTGCGCCTCGCCCTCCAGGCGGGGATGGTCCTGGAGCCGGGCTGGGTCCTGCTCGCCGGTGCCGCCACGCCCGCCGAGCCGCTGGTGCCCGGTGCGCGGGTGCGGGCCGAGATCCAGCACCTGGGCTCGGTCTCGTTCACCGCCTCCGTGTCGGAATCCGCCTCCGCGTCCGAATCCGCCTCCGCGTCCGAATCCGCCTCCGCACCCGGTCCGACGACGCCGGGGGCCTCGGCGGAGACGCCGGGGGTTTCCGGGGTACAGGGGGCTTCGGAGAGACCGGGCACTTCTGGGGAGGAATCATGAGCGAAGGGCTCGTCGTCGAGGGAAAGGCGACGCCGCGAGGAAGGTTTCCGCACGTCAAGCGTGCGGGAGACCTCCTGTACGTGTCCGGGACCAGCTCACGCAGGCCCGACAACACGATCGTGGGAGCCGAGGTCGACGAGTTCGGCACGGTGAAGCTCGACATCGCCGAGCAGACCAGGGCGGTGATAGAGAACATCGGAGACATCCTCAAGGCGGCGGGAGCCGACCTGAGCGATCTCGTGCAGATCACCACCTACCTGGTGAACATCAATGACTTCGGCGGATACAACGCGGTCTACGCGGAGTACTTCGACGAGACCGGCCCGGCACGCACCACCGTGGCCGTCCACCAACTGCCCCACCCGCACCTGCTCATCGAGATTCAGGCCGTGGCCCATCGACCGGAGGTTCGCCCATGACCGCCCCCATCGACCTCACCAAGTGGATCGACGAGCACGCCCACCTGCTCAAGCCGCCGGTGGGCAACAAGATGGTCTTCGAGAACACCGGCGACTTCATCGTCATGGTCGTCGGAGGGCCGAACGCGCGGACCGATTTCCACATCGACCCGTACGAGGAGCTCTTCTACCAGATCCGCGGGAACATGCACGTCAACATCATGACCCCCGAGGGGCCGGAGACCGTGCACGTGCGCGAGGGCCAGATGTGGCTGCTCCCGGGGAACACGCCGCACTCGCCGCAGCGCCCCGAGGAGGGGTCGATCGGTCTGGTGGTGGAGCGGATCAGGCCGGAGGGCGTGCTGGAGAAGTTCCTCTGGTACTGCCCGCAATGCAGCGGTGTGGTCCACGAGGTGGAACTCCAGGTCCGTGACATCGTGACCGACCTGCCGCCGATCTTCCAGGCGTTCTACGACGACGAGAAGGCGCGTACCTGCGGGAACTGCGGCACCGTCCACTCCGGCAAGGGATAGTCGTTGATCATCGACGTTCACACGCACCACGTCCCCAAGGGCTGGCCCGATCTAGGCTGGCCGGGGGCGCCCCGGCTCAGGGTCGACTCCGAGCGGGAGGCCGTGATCCTGCTCGGGGATCGGGAGTTCCGCCGGATCGCCGACGACTGCTGGAGTCCCTCGGTCCGCCTGGAACGGATGGACGCCGACGGGGTGGACGTCCAGGTCGTCTCCCCGACGCCGGTCTTCTTCTCCTATGAGCGCCCGGCGGCCGAGGCCGTACGGGTCGCGAGGGTGTTCAACGACCTGGCGCTGGAGATCTGCGCGTCCGAGCGGCTGGTGCCGTTCTGCCAGGTGCCGCTCCAGGATCCCGACCTGGCCTGCGCCGAGCTGGACCGGTGCCTCGCCGCTGGTCACGCGGGCGTCGAGATCGGCAACCACGTTGGCGACCGCGACCTCGACGACGAGGGAATCGTCCAGTTCCTCCAGCACTGCGCCTCGGTGGGGGCACCTGTCTTCGTCCACCCCTGGGACATGGGGGGTGGTCCCCGGCTGGAGCGCTGGATGGCGCAGTGGCTGGTCGGCATGCCCGCCGAGACGCACCTGTCGGTGCTCGCCCTGATCCTGGGCGGCGTCCTCGACCGGGTGCCGAAGACGCTGCGCCTGTGCTTCGCGCACGGCGGCGGCTCGTTCGCCTTCTGGCTCGGCCGCTTCGAGAACGCCTGGCACCGTCGCAACGACCTGGTCGGGGTCTCGGAGTTTCCTCCGTCGCACTATCTCGACCGGTTCAGCGTGGACTCGGTCGTGTTCGACGAGCGGGCGCTGCGGCTGCTGGTCGACACGATGGGAGAGGACGGGGTGATGCTCGGCTCCGACTTCCCCTACCCGCTGGGCGAGTCACCGGTGGGCTCGCTGATCCGCCGGGCGGGGTTTCTCTCCGACACCGCCCGCGCCAAGCTGCTCGGCGGCAACGCCACCCGGTTTCTCGGACGCTGAGCGGGACCGGTCGCCGGGCCGAAGTCCGGAAGGAACGCGCCGCCGGGGGACCGGGAGGCTCAGCGCCTGCTCAGGCGGCGTCCCTTGTACATCGGGTGGTTGGTCTCCCAGTATTTCCAGCCCTCCACCCGCGCGGGGACGTTGGCCACTCCGGCGGCGATCTTGCGCACCCGGCAGGTGTAGATCTGGCGCCACGCGGAGAATCCCACCCGGTAGCCGAAAACGCGATACCACATGTTTCCGTACTTGCCGGCGGTGATCTCCTGCGAGTATTGGTGCCCGGTCTCGACGATGTATTCCTCGGCGAGCAGCGGACTGACCATGTTTCTTAACTGGCGGATCAACTCGCCCCTGTCGATCTCGCTGAGTTTTTCCCTTTCCAGCTCCATCTCGGCGTAGACACGGTGCTGCCGGGTGACGGAAACCGTCATCGTGCCGCCGGGGCCGTCGATGAAGCGCGTGCGGGGAACGAAGAAATTCCTCGGCCTGAAGGAGTGGAACCTGAAGAAGGACCTCGGCCTGCATTTCTTGCGCGCCTGATCCAGAAGCGTGTGGCGGGGACCGTCGGTGTCGTTTCCGGTTTCCGTGCCCGTCGCGGTGTTGCCGGTTCCGGTGCCGACCCCGTTGTCGGTGTCTCTGTCTCTGGAGGAGGGGGAGGCGCTGGTGGAGGTGCTGGTCGACGTGATGGACGAGTCGGAGCCGGGTGACGGGTCGCCGAGCGCGGACGAGTCGGAGGACGGGTCGCCGAGCGCGGACGAATTGGAGTCGGGTGACGGGTCGCCGAGCGTGGACGCGGCGGCGGGTGCGGGGAGGGCGGAGGGCACGGTGACCGTGAGGGCCAGACAGAGGAATCCGGTGAGGGCCGGCATCGCCGACCCTTTCTTCGGCCAGTACCCTTTCCGTCGTTTACGTATGGTTGCGGCGCTTTTTTGAGGGTGGGGAGTGAGCATGGAGACACCATTCCCTTCGAGACACGGTCTGTGGTCGCGATCAATCCACTGACCGGAATGCGGTTTTTACCGGTGCGCCGAGCCGCTTCATCGTGACAGTGACGATGCTTACAGCCTCACGTGAGGGCCATGTGATGACACGCCGAGACCAAGTCCACTGGAAAAGGAAAGGGTGCACGGAAGGGAACTACAGTGATCGATCGTCCACGGGCGACGGTTCGTCGCCGATCTGTGAGGGCGCGTCGAGCGTGGCGACGAGCCTCTTGGGAGCGACGGCGCGGTAGCTCTCCTCGACCCAGTCGAGGAGTATCTCGGTCTCCAGGAGCGCGCTCGCGTTCATCAGGGAGATCGAGACCCATCCCGTTTTGGCCAGTCCGTAGCCGGATGGTTTGACGCCGTCGAACGCCAACGCGTGGCCGCTCGACTCCGGCAGCTTCATCCCGACTCTCGGTCTCCATTTCTCGGTCGGCTCTTCGACGCCGAGGAAGAGAAAGATCTTCTTGTTGACTTTGACGACCGTGTCGTCCCAGGGGTGGTCCTCGTAGGTCTCCGGCAGGCGCAACGCGAACTCGCGCAGCGTCTCGCGGACCTCACGCCAGTTGTCCATGGCGCCCATTCTGAACCTCTGCGCCGACGATTCCACCCCGAGCCGGTGTGGATCCACCGGGATCGTCCCGGGTCGGCCAGGCTTCGGCCTCGCCTCGGGCCGGTTTCGGGTCGGTCCGGATCTCAAAACGATCGTGACCGGACGGCCGGACCCGTCGGTTTCGTCTCGGAACGATGGTGGCCGGATGTCCCGACCCGTCGGTTTCATGGACGGGGGATGTTGCGCAGGTTCGCCTTCGCCATGTCGATCATGCGTCCCACCCCGCCGTTGAGCACGATCTTGCTCGCGGCGAGGGCGAACCCCTTCACCTGCGCTCCGCTGACGCTCGGCGGCATGGCGAGCACGTCCGGGTCGGTGACCACATCCAGCAGGAAGGGGCCGGGGGTCGAGAAGGCCGTGGCGAGGGCCTCCCGTACGTCCGAGGGATTCTCCACCCGCAACGCCCCGATCCCGGCCGCGCCGGCGATCGCCGCGTAGTCGACGGGGGCGTGGTCGGTGCCGAAGTCGGGCATCCCCTCCACCATCATCTCCAGCTTCACCATGCCGAGCGAGGAGTTGTTGAACACCACCGTCTTCACCGGCAGATCGTGCTGCCGGACGGTGAGAAGCTCCCCGAGGAGCATGGCGAGCCCGCCGTCCCCGGAGAGCGAGACGACCTGGCGGCGCCGGTCCGCGAACTGGGCGCCGACGGCCTGCGGGAGCGCGTTGGCCATGCTCCCGTGCACGAACGAGCCGATCACGCGGCGGCGCCCGTTGGGGCTGAGGTAACGGGCGGCCCAGACGCAGCACATCCCGGTGTCCACGGTGAACACGGCGTCGTCCGCGGCCAGTTCGTCGATCAGGTTCGCGACGTACTCGGGGTGGATCGGCAGGTGGTGCTCGATGTCGTGGGTGTACGCCTCCACGACGTTCTCCAGCACCTTCAGGTGCTTGCGCAGCGTCTTGTCGAGATGGCGGCGGTCCGTCTTCTGGGTGACATGGGGCAGCACCGCGCGGATCGTCGCGCCGACGTCGCCGTGCACGGCCAGCTCCAGCGGGGTCCTGCGGCCCAGCCGCCCCGCGTCGTGGTCGATCTGGATCGTCCGCGCGCCCGGCAGGAAGTCGTCGTACGGGAAGTCGGTCCCGGCCAGCACCACCAGATCGGCGTCGTGCATCGCCTCGTGGCAGGCGCCGTACCCGAGCAGCCCGCTCATCCCCACGTCGTACGGGTTGTCGTACTGGATCCACTCCTTGCCGCGCAGCGCGTGCCCGACCGGTGCCAGGACGCGCCCGGCCAGCGCCATGACCTCGTCGCGGGCGTGACGTGTCCCCGCGCCGCAGAACAGCATCACCTTCTCGGCGCGGTTCAGCGCCGCCGCCAGCTCGGCCACCTGGTCGGCGGGGGGTACGACCGTGCCGGTCGTGGTCAGGAAGTCGTGCTCGCCGGTGGGGTGGGCGGCGGACAGTTCCGCCACGTCACCGGGAAGCACCACGACGGAGACGCCACCGAGGCCGAGCGCCTGCTGTACGGCGGTGCGCAGCACCCGGGGCATCTGCTCGGGTGTGCTGATCATGTCGCAGAAGTGGCTGCACTCCACGAACAGTCGTCCGGGGTGGGTCTCCTGGAAGAAGCCCGTGCCGATCTGCGCGGAGGGGATGTGCGAGGCGATCGCGAGCACCGGGGCACCGCTGCGGTGGGCGTCGTAGAGGCCCTGGAGCAGATGGGTGTTGCCGGGCCCGCAACTGCCCGCGCAGACCGCGAGGCGCCCGGTGACCTGTGCTTCGGCCGAGGCGGCGAACGCCCCGGCCTCCTCGTTCTGCACGTGGATCCACTCGATGTCACCGGCCTTCCTGATGGCGTCGACCACCGGGTTGAGGCTGTCGCCCACCACCCCGTAGATCCGTTCCACCCCGGCCTGGCGGAGAACCTCGATGAACTGCTCGGCGACGGTCGCCATGGTGCCCCCTCATGTCCGGCGTCACCGGGGTACCTCACCGTATTTCGCCGGATCACTCGGGATCGCCCGGGAAGAGTCAGGACGGCGCGTGTCGGGGGGACTTGTGTCTCACGACCCATCATCGTTCATATATCGAACAAAAGTTCTTTATGCGTACAGAGTGTAGCCGGAGGGATAGGTTCTCCAGAGAAGACGGCCAGGTCCGGCCGGATGCCTGTCACTTTCCGTGTCAACCTACTTACCATGCGGACGAGGTGACCGCTCTCGGAAGGGGCCAGATGACCGGGCAGAACTCGGCGATCGCGTCCGACTACGTCTTCGACAACGACGGGGACCACTCGTCCGACCAGCACCACTACCTCGCCCGGCTTCTCGACCCGCTCACGTTCGAGCGTCTCGCCCTGACCGGTGTCGGGCCCGGCTGGAGGTGCCTGGAGGTCGGGGCGGGCGGTGGCAGCGTGGCCCTCTGGCTGGCCGAACGGGTGACGCCGGGTGGACACGTGCTGGCGACCGACATCAAGCCCGGCCTGATCCCGTCCAGACCGGGGCTGACCGTGGCCCGCCACGACATCGTCGTCGACCCGCTGCCACAGGACGCGTTCGACCTGATCCACGCCCGGCTCGTGCTCAGCCACCTGCCGCAGCGTCGCCAGGTCCTGAGGCGCCTGCGCGCCGCGCTGCGGCCCGGCGGCCGGCTGCAGCTCGACGAGATCGACATCACCCGCTGGGTGGCGCCCCCAGCCTCCGGCGGGCGCGAAGGGGAGGTGTACGGGATCTACGTCACGGCCATGGCCCGGGTCCTGGGCGCGGCGGGTAGCGATCCGACCTGGGGGAGTGTGGCCGCGCGGGACATCGCGGCGGCGGGCCTGGTCGACATCGACCAGGTGCGCTGGACCGAGGTGTGGGAGCGCGGGTCCGCCGGGCTCGGCCTCCTGATCAGCAACAGCCACCATCTGGAGGAGCACCTGATGGCGGCGGGGATGACCTCGGGGCAGCTCAGGGAGGTCCGGGAGGTCATGTCGGCTCCGGGCTTCAGCGCCCCCTCCTTCGAGATCCACTCGATCCTCGCCCGCAGGGCCGACGACTGAGCACTCCGCGAGGGAGCGGAAGGGCGCCGGCACCGCCCCGGGAGACGACGGATCCGGTGCCGGGCGCTCCGCGAGGGTCGGCTCAGACCCGGGAGACGACGGATCCGGTGTCGAGCACTCCGCAGGGAACGGAGGGGCCGGCACCGCCCCGGGCGACGACGGATCCGCCGTCGCCACTGCGCGAGGGAGTGGAGGGGCCCGGCGCCTGACCGGCGGTCCGTCGGCGGATGGTGACGAAACCGTCTCGATCAGTGGTGACGGCGGAGAGTGCTCACTCGCGGTCCGCACCCGGTGTGAGCTGGGCGATCGCCAGAAACCCACTTTTTATTGATAAAAAACCGCCCTACCCACCCGGAACATTGATATTCAATCTTCGCTCTGGTGACTTGAAGCGTGATAAGTCCCATGGGCATAGTGTGTCGAATCACACACGCACCAGTCGCGGCGTGCGACCGCGGGGCCCGTTCGGCCTGCGGGCGCCGGCCAGGCGCAGGAACCGCGGATTGGAAAGTCCGAATGAGCAACCCCCCTCCGATTCGCTCGAAGATCCTCGCGATCCTGCTCCTTCCCATCCTCTCGCTGATCGTCCTGTGGGGATTCGTCGCCTACTCGACCGTCGCGCAGGTCGCCGGCATCGCCCAGACCCAGAGCCGCTGGCAGGTGATCGGAGAACCGATCCGGCAGCTGATCTTCGAGATCCAGCGGGAGCGTCAGATCTCCGCCGAGTCGGCCGGCGCCACCGCCCAGAACGAGACACTCTCCAAGCAACGGCGGGTCACGAACGTCCAACTGGACCGGGTACGCCAGGCGGTCGCGTCCGCCGAGGCATACGAGCCCGACAACGCCCCGACGGACATCCGGGCGTTGATCGCGGCGATGGAAGGGCTCAGCCAGGTCCGTACCCTCACCGACCGCGGTGCGCTCAGCCCCGTCCAGGTGACCGACGGCTACAACGAGTTCGTCGGCGCCGCCAACCGGCAGATCGGTGACGCCACCGCGATCGCGGACCTGGAGGCATTCCGTAACGTCCGCGGCATGGGCGCCTACAGCACCACCGCCGAGTTCGCGAGCAGGGAGCACGCCGTCCTCACCGCGGCGCTGAAGCGCGGCGCGATGACGCCCGCGGAACACGCGGCCTTCGTCTCGGCGATGACCAGCCGGAGAAACTACCTGGTCTACGCGGAGCGGGACATGAGCCCGGACCTGAAAGCGGATCACGAGGCCTTCCTGCAGAGCCCCGCCTACCAGCGGTTCACCGCGGGCGAGGACAGGATCTTCTCGTGGAACCTCGCCGGTAAGCCCCCGCTGGACGCCGCCGAGTGGAAGCGTGACGCCGAGGCCGTTCTGGTCGCCGTCAACAAGCAGAGCGTGCGGGAGTTCGCCCGCTCGGCGACCAGGGGCGAGGCGCTCAGGAACGACACCTACCTGCGGATCGGGCTGATCCTGGGACTGGGCCTGCTCGCGATCGTCGTCTCGATCCTCGCCTCCTACCGGTTCGGCCGCTCCCTGATCGCCGAGCTGAAGCGGCTCCAGGCGTCCGCCGTGGAACTGGCCGAGGAGCGGTTGCCCCGGCTGGTGGAGCGGCTGCGCAGGGGCGACGACGTGAACCCGGCGATCGAGGCCCCCGAGCTCGCCCCCGCGAGGACCGCCGAGGTCGACCGCGTCGTGCACGCGTTCTCCGCCGTGCGACGCACCGCGGTGGAGGCCGCGGTCGGCCAGGCGACGCTCCGCAAGGGCGTCGGCCTGGTCTTCCTGAACCTCGCCTGGCGCAACCAGGCGCTGCTGCACCGCCAGCTCACGCTCCTCGACACGATGGAGCGCCGCGTCGAAGAACCGGAGATCCTGGAGGATCTCTTCAAGCTCGACCACCTGACCACCCGCATGCGGCGGCACGCGGAGAACCTGATCATCCTGTCCGACGCGGCTCCGTCCCGCAGGTGGCGTGACCCGGTGCCCATCTTCGACGTGGTGCGCAGCGCCATCCTGGAGGTCGAGGACTACACCCGCGTCACCGTGCTCCCCATGCCGCACGCGCCGCTGCTGGTCGGCGCCGCGGTCACCGACGTGATCCACCTGATCGCCGAGCTGGTGGAGAACGCCACCACCTTCTCGCCGCCGAACACCGCGGTCCACGTGCGGAGCATGGTCGCGGCGAACGGCTTCGCGCTGGAAGTCGAGGACCGCGGCCTGGGACTGAGCCAGGCCAACCTCGACGAGCTCAACGCCAAGCTCGCCGACCCGCCGGAGTTCGACCTGGCGGACAGCGACAGGCTCGGCCTGTTCGTCGTGGCCAGGCTCGCCGCCCGGCACGGGATCAAGGTCGTACTGCGCCCCTCGCCGTACGACGGCACCACCGCGATCGTGTTGCTGCCGCAGAGCCTGCTCGCCACCTGCGAGTCGCTCGCCGCCGAGACCATGCCGAACCGGGCGCGTCAGGACGGCGCGCACCCGGGTGGACCGGCACGGGCGCTGAGCGCGGCAGCGGAAGACTGGCCCAGGGCGCTCTCCGGCGCCCAGGACCACGGGACGACCCACACTCCCGAGACCACGTCGAGCTGGTTCCCCACTCAGGAGCGGCGCGAGGCTCCCGATGTCCCCGCCTCGATACCGGTGCGGCGGGCCGTCTTCATCCCGGACACCGACGACGACCTGGACGGGCTGCCGATGCGGGTACGGCAGGCTAATCTGGCCCCCCAGCTCCGCCAGACACGCTCCCCCGAAGCGCGCGACACCACCGCGCGAACCCCCGAGGAGCTCTCACACCTCATGTCCTCCATGCAGCGAGGCTGGCAGCAGGGCCGCAGCCATGCGGAGCAGGAAACGGACATGTGGAAGCGAAAGGACGGCCACTCCGATGCCCGACCCCAGATCTGAACTGAGCTGGTTGCTCGACGACCTGACCCAGCGGGTCACCGGTATCCGGCACGCCATCGTGCTGTCCGCCGACGGCCTGGCGATGGGCGGCTCCCGAGGGCTGACCCGGGAGGACGCCGAACACCTGTCCGCCATCTCGGCGGGAAGCCACAGCCTCGCGCTGGGTGCGGGGCGGCACTTCGGCCTCGGCGGCGTACGGCAGACCATCATCGAGATGGAGGGGGGTTTCCTGTTCGTCACCGCGGCGGGACAGGGAGCCAGGCTGGCCGTACTCGCCGCGGGCGACGCCGAACTGGGCATGGTGACCTACGAGATGGCGCTGCTGGTCAAGCGCGTCGGCGAGCACCTGTCCGCTCAGCCGAGGGGAGCCGCCCCAGCGCCCGCTTGGAACGGTACGAGGACGTGATGGGGGAGGATCCCGGGCCTCTGGTCAGGCTCTTCGGGGTGACCGGAGGCAGGGCGCGCCCGGTCGGGGAGAGCTTCGACCTGGTGGCCATCGTCACGACCGTCGAGATGCCCTTCGAGCCGGTCGGGCTGATGCCCGAACACCTCAACGTGCTGCACGCGTGCCGTCGGCCCACCACCGTGGCCGACGTCGCCGCGCATCTCAAGCTGCCACTCAACATCACCCGCGTACTCCTCAGCGAGCTGCGACGCGAGGGCCTGGTCACCATCGACAAGCCCCGGCCGATGGGGAAGACGATCGACGAACGCATCTACAGGGAAGTGCTGCATGGAATACGCGGCCTCTGAGCCGGGCATGCCCCCGGGCGACACCCCCGCGATGGCCATCAAGATCCTTGTCGCCGGTGGTTTCGGGGTCGGCAAGACGACCATGGTCGGCACGATCAGCGAGATCAGGCCTCTGCACACCGAGGAACTGCTGAGCGAGCGCGGCATCCACGTGGACGACACCGCGGGCGTGGAGTCAAAGATCACCACGACCGTCGCGCTGGACTTCGGCCGGATCACCATCCGCGACGGGCTCTGGCTCTACCTGTTCGGCACCCCGGGCCAGGACAGGTTCTGGTTCATGTGGGACGAGCTGTCCGTCGGCGCCCTCGGCGCGGTCGTCCTCGCCGACACCCGCCGCCTGCAGGACTGTTTCCCCGCCGTGGACTACTTCGAGCAGCGCGGGCTCCCGTTCGTCGTCGCGGTCAACTGCTTCGACGGCGCGCGCCGGCACGACCCGATCAAGGTGCGGCGGGCACTGGGCCTGGACGGCGTGGCACCGATCATCCTCTGTGACGTGCGCAGACGCGACTCGGTCAAGGAGGTGCTGACCACGCTGGTCACCTATGCGGCGGGAGGCGCCTTCCAGGCGGCCCACGCAGGCGCCTGAGCCCCGTCGCACCCGCGTGAACCTCCCCTGACCGTGTCGCCGAGCGTACGATCGCGGCGTACCGGAGTACGGGTTCGACCAACGCCGCCACCGGAGGGCCGCCCCTGTGAACACGGAGAACACGAGCGTGGAGGTCGCGGGGACGGGGGCGGGGGGCCCGGAGAAGGCGGGCGCGGGTGCGAAGGTCGGCCTCACCGGGGGCGGGCTGCTCAGTGGGCTGGGAACGGGGAGCCAGGCGAGCCCGGCGGAGGCGTTCAACGTGGTCCGCGCCGACGAGCTGAAGGGCAGGGTCGCCCTCGTCACCGGCGGCGGCAACGGCATCGGCGCGGGAGTGGCCCGGCGGCTGGCCGAGGGCGGTGCCCGCGTCGTCCTCGCCGACATCGACGACGTCGCGGGCGGCAGGCTCGCGGACGAGCTGGGAGCGACGTACGTCCACTGCGACGTGTCCCGGCTGGAGGACAACGAGACGGCGGTGGCGACCGCGGTCGAGCGGTACGGCAGGCTCGACCTCGCCTTCCTCAACGCGGGCATCGCCTCGGGCTGCGGCCTGGGGGAGGACTTCGACATCCGGCGCTACCGCCTCGCGATGGGTGTGAACCTCGACGGCGTCGTCTTCGGGGCGCACGCCGCGATCCCCGCCCTGCGGGCGTCGGGCGGCGGCACGATCGTGGCGACCGCGAGCATGGCGGGCATCGTCGGCATCCCCTCCGACCCCGTCTACGCCGCCAACAAGCACGCCGTCGTCGGACTCGTCCGCTCGCTCGGCGAGGACCTCCGGCCGCACGGCATCAGGGTGCAGGCGCTCTGCCCGTCCTTCGCCGACACCGCGATCCTCGGTGAGAGCAAGGCGGTGCTGGAGGGACTCGGCTTCCCGATCCTCGACGTCTCGTCCGTCGTCGACACCTTCTTCCGGCTGCTCGACGGCGACGGCACCGGCGAGTGCTGGTTCGTCGTCCCCGGCCGTGAGAGCCAGCCCTTCGCCTTCCGCCGAGCCCCGGGACCGCGTACCTGATCCGAACGGTCAGGGGCGGCGGGTCGCGTAGCCGGGCCGAGTGGGCCGGACCGACGACGCGCCTGTCGGCGGCGTGGATACGGCGTTCCTGTCGGCGGCGCAGCGGAGGGTGGACGGGGCGACCGGCCTCGCCCGCCGGGCCGCGACACGCTCACCGGCCACGGCGATCTCCCTTACGCTGGCGATTACCGAACGTAAGATCGCGAACGTGAAGAGTAGCCGCGGGGTGATCTCGGGCCGGGCGGCGGCATCCGGCGGGCTTCGTCGCGTCCTGCTGCTGGCCGGGCAGTTGAGAGTCGGCGGCACCGAGAAGCAGATCTTCCTCCTGGCCACGGGCCTGGCCCGCGACGGCGTGAAGGTCGACGTGGTCACCCTGCACTCGGGAGGTCCGTACGGTGACGCGCTCGAACGCGCCGGCGTCCCCGTGCACAACGCCGGGTTCACGGCGTTGTCGACGGGAATCACCGCCCTTCCCCGCAACCTGCTCGCGGCGGTACGCCTCGTCAGGTTGGTACGGCGGCTCAGGCCGGACGTGCTCCACGCCTTCCTGTACCACGCCTATGTGGTCGGCACGCCGATCGCCTGGCTCGCCCGGGTCCCCGTCATCGTGGCGGGACGACGCAGCCTGAGCCTCTTCAAGAGGCTCCCGTACGGGGTCCACGCGCTGGAGCGCCTCGCCGTCCGGCTGACGCGGCACGTGGTGGCCAACGCCGTGGCCGTGGCGGAGGACGCCAGGAGGGTGGAGGGTCTCGCCCCGGAGAAGATCAGCGTGATCTACAACGGGCTCCCCGAGTCGGCCTTCCTGCCCATCACGCCCGCGTCGGTCGCGACCGACCTGCCGGTCGTGTGCTGCGTCGCCAACCTGCTGACGTACAAGGGCCACCGCTACCTCGTCGAGGCGATGGCGCTGCTGGCGGCCCGGGGTACGCCGTGCACGTTGGTGCTCGCGGGAGAGGGACCTGAGCGCGACGCCCTGACACCGCAGGCGGAGAGCCTGGGGGTGGACCTGCGCCTCCTGGGCCTTCGCAGGGATGTCCAGGCCCTGGTGCGCCGGGCGTCGGTGGTGGTGCTCGCCTCGCTCCAGGAGGGGATGAGCAACGCGGTCATGGAGGCGATGGCGGCGGGCAGGCCGATCGTCGCCACCGCGGTGGGCGGCACCCGCGAGCTGCTGAACGGGCGCGGGCTGCTGGTCCCCCCGCAGGATCCCCGGGCACTGGCCGACGCCTTGGAGCGCGTGCTGCGCGACCCTCGCCTGGGAGCGTCCCTCGGCGCCGCCGCCCGCGCCTGGGCACTGGACAACCTCCGCGTGGACTCCATGATCGACCGACATCTGACGCTGTACCGGCGCCTTCTGGAGGAGCGATGTGCGCGATAGCCGGTGCCGTCTGCCCCGACGGGGTGGACCCGGACACGGTCCGCGACATGTGCGAGACACTCGTGCACCGCGGTCCCGACGGCAGCGGCATGCACGTGGAGCACTCGGTCGTGCTCGGGACGCGCCGTCTCGCCGTCGTCGACGTGGCCGGTGGCGACCAGCCCGTCTACAGCGAGGACGGCCACGTCGTCGCGGTGTTCAACGGCGAGATCTACAACTTCGCCGAGCTACGGGCCGAGTTGCTGGCCAAGGGACACCGCCTCGCCGCGAACGGCGACTCCGAGTGCCTGGTCCACCTGTACGAGGAACACGGCGACGCCCTCGTTCACCGCCTGCGCGGCATGTTCGCCTTCGCCCTGTGGGACGGGCGCAGGCGAAGGTTGCTGCTCGCCCGCGACCGGGTCGGCAAGAAGCCGCTCTACTGGGAGACGAGGTCGGGCTCGCTGCGTTTCGCCTCCGAGCTGAAGGCACTGGTCCGCGACCCGAACCGGCGCGGCGAGATCGATCCGGTCGCCCTGCACCACTATCTGACGTTCCAGTACGTGCCCGCCCCCTGGTCGATCTTCGAGGAGATTGGCAAGCTCCCGCCGGGCTCGACCCTGGTGTGGCAGGAAGGCCGAGTGCGCGTCGACCGCTACTGGCGGCTGGACGCCACTCCCCGCCCGGTGGCGGCCGTCGAGGAGGAGGCCGAACGGCTCCGCGAGCTGCTGCTGGAGGCGACCCGGCTGCGGATGACCGGCGAGCGCCCGATCGGAGCCTTCCTGTCGGGGGGCGTCGACTCCTCCGCGGTCGTCGCGGCGATGGCACGGCAGTCCTCGCGGCCGGTCCGCACCTTCTGTGTCGGCTTCGAGGAGGCCGCCTTCGACGAGCGCGCGCACGCCGGGGAGGTGTCCGCCCTCTACGGCACCGACCACTCCGAGCTTGTCCTCTCCGACGCCCCGCTGGACGTGTTCCCCACCCTGGCCTGGCACTTCGACGAGCCGTTCGCCGACTCCTCGGCGATTCCCAGCCTCCTCGTCGCCCGGCTGAGCGGCCGGGAGGTGACGGTGGTGCTCAACGGGGACGGCGGGGACGAGTCCTTCGGCGGCTACCGCCGTTACACGCTGCTGCGGTGGATCTCCCGGCTGCGGATGCCGTCGGCGGCGTCACCGCTGCTGGGTGCGGCGGGCAGGAGCGTGCAGGCCCTGTCGCGCCCGGGATCGATGCTCCGCAAGGCGGGGTGGGGCATGGAACTGGCCGGACTGCCGACGGCAGGCGGATACACACGCCTGATGTCCTACTTCACCGAGGAACAGAAGCGGCAGGTCTACACCCCGTGGCAGCGTGGCCTGGTGGCGGGCGTCCACAGCGGCGACATCATCGAGCGGGCCTTCGAGGAGTCCTCGGCGGGCTGTGACCTCACCCGGGCCATGGACGTCGACGTCAACACCTACCTGCCCGGCGACCTGCTGGTGAAGACCGACATCAGCACGATGGCCTACTCGCTTGAGGCGCGTTCCCCCTTCCTGGACCACGTCCTGATGGAATGGGCCGCGGGCCTGCCGGGGGAGCTGAAGGTCCGTGGCGGTACGACGAAGTACCTCCTCAAGCACGCCCTCGCCGGCTGGTTGCCCGCCCACCTGCTGAGGCGCCCGAAAATGGGGTTCGGGGTGCCGCTCGCCTCCTGGCTCAGGAGCGGGCTGCGTCCCCTCGCCCACGACCTGCTCACCGACGCCACCGCCCGGGACCGGGGGATCTTCGATCCGAAGGTCGTCGCCCGCCTGCTCGCCGAGCACGCCGCAGGGCGGGACCACTCGAAGCGCATCTGGGCCCTGCTGCAGTTCGAGCTCTGGCACCGAACCCACCTGCCGGAACAACCCGCCGTACAACCGGTCGCACGATCGATCGAACAGTCCGTCGCGCGACCTGCCGCACGGTCGGCCGGGCAGCCGGTCGTGAGACCCGCTGTACAACCGGCCTCACGATCGACCGAACAGCCCGCCGTACCGTCAGCCGCACGATCGGCTGTGCAACCGGCCGTGCGGCCCGCCGTACAACCCACTGCACAACCGGCCGAGGACCGTCATCGGCGACCGCGGCTCACGTGAGTGCCACGGTCGCGACGGGGCGCGGCGGAGACGCGACCGCCACCCGCCTGGCCCACCTGCTCCTCACCCACCTCACGCTCACCGTCGCCGGAGGACTCACCAGCGTGATCGTGGCCCGCGCCCTGGGGCCGGGGGACCGTGGCGCCTACTGGGTGATCGTCACCATCGCGACCACGGCGGCGGCGATGGGAAACCTGTCGGTGGAGAAGTCACAGACGGCGCTGTGGACGCGGGAGGAGAATCGGCCCGCGATCGCGGCGAACTGCCCGTGGCTGGGGCTCGCCGTGGGGGCGGTGGTGGCGGGGATCGCCTTCCTCACGGTCGCGCCCCTGCCGGGCGTCGGCGCCGACCGTTCCACGCTGGTCTGGGGGCTGGCCGCGGTACCCGTCATGACGACGATCGTCTACGTCAACAACGTGCACGTCCTGCGCGCCCGCACAGGGGTCGTCAACCGGGGCTCGCTGGCCGGAGCCGCCCTGCAGTGCTTCGCCCTGGCGGCCCTGGGATTTCCCGGATGGCTCACCGTGGAGGGAGTAGTGATCGTCTGGGCCCTCTCCTTCGTGGTGAACCTGCTGCTCCTGCTGCCGCCCCTGCCCGTACGCCGCCCGCGCGAGGGGCGGCTGGCCGCCCGTACGCTGTCGTGCGGGCTGCGCTACCACCCGGGGTACGTCTGTCATTTCCTGCTGCTGCGGCTCGACGTCCTCATCCTGAACGCGATGAGCACGCCCGCCTCGGTGGGGATCTACTCCATGGCAGTGACACCGGCCGAACTCCTGCGGGCGATGACCGGCGCGGTGGTTCAGGTCGCCCTGCCCCGGCAGATGGAGTCGAGCCGGGAGGCGTCCGCCGCGTACACGGCGCGGACGATCCGGATCACCGCCGTCCTCGCCGCCTCGTCACTCGTCCTCCTCTGCCTGACGGGGCCGTTCCTGGTGGTCGCCGCGGCCGGTCCGGCCTTCGCCGGGTGCGTCGTCCCGATGCTGGTGCTCGCACCGGGCGTGGCCGTCGCCGCGGTCGCGGCCCCGGCGGCGGCCTACCTGCTCCGCCTCGACCTGCCGCTCGCCACCTCGCTGATGTACGGCGCGGCGCTGTCGGCGAACCTCGTGCTGAACGTCCTGCTCGTCCCCGAAGCGGGTGTCGCCGGGTGCGCCCTGGCGTCCACGATCGCCTACACGGCCCTCGCCGCGACCCAACTGGTCTGGTTCGCGCGATCGGCGGGAGTGCCCCTGCGGAGGTTGAGCCCGGGTGCCGCCGAGGTGCGCGAGATCGCCCACCGGGTCCGCGGACTCCTGCGCGTCGGCTGATCCGCCCGATCGGGGGCGACCCGCCTGATCAGGCTGATTCGGCTCACACGGCTCACACGGCTGACACGGCTGATCGCGCTGGTTCGGCCGGTCGCTTGAGCAGGTACTCGTTGCAGCCGAGCCCGCCCGCGCACGTCTTGAGGAGCAGGAGACTGAGATCGTGCGCGCGGGCACGGGCGAGAACCTGCTCGGGCCTGGAGACCTCGAACGGGTACCCGCCCACCCAGTCGAGCATGTCGTGCCGGCGCGACATGCCCCGCGGCTGGGGGGCCGTGGGATCGGCCCGGCCACGGAGCAGCCGCGCGACCTTGATCAGGGGCCAGGCCCGGTAGATGTACGCCGCGCTCCCGGCGACCAGGGCGCAGCGGGTCACCGGCCCCGACCGGTTGTAGCGCCGCTTCACGGCGGTCCAGACCCGGCTCTGCCTGCCCTGGTCGTTGTAGAGCGAGACGAACAGCAGCCCGCCGGGGGCGACGAGCCCGACGGTGGCGTCGAAGGCCCGCCACATGGCCCCGGTGTGGTGCAGGACTCCCCAGACGTACACCACGTCGAAGGTCCCCAGCCCCGCGAGGTAACCGCCGTCCAGAATCGACCCCCGCTCGATCGTCCAGGAGGCATCTCTTTCCTCGGCCGTCTGGGAGGCGTCGGCCGCTTCCCGTTCGGTCATCCGCGGGGCGTCGGTCGCTCCCCCTTCAACGGCCCCGGAGCCGTCGGGAGCGAAGGCGTGCCGTAGCCGCACGGCGGACTCCACCGCCTCGGCGTCGGAGTCGAAGGAGTGCACGCGGGCACCGAGGCGATGTGCGGCGAGTGAGAACAGGCCACTGCCGCAGCCCACGTCGAGGAAGGTGCGCCCGGCGAGATCCTCGACCTCCAGGGTCGCCCGCAGCGAGTCGATCGCGCGTTGGACGCGACTCTCGTCGACAAGATCGACGAAGGCCTTCCAGTTGCGGCCGAAGGCGAATCTTTCACCCCGGCTGACCTGCAGAAGGGTCTCGTCCACCATCGTCTCCTGCCACATGCCGCACGAGGACTTCCCGAACGATGATCCGTAACCTACCGCATCCGATCGATCACAATAGGAAGACATTCCGGGGCGGCGACAGTGACGCCACGTCATACGTTCACCCGATAAATGTCATGACAAGCTCATGACGTGGTCGCACTGCCCGATGAGCGCGGCGGCTGGTGAGATCGACGCATGTCCTCGACACCGGTTATCGACGTTGAACGTCTGAATCTCGCCTACGGCGACTTCCACGCCGTGAAGGACCTCTCCCTCCAGGTACGGCAGGGAGAGCTCTACGCGCTGCTCGGCACGAACGGGGCGGGGAAGACCTCGACCCTGGAGACCGTCGAAGGCCACCGCAGGGCCACCTCGGGCACCGTGCGGGTCTTCGGGCAGAGCCCGAGCGACAGGAACGCCGTACGGCCCAGGATGGGCATCATGCTGCAGGAAAGCGGCTTCTCCCCGGACCTGACGGTG
Source organism: Streptosporangium sp. NPDC000095 (assembly GCF_042899335.1). Lineage (NCBI taxonomy): Bacteria > Bacillati > Actinomycetota > Actinomycetes > Streptosporangiales > Streptosporangiaceae > Streptosporangium > Streptosporangium sp. NPDC000095. Next base: position 171,379 of record NZ_JBIAZS010000014.1, read on the forward strand.
CGGGAGTCGATCCGGCTGATCGGAAAACTCACCCGGCGCACGGACACGGTCGAACGCGTCCTCGGCGTCGTGAACCTCACCCGCAAGGCTGGCACCAAGGTGGCCCAGCTCTCCGGCGGCGAGAAGCGACGCCTGGACTTCGCCACCGCCGTGTACGGAACGCCTGAGCTGATCTTCCTGGACGAGCCCACCACCGGCCTGGACATCCAGTCCAGGGACGACCTGTGGAAGACCGTCGGCAAGCTGCGCGAAGACGGCGCCACCATCGTTCTCACCACGCACTACCTGGAAGAGGCGCAGCAGTACGCGGACCGCATCGGCCTCATGCACCAGGGCACCCTTCAGCGGGAGGGGACCGTCTCCGAACTGACGCGTACCCTCCCATCCACCATCCGCTTCTCCCTGCCGGACACCCTTCCCGAGGCGCCGCTCCCGCTGCAGGCCGCCCGCGACGCCGAAGGCACGTTCCTGATCGAGACCTTCGGCCTGCAGAAGGACCTGCACACCCTGCTCCGCTGGGCGCAGGACCACTCGGTGGAACTGCGGGACCTCCAGGCCGGCTCGACCCGGCTCGACGACGTCTTCCGCGCCCTCGGCAGCGAGTAGACCTCCGTCCTCTCAAGCGCGTGGACCCCCGAGCCCTTAGCAAACCCCCGAACCTTCAAAGGAAAGAAGCTTCGCCATGCTCTCGATCGCTCGCAGCGAGCTGATCCAGATCTTCAGGAACCGGCTGGTCCTGGTCACCAGTCTCGTCATGCCCATGGTGGTCAGCGGGTTCTTCATCTACCAGCACGAGGGCTTCGCCGCCATCGGCAGCCTCGGATACATCGCGGCGATCATGATGTTCACCGTGGGGGCGTTCGGGCTCTACACCACCGTGGTGACGACCCTCGCCTCACGTCGGCAGAACCTCTTCCTCAAGCGGCTCCGCTCCACCGCGGCGAGCGACAGTGAGATCATCTCCGGGCTGATCCTCCCGGTCACCGTCATCGCGCTCGTCCAGGTGGCCGTGATCATGACCGCGTTGGCCGCCGTCACGGGCTGGCCGGACAACGTCCTCCTCCTCGCGGCGGCCGTCCTCTCGATGATGATCATGATGCTCGGCCTGGGACTGGCCACGGCGGGAGTGACGAACTCCCCCGAACACGCCCAGGTGACCACGCTGCCCGTCAGTCTCGGCGCCATCGCCGTGGCCAGCTGGGTGGGAATCACCGGCACCGAGGAACTCGCCATGCTCAAACGGCTGCTCCCCGGTGGCTCGGCCACCGAACTCGCCGTCAACGCCTGGAACGGCGGCGTCCCCTTCACCGACTCCCTGCTCCTCCTCGGGCCCACCCTGGGCTGGGTGGTCGTCGCCGTCGCGCTCGCCTCCCGGATCTTCCGCTGGGAGCCGCGCCGATGACGTCCCTCGACGCCGCCGACCGTACGAGAGTGCCTCGTGTGCTCCTGCCGCGGCGGCGGGACGCGATGGACTGGCGTGACGTTTCCGCAGGTCAATCCATTTAATCCATGAAACGGTGTCACCGGTGGTGCCCCGGAGCGAGAGGAATGCCGGGACGGACTCCGCTGTTCGACCCTGGAGAGCCACCCGCGCGGGACCACCGCGCGATACCGCCGGCTGTGGACACGACACGGCCGATGTGTACGACCAGCGGCCCAGCGGCCCGACCGCGCGGACGGACGCCCGGCGACCAGGTGAGGATCAATGAGCCCGACACACGCGGTGCCCCAGGCCACCGAGGCCACGCGGGGGCGGCTGCGCAGGCTCAACCTCACCCTGTTCCTCCCGATGCTCATCGGCGTCGGGGTGCTGACGGTGGTGAAGGACGCCCGGACCTGGGGGGAGGTCCTCGTCCTGAGCGCGGGCGTGGTGGCGGCCCTGGTGGTCTTCGTACGGTGGGCGGCGGGCGACGTCCTGCGCGTCGCGATCCCCGGCCTGATCGTCACCGCCGCCGTGTGGCCCTTCTCCGTGTTCGTGGTCGGCGGCGGCATGGCGTTCTACGGCATCTCGATCGTGGCCTCCCACGTCATCCCCCAGCTACCGCGCCACCGGGTCGCGGCGGCTGTGGGAGTGGTCGCCTACGTCGCCGCGGTGGGGGCGACGAGGCTGCTGATCACCCAGGAGGTCGACTCCTCCGCCCTGATCGAGTACGTCGTCTTTCCCACGGGAGGCACGGCCGCGGTCATCGGCCTCATGTTCCCCAACAAGCGGTTCTACGGCCTCGTCGAGGAACTGGAGGAGGCACGAGAGCGCGAAGCGGAGCTGGCCGTCATCCGCGAACGCGTCCGGTTCGCCAGCGACCTGCACGACATCCAGGGCCACACCCTGCACGTGGTGAAGCTCAAGATCGCGCTGGCACAGCGGCTCGTCCGCAGCGACGCCGAACGGGCCGAGCAGGAGCTACGCGAGGTTCACGCCCTGGTCAGCGACACCATCAACCAGACCAAGGAGCTCGCCTACGCCCAGCGGCGGCTCAACCTCTCCGCGGAGCTGGAGAACGCGAAGAACCTCTTCGAGGCCGCGGGCATCCACGTACGCGTCGACCGCGAGGCCGAGGTCGACGCCCGCGCGGGCGAACTGCTCGGCCTGGTCCTGCGGGAGACGACGACCAACATCCTGCGGCACGCGCAGGCCAGGCAGGTGCGCGTCACCCTCTCGGAGTCGGGCATCGTCATCGTGAACGACGGCGTGCCGGACGCCCCGCTTCCCCCGCTCCGAGGGCTCGCCACACTCAGAGAACGGGTGGCGACCAACGGAGGCGAGCTGACGGTGGAGCAGAAGGACGGACGTTTCCTCACGGCCGCGACATTCCTCCACGGCCCTTCGAACGCCACTCCCTGACCTGTGGAAGAAAAATCGACGACCTGTGAAAATCGACGATCTGTGGAAGGAGAATCGACCGACATGACCACCGTGGTGCTCGCCGACGACGAGGCCCTCCTCCGCAAGGCGCTGGCCGCTTTGCTCCCCCTCGAAGGCGACATCACCGTACTCGCCGAAGCGGAGGACGGGGAGACGGCCGTCCAGGCCACCCTGCGACACCGGCCCGACGTGCTCGTCATCGACCTGGAGATGCCCGGTGTGGACGGCCTCGGCGCCGTCGCGGAGATCCGCCGTACCCGGCCAGAGCAGGTGATCCTCATGCTCACCCGCCACGCCAGACCCGGCGTGCTGCGCAGGGCGCTCAGGCTCGGCGTCCAGGGCTTCGTCAGCAAGTCCGCCGAACCGGCACACATCGTCTCGGTCATCACCACCCTGCACGAGGGCAGGCGATGGATCGACCCGGACGTCTCCGCCCTCGCCGTGATCGACGACTGCCCGCTCACCGACCGCGAGCTCGACGTCCTGCGAGCGACCGGCGAAGGCTACTCGGCCGCCGACATCGCCACCCGGCTCCGCCTGGCCGAGGGCACGGTCCGCAACTACCTCTCGAACGCGATGCAGAAGACCCAGACCCGCACCCGCCACGAAGCGGCCAGATACGCGCGTGAACACGACTGGCTGTAACCGCCCGAGGCGGCTCCCCGCCTCGCCGATCTCCGCTCGCGCCCTTCGTCAGGGCGATGGGGGCCGGTTTTTATTGGTCAGGATCGGCGATCTCGATGATGTGCAGCGGGTTGTCCAGGGCACTGGACGGTTGCACCCACTTGGCGGCGTCGAGCGTGAGAATCGGGCAGACCGCCACGTCAGCGATAGCGGCGACGTGCGCGTCCCACTGGTTGAGCTTGGTGGCGGACATCATGTCGGCGAGTTTGGCGGCCTGATAGATGCCATCGAGCGAGGCGACGGTAACACGTTCGAACGCGGCCAGACCGTTGAGCAGTGCCTGTGCCTCCGGGAGGCCCTGGCTGTCGAGCAGTGCCCCAGCCGCTGCGAGCGACGGGATGACCAGGGATTGGCCTGCCCGGTCGAAGTCCTGCAGGAAGCCGATGAGGTCGGCGTCACCACGGGCCACGTCGGCGAGGATGCTGAAGTCGAGGATGTGCGGTGTGGGAGTGAAGTCACTCACTTGATGCCGCCGGGAAGCCCTGCTCGGCGAGCTGGCGGTTCACGTGCCGCATCATGCGAGCTACTCGGTCCGGGTCGGCTCTGCGGGCGCGTTCCCGCAGCAGGGTCAGCGCCTGCTGATCGGCCATGCGCTTGGCGGCGATGGCGTCGTTGAAGACAGCGGCCACGCTGGTTGCCTTGCCACTGGCGACCAGGTGCTCAGCGTAATCGACAACATCAGGGTCCACGGTGATCGTGATCCGAGCCTTCTTCTCTCCGCTCATACTCGGAATCATACTTAGACGGTGCCAGCTTGGCGGGGAAACAGCAGCGTCGTATCCCAATGGCCCCCTCGCAGGAGCGATGAGGGCTTCCAGGGCTGAGCGGGCAGCCGCCTCGTCGGCCTCGGGAACACTGGCAGGGCCTGGAGCTGAGAGTGAGCTCGAACCTGGTCGAGCAGGCTGCTCGGCGTACGCGGGATTCGGACCGGGATATCAGGCTGCCGTGCGTTCGCCGATGGGGCGGCGGCGCAGGGCCGCGGTCTGCAGGGCGGGCGGCAGGTAGTCCTGGTCGAGGGCGCCGACGTCGGTGCCGGGCGGGACGATCTCGTCGATCCGATCCAGGACGTCGTCGCCGAGCCGGACGTCGATGCCGGCGAGGAGGTCGTCAAGGTGGGCCATCGTGCGGGCTCCGACGAGGGCGCTGGTGACACCCGGGTGGGCGATGGTGAATGCCATGGCGAGGTGGGTCAGGGGCATGCCCGCCTCCTCGGCGACAGGGATGAGTCGTTCGACGACGTCGATGCGGCGCTCGTCGTTGAGGTGCCTGAAGAAGCCCGCGCGGCTCAGGTCGTTCTCCCCGTTCTTGCGCACGCGGCCGGTGAGCATGCCCTGACCGAGCGGACCCCAGACCATGACGCCCATGCCGTAGCTCTGTGCGACGGGCAGGACCTCGCGCTCGATGCCGCGGTTGAGCAGGGAGTAGGGCGGCTGCTCGGTCCGGAATCGCTCCAGGTTCCGGCGCTCGGCGACCCACTGCGCCTCGACGATGTCGGAGGCCGGGGTGGTGGAGGAGCCGATCGCGCGGATCTTGCCGCTGCGGATCAGGTCGGTGAGCGCGGAGAGGGTCTCCTCGACATCGGTCGTGGGGTCGAGGCGGTGGATCTGGTAGACGTCGATGTGGTCCGTCCGCAGCCGTCGCAGCGAGTTCTCGACGGCAGTCGTGATCCAGCGCCGGGAGGTGCCCCGCTGGTTGGGGTCCTCGCCCATCGGATTGCCGAACTTGGTCGCGAGGACGACGCTGTCACGGCGTCCCTTGAGGGCCCTGCCCACCACTTCCTCCGAGTCGCCGTAGGCGTCGGCGGTGTCGATGAAGTTGATGCCGGAGTCCAGAGCCTTGTGAATGATGCGTGCTGACTCCTCGGGCTCGTTGCCCATGCGCGTGGCGTACATGAGGGTGCCCAGCGCGTAGGGACTGACCTTGATGCCGGTGCGGCCCAGGGGACGGTACTGCATGGGGTTTCTCCTCGGGGTGTGGTGGAGCGTCCGCAGGGTGCTCTACGCTCCATCTAAGCGGAAAAGCTTTCCGGAACTATATGGAAAGCTTTTCCGGTTACGCAACCGGAGGGATCTCATGACCGAGAAGACAGGGCCGTCCCGCCGCATGCGCGCGGACGCGCAGCGCAACGTCGACGCCCTGATCGAGGCGGCGAAGACGGTCTTCGACACGACCGGTGTCGACGCACCCGCGAAAGAGATCACCGACCTGGCCGGACTCGGCGTCGGAACTCTCTACCGGCACTTCCCGCTGCGCTCGGACCTGGTCAAAGCGGTCGTGGAAAGCGGGATCGACGCCGTCGCCGCGGCAGGACCCGAGCTCAGCGCCGCCCACGAGCCCGCGGAAGCGCTCGCCCGGTGGCTGCGCCGGTACGCCGAGCTCCTGGGGACCAAACGAGGACTGGCCCCCGCCCTCCACTCCGGCGACCCGGCCTACGAGACCCTCTCCGGCTACTTCATCGACAAGGCCGGTCCCGTTCTCACGGCACTGCTCGATGCCGCCGTGGCCGACGGATCAGTGCGCGACGACGTCAGCGCCCGGGACCTCCTGTACGCCGTCGCCAACCTGTGCATGCCCGTACCCGGCGAAGGCCACGACCACAGCCGGCGCATGGTCGCGCTGCTCATCGACGGGCTGCGCACCCCACACCGGCGTGTTTCCTCCGACTCGTCGCACTGACCGGACGGGGGTTGTAAGAAACTTGGTCGCCGTTTGTCCGGCTTGAGGGTGATGTAGAAGGGTGCGGCCCCAACGGTCGGCCGCATTCTGTCAGGAGTTCTAAGCGGCAGATGCGGTCTGGTGCTTTTGATCGTTCAGAGCGGCTTTGCTGTATTAAACCTGATGGGTCTGCTGCAAAACGTGCGTGGCTCTCGCCTGAGCTGAGCCGTAGTTGAGGCTTCCGTTGGGTCAGAAGGCGTCGGCGCGGATGCCTGTCAGGAAGTCATTCCAACTTTTCGAGGTGAAGGTGAGCATCGGGCCGTACGGATCCTTGCTGTCACGGACGGCGACGAGGTTCGGCAGGTTGGTGGCCACTTCTACGCAGTCATTTCCGCCAACGCTGTGGCTGCTCTTGCGGAATTCGGCACCGAACAGATCAAAGGTGGTCATGGTGACTCCTTGCTGTGGAGGGGAAGGCCACGGATTGAGGACCACGTCATTTCGGTAAGGCTTGCTCAAGGTTTGGGTCCCTATGCACTATCTCTCCATCGACGTTCTCCAATGCGTCAACTTGGGCGGGTGCCTGTCGTCAGGGCGTGGAGTTCGCGAGCGGCGGGTAGGGTTCGGGCGCGTTCGGGGAGGGCGATTACGACCTCCCGCATGATTTTGCGTCTGGCGGTTGTGGTGGGAAGGGAGGTCGCGATGTTGAGAGCGTGATCGAGCCCTTCGGTCACATCTCGCTCCTGGATGAGTCCCCATGCCTGGATGAGGCCGATGTTGGCCCTGCCTCCGGCCTTCTCTCGCGGGCATGAGGCGAGAGCCTGCTCAAGTATCGGCAGCGCCGACTTCCCGTCTCCCAGCATGGAGAGCACAAAAGCTTCGGCGTACTGTGCGCTTTCCAGAGGCAGGCCCCACACGGAGATGGGTTCATCGGTCACGGAGGAAGGAAGACGCTCGTAAACACCCTTGAAATCGTCGAGGGCCTTACGGGCAGGGGCCATCCGCCCGGTTGCGGCGAGAATGCGGCTCCGCGTTTTCAGTGTCTGTGCCAAGCCGAGGCATGGATGGCCGTTGGCGAGATGGAGGGCTTCCTCGATCAGGACATCCGCAGCCGGTCCAGGACGATGCATGTAGAACGACTGGGTGGCCTCTTCCGCGCGTATCCACACGCTCAACTCACGGTCGCCGGAGGCGTCGGCTGCCGACCGGGCCGCACGCCATGAACGCCAGCATGCGCGAGGACTGGAGGTTTCAGCCAGGTCGAGGGCCATGAAGGCCGCCAACTGAGCGTAGACGCGCAGCAAGGTGGTGTGCTCGGCCAGGGTCGGAGCGCGTGTCAAAGCCTGTTCAAGGCTACGGATGTCGCCTGCCAGGTCGACGATTCTGGAAGCCGGTGATTCGGTCCACACGCCTTGTGCGTAGTCCCACGCGATCTGCTCCCAGTCGCTCACGCTGTTGTCGGCCGCGTCCGTGACCCGCCACAGGCCCGCGTGGAGAGCGCCTACGGCGGAAGCGGGGATGCCGGCACCGGCACCCATCATCGCTAAAAGCTGGAGGAGAGTACGGCGCTCCACATCATCCTCATTACATAGTGAGGTGCCTGTTTCCACCTTACTTACCCGGAATCGGTCAACTTCCACGACGAGGGTATGAAGCTCTGAGATCTGCCCATTCGCCGCTAATGCCGTGTCGATTGCCCGGACGTTGGTGGTGTCCAGGCGTGAGGCGGCACGCTCCCAGGCGGAGATCATCGTGTGGTCCACGTGGATCATCGCGGCGAGATCGCGCTGCGAAAAACGGGCATTTTCCCGCCAATGGCGAATAGTGCTACCAAGCAGGTGCCAAGGTGAATCAGCGGGATTAACCGGCTGGGACGTACGTGGCATTTCGCACTCCGGGATTGGGGAGTTTGGGGGGTGTGCCTCTTCCCCCAGTAAATCTCTTGGATATCTCGTTGGCCAATTCCACTATTACATGGACACGGCGAAGATCCCCGTGGAATGGCGGAGCCCGCCACGGCACTACACGCCGGAACGGGCCCCTTGATCGGATGGAGGTCCGATCCATGGACGATGATAAATCAACGCCCCGCGAGCCGGTGATTTCCGGTTGGCGGGTCATTCTCAGTGACAAGGGGCGGTTGTGGGCGTCTCGTGTCGTTCCGTTCACCGATGCGGAGTTCGATGCCGGGGCGGCGCGTACGGTCGACGCCGACACTCTCGACGAGTTGCGGGAGGAGGTCGAGCGGCAGGAAGGTGCCGCTCGGCAGGTGAGCGGGCAGGCGGTCTCGTGATCCGGCGCAGGCCCGCGTCCGGCGGAGGGCGGCACCGCGACGGGATGGCTCCCGCCCTTGTTCCCCGTCGTACGTGGGATCACCGTGCCCGCGGTGAGGCGGAGCGGCTGGATCGCGAGTGGAAGGACTGGACCGTTTTCTACGGCACGCACTCGCGGTTGTTCTACGCGATTGCGGCCTGGCCGGTGCCCGGCCCGGTGATCCTCCAGGGGGCCACCGCCGACGATCTCGAAGCCCAGATGTACGGGATCGTGATGGCTCTGGCTGTCCGGCCCGAGGTGGAAGGCTCCGGTACGTCTCCCGGACGGGCGCGGCGGCGGTCTCGTGATCGTCGTGCCGACGACTCCCGCGAGCGTGAGCGGTGGTGCGAACCTTCCGGGATCGCTCGCGGGGCCGGAGGCGACTGGGACTCATGACCCCGGCCGCCGTGGCGGTGCCCTTGTCAGGGGTGGCGAGGGCACCGCTCCGGGGGCGGTCCGGCCCCGACCGGCGCTCCCTAAAGGACGGTCCGGTGGACGCGGGACGAGGCGTTCACCGGACCCTCGTCACGCGGGCAGGCCGAGTTTGCCGGCGAGGGCCTCCAGCAGTTCGATCTGATCGTCCGGGGAGACGGGCTTGAGGTTGAGGGTGAGGTGCATCTCGTCCGCGTCGGCTTTCGCGGCGCGTTCGAGGTCGTTCAGCATGGCGTCCGTGAACGTGGCGGGGGTGATCGGGGCGTCGGGGTAGGCCTGGATCGTGTTCACCACGACCGTGCCGGTGCCGCCCGCCTCCCGGTACCACTGGATCTTGGTCCGGGTCTCCTCCCAGTCCAGGGCCACGACGATGAAGCCGTCACCGACGCGCGCCGCCCGTTCGATGGTGTGCCGGGTGAGCGCGCCGATGAACAGGGGGATGGTGTCCCCGAACGGTTTCGGCCCGACCAGGGACGACGGGATCTGGTAGTGGCGGCCGTGATGCGTGACGGGATCCGGCCCCCAGCAGGCCCGCATCGCGGCGACGTGCTCGACGAACCCGGCGCCCCTGCGCGAGGCCGGCACTCCCGCCGCGACGAACTCCTCGGGAATGTAGTACGGCGGTTCCATCGTGCCGCCCCCCTGGCCGATACCGGCGTCGAGGCGACCACCGGACAGCCGGTCGAGGGTGGCCAGCCTGCGGGCGAGGATGACGGGCGACTGGAAGATCGAGTTGACGATTCCGGTGCTCACCCGGATCCGCTCCGTGTGGGCGGCGGCCCAGGTCAGGATCTCCAGCGAGTCCCAGACATGGGACTCGGGCAGGCCGGCGTCGTTGGTCCAGTCCGGTGCGGCGGGCATGAGCAGCCGTTCGCTGACGGACACGGCGTGGAACCCGAGCCGCTCCGTCGCCCGCGCCACGGCGACGACGGCGTCCGGGCCCGCGTACGGCCCGAAGTGCGGCAGGCTGACGCCGATACGGGGATGGTCCATCTCGTTCTCCGATGATCGTTGAGGTGTGTCCTTTCGATGAGTAGTCGGAGCGGGCATGAGATTTTTGCGGTCTCCCCGGGAGAGAGGTCGAAATCTCCGTACGGATTCGGCCGGGCGGCGGCAGAGGGCCGTCCTGCCTGGTGAAACGGGTGACCCGACCGGTCAGGATCGGAGAAGCGACCACCCCCGAGCCGCACCTAGCGTGAACGTCATGGACATCACCATTCACGCGAGCTTCCTCCCGCATGACGACCCGGACGCCTCCCTCGCCTTCTACCGCGACATCCTCGGCTTCGAGGTCCGCAACGACGCCGGATACGCCGGGATGCGCTGGATCACGGTCGGTCCTCCAGGCCAGCCGAGCACCTCCATCGTGCTGCAGCCGCCGGTCGCCGACCCCGGAGTCACCGACGACGAGCGCCGTACCGTCGTGGAAATGATGGCGAAGGGCACCTACGCCGGTATTGTCCTCTCCACCGACGATCTCGATAGTATTTTCGAACGGTTGCGTGCCGGTGGCGCCGAGATCAGTCAGGAGCCGACCGAGCAGCCGTACGGCGTTCGAGACTGCGCCGTCCGCGATCCCGCGGGCAACCTGATCCGTATCCAGGAGCTGCGCTGATCCCCCCGGGGATCGCAGCCAAGAACTCGCACAGCCGCCCCCGCAGACAGTTGGAGAGCCGATGAGCATGACCGAGAGGTCGTCCGAGCCGCACGCCGCCGACAGCCACGATCTGATCCGCGTGCTCGGCGCGCGGGTGAACAACCTCAAGGACGTGAGCGTCGAGATCCCGAAGAGACGGCTCACGGTGTTCACCGGTGTCTCCGGCTCGGGCAAGAGCTCTCTGGTCTTCGGTACGATCGCCGCCGAGTCGCAGCGGATGATCAACGAGACCTACAGCGCCTTCGTGCAGGGCTTCATGCCGACGCAGGCGCGGCCCGAGGTCGACGTCCTCGAAGGGCTGACGACCGCGATCATCGTGGACCAGCAGCGGCTGGGCGCCGACCCCCGCTCCACGGTCGGCACCGCCACCGACGCGAACGCGATGCTGCGCATCCTCTTCAGCCGGCTTGGGCAGCCGCAGATCGGCTCGCCGCAGGCGTTCTCCTTCAACATCGCCACGGTCCGGGCGAGCGGTGCGATCACGGTCGAGCGCGGTGCCCGTAAGACCGAGAAGGCGACCTTCACCCGTATCGGCGGCATGTGCGTGCGCTGCGAGGGCCGGGGCGCGGTCTCCGACATCGACCTCACCCAGCTCTACGACGACTCCAAGTCGCTCGCCGAGGGGGCGTTCACCATCCCCGGCTGGAAGTCGGACAGCTTCTGGACCGTGCGGGTCTACGCCGAGTCGGGGTTCGTCGACCCGGACAAGCCGATCCGCGACTACACCAAGAAGGAGCTGCACGACTTCCTCTACGGGGAGCCGGTCAAGGTGAAGGTCGACGGCGTCAACCTCACCTACGAGGGACTGATCCCGAAGATCCAGAAGTCGTTCCTGTCGAAGGACCGGGAGGGGATGCAGCCGCACATCCGGGCGTTCGTGGACCGGGCGGTCACCTTCACCACCTGCCCTGAGTGCGACGGCACCCGGCTCAGCGAGGCGGCGAGGTCCTCGCGCATCGGCGGGGTCAGCATCGCCGACGCGTGCGCGATGCAGATCAGCGACCTGGCCGGATGGGTACGCGGCCTGGACGAGCCCTCGGTGGCTCCGCTGCTCGGCACGCTGGCGCACACCCTCGACTCGTTCGTGGAGATCGGGCTGGGTTACCTCTCGCTCGACCGGCCCGCGGGCACGCTGTCGGGTGGCGAGGCGCAGCGCGTGAAGATGATCCGGCACCTCGGCTCCTCGCTCACCGACGTCACCTACGTCTTCGACGAGCCGACCATCGGCCTGCACCCCCACGACATCCAGCGGATGAACAACCTGCTGCTGCGGCTGCGGGACAAGGGCAACACGGTGCTCGTCGTGGAGCACAAGCCGGAGACGATCGTGATCGCCGACCACGTCGTCGACCTCGGCCCCGGAGCCGGTACGGAGGGAGGCACCGTCTGCTTCGAGGGCACCGTCGAGGGGCTGCGTTCCGGTGGCACGATCACCGGCCGTCACTTCGACGACCGGTCCACGCTCAAGGAGACGGTGCGGACGCCCAAGGGCACGCTGGAGATCCGCGGCGCCGACCGCCACAACCTCCAGAACGTCGACGTCGACATCCCGCTCGGGGTGCTCGTCGTCGTCACCGGCGTCGCGGGGTCCGGCAAGAGCTCGCTCATCCACGGGTCGATCCCCCGGGGCGCGGGGGTGGTCTCGGTCGACCAGAGCGCGATCCGCGGCTCGCGGCGCAGCAACCCGGCGACGTACACCGGCCTGCTCGAACCGATCCGCAAGGCGTTCGCGAAGGCGAACGGCGTGAAGCCGGCGCTGTTCAGCGCGAACTCCGAGGGCGCCTGCCCCGAGTGCAACGGCGCGGGCGTCATCTACACCGACCTGGCGATGATGGCGGGCGTCGCCACCGTCTGCGAGGAGTGCGAGGGGAAGCGGTTCCAGGCGTCGGTGCTGGAGTACCGCTTCGGCGGTCGCGACATCAGCGAGGTGCTCGCGATGTCGGTGGTCGAGGCCGAGGAGTTCTTCGGCGCGGGCGAGGCGCGCACCCCGGCCGCGCACGCCATTCTCGGCAGGCTCGCCGACGTCGGGCTCGGCTACCTCAGCCTCGGTCAGCCGCTCACCACGCTGTCCGGCGGCGAGCGGCAGCGGCTCAAGCTCGCCACCCACATGGCCGAGAAGGGCGGTGTCTACGTCCTCGACGAGCCGACCACCGGCCTGCACCTCGCCGACGTCGAGCAGCTGCTCGGCCTGCTGGACCGGCTCGTCGACTCCGGCAAGTCGGTCATCGTCATCGAGCACCACCAGGCGGTGATGGCGCACGCCGACTGGATCATCGACCTCGGTCCGGGTGCAGGCCACGACGGCGGCCGGATCGTCTTCGAGGGCACCCCCGCCGACCTCGTCGCCGCCCGCCCCACCCTCACCGGCGAACACCTCGCGGCCTACGTCGGCACCTGACCGGGAGAACGCGGGCACCTGATCAAGGGGAACGTCGAGCGCCGGGAATTCGGGGCGCTCGGGTCAGGTGCCCGCGGTCACCGCTCTGAGTCCTTCGAACGACTCCTTGACGAACTGGGAGAGGTCCCCCTGGCCTGACTGCTCGACCCAGAGGCGGGTCGCGATCTTGAAGACGGCGATGCCCGCCTCGGCGGCGAGGTTCGCGCAGGCGTCCTCGACTCCGCGTTGCCGCAGCGCGTCGGCGAGGGTGGCCGACAGCGAGGCGAGTTTGATCAGCTCGCGTTCCTGCAGCTCGGCGCTGGCGGCGATGATGGTCTGGCGCCGGAGGGTGTACTCCCGGCGTTCCTGGAGCACGGCCGCGGTGGCCTCGATGGCCGCCGCCACGGCTTCTATCGGGGCGGCGGACTCGGGGGCCTGGGTGACCGCGTCCGTGAAAAGCTGCTGCAGCAGGCTCGGACACGAGAACAGCACTTCGCGCTTGTCCGCGTAGTGGCGGAAGAACGTCCGCTCGGTCAGCCCCGCCCGCTGGGCGATCTCCGCGACCGAGGTGCGTTCGAAGCCGCGCTCAAGGTAGAGGTCCAGCGCCGCCTGTTCGAGCCGAGATCGTGCGTTCGGCTCCCATCTTCCCATGTCGGGCAGTGTACCCGATGGCAGTGGCTGACATCGGTCGGCGTCGCGTGACGACAGTCGCTGACATTGTGTGCCGTCGGGTGATGACAGCGGCTGACATCGGTTGCTACGGTGTGATGGCAGTGACTGACATTAGTCGGCCGTCCGACGCGTCTTTGCCGCGCGAGGGCGACCGACCCGGGCTGGAGGCATGACTCATGCGCGTTTTCGTCACCGGAGCATCCGGATGGATCGGCTCCGCACTCGTTCCCGAACTCATCGACGCGGGTCACCGGGTCGTCGGGCTCGCCCGTTCCGACGCCTCGGCCGCCGCCCTCACCGGGGCCGGGGTCGAGGTGGTCCGCGGCACGCTCGACGATCTCGACGTCCTGCGCGACGCGGCCGCCGCCTCGGACGGGGTGATCCACCTCGCGTTCAAGCACGAGAGCGCCTTCACGGGAGACTTCCAGGGCGCCGCCGACGCGGACCGCCGCGTCGTCGAGACGTTCGGTGAGGTGCTCGCCGGGTCCGCCCGGCCGTTCCTGCTCGCCTCCGGGGTGCTCGGGCTCAGCCCGGGCCATATGGCCACGGAAGAGGACGTGCTCACCCCCGAGGCGTTGCCCGCGGGCCTGGAGAGCGGCCCGCGGACCCGGCTGAGCACCGCGCACGTCACCCTCGCCCTCGCCGACCGGAACATCCGCTCGTCCGTCGTGCGACTTCCGCCGACCGTGCACGGCGAGGGCGACAACGGGTTCATGACGGCCCTGGTCGGCGTCGCCCTCGACAAGGGCTTCTCCGGCTACGTCGGCGACGGCTCCCAACGCTGGCCGGCCACGCACCGCCTCGACGCCGCGCACCTGTTCCGGCTCGCCCTGGAGGGGGCGCCGCCCGGATCGGTCCTGCACGCGGTCGCCGAAGAGGGCGTGCCGATCCGCTCGATCGCCGAGGTCATCGGCCGCCACCTCGACCTGCCGACCCGCTCCGTCCCCGTCGACGACGCGGCCGGACACTTCGGCTGGCTGTCATGGTTCCTCGCCACCGACAACCCCGCCTCCGGCGAACTCACCCGCGAACTGCTGGGATGGCAGCCGACCCAGCCGGGCCTGATCGAGGACCTGGAGAAGGGCCACTACTTCAGGACCGGCGGGCCCGCGTAGCCTCGGCCCTCCCGGTCAGGACCGGCAGGCCCGTGTAATCTCGACCCTCCCGTTCAGAGTCGACGGGCCCGCCGGCCTCAGTCCTCCTGTTCAGGGCCGACCGGTCCGTTTACCTCAGCCCTCCGGATCGCTCACCGAGATCGCGCCAGAGGGGCAGAGCTGCACGGCCCGGCGGACGGCGGCGTGCAACTCGGGCGGGGGCGTCTCGTCGAGGAGCACGACGGTGCCCTCGTCCTCGCTCTGGTCGAAGACCTCGGGCGCGGTGAGCACGCACATGCCCGCTCCGATGCACCGCGCCACGTCCGTGGTGACCTTCATCTCGCCTCCTACCATCTGACCGGCAGCTCCCGTACACCGTAGATGGACATCTTCTCGCGCATGGGGACCTCCTCCGCCGGTACGGCGAGGCGCAGGCCGGGGAAGCGGTCGAACAGCATCGGGAACGCGGTGCGCATCTCCACGCGGGCGAGCTGCTGGCCGAGACACTGGTGCAGTCCGTGGCCGAACGTGAGGTGCCCGGCCGCGGGGTTGGTGATGTCCAGGTGCTCGGGGTCGGCGAAGCGGGCGGGGTCGCGGTTGGCGGCCATGAGCGAGAGGGTCACCGGGTCTCCCGCCTTGATGAGCCGCCCCTCGACCTCGACGTCCTCCAGGGCCGCGCGGAGCGGGCCGACGTGGATGATCGTGAGATGGCGCAGCAATTCCTCGACCGTGTTGTCGATCAGCGAGGGGTCGGCGCGCAGCGCTGCGAGCTGGTCGGGGTGCTGGAGCAGGGCGAACGTGCCCAGGCCGAGCATGTTCGCCGTCGTCTCGTGTCCGGCGACGAGCAGCAGGAACCCGACGTTGCCCAGTTCCTCGTCGGTCAGCTCGCCGCCCTCGATCAGCCCGCTGAGCAGGTCGTCGGCGGGGTCGGCCCGCTTGGCCTCGATGAGCCGGGCGAAGAACGCGCTGAAGCCGGCGATCGTCGCGCGGATGTCCTCGACGGAGGACTCCAGGTTCAGCAACACCGCGGTGGACCGCTGGAACTCGTCGCGGTCGGCGTACGGGACGCCGAGCAGTTCACAGATCACCAGGGAGGGGATGGGCAGCGCGAACTCCTTCACCAGGTCCTGGGGAGGCCCGGCCTTCTCCATCGCGTCGAGCCGCTCCTCGGTGATCTCGCGGATCCTCGGCTCCAGCTGCTTCATCCGCCGTACCGTGAACTGCGCGGTAAGCGGCTTGCGGTAGCGGGTGTGGTCGGGTGGGTCCATCCGGATGAACATGCCGGGGTCGGCCGGCCGGCGCATCTCCTGCATCAGCGGGAAGGGCACGGGGATGTGCAGCAACTCGCGCCGGGAGCTGAAGCGGGGGTCGGCCAGGATCGACCGTACGGCGGAGTAGCCGGTCACGAGCCAGCCCGTCGCACCGTCCGGGTAGACCATCGGGGTGATGGGTCCCTCCTCACGCAGCGAGGTGAGTCGCTCGGGCGGTTCGAAGGGGCTGGGACGTCCGAAGGGGAAGGTGACGGCTTCCTGGTGGGCCTGGGCTTCCGGTTGGGACTGTGCCATCTCACGCTCCTTTGCGGTGACGTGCTTCGTCCCATCCAGAAAACTACATCAAATGCAAAGTTTCAATAGATGCAAAGTATGGTCTGATGTACTAAACTGCCCGCATGTGTGAGGTTCTGGGCTTGCGCGAACGCAAGAAACTGCGCACCCGGCACGCGCTCATCGCCGCCGCGCTGAAGCTCTTCATGGACAAGGGCTACGAGCAGACCACCGTCTCGGAGATCGCCGCGGCCGCCGACGTCTCGACGCGCACCTTCTTCAGCTACTTCGCGAGCAAGGAGGACGTGATCTTCTGCAACTCGCGCGACGGCATCGAGCGCGTGCTACGGGTGATCGCGGAGCCCCGTCCTGGAGACCGGGCGATCGACCTCCTCGCCCGCGCCGTCGAGTCCGGCTTCTCCGCGATCACCCTCGACGAGCAGCTCCAGGGCGAGATAGGCCCGATCAACCACCTCGTCATGACCGTCCCCTCACTGCGGGCACGCGGCCTGCTGCTCCTCTTCGAGAGCCAGCGGGAGCTCGCCGAGGCCCTGCACCAGGCATTTCCGGAGGAGCTGAGCCTCATCGAGGCGTCGGCGGTCGTCGGCGCGGTGATCGGCGGGGGCAAGCTCGCCGCCGTCGTCAGCTTGAGCAACGGCGCCTCGGCGGAGGAGATGCTGAAGGCCGGCCGCGAGGCGACCCAACTCGTCATCTCCGCCCTCCGCACCGCCTCCACGCCGCCGCTCTGACCACGCCTCCGCCTTCGGCCCCCGACGATGACCCGTACACCTCGGACCGGCCGGTCTTCCCCGGGTTCCTTCAGGGGGAGAGGTCGGCTGTTCTCGCGGTGAGGAGTGTTCCCCGAAGGTGCCGGGGTGGGCATGAGTCCCGGCATCTTCGCTATTCGATGGCAGCCAGGTCCACGACGTACATCTCCTTGCCGACCTGATAGGCCATCAGCCGGTCGAAGCCGCCGTCGGGTATGGTCATCACCCCCTGTTTGTCCTGCCGTACGCCCAGGTCGGCGGAGGTGCCGGTAAGCGCGTCGTGGAGGACGACGCCTTTCATGAGCGTCCCCTTGTAGAACCGCTCCAGGCCAGGATCGTCACCTACCTCGATCACGGAGGGCAGCGTCTGCTCCCGGGAGCCGTCGCGGTCGCGGGCGAAGACGCGCGGGCCGGGCCCGCCGGACGAGCTGTGGCCATAGCATCGGTTGACGCCGCACCTGACGAACTTCTCGCCGGGCCTGACGACGGCGTCGCGCCGCTCCCGCGTCTTGATATTGAACAGCTTGGCGAAGACGGCCTGTTTGCTGTGGGAGCCGACCCAGGGCCACCGCAGGAGGTGCTGTCCTTCGGTGCCCGGCACCAGGTGCGGAGTGCCGCCGCGTAGCGGTGCCGTGTACACCCCGCCGCTCTCGCGGGAGAAGACCACGTCCGAGCCCACCACTTCCAATGCCCGGATGTGGCCCTTCTTCATGACGTCCTCCAGCGGGACGTCGGTCACCTTACGGGGAGTGCCGCCGCCGACGGGCACCGTCCAGATCCGCGCGACCCGCTGCTTGCCCGGCTCCTTGTACGACGCCCACCAGGCGATGTTTCCGCCGTTCACGGTGACGTTTTCGGCGATGAGCGTCGAATTCCGGCTCGGGAACTCGGCGATCCGCCGGAGCTTGCCGCTCACCAGGTCGTAGCTCCACAGGAGCCGCCTTTTCTCGGCGCCCACTCTCGTTATGACGAGCAGCGTCCGATCGTCGAGAAGCAACTGCGGATGGTAGACACGGCCATCGGGCAGCCTGGCCGGGATCTTGTGCAGGGCCTGCGGCCATACCCGCTCGATGTGCGGTGGCAGGTCGTCATCCCATCCCGGGATCGGCGGTGGCGTGGATTTCTGAGCATCCGTGGCGTTCGTCGCGGGCTGGGGTACGGCCGACGCGCCCAGGGTTCGTACCGCCGTACCCGCTCCACCGGCCACCACGACCACGGCCACCGCCGCGAGTAGCGCGGCGGGCGCCCGCCGAGGCCGACGGCGTTCCTTGACCGCCGCCGACAGCCTGACCCGCGCCTGCTCGGGCACCTGCTCCGCCGCTGCGGACAGGACGCGGCTCAGCTTGTCTTCGATCTCGGTCATCGCTTGCCCCCGTAGACCTTCGGTGAGGTGGAGATGGCGGATCGCAGCTTGTCCAGACCCCGGGAGACCTGGCTGCGCACGGTCCCCTGGGAGATGCGGAGCACCTCGGCGATCTCGGCGTCGGTCAGCTGTTCGTAGTAGCGGAGCACCAGCACGGCGCGCTGTCTGCGGGGCAGCGCGGCCAGTTCTTTCCAGAGCCCCCGGTCCTCGTCGGACGGGAAGACCACCTCCCAGGTCTGCTCGGGCGGCTCCCCGGTGAGATGCTCGCGCCTGCGCCGGCGCCAGATGCTGATGTGCAGCCGAGCCATCGTCGTCCGGGCGTAACCGAGCGCGTCGGTCTTGCGCCGCACCCTCGGCCAGGCGGCGCGTAATCGGGTCAGCGCCTCCTGCGTGAGGTCGGCGGCGTCGTGGGGGTTGCCGGTCAGGACGTACGCGTAGCGGAGCAGCGCCTCGCCTCGTTCGACCACGAAGTCGTCAAAGCCGGGTTCGTCGGCCAACTGTCGTCCTTTCTGCGTCGTTACGGCCTAGACGGCGCAGGGACCGGAATTGTTGCAGCGCCGTCGAGACGTACGGGCCGCGCTGGCTGTCGGCGGAGGGCTCGGCTACGTTCGTTCACGTGACGAGCACTTCGGCGGTTACGGCCGGGGACGACCCGACGACCTCCCTCGACGACCTGGTGGTCAGGGCGCGCTCCCTCGTACGGGAGGGGCACCGCGCGCTGCTCGGCGTCACCGGGAGCCCGGGGGCGGGCAAGACCACCCTCGCCGAGCACCTGGTCGGCCTGCTGCGATCGGCGCCTCCGGAGGGACTGCCGGAGCGGGAGTGGGTGGCGTACGTGCCGATGGACGGCTTCCACCTCGCCGACGTCGAGCTCGACCGGCTCGGGCGCCGCGAGCGCAAGGGCGCCCCCGACACCTTCGACGCCGCCGGATACGCCGCTCTCCTCCGCCGCC
This sequence comes from Streptosporangium sp. NPDC000095, assembly GCF_042899335.1. Classification (NCBI taxonomy): domain Bacteria; kingdom Bacillati; phylum Actinomycetota; class Actinomycetes; order Streptosporangiales; family Streptosporangiaceae; genus Streptosporangium; species Streptosporangium sp. NPDC000095. The sequence goes on from NZ_JBIAZS010000014.1 coordinate 190,753, forward strand.
TGCGCGAGGACGAGGACGACATGGTCTACGCGCCCGCGTTCGAGCGTGACCTGGAGCAGCCGATCGCGGGAAGCATCCCGGTCCCTCGGGCCGCCCGGCTCGTCGTCACCGAGGGAAACTACCTGCTGCTCGACCGGGGCGACTGGGCACGCGTGCGATCGTGGCTCCACGAGGTCTGGTACTGCGACCTCGACCCGGACGAGCGCGTACGCCGCCTCGTCGCCCGGCACGAGCGCTTCGGCAAGGACCCCGAGGCCGCCGCGGCCTGGGCGCTGGGCACCGACCAGCGCAACGCCGACCTCATCGCCACCACCCGCTTCCGCGCCGACCTCGTCGTCCCCGACGCCGTCCTGCGCTCGATCGGCGAGGTCAGCGGGAGTCCGCCACCGGCCTCCCCGCCCTCGCGATGACCTCCTCGGTGCTGAGCGGGTCTTTCGGATGGTGGCTCAGGCACATGGGAACCTGCACCTTCACGAACGCCGAACCCTCGGAGGCCGCGTAGAACTGGCCCGTCCGCAGCCGCGAGATGTCGGTGACGTCGCTCCCCTTGGCCTGGGCCATCTCCCTCGCGGCGGAAATCTGGATCGGGCTGTTCAGCAGGCCGAAGAACTGGGTCGCGGCGTTACCGGGAATCCGGTTGTGCAGTCCCTTGGGTGCCTGGGTCGCGAACACGAGACCGAGCCCGTACTTGCGGGCCTGGGAGGCGAGCGCGAGCGTGCTGTGCGTGCAGGGCGTCATCGTGCCGGACGGCGCGAACGTCTGGGCCTCGTCCATCACGAACAGCCCGCCCAACGGCCGGTCGCCGGCCGGGTTCTTCTTGATCCAGGCGAACAGGGCCATCTGCAGTTGGTTCACGAAGCTCTGCCGCTGGTGGTCCGACTGCAGCCCGACAAGGCTGATCACCGAGACGCGTGCCCGCTTTCCAGGGGGAGGGGTGAGCAGGAGTCCGGCATCCACCGGCGTACCCTCACCGCCGAACAACGGGTCGTTCACCATGGCCGCGGTCAGGTTCTGGGCCAGCTCGGACGCGATCTTCTCCGCGTTGTCGAGCCCGCTCACCCCGTCCGGCAGTGCCGACAGCATCGCGATGAGCCCTCTGAGGCCGCTCGCCCCCTGCCTTCCGTAGTGTCTGAGCGTCTCCCTGAGCACCGCCTGCCCGAGCTGGGCCTTGGCCGTTCTCGCATCCAGTTTGACCCGCGGCACGATGGACGCGACGGCCACCTCCACGGCCTCGGTGAACTCGTCGGGGTTGTCGAGGACACTCGCGAAGTCGGGCAGGGGCTGGAAGCTGAGGGGACGTCCCGCGCTGCGACGCGGCGTCCAGATCACGACGTCGGTGTCGGCGAGATACCTCTCGGCCTTCGCGGGGGCATCGGCGTCCCAGTGTGTCGGCGGGTACGGCCAGGGGTCTCCCAGACGTGCCAGGTCGTTGTTGGGGTCGAGCACGATGGCCGACACGCCCTGGAGCGCGCACCTCTCGATCAGGCCGCGAATGAGCACGGTCTTCCCCGACCCGGACCCGGCGAAGATCGCGGTGTGTTTCCTGAGCGATTCCAGGTCGAGATCGAGGGGGGTGCCGTCGGCCATCGCCCTGCCGAGGGTGACGGAAGGCGCGCGGTTCGCGTTGGGTCTCGTACGAGGGCTCGTGTTGGATTCCGTGCCGGTTCCCGTACGACGGTCCGTGTGGTTCGCGGATCCGTGGTTCGCGGGTCTCGCGTGAGGGCTCGCGTCGGACTCCGTGTCGGGCCTCACAGCGGGTCTTGCCACGGGGGAGACCTGCGGTGAGGAAGCGGCCTGGCCGGGGTGCCCTCCGGCGGCGGTGTGTCCGGGCTCGGCCACTACGGTGGCGTGCCCCGCCGTCTCGGCATCTTCGAGAGCGACCTGGCCGGACGGCTCGTCGGAGGTGACGGGAGAGGGCGGACCTTCGGGGCCTGGAAGCTCGCCGGGAACGGTCCACCCGTCACCCAGCGCCTCGCTGAACAGCTTGACGTCACCGCTGGGCTTCCGCGAGACGAGCCAGGCCTGCAGGTTCGCGGGGTCCTCGACGAACAGGTCGCGGAGCGCCGTGAGAATCCTGAGGTCCTCGTCGTCCACGCGGAGCACCCTGCCGCCCGCCCGCTCGAACTCCGCGAGAACCTCCCGGGTGCGCGGTCCCTTCGCCCACTCCGCGTTCCGCAGCACGAACAGTTTCCGCTTCGGGACCCCGGCGTCCAGGCCCGCCGCCACCGAGGCGTTGCGCAGGCGGACCAGTGCGGCGTTGGCGTGCTTGGTGGCGATCGCGCGGAAGCACCAGTGCGCCTCGTCCTCGGTGGTCTCGTCCAGGCTGCGGCGCAGACGCGCGTGCAGGGGAGGCTTCGAACTCGGCGGGGGATCCTGGCTGAACAGGCGTCCGGCGTCGCCCTGTTCGGCGATCCAGGCGTTGAGTCCCGCCGAGAGCAGCGCGGGCATCGTCATGTCCTCGGTCGAGGGAGCGGTCGCCGAGGTCACGTCCGCCCGGTCTCGCAGCACGGCGAAGCGGGCGTCCAACGCCGCGAATTCCTGCGGGGAGACAGGGGGCCCGGGGACGGGGGTCGGATCCAGGGCGGGACGGGCGTGAAGGCTCTCCAGCTCCCTGATCTTGCCGTCGACCAGGCAGGAGTGGAGATGCCGGTCGACGACCTTCAGCAGCTGTCGTGGGGTGAAGTCGGGTGCGTCCTCGAACGCGGACGGCAGCACCGGCCACGTCGGATAGGGCAGCGTGAAGTCGGCCCTCCGGAACGGCACGGCGAACCGCCGCTCGACCAGCTCGCGGCCCACCTTCTCGTCGGGAATGGTCATGAGCTGGACCGTCTTCCTGAACCGGTCCTGGACGGTGTCGGTCGCGAGCCTCTCGATGAGGATCCAGGTCGAGGGGATGCAGGAGACGACCGTGAGCGTCCTGCGGGTGACCTCCCGCAGCGCCATCAGGCCACCCGCGACCTGCTCGACGACGAGGGCTAGGCGCCAGTCCTGCTCCGAGTCGTTGACACCGGCGAGCGAGGACTGCGCGATAAGCGTGTCGATCTGGTCGATCGCGATCACGGAGGGGCCGGTGAGTGCCATGAGCCGCGAGATGTCCTTCACGATCTCCTGCGGTGACTTCTCGCCCCGCCGGATGCCCCACTGGGCGCGCTCACCCGGCTCCTCCTCGGGAATTGAGGAAAGGTAGGAGGTTCCGATGTCCTGTGTCGCGAGGCCACCCGAAGCGAGCAGGACGAGCGCCCGCACGGTGTTCTGGGTGTCCCGGCACAGCGGTCCGTCGAAGCGGTGCAGCGCCTCGACGAAGGCGTCGAGGGCCTCCTTCGTCAGCGCCGTGTTCCCGGTCACCGCGCGCCGCACCATCCGGGGGACCTCGACCAGCTCCGACAGGTGCTCCAGGAAGATTTTGAGCTGGCTCGCCCCGTCTGCCTCCCTGACCTTGCGGGAGAGGCTGTCGAGCATCGACACCACGACGCTCTCCCAGAAGTCCTTGGAGTCCAGCAGGCTCACCAGGATGAAGTATCCGCCCTCCCGCAGGACCCGGGCGCGTGCCCAACCCAGCAGGTGCGTCTTGCCCGTACCCCGCTGGCCCTGGACGACCACGCCGATCGGGCTCGGACCTCGGCTCTCCCCGGCCTCGCCCAGTCCGTCGAGCAGAAGCTGGCCGGTGTGGCGGTGCAGGCCCTTCACGTGGAACGGCGAGGTATTCCACACATCGTCAAGGGCCAGCACCGAGTTCAGCCTGAGCTTGAGCTCCGTCAGGGCCTTGCGCTCCTCGTTCCTCATCACGCCTCGATCCAGAGGAGGTGCTTCTCCTGCTCGCCGATGGTCACCGCCGCGTCCCTGTCCTGCTTGGAGAGCATCTTCTGGTTGGACTCCGGGACGATGTTCACGTCCTTCATACGGTTCATCCGGATGAGGGTCTCGTCGACCGTCGCCCTCGGCACCTCGCCCAGCAGGGGGCGGAGCTTCGTGAGGCTCACCCAGGCGTCCGGCTTGGTGGCCAGCTCGCGGTATGCGATACGAATGCGCTGCTCGACGTCCGGAGCCGTCGAGGCCGGAGGAGCCGCGGGGGTGTCTGCGGAAGCGGAGGCCGTGGGGGCTTCCGCAGGGGTGTTTACAGAAGCCGAGGCCGTGGGGGCCTTTGCGAGGGTGTCTGCGGAAGTCGTGGGCGCGGGCTCGTCCGAGGAGGCCGCGGGTGCCGGTGCGGGGTCGCCGGAAGAGTCCTCGGATACGGGGGTGGTGTTTCCGTCGAAGATGTCGGCGAGATTGTCGTCGGTCCGCTTCATGAAGCCCTGCAGGATGTGCAGGGCGGCGCGGAGCGCGGCCCTCTCCGAGCTTGAGCCCTTCGGGACGACGATCCCGGTCCGGAGCTCGGTGTTCAGGCAGGCCCATCCGGCGTCGGTCAGTGTGTGGAAGAACGCGCCGCGCTTTCCCTTCCGGCTCTCCACGAGCTTCAGGTCGTTCAACTTATCGCGCACCTGTTTTGTCATCGTCAGACCGTGAAGCTCCTTGAGCTCCGGATTGGAGATCTCCTTCGCCTCGATCATCAACACCAGCAGTGCGGCGATTTCCGGCAGTGAAAGTGCTTTATCGGGCATGTTCTAATCCTTCCAACGCTCCGGGGCGACGGTCCCGGAGAAATCGCCTTATCTGGTGAAGCACGGTTTTCGTATCGGTGATGACCTGCGCGTTGGTGAAGCGCAGCACGGCGTAGCCGTCGAGTTGGAGCCGTACGTCCCGTTGCCTGTCCGCCGCGTACGCGCGCGGGGAGTGGTGCTCGGGGCCGTCGATCTCGATCACGCACCGCTCGTCCCGCCAGAGCAGGTCCACCCGGATGGGGTTGACGAGCGGGTGCGGCCGGTGGGTCTGGTTCCACGCGCGTCCTGTCGCCCAGTCGCACGTGGCGAGCGCGGCCTCCAGCGTCCGTTCGGCGACGCTCGCCGGATGCGGCCTTCCCGCCAACGCCGGGTAGGTGACCGTGTGCGCCGTACGGGCCTCGGGTTGGGGATCCGCCGGTTCCGGTAGGCCGCGGAGGAGGTCCGTCACCTCGGCCGGCAGTCGCAGGGGCGTCACGGCGATCCGGTCCACGGTGGCCAGGGGGGCGCCGATGAGCCAGATTCCCAGGCCACCGTGGTGGGCGAGCCATTCGCACCCCGCGACGAGCGCCTCCTCCGCCGAGGGAGAGAGGTCTGCGGGGACGTGTACGAGGATCGCCGCGCGGGACCGGCCGAAGCTGGCGGCGATCACTCGTCCGAGGCCGGCGGCCCGCGTCTCGGCCGTGAATCTGGAGGGGCGCCGCGCTCTCGCCTCGCGGGAGGCCCCTCGTAGCGCTTCCCGAGCGGCCCGCGACGCCCCGCGAAGTGCCTCCCGGGTCGCCGCCTCCCGCGATGCTCGGAGCGCCTCCCGGGCCGTGGCCTCCCGTGACGTCCCCGGTGGCGGGGGAGGTTCGACCTCGTGCAGCGCCCGCTCGGCGAGGTCGGCGAGGAAGGGGCCGAAGTGCTCGGTCGCGGACGCGGCCCGCAGCGCGAGCACGCGTACGGCGCGCCCGCCCGCGCCACCGGGGCCGCCGATGCCCTCGGCGCCGGGCAGCCACGCGGGGAACAGATCGACGGCGGCTTTTTCCAGCTCACCCAGTACCGAGGAGACCGTTTCCCCCGCGGATCGCGTGTCACCCGCGTAGTAGGTGACGATCGCCGGCGCGTCGTCGGGAAGCGGGTCGATCGAAAGGGCGATGGCATCGGGGTCCGCGCCGCGAACGCGCACGACGCGTCCCGTCGGCAGCTCCGCCCATGATCCTGCCACGCCACTTCCTTTTCCGCGTGTTGAGACTTCGCGAGGTTATACGCCAGTGCTGGGTGATGCAGGCGTTTTGCGAGAAGCGATAAAATTCATCCGTTTCCAATGCCCGAAATTTCGTATTTGAGATGATTTATCCCCCGACCATGGAAGACGTGATTCCAGCTGGTGGACAAATCCGGATGATCCGAATGTGACTCGGTGTGAATCTTGATGGTCGGCGTGGTTCGGCTTTCCGGAAAAAAGGCGATATCTCCGTCGGATCATCCGCACGTCATGGGAGAACCCATGCCTGTTGCCCGCTGTATCACCGCTGTCATCGCCCTCACCGCCTCCACGGTGGTGCTCGCCGCGCCGGTCGCGTCCGCCGCCCTCATCCCGCCCACGCCCGCCATGGCGAGCGAATGCTCGCTCTTCGGGAGGGAGACCGTCAAAAACGGCGATCGTACGGAGACCTGGACGTGGGGACCGGGCTACCAGAGCTACCAGAGCAGTGAGAGCAACTCCCGGACGTTCACCGAGAGCATGTAGGGAGTTCTCCCGAACGCGCTCCTGAAAGAGGTCGGGGGCGCGACGCCGGTTGGTGATCGTGGCGAGTAGGGGTATTCGCGCCGGAATTCCCAAACATTCTCCAACCGTGGGCCTGAACCGGTCATTTCTTGGCAGCACGCCCTCGCCCTCACGAGGGAGCCCGCCCACCGGCCTTAACGTCGAACGATGAAGATCGACGTGGTGCCGCAGTGCCCGTACGGGGAGGCGGTTCTGACGCGCCGGGTCATGGCCGATCGAGCGGACGCATGAGCCGTGCCGGGAGCGGACGGTACGGCACCGGCCCGTTCCCTCACATCTGGAACACCGGGAACACCGGGAACGAGACACCTCATGGCGAGGCGTCCAGGAGCCGACGAGCCTGGGGCGGGCCGTCGCGGCGCGTACCGTCCCAGGGCGGGCCGCCCGAGGGGCAGGTGGTGGTGATCGCGAGGGAGCCGGTGCCGGGACAGGTGAAGACCCGGCTGATCCCGCCCTTCACCGCGCGTGAGGCGGCCGCGCTGGCCGCCGCCGCCCTCGAGGACACGCTGCGCGCGGTCGCCCGCGTTCCCGTCGACAGGAGGGTGCTCGCGCTCGACGGCGCCCCCGGCCCCTGGCTTCCCCACGGTTTCGCGGTGCTGCCGCAGCGCGGGGAGGCGCCGGACGAGCGGCTCGCCGCGGCCTTCGACGACGCCCACCGGCTCCTGCCCGTACCGGTCGTGCTCATCGGCGCCGACACCCCGCAGGTCACCCCGGACATGCTCGTCTACGCCCTGTCCATGCTCAGCGCCTACGACGCGGTGTTCGGCCCGACGACGGCCGGCGGGTTCTGGCTGCTCGGGCTGCGCGCTCCCGAGCCCACACTCCTGCTCGGCGTCCCGATGTCGGAGCCGACCGTCGGAGAGATCCAGCTGCGGAGGCTGGAGGAGGCCGGGTTGAGCGTCGCCCTGATGCCCCGCCTCACCGACGTGGACACCGCGGCCGACGCGTTCGTGGTGGCCGCGCAGGCTCCGCGCTCTTTTTTCGCCGCCGCTCTCGCGAGGATGAGCGCGCTGCGGTGATCCGGAGTCCAGGAAGGCCGCACGCACGGAATCGAGGGGCGCGGTCGCGGAGACCGGGACCGAGGGGAAGCCGGGAGGTCGCGGTCAGCGGGGTTGGGTGTCGGGGCAGCGGGCCTGAAAGGCGGTGTCTCGAAGGCAGGGCCTGAAAGGCGGGGACCTGGAAAGTAGTGCCTGGCAGGCGGGGCTGGTGGCCCGTCTCCGAACGTTGACCGGGTATCACGACCGGGTGACCGGCTCTCTTCAGGTCTGGTTTCCCCAGCAAGGTTGTGTGACGGCCCACTAGAAAAGCGTCGGGGCGGTGTCCTCGCGCGCCCGCTCCAGCTCGCCCGGTTCGAAGAGCCGGATCACGCCGTACGTGCCGTCGTACCCGGGTTCCCTGATCACCTCGCCGCGGCGCAGCCGTCCGACGGCCTCCGCGAGCGGCGGTGAGAGGTCCGCGATGTCCTCGACCGGTACGTCCTCCAGGATCCCCAACTCGGGGCCCAGCGCGGCGGTGAGCCTGTCGACCTCCCTGAGGACCTTCTTGCTCTTCGACCCCACGTCGAGGATCTCGCCGACGATCTCCGGCAGCGGTACGAGGTTGCGGAAGCCCGCGACGCCCTCGGGCCGGAAACCGTCGGGCCGGTCGGCCAGCTCCTGGACCCGGTTCAGCACGCCCACCGTGAGCGGCTTCCCGCACACCGGGCAGATCCCGTCGCGCCCGCGCGTCTCCTCGGGACCCATCCGGACGTCGCACCTGCGGTGCCCGTCGACGTGGTATCTCCCCTCCTCGGGGAAGAACTCGGTCGTTCCCGCGTACCCGGTCCCGGTCCGGAGCGCCCGCAGGACGGCGAAGTAGTCGAGGTCGGTCTCGAACACCGTGGTCTCGCGGCCGACCATGGGCGGCGAGTGGGCGTCGGAGTAACTGACCAGCCGGTAGCGGTCGAGGGCGGAGACCCGCCAGTTCATGGCCGGGTCGCTGGACAGGCCGGTCTCCAGCGCGAAGATGTGGCCGGAGAGCTCGCCGTAGCACTCCTCGATCGTGTCGAAGCCCGACTTCGAGCCGAAGACGCCGAACCACGGCGTCCAGACGTGGGCGGGCACCAGGTAGGCGCCGTCACCGCTGCTCAGGGTGATCTCCAGCAGGGCACGGGAGTCGAGGCCGAGGATGGGGCGTCCGTCCGAGCTCAGGTCGCCGATCCGGTCGAGCCTGGCGTTGAACGTCGCGGCCTCGTCGAAGCCCGGCATGTAGACCAGGTGGTGGATCTTGCGGGTGTGCTCGCCGCGCCGGTAGATCGTGGAGATCTCCGCGGACAGCATGAACCGCACCTCATCGGGGCCGACACCGGCGGGCAGCGGTCCGAGGGCCTCCGAGGCGATCTCCTCGCGGGGCCGGAACAGCCCCGGCTCCGCCGGTACGAGATTTTCGCGTAAATGCTCGAACCACGCCGGATGCGTGAAATCACCGGTGCCCAGCAACGCGACGCCCTTGCGCCGAGCCCACCACGTCAGGTGCTCCAGGTCGCTGTCTTTGCTGCAGGCCCGCGCGTATTTCGAGTGAATGTGCAAATCCGCATGAAAACGCATCCATCGCTTCCTGTCCCGGGAAGGCCGGCTCGGCGAGGGCCACCCGTAGGCGTCGGTGAAGCCCTCATACCCAGACCGTCATGACCCAGACCGCCACAGCCCAGGAAAAAGGATCATGGCCGTACGTCGCCGAAGGTGATCGACCTGTGCGGCGGTCGGGAAAGCGGTCGATGCGTGCGGCACCGGCCCGAGTACGACGACCGGTCGCTTCCCCAGGGCGTGCGACAGGGCGTGCGACAGGGCGTGCGACGGTCAGGAAAGGCAGCCGACGTGTGCGAGGGCCTGCTTCAGCAGGAGGCCCTGCCCGCCGAGCATCTCCTGCTGCACCACCGGTGAGGAAGCCTCCTCGGGGGTGAACCAGACGAGGTCGAGGGCGTCCTGCCGGGGACGGCAGTCGCCGGTGACGGGGACGACGTAGGCGAGGGAGACCGCGTGCTGCCGGGGGTCGTGATAGGGCGTGACGCCGTGGGTCGGAAAGTACTCGGCGATGGTGAACGGCTGCGGGGAAGGGGGGATGCAGGGCAGTGCCGTCGGACCGAGATCCTTCTCCAGGTGCCGCATGAGCGCGTCGCGGACGCGCTCATGGTGAAGCACGCGGCCGGAGACGAGGGCGCGGCTGACGGCTCCGTCCGCTCCGATGCGCAGCAGCAGGCCGACGCGCGTGACCGTTCCCGTCTCGTCGACCCGTACGGGGACGGCGTCGACGTAGAGGATCGGCATCCGTGCGCGGGTCGCCTCCAGTTCTTCCGGAGCGAGCCAGCCGGGCGTGGTTTCGGTCATTTCGGTCATTGACCGATGGTACTTCGCGGTCGGCTCGGAAAGACGTCGGAGCGGCCGGTTCTTCCCGGCGAGCGCGGTCGGATCGGCATTCCGGGACACGGCCAGATCGTAGGTCAAGGCGAAGCTCGCCGCGGGATGCTCCACCGGCTACAGGCTGCCCCCCGGCGACTTGAACCATGATCTACGAATGTAGTTAAAACCTTAGGGGTGCCCAGTGCATCATGATCGCGGTTGTCGTCAAAAGAGTCAATCCCTCGCACGCATTTTTTCGTGAGGACTGCAATGGGCGACGCGTTTGCCTGTTCTTCATGCTCGGGGAGGGAAAGGAAATGCTGGGCACCGTAGAGATAGTGGTCGGCCTTTTCCCGGGTCAAGGCGCATATGTGCCGAACGCCCTGCGATGGTTGAAGGACCATGGAAATGGTGCGACAGAAGCGATTGAAATCATCGACGAAGTGGCCAGGGGAATGCTGGGCAAGGGCCTGGATCGCGCTTTTTCCGGTGATTCCCCGGAGCAGTTGCTGAATGAGGCGCCGGATGTCCTGCAGCTGGCCGTGTTCGCCGCGTCCACCGCGGCTCACCGCGCGCTCACCGAGGAGGGAGCACGGTTCAGCGTGCTCGTCGGGCACAGCCTCGGCGAGATCGCGGCACTGGTCGCCGGCGGCGCGCTGAACATCGCCGAGGGGGCGGAGATCCTCTGCCACCGCATCATCGTGCTGCGCGAGCACGACAGCAGCGGCGGCGGGCTGCTGGCGCTGGGCTGCGCGGCGGAGCGGACCCAGCAGATCCTGGATCTGCTGCCCACCTCCGGGGCCGTGATCGCGGTGGACAACGGGCCGGATCAGACGGTGGTGGCGGGGTCGGCCGACGCGCTGCGGCGCACGTCCGCGATCGCCGACGCCGTGGGACTTTCCGTCACCGAGCTGCGCGCGCCGCACCCGTTCCACAGCCCGCTGCTCGACCCTGCCGGGCGGGAACTGGGCCGTAGGCTCACCGGGTACGGGCGGCGCGGGCTGGACGTGCCCGTCTTCTCGCCCATCCTGAGCCGTTACTATCGCGACTCGGACGACCTCGGCGAACTGCTCGCCTCCCACCTCGTCACCCCGGTGCGCTTCGGCGCGGCCGTCGAGCGGCTGCACCGTTCCGGCGCGGGCGTCTGGGTGGAGGTGGGCGCGGGGCGGGCACTGACGTCACGGGTGCGGTCGGCGCACCGGGCCGCGTCCGTGTGCACGCCGCTGCTTCAGGACGTGAACACGTTGCGGGAGACCGGACGTTTCCTGGCTCCCGCCGCCACCTCCCGGTCGGTGACCGCGGAGAATCCCGTCACTCGGTCGACGACCATCGAGAACCCCGCTGTCCAGACGATTTCCGCCGACAGCGCCGTCGCCCGGCCGGTGACCGTCGATGTCCCCACCACTCAGGTGGCCGTCGAAGAAAGCACCGCCGTATCCGCCGGAGGCGCGGCCTCGCAGTCGAGGGAGGCGATCGCCGCCCGCGTGCGCGACCTCTACGCCACCGCCCTGGAGTACCCGGAAGAGGTCTTCGAGGACCATGCCGAGCTGGAGGCCGACCTCGGTGTCGACTCGGTCAAGCGCGTGGAGCTCATGAGCCGGATCAACCTCCTGTTCGAGCTGGGCAGGCGCCCCGAGGACCTGCGAGTGTCCGACTACCGCACGTTCGGCCAGGTGGTGGACTTCACGGTCGACTCGCTGGCCAAGTCGGACGCGGCATGACGGCGTTCGAGGGCCGGGTGGCCCTCGTCACGGGCGGGGCGGGCAGCGTGGGAGCGCACCTCGTGCGCTCGCTCGCCGAGGCAGGCGCCACGGTGGTGCTGAACTGTTTCCACTCCTACGACGCGGCCAAGGAGCTCGCGGCCGAGCTGGGCGGCGGCGTCCGGGTGATCCGGGCGTCGGTGGCCAAGCAAGACCAGGTGCGCCGGATGTTCGACGAGGTGACCTCGGCGTACGGACGGCTGGACCTGCTGGTCAACAACGCTGCCACGGGCACCTTCGTCGGCTGGGACGAGCTCACCGAGGAGCACCTGGACCAGGCGTACGAAACCAACGTCAAGGGCGCGCTGTGGTGTGCTCGCGCAGCCCGTCCGCTGCTGGCGCGCTCGGACGGGGGCTGCGTCGTCAACGTCTCCTCGGTCGGGGCGGCGTACACACCGGCGAACTACCTGCCGGTGGGGTTGTCCAAGGCGGCGCTGGAGGCGCTGACCCGCTACCTGGCCGCCGAGTTCGCGCCGGACGGGATCCGCGTGAACACCGCCTCCGCAGGGCTGCTGGACAACCCTGTCGGACGGATGTTCCCCGGCTTCGACTCGATGAGCGCGAACGCCGTGGCCGCGACCCCGATGGGCCGGCTGGCGACCCCGGCCGACCTGGCGGACCTGGTGCTGCTGCTGGCGTCGCCGGGTGCGGCCTGGGTCACGGGACAGACGGTGGTCGCGGACGGCGGCCTGTCGCTGCACCGCGCGGCACTGTCCCCGGGCCCCGGGCCGGAGCCCGCGCGGTCGCGACCGGAACCCGGGCCGGAGCCCGGGCCGGAACCCGGGCCGGAACCCGGGCCGGAACCCGGATCCGAGTTCAGACCCGTGCCCGAGGCGCGCACAGAGCGGATCCAGGGCGTGGATCCGATCGCGGTGGTCGGCATGGGGCTGGCCGTGCCGGGAGCCAACGATCCCGACGCGTTCTGGCGGCTGCTCACCGAGGGCGCCGACCTGTTCGTGGACGTCCCACCGGACCGTTGGCCGCTGGCAAGCTTCCACGACGACGACCCCGGCGCCCCCGACAAGACCTACCAGCGCCGCTCCGGCTTCATCACCGACTTCACCCCGCACCCCGCCCTGGCCGCGGAACGCCCGGACGCCGGGCTCGACCACACCACACTGTGGCTGCGGCACAGCGTCCACCAGGCGCTGGAGGGTGTGACCAGGCGGGACGCCGATCGTTTCACCGCCTGCTTCGGCTACACCCCCGACGGCAGCCAGCACCTGGTGGAGGCGCTGGTGGACCTGGAGCTCGGCGGCCCCGGTGTGCTGCCGCACGGCGACGCCCTCCGGTCGGAGCCGCTCCCGCACCGGGTGGGCGCGAGCGCGATCGACGGCCTGCTCCCGGCGGACACGCGGCTGCTCATGGTGGACACCGCGTGCTCGTCATCCCTCTACGCCGTCGATCTGGGGGTACGCGACCTCTTGGCGGACCGGGCCGAGGTCGCCGTGTGCGGCGGTGCGTTCGCGCTGGCCCCCGGCGGTTCTGTGCTGTTCTCCAAGCTCCACGGCCTGTCGCGTGGTGGCGAGGTGCGCGCCCTGGACAGGAACGCGGACGGCGTGCTGTTCTCCGACGGCGCCGGCGTCGTGGTGCTGAAGCGGCTGTCGCGGGCGCTGGCGGACGGCGACACCGTGCACGGCCTCATCGCGGGCGTCGGGCTGTCGGCGGACGGCAAGGGCAAAGCGATCTACGCGCCTTCCAGCGCGGGCCAGGAACTCGCGATCGCCCGCGCCTTCGACAAGTCGGGTGTCGGCGCCGACGACGTCGACTGGGTGATCGCGCACGCCACAGGCACCCCGGCGGGTGACGAGGCCGAGTTCCTCAGCCTGCGTGCCGCCTATGCCGGCACCCGTCAGGTGCGGGTGACCTCGAACAAGTCGCTGATCGGCCACACCGGCTGGGCGGCGGGCGTGGTGTCGGTCATCCACGCGCTGCTGGGGCTGCGGCACGAGACGATCCCTCCCCAGCATCGCTTCTCGGCCGCGCCGGACTCCTTCGGATTGGCGACCTGCAATCTGACCATCCCCACGCGGCCGGTGCGGTGGCCGTCCCGGCCCGATGGGCCGCGCACGGCTGCCGTGTCCGGATTCGGGTTCGGCGGCACGAACGCGCACCTGCTGGTGCAGGAGTTTCTCCAGGACCGGCCCGCTCGTGCGGGTTACGGGGCCAGGAACGACGAGCCCATGGTGATCGTCGGTTGGTCGGCGCACACGCCGGGGGCCGAGGACAACGAGCAGGTAGGCGCGTGGGCGCGCGGACGGCACCTCCAGCCGGACTCGTTCGGCGACCGCTATCCGCATCCGCCGTTCGCCCGCCTGCGGTTGCCGGCGTCCACGATCCGGGCGACCGACCGTACCCAGCTCATGATCATCGAGTGCATGCAGCGGCTGGAGCCGCGCGTCCGCGAGTTCTGCGCCCGTCACAACCGCACGACCGGCGTGGTCGTGGGCCACACCGGTCCCACACGCAACGCCGTCCTGTACGCCGTGCGCGCCTACCTGGACGAGCTCGATCACCTGGCGGGCGAGCGGGCGGTGGAGCTGCGCGAGCGCGTGGAGGGGCTCATCGGGCCGCCGGACGAGGACTCCTTTCCCGGTGAGATGCCGAACGTCATCGCCGCCCGCCTGTGTGGCTATTTCGACCTGCGCGGGCTCAACATCGCCGTGGACGGCGGTGCCGCCTCGCTGGCCGACGCCTTCGACCTGGCCGGACGCTACCTGGACTTCGGCGACGTGGACGTCGTTCTGGTGGCGGGAAGTAACGGCAACAGCCTGCGGTCGTGGGGCGACCTGCTCGGCTGCGGGCCGATCGGCGAGGGCACGTTCCTGTTCGCGGTCACCCGCGAGTCGCTGGCTCTGGCCGAGGGACTGCCGGTGCTGGCCGTGGTGTCCGTCGAGGCGGTCGCCGAGGACAGGCTGGAGGCCACGGCATGAGCAGGGCGAATCTGCTGGGCGCGCAGGGCGCCCGCGAGTTGATCGCGTTCCTGGAGGGCGGGGGAGACGGGGCGATCGAGCTCAGGCCCGACCCCGGCGCCGGCGCGCGCCTCATCAAACTGAGGAGACCTGACACGCAGGACCCGCGGAAGGCAGGGGCCGCCGTGCGGGACGCGCGGTCTCCGGGGTCCGCCGCACAGCACGAACCGCAACGGCTGCTGGACCGTCACGTGTTCGAGCTGGCCCCCGACCCGCGCCGCCCTGTCCGCACGGCACCCCCCGCGATCCCGGCGGACGCCGTCGTGCTGACCAACGCACCGCGCTTCAGGACGGGCCGCGACGACGGTGTGTCCGCGCACGTCAGGGTGCTTGTGGACGCGACCGACCCCCGTCTGCGCGCGGCTCGCCGGTCGGAAGCGGTCGATGAGCTGCTCGACCTGCACGAACGCGTGTTCTTGAAGGCCAAGGAGTGCGCCGCGTATCTGGACGGCGGCTCGTTCGTGGTGAGCGTTGTGGGCGGTGTGACGGAGGCGGGCGTGCCGCTGCCGTTCACGGGCCTGTTCACGGGCCTGGTCAAGAGCCTGGCGCTGGAGTTCCCCGGCGCCGACGTGCTGGCCACCGTGCACGAGGACGTGCCGCTCGACGAGGTGCTGGCCACGGTGAGCGCCGAGCTGGGCGCGCGGCGGCTCATCCCGGTGACCTACCACGCGGGAGGCATGCGGCTCACACCGAGAGCGGTGCCCACCCCGGCCCCGCCGTCCGAGGTCCCGGCGCTGGGCGAGGACGCCCTGGTCGTGGCAGCCGGAGGGGCGCGGGGTATCGGCGCGCCGATACTGGAGGCGCTGGCCGCGCGCCACCGTCCGCGCCTGGTGGTGCTGGGCAGTTCCGAGTTGCCCGACGACGCCGGTGAGGAGCTCGACCGCAGCGCGTTCATCCGCGTCCAGGTGCGGCGGGGAGTCCCGGTGTCGGAGGCGAACGCCCGGTACGACCGGCTCGGCGAGGCGCGGCAGACCCGGCGTACGCTGGCCGGGCTGGAACGGCTGTGCGGGCCGGGACGCGTCCGCTACCTGCGCTGCGACCTGCGTGACGGCAACGAGGTCGGGCGCGCGCTCGCCACCGTGGACGGCCCCATCGACCTGCTGCTCAACATCGCTGGTACGAACCGGGCCTCCGACGTCACCGCCAAGTCCGTCCAGGACTTCCGGGCGGTGCGCGACCTCAAGGTGCGTGCGTACCTGAACCTGAAGGAGGCGACGCGGGGCCGCGAGCCACGCCTGTGGTGTAACTTCGGCTCGTTCATCGGGCTGACGGGCCAGCGTGGCGAGACCGACTACGGCGCCGCCAACGACTTCCTCAACACGGCCGCCGTGAACGCCGCCGGGGAGTTCACCATCGGCTGGACGCTCTGGCGCGACATCGGACTGGGCGCGTCGCCGTTGATGCGCGACTTTCTGGAAGGCAGCGGAGAGTTCACGCCGACGCCGACCGAGGAGGGCGTCGAGCACTTCATGGCCGAGCTGGCCGCCGCCCCGGACGCGCCCGTCACCGTGTTCTTCGGCGCCAAGGAGCGGGCCGCGATCAGGGCCGCCGTACCGGAGTTCCTGGAGTTCTCCGCGGGCGCGAAGCGGCTCCTGCCGTTCATCGACCGGACGTTGCGCCACGACGCCGCAGAGCTGGTGGCCGAGCGGACGTTCTCCCTGGACCGGGACGGATACCTCGACCTCCACCGGGTCCGCGGCTACCCGACACTGCCTGGCACGTTCGTCCCTGAGCTGGCGGCGCAGGCCGCGGTCTCGCTCGTGCCCGACCGGGTGCCCGCCGTCTTCGAGGACCTGCGGCTGGAGTCGTTCCTGCGCGTCTACCGCGCGGACCGGCCGGAGGTGAAGCGGCTCACCGCCAGGCTGGTGCGCGCCGACGAGCGTGAGTCGGTGGTGGCCGTGCGGGTGCTGGGGGACGTGGTCGCCCCGAACGGTGTCGTGGTCGCTCGCGACCGGCTGCACTTCTCGGTCACGGTGCGGCTGCGCGACGCGGCGGTGCCCGGCCCTTCGTGGACGCACTGGGACGAGCACGGGAGCCGGCCACTGCGCGATCCGTACCACATGCCGGGATCCGACGTCCTGCTGCGCGAGGTGTTCGTGTCCACGACCGACACCCGGACGCATCCGCTGGGGCGGCGCGGCCGGCTCGCACTCGACGCGCCCGCGCTGCGCCGCTGGTTTCCCGACCTGCTGGTCCCGTCCGTGACGCTGGACGGCCTGGTGCGAGTGGCCGTCCTGGAGCGGGCGGGGGGCCGCTGGACGCCGGTCGCGATCCCCCGCTCGATCCGCCGCGTCGACCTGTACGGCGGGCACACCGACCTGACGCTGGCCGCGCTGACCGAGCCGGTGGAGTTGTACGTCACCCCGGTCGACCTCGACCTGGAGGACCCCGAACCGGACAACCGGGCCATCGCGGTCGCGTCGAACGGTGAGGTGCTGCTACAGGCGAAGGACATCGTCGGCGCCATTGTCGGCTACGTGGACCAGGAGACCGGTGAGTACGTCGACAGAGAGAGATTCGACCGCGAGGAGCGCCGATGACCCCCGAAGGGACCTGCCCGGTCGCCCACGGCCCGCGAGGGCTGCCGGTGATCGGCGACGCCATCCCCTACTTCAAGGACCCGCTGGCCTACACGCTGCGCATGCAGGAGCGCGACTCGCTGGTGTCGGTCCAGCTGCCCATCCCGTTCGTCCAGGTCACCGAGCCGGAGGCGATCGAGCGGGTGCTGCGCGTCAACCCGGACAACTATCGGCGTGGCACCCTCTACAAGGGGTTCGTCGGCACGATGGGAACGGGCCTGCTCACGCTCGACACCGATGGCTGGCGCGGCCCGCGCAAGGCGGTGCAGCCGGCCTTCACCCCACAACGGGTGACCGGCAGCGCCCGCGAGGCGATCGCGGCCACGGAGAAACTGCTGCGGCGCTGGTCGGAGCACGCCGCCTCGGGCGCGGTCGTGGACGTCGCGCCGGGCCTGATGGACGTGTCCGCACGGGTGATGGGCATGGCCCTGATCAGCCGAGACCTGTCGGGCACCGACTACTCCCGGGCCGCGGGGATCGCCAACAAGGTCATGTACACCAGCACGATCAAGGGCATCTCCGCGCTGATCCCGTCCTTCGTGCCGACGCGTTATCACCGCGACCGCAAGTGGGCGGAAGGGGTGCTCGACGCCATCGTCAGCCAGGTGATCGAGGAGCGGCGGGCCGCGGGCGAGCATGGCACGGACGCCGCCGGACTGCTGCTGGACGCCGGACTGTCCGACGCGGAGGTGTCGGACAACCTGCGCACGCTGCTGCTGGCCGGCTCCGACACCACCGGCCAGGCGCTGGCCTGGACCATGTACGAGCTGGCCCGTCACCCGCAGGCCCGCCGTGCCGTCGAGCGCGAGGTGGACGAGGTACTGGCCGAAGGGCCGCCCGACCTCGAACGGCTTGGCGAGCTGCCCCAGACGACGGCGGCGGTGAACGAGGCTCTCCGCCTGCACCCGCCGGTCTGGCAGTTCCCCCGCGACGCCATCGAGCCGGACACTCTGGCCGGGCGGCACGTCCCCGCGGGCACGACGGTCCTGCTCAGCGTGTACGGCACGCATCGCTCGCCCGAGCACTGGGCGGACCCGGAGGCGTACGACCCGCAGCGTTTCCTGGGCGACGCCCAGGACGAGCGGCACAAGCACGCCTTCCTGCCGTTCGGCGGCGGGCGGCGTATGTGCGTCGGCAAGGGACTGGCGATGGCGACGCTGGTGACGGCGGTGGCGATGCTGTCGCGGCGCTACCGGCTGCGGCTGCCGGGCACGCGCCAGGTGCGCAGCGGCCACTACATCACGCTCTTCCCCAGCTCGGGGCTTCCGGCGGTCGTGCGGGAACGGACGTGACCGTGACGGCGGTCCGGCCGCATCTGGTGTCGTTCGAGACCGGCTCCTTCGTCAGGCCCGTGCGTCGCATGGTCTGGGAGCCGGTGCCGCACCCGCTCCCGCCCCCGTCCCCCGTGGCGCGGCGGCTGCTGGTCATCGGCTCGGACCCGGACCTGGCCGTGCGGCTGGCGAGCCGCCTCGGCGCCGACGTGTGCGCCCCCGGTCGCGAGCCGGAGCACGACGACTGGGACGGAATCGTCGACCTGAACGTCACCGGCGTCCCGTACCGGCTCGGCGGCGGCGAGTGGCGGGACGCGCTGGACAGGACCACCCGCATGGTGCAGCGCCGCTACGCCTCCTGGCGGGCGGAGTCGCGCGCCGACCGATGCTGCTACGTCGCGGTCACCCACCTGGGCGGCCTGATGGGCTACGACGACGGGCGGATCGGCACGCCCCTGGGCGGCATCTGGGCGGGGTTCGCCAAGTGCCTGCCACGCGAGCTGCCCAACCTCGCGGTGAAGGTGCTGGACGTCGACACCGCCGACCCGGACGGGCTCGCAGGGCTTCTGGAGTCCGAGCTGGCGGCGTGGGACCTGTTCGAGATCGGCTACCGGCGGGGCGTGCGCCACGCGCTCACCGCCCTGCCGAGCCCGGAACCGCAGCCGCGCCTGGACCTGGACGCCGACGACGTGGTGCTGATCTCGGGAGGCGCGCGAGGCGTCGGCTTCGCCCTGGCGCGCGGACTGGCCGAGCGGTTCGGCTGTCGCGTCGTGGTGACGGGCCGCGACGAGCTGCCCACCGCGGACTGGCTCACGCTGCCGGACGACCGCTACGCCGCCCACCGCCACGCCCGGATCGCGGCCGCCCGCACCGCCGACGCGCTGAGGAAGACGCGGGCGGCGCTCAAGCGCGAGTCGGAGCTGCGCCAGGTCGCGGCCAATCTGGCCGCCGCCGAGCGGGACGGCCTGCGCATCGCGTACGAGGCGTGCGACTGCGTTCGGCAGGAACAGGTGGACGCCCTGTTCGCCCGTCTCCCGGCTCCGACCGTGGTGGTGCACAACGCGGGCATCGACGTGCCGACCAGGCTCGACATGAAGAGCCCCGAGGAGGTCGTGCGCACCGTGGAGGTGAAGGTGTCGGGGTTCGAGTCCCTGACCAGGGCGGTGCTCGCCACCCCGGAGCGGCGGGCGGCGCTCAAGGTCTTCTGCAACGTGGGGTCGCTGGCCGGCCGGATGGGCGGCATGATCGGCCAGATCGACTACGCGGCGGGCAACGAGGCGTTGCCGAGGCTGGGATTCTGGGCGCGGAACACCTACGGGCTGCCGACTCAGACGCTCTGCTGGCCGACGTGGGAGCGCCTGGGCGTGATCGCCAACTACGACGCGGCGGTCCGGTACGTGTCCACCCTCGACCCCGCCGAGGGCGTGCGCCGCTGGATCGACGAGCTGCGCTCCGGCGGAACCGGCGAGGTCATGTTCATCGGTCAGGTGGGCGGCGCGCTGGTGCCCACGCAGCTGCGCGGTTTCTGGCTGTTCACCGGCCACCCCGACCTGCCCCGGCTGCACGGCCTGGCGCACTTCCTCGGCGACGTCGAGGACTTCCGGCCCTTCCACTCACTGCGCGGCTCGATCGTCCACCGGCAGGGCTCCCATCCCTGCCTGACCGACTTCACGGTGGACGGCCGACCGGCGCTGCCGGTGTCGGTGCTGGTGGAGCAGGCGTGCTCGGTCGCCGACTGGGTGGTGCCGCCCGGCTGGCCGCCGCAGCACCTGGCCTCGGTGCGTGACGTGCGGGTGCACCTGTCGGCGCTGGTCCTGGAGGGCGGCCGGTTCACCACGTCGGCGGTGGGCGAGACGACGGAGGAGGGCTGGACGGTCAACGTCACGATCACCGCCGCCGACGGCGCGGTCGCCGGTTCGATGCGCCTGCTGTACGAACCGGAGCCTCCAGCGCTCCCTCATCACCAGCCGGAACCTCCCGCGCTCTCTCCCCTGATCCCCGCCCCGTCCGCGGTCAAGGCGCGCGGCGGTGGCCGCCTGGCCTGGTCGGGGCTCGTTCTCGGAACGGCGGAGGACCCGCTGCCCGTCGTGACGGCCGCCGACCTGTGGACGACACCCTTCCCGCCGGTCCACGGCATCTCGCCCGCCGCTCTGGAGGCAGCCGTCCGCGCGGCAGGCCCGGTGAGCGGCGATCTCCTCACCATTGACCGGATCGTGCCCTGCCCAGGGGCGCAGCACGTGGACCGGCTGCTGCCCGTGGAAGGTGGCTGGGTCGGGTCGCGGGCGGGCGAG
The DNA here is from genome assembly GCF_042899335.1 of Streptosporangium sp. NPDC000095. Lineage (NCBI taxonomy): Bacteria > Bacillati > Actinomycetota > Actinomycetes > Streptosporangiales > Streptosporangiaceae > Streptosporangium > Streptosporangium sp. NPDC000095. Next base: position 211,369 of record NZ_JBIAZS010000014.1, read on the forward strand.
CCCGTACTGTTCGTCGCAGGGGTGATCCCCGGCAGCCGAAGGACTGGGAGATCGGCGGCAGGTTTCCCGCATCGGTCGGGGTGAGGAGCCGATCGTTCGTCAGGCGGTCTCCGATCGCACTTCCCGGCCGGCTCGGAAACGCGTCATCCTCCGATGACCTTTACCGGAGGGCGGGCTGGGCCAGGTCGCGGACGGTCTCCCGCAGGCGCGACGCCTCGTCCGGGTCCACCGTGAGATCGACGGTCCTGCCCCTCTTCCAGACCGTGAGCGGCTCGGCCGGCGGCTCGTCGATGAGCGCGATGATCGGCGGTACGGCCTTCGCGACCGGCTGGGCGAACACCGCGGAGGCCGCCCGTACGAGACCGCGCATCGGCTGCCTGAAGGGCTCGTGCAGTGCGGTCGCGACGACGCCCGGGTTGTACAGCACGTACTTGATGCGCTCGGAGGCGTAGACCGTCCCCAGCAACTCGCACGCCTTGGCTCCCTGCAGGGTCGCGGCGAATCCCCGGTACCTGTTCTTCATCTGGAGGTCGTCCCAGTGGATCCGGCTGCCCTGCCCGGCACCGCACAGGTTGACGATCACCGGTGCCGGTGCTTTCTCCAGCGGGCCACGTAGCCCTTCCGCCATGAGCCAGCGGTTGAGCACGTAGAGGGCGAAGGTGCGCTCGAATCCGTCCTCGGTCTCCACCCGCACCGGATTGTGCCGGTATGCGGCGATCACCAGCGCGTCGATCGCCGGGTACTCGGCGTTGAGCCGTTTCAGCAGGTCTCGGGTCTGACCGAGTGAGCCGAGGTCGCACCTGACGAAGCGGGCGCTTGGCGCCGCCTCGCGCAGGCGGCGTTCGCCCTCCTCGGTGCTGCCCACGGCGACGACCTGGTCGCCCTGTTCGGCGTAGTGGCGGGCGAGGGCTTTGCCGATGCCGTTGGTGCCACCGGTGATCACGATGGTCCGGGTCATAAGTTGAGGCACTCCTCAAGTTGAGATCGACCTCAACTTAGCTAGGATCGAGGGCATGCGCAAGGACGCGGCACAGAACCGGGAGCGACTCCTGCGGGCGGCCCGGCGGCTGTTCGCGGATCACGGGCTCGACGTGCCGCTCGAAGAGATCGCCCGCTCGGCCGGGGTGAGCATCGGGACGCTCTACAACCGCTTCCCCACCCGGGGCGCCCTGGTGGACGCGGCCTTCGCGGATCGAATGGCGATCGTGGACGGATTGGCCGAGCAGGCGCTGGCGATGGACGACGCCTGGGAAGGGTTCGTCGCGTTCCTGACCGGCGTGTGCGAGCTACAGGCGGTCGACCTCGGCTACAACGAGCTCGCCGCGCGCGGGGCGGCCGTGGACTGGGAGCGCGGGTACGGCCTGATGAGCGGGATCCTCGAACGCGCGCAGCGATCCGGGGAGCTGCGCGACGACATCACCCTCGCCGACGTGGCCTTCGTGGCCCGGGGCGTGACCGCGATCATCAAGGCGACGTACCGGGTGGCGCCGGGGGCCTGGCGGCGGCACCTCGCCCTCGCCCTGGACGGCCTGCGCGCCGTCGCCGCCCGGCCGCTGCCCGTCCCGCCGCTGTCGGCCGAGCAGACCCGCGCCACGATGGGGGAGGACTGCTGACGTCCCCCCGCCCTCCCGGCCGATAAACCCTTCCTGACCTGCTAAAAGGTGGCCTTCGGCTCAGGTGGGGCCAGGGTCAGCCGGCGGGTATCCGCCGCTGCGCGTCGGAGAACAGGTTGTGCATGGCGCCGCGGAAGATCTCCGCCTGCAGCGGGCCGATGAAGGAGGTGTGCCCGAACACCTCCAGAACCACGAGACCGTGCAGGTGGCCCCAGACGCTGACGAAGAGGGCGGCGGCCTGCGGTGGAAGCCCGCCGATCATCTCGGGCGGCATCTGCTCGAGGCGGGCACGTAGCGCCGGGCTCAGCGGTGGAACCTCGGTGCGGCCCAGTTGCTCGTGGGTGAACGCACCGAACAACTCCCGGTGGAAGAGGGCCGCGATCCTGCGGGCACCGGCGGTCGTGCGGCCGTCGGCGGGCGCCTCGTAACGCAGCAGCGGTGTCCCGTAGATGAGCTGGAACCGTGAGGGGTTGTCCAGACCCCATCTGCGGAAGGCTTCCGCGGCGACGACGAACCTCGGCAGGTCGCCATGCGGCGGTGCGCCGTCGAGCGCCGACCGTACGGTGTCGGCGAGTTCGTGGTACGCCTCCGTGATCAGTGCCGTGACGAGCTCGTCGCGGCTGGGGAAATAGTGGTAGAGCGCCTGCACCGTCATGCCGAGACCGCGGGCGATCGATCGCAGGGACAGCCCGAAGGGGCCGTGCAGCGCGATCTGCTCCTGTGCCGCGTCGAGGATCTCGCGGGTCGCGGTGGCCCGCCGGCGCTGGCGGAGCGGTACCGGGCCGGCGTCGGGCGTCGCGGAGTCGTCCGTCATGCCCGACACCGTACTGTCTGCTTAACGCTGTTAGGTAAATCTGGCACTGCCAAATCCGGGACGACGTCATTAGCGTCGTTGTCATGGCCGTCGCCGAACAGCACACGGCCGTCCGGTGCCGTCGTCCGGCGCCCTCCGTCCGGCCGTGGACGCCGATCACGGCCGGTCCGCGGTGCTCGACCCGCGGCGATACCCCTCACCACAAGGAGTTCTCATGACCGCTGAAACCGGTGTCCCCGCCACCGCCGGACGCCCGTCCCCCGTGGCGGATCGGATCGGGCGCACGCTGATGGCCGTCAACGCGGCCGCGACGCTCGTCCCGTTCGCGAACGGGATCTTCCTGATGAACAGCTTCTCCGACGACCGCCTCGTCACCGAGGCCTGGCGGACGTTCGCCTACATCGTCTTCGCGGGATTATGGGCCATCCTCGCCGTCGCACCGCGCAGGCAGTGGGGCCTGTGGGAGCTTCTGCTCTTCCAGAAGGGCGCGATCACCGTCTACTGCTTCGTCATGTGGGACAAGCCCGACGCGATGCAGACCGCGTTCATCGACCTCTTCGTCGTGACGACGACCGCGGTGGCGTACGTGCTCTGCCGAGGCTGGATCAGCTGGCGGACCGGTGCCTCCGAGTCGGCCGACGGCCGCCGGCCCGCGACCTCGACCGGGTGACCGGAGCGGGTCCGCGCACGACCGGCTTCGTACGAGACGAGGTTCCCACATCATTCCTGGTCAGGGTGTGCGCTCCGGAGTTTGTCGGCATGCGTGGCTACTTTGTCCCGTGCCACCTGAGCGCGTGACGCGCAGACCCTTGCGAGGTATCCCCATGACCATGGAACGGACGCCGACCCATGTCGTGCCCGACGCGCCGACACCGGAACGGCGACCCGCCGAGACCGCCGACGAAGACCTCTTCACGATGCCGGCGAGCTGGGTACGCGGCCTTCATCCACGGCGGGGCGGCGTGGCGGTCACCGTGAAGCGGCCGGATGCGGGCGCACCGGCGACGGTCGCCGCGACACTGGCCGAGTACCGGAAGACGATCCTCGACTCCCTGGAGCTGTGCTCCGATCCGGAGATCGTCGAAGCGGCCACGGCGTACCTGGCAGGGAACGTGACCCCGCTGGGCGCCGCGGTGGCCGCGGAGGTGGTGGGCGCGCACGTGGGCTGGCAGGACACGACGGCGCTGCTCGCGTTCGCCGACACCTGGCTGCTGGAGCGAGGCCCGGTGTTCGCGGCGGTGGCGGTGGCGGAGCTGAACTCGGTGAAGTGCGGCGGTGACCACTACCACTACAACAGCGGCACGCGCTCCGCCCTGCCGATCCAGCGGCTGGGCGCGACCGACCGCCCCGGTCGCTGGTGGGACTGGAACCGAGCGGAGCTGCCCCTGCGGGTCCGCGCCGCCGTCGCGGCGACGTCGGACGCCGAGTACGCCGAGGTGGTGGCCGCGCTGGCCCGGTGCCGTGAGAAGGGCCCGCACCATCGGATGGCCGCGTCCTACCTGGCGCCGACCGAGATCGACTGGGTGGACGCGGATTGCGCCGAAGCCGTGGGCCTCGGCTCGGGCTTCGCCGGTTGCCTGATCGCCGCGATCAGCACCCCTGCCCAGGTGGCGCTGATCGTGGATCACGTCTCGGTCTACCAGGTGGCCCACTCTCTCGCCCTGCCGGCCACGCTCGTCGACGGCATGGGCGCCGCGGCCGTACCGGTCCTGGCCGGATGGTTCGACGGCGCCTACGGCAAGGAGGAGCAGCGGCGGCTGCTGGCGGTGATCGCCGAGTTGCCGACCGACGAGGCGATGCGGGCGCTGATCGACCGGATCGAGCACAGGCACACCCAGCCGGCGCTTCTGCGGGCGGCGGCCCGCTTCCCGCGCCGGGCGATGCGGATGCTGGCCGCCTCCGGCGGAAAGGTGGTGGATGAGCTGCTGCGGGCCCACGTGCTGGCCCACCCCGAGCTGGTGGACGAGGTGTCGGCGGAGCTGGGCGATGCCGCCGCGCGGCGCGTCAGCGCGATCTCGACCGCTGCGGCGGTCGCCGTCGCCCCGCCGGAGGCCCTGCCCGAGGTGCTGGTCAGCCCGCCGTGGACGCGGCGGCGTACGGCTCGCAAGCCGGTGGTGGTGGGCGGCCTGGTGTGCGCGGATGAGCCGAAGGTGGTGTGGGGGGCGGGCGAGCGCGATGCCTGGCTCTCCGCTCCAGGGCACTACTGGAGCGGCTACGGCGACCGCGATTGGAAGCGCACCGCCGAGAGCATCGCCGGGGCCGGGGTGAGGAACGTTCCCTGGTATCAGGAGGTGAGTCTGTTCACGGCCGGACCGGAGGAACTCGCCGGGCCGTTGATCGAGATGTGGCGCCCGGCCGACCTGTGGGGCGCCTCCGACTGGATTCGGGTGGTGCTCGCCCGCTTCGAATTGGCCGCGCTGCCCATGGCGGTCGACAGCGCCAGGAAGAACCCCGGGCCGATCGCTTCGGCGCTGCTCCCGTTCGCCGCCCCGGAGATCGCCGTGCTGATGGCCGAGTGGTTGACCCGGCTGAAGTCGGTGCGGGCCACCGCGTTGTCCTGGCTGACGCGGCACCCCGCTGCCGCCGCCCGGGCGCTGGTTCCGCAGGCCCTGGGCAAGCCGGGTCCGGCCCGCCGGCAGGCCGAGCAGGCCCTGCTGGCGCTGGTCGCGGGCGGCAACCGCGACGCGGTGACCCAGGCCGCCACAGGGTACGGCCCGGCTGCCGAAGCCGCGATCGCCGACCTGCTGGTGGGCGACCCGCTCGACGCGCTCCCCGGCAAGATCCCGGCATTGCCCGACTGGGCCGATCCGGCGATCTTGACCCGTGTCCGGCTGCGCGGTGGCGCCGAGGCGCTGTCGATCGAGGCGGCTCGCCACGTGATGACGATGCTGGCGATCTCCCGGCCCGGTGACCCGTACGCCGGCATCTCCCTGGTCAAGGACGCCTGCGACAGCCGGAGTCTCGCGGACTTCGCCTGGGCGCTCTTCCAGCGGTGGCAGATGGCCGGGTACCCGTCCAAGGAGAGCTGGATGATGGACGCGCTCGCGTTACTCGGTGACGACGAGACCGTCCGCAGACTGACCCCGCTGATCCGGATCTGGCCCGGGGAGGGCGGGCACAGCCGGGCCGTCGCCGGTCTGGACATCCTGGCCACCCTCGGGTCCGAGGTCGCGCTGATGCACCTGCACGGTATCGCGGAGAAGGTCAAGTTCAGCGGGCTCAAGAACCGGGCCCGACAGAAGATGGCCGAGGTCGCCACGGAACTCGGCCTGGAGCCTCAGGAGCTCGCCGACCGGCTGGTGCCGGATTTCGGCCTGGCCGCCGACGGCAGCCTCACCCTCGACTACGGCGCCAGGAAGTTCGTGGTCGGCTTCGACGAGCAGCTCAAGCCGTATGTGGTCGACTCCGGGGGAAAGCGGCTGAAGAGCCTGCCCAAGCCGGGCGCCAAGGACGACGCGGAGCTGGCGCCCGCGGCCCACCGGCGTTTCGCCGGACTGAAGAAGGATGTCCGTACCGTGGCCGCCGACAACATCCGCCGGCTGGAGCAGGCCATGGTGGACCAGCGGCGCTGGAGCGCGGAGGACTTCGCCCGGCTGTTCGTCGGCCACCCGCTGCTGTGGCACATCGTGCGGCGGCTGGTCTGGGGATACTACGACTCCTCGGGTAAGCCGCTCGGCGCGTTGCGCGTGGCCGAGGACCGCGGCTTCGCCGACGTCGAGGACGAGACGCTGACCCTGCCCGACGGTGTGCTCATCGGGGTGGCGCATCCGCTGGAGCTGACCGAGACCCTCGGCGCCTGGGCGGAAATGTTCGCCGACTACGAGATCCTGCAGCCGTTCCCGCAGCTGGGCCGGGAGGTCTACACCTCGGCCGCGGACTTCGACCCGGACGCATTCACCAAGATCCCGACCGGCCGGGTGCTCGGTCTGGAACGACGGGCCTGGCGGCGTGGTCATCCGCAGGACGCCGGTTGGCAGGGCTGGATCGAGCGCGACCTTCCCGGGGGCAGGACCTTCACGGTCGGTCTCGAACCCGGTGTCGCCATCGGCTACGTCGACATGCAGGAGGAGCAGACCTTGCATGTCTCCAGGCAGAACTTCGACGGCCTCGACCCCATCGCCGCCTCCGAGATCATGCGCGACCTGCGGGAGCTCATCCGATGAACGACCACATCCAGCGGCCTCCGGCCGAGGTGCGCTACGCCGACGAGCTGGCCCGGCTGCGCGAAACCGACGACGGCGACCGGCCGCCCGGCTGGGCGCTGAGCCTGCGAGCCGCCCGGCGCTTCGTCGTCGGCGACGAGAAACTCGGCATCGGCCGCAAGTTCGCCGGCGACCCGTCACTGATCGATCGAGCCCTGGTGACCCTCGCGACCAATCGAGGGCTCATGCTGGTCGGTGAGCCGGGCACCGCGAAGTCGTTGCTGTCGGAGCTGCTCGCCGCAGCGGTCAGCGGCACATCGATGCTCACCGTTCAGGGAGGCGCGGCCACCACCGAGGACCAGATCAAGTACTCGTGGAACTACGCGCTGCTGGTCGCCGACGGCCCGTCGACACGGTCGCTGGTGCCCGCTCCGCTGCTGCGCGGCATGGCCGAAGGCAAGGTGGTGCGCTTCGAGGAGATCACCCGATGCCCGTTGGAGGTGCAGGACTGCCTGTTGTCGCCGCTGTCGGACCGCGTTCTCTCCATACCCGAGCTGACCGGGCCGGAGTCGATGGTGTTCGCGAAGGAGGGCTTCACCGTGATCGCCACCGCCAACACCCGCGACCGAGGCGTCAACGAGATGAGCGCCGCGCTCAAGCGGCGCTTCAACTTCGAGACCGTCTTCCCCATTCCCGACTTCGACACCGAGTTGTCGCTGGTGGAGGCGGAGGCCGCGGCGCTCCTGCGGCGCTCGGGGGTCGGCGCGCCGCCCCGGCGTGACGTGCTGGAGGTTCTGGTCACCGCCTTCCGCGAGTTGCGCGAGGGGCAGACCAGGCGGGGTGACGCCACCGACCGGCTGTCCGGGGTGATGAGCACCGCCGAGGCCGTCTCGGTCGCGCACGCCGTCGGGTTGCGCGGCTGGTTCCTGCGCGGTGAGTCCGGCACGGCGGCCGACCTGGTGTCGTGCCTGGCGGGGACCGCGGCCAAGGACAATCCCGAGGACCTGGCGAAGCTCCGCAGATATCTGGAGCAGCAGGCCGGCAGGCGGCGCGGCGACCAGTGGCAGGCCCTGTACGAGGCCCGTCACCTGCTGCCGGGCTGACGATGACCGCGACGTTCATCGGTGTCCGGCACCACAGTCCCGCCTGTGCCCGGCTGGTCGCCGACACCATCTCGGCGCTGCGGCCGGCGTACGTGCTGATCGAGGGCCCGGCCGACATGAACCACCGGCTCGGGGAACTGTTGCTCGGGCACGAGCTGCCGATCGCGGTGTACACCGGCTACCGCGACGCGCAGCGCCGACACGGCTCGTGGGCGCCGCTGTGCGAGTACTCCCCGGAGTGGACGGCGCTGACCGTCGGCCACGCCGTCGGTGCGGAGACGCGTTTCATCGACCTGCCCGCCTGGCATCCGGCGCTGGCCGAGGTCCACAACCGCTACGCCGACGCCGAGGCCCGCTACGCCGAGGTGACCGAGCGGCTGTGCCGTACCTTCGCGGTCGACAACGTGGACGCCCTGTGGGACCACCTGTTCGAGATCGAGTCCGCCGACGGGCTGGCCGAACGGCTGGCCACCTACTTCGACCTGGTGCGTGGTGACGCCGAGCCCGGCACCGACGACATGGCCCGCGAGGCGTACATGGCGCGGTGGATCCGAGCCGCCGTCGCCGACGCGGGCGAGCGGCCGGTCGTCGTGGTCACCGGCGGCTTCCACCGCCCCGCGTTGATCCGGCTGAGCGAGCAGGGTGAGCGGACCTGGCCGGAGCTGCCGGAACCACCCGACGACGCGGTCGTCGGCAGCTACCTGGTGCCGTACTCCTTCCGGCGGCTGGACGCCTTCGACGGCTACCAGTCGGGCATGCCGTCGCCGGGTTACTACCAGCGGCTGTGGGAGTCGGGCCCGGCGGAGGCCGCCCGCGGACTCACCGAGGCGGTGGCGGTACGGCTGCGCGCGCGGAGCCTGCAGGTGTCCACCGCGGACCTGATCGCCGCCCGGGTCACCGCGGACGGGCTGGCGCTGGTGCGCGGTCACCGCCATCCGGCCCGGGTCGACGTACTGGACGGCCTGGCGAGCGCCCTGGTCAACGAGGCGCTCGAGGTTCCGCTGCCCTGGGCGACCCGCGGGCGGCTGCGGGCGGGCAACCATCCCGCGATCGTGGAGATGGTCGCGGCGCTCAGCGGTGACCGGGTCGGCCGGCTGCACCCGTCGACGCCGCTGCCGCCGCTGGTGCACGCTGTCACCGAGCAGCTGTGCCGCCACGGTCTGGACGGCTCCGGTGAGGTGCGTCTCGACCTTGGCAAGGAGATCGACCGAGAGCGCAGCAGGCTGCTGCACAGGCTGCGGGTCCTGGCGATCCCCGGCCTGGCGCGCGAGTCCGGACCGCACCTGGCAGGCCCTCCGGTGCTGGTCGAGCAGTGGACGCTCACCGACGCCGACGACCGGTTGCCCGCCCTGATCGAGGCCGGCGGCTACGGCGTGGACCCGAGGGAGGCGGCCGCCGCCGCCCTGTCGGAGAAGGTCACGACCGGCGACCTGGATCAGCTGGCCCGCCTGTTGTTCGACGCGGCGGTGTGCGGCATCGGCGAGCTGACCGGGCGGGTGCTGGACGACCTGACGCGGGCCGTCGGCGCGGCGGCCGACCTGGGGTCGCTGGGCCGTACGCTCACCGTCGTCCTGGCGATGTGGCGACACGATGACATGTTCCGGACCAGCCGTAGCACCACGCTGGGTACGGTCATCGCGGCCGCCACCCGCCGGGCACTGTGGCTGGCCGAGGGGGCGCGGGGTGGTCCGGCACCGGCCGACCTCGGGCGGATCGGTGCCATGATCGCGGTCCGCGACGTCCTGATCCACGCCGCGACGCCGCTCGAACTGGACACCCGGGCGGCTCTGGGGGTCGCCGACCGGATCGCCGCCTGTCACGAGGCGCCGCCCGACCTGCGGGGCGCGTCGTTCGGGCTGGGCTGGTCACTGCGAGGTGCGGCCGGCCAGTCGCACGCCGACCCCACACGGGCGGTACGCGGCGCGTTCACCCCGGCCTCGGCGGGCGACTGGCTGGCCGGGCTGTTCGCACTGGCCCGTGAGGAGGTGCTGCACACCGCAGGGATGCTGGAGCTGCTCGACGAACTGCTGGGGGCGATGACCGACCATGACTTCCTGGTGGCGCTGCCGGCGCTGCGCCAGGCGTTCGGCTACTTCCCGCCCCGAGAACGGCACATCATCGCCAACCGCCTGGTCCGGTGGCGCACCGGCTCCAGCCGGGACCTGATGCGGCTCGATGCGAGACCGGAGCTGGTGGCGGCCGGGATGGCACTGGACGAGCGGGTCGACGCGGCACTCCGCCGGGAGGGACTGATCACATCATGACGACGAGCGGGTCGACGCGATGCTCCGCCGGGAGGGACTGATCACATCATGACCACGCTTGTTCCGGTCACAAGGACGAAGGAAGTTTCATGATCGATCCCGTCCTCGAACGCTGGCGGCTGCTGCTCGGTGAGTCCGGCGAAGCCTGCCTGGGCGGAGAGAGGCTCAGCGCGCAGGCAGGCGCCCGCGACGCGGCCATGGACTGGCTCTACGGCCGCGACGACGACCTGCGTAAACGGGGTGTACGGCGCGGCGGTTCCCGGGAGGGCGGCACCGGCGCATCGACGCCGACCACCGTCGACTGGCTCGACGACATCACCCGGCTGTTCCCGAAGGAGACGGTCGAGCGGCTGCAACGCGACGCGGTCGAACGCTACGAGATCCACGACGTGGTGACCGACCCGGCCGTACTGGAGCGCATCGAACCCAACCAGGCCCTGCTCAAGGCCGTGCTGCGCACGAAACACCTGATGAACCCACAGGTGCTGCGGCTGGCCCGGCGGATCGTGGAGACGGTCGTCCGGCAGTTGACGGACAAGCTCGCCACCGAGGTGCGGACCGCGTTCTCCGGCACGAAGGCGCGCCGTCCCGGCCGGTTGCGGCAGGCCCGCAACTTCGACGTCACCCGGACCCTGCGCGCCAACCTGGGCCGTTACCGGCCGGACACCGGCAAGGTGGTGATCGAGACCCCGTACTTCTTCACCCGCACCCGCCGCCACCTTGAGCAGTGGCAGGTGGTCCTGCTCGTCGACCAGTCCGGGTCCATGGTCGACTCGGTGATCCACTCGGCGGTCACCGCGGCGTGCCTGTGGGGGCTTCCCGGCGTGCGCACCCACCTGGTCGCCTTCGACACCGAGGTCGTCGACCTGACCGCCGACGTCGACGATCCGGTGGAACTGCTCATGAAGGTCCAGCTCGGCGGCGGCACCGACATCGCCCGCGCGACGGCGTACGGCGCCGACCTGGTCGACCAGCCGCGGAGGGCGATCGTCGTGCTGATCTCCGACTTCTACGAGGGCGGCGCTCCCCATCGGCTGGTGCGCATCGTTCGAGACCTGGTGGAGCAGGGCACCAAGGTGCTGTGCCTGGCCGCTCTCGACGAGCAGGCCAACCCCGACTACGACCGGGAGCTGGCGCAGCGCCTGGCGAACGTCGGGGCGCACGTGGGCGCGATGACACCTGGCGAACTGGCCGCCTTCGTCGCGGAGCACGTGGGCCGATGAGGACCGACCTGCTCGCGCTCACCGCCGACTCCCTCGCCGCACTCACCAATCGTGGCCTGGTCAAACGAGCCACCAGGGAACTCGACAGCGTCGCGCCACGACTGCGCGCCGACCCCGACGGTACGGTGCACGGCGAGTTTCCCGACGGCCCGGCCGCCAGTCTGCCTCCCGGCGGCCTCGACGCGGGGCGGTGCACCTGCGGTGCCACCGGCATCTGCCGCCACCTGGTCGGCGTGATCCTGGCCTACCAGCGTGCCGGCCGACCGGGTGAAGGGCTCCCGGCCCGGCGTGCCGACCAGCCGGGTGAGGATCTCTCAGCCGGTCAAGAGGTCGGCGAACCCGGTGTGGAACGCCCACCCGGCCGCCCGCCCGTGCCCTGGAGTCCGGGGCAGGTGACCGACGACGAACTCACCGCCAGGATCGGCACCCGCATGATGGCCGCCGCCCGCCGTGCCGAGCAGGCCGGATACACCGCCAGGGTCCGTCGCGCCACCGCCGCGAATCCGGTGCCTCAGGTCGAGCTCGCCACGGCGACCGTGCGTTTCCTGGTCCCCGGCGACCTTGGCTTCGTGCACACCGACACCGTCGCGGGCAACCGCGACGAGGTCGTCGCCTTGGCGGTGTGGGCGTTCCGCGCCGCCGACGACAGGCATCCCGAGGTGCCCGACGTGCGGGTCGACGTCGGCGGCGTCGAAGCAGGAACCGGCTCCGGGCTGGAGCGGGCGCTGACGCTGGCCGCCACGGTCCTGCACGAGGGCGCGACGCATCTTGGGCAGAGCCTGGAGACCACCGTCGCCGACGTGCGTCGCCACCTTGACGACGCCGGTCTGCGCTGGCCGCTGCTGGCCGTCGACGACCTCGCCGAGCAACTGGCCGCCTACCACGACCGCGGTGCCCACTACCGTCCGGAACTGCTCGCCGGTCACATCGCCGAGTTGCACGCCCGCCACCGTGCGGTGATCCGCCCGAACGCCACCCTGCGCAGCAGCGTGCTGGGCACCGCGGAGGCCGCGGAGACACCCCTGCGCCGGGCCCGGCTCGACAGTCTCGGCTGCCGGATCCGGGCCCTCGGCAACCAGCGGATCGCCGAGGTGTATCTCGTCCACGGTGCCGGTTCCATGGTGCTCGTGCTTCGCCGTCATTGGGACGGCGACGCCGACGGCGCGGAGCTGTCCCGGCGACGGGTCGCCACGACCACGCTGGGCGCGCTCGCCGCCGGCAACCTCGTCACCGAATCCGCGGTCCGCAGTGCCAACCGGACGGTGCGGCTGGCCACAGGACGGATCGCCAAGACCACCGTCAGCCCTTCGCGGGGCAACTGGGACGAACTACCACCGTCACTGGTGGCGACCGACTTCACCGGCCTCGCCCGCGAGCTCGACGCCCTCCCCCCGCAGCCGATCCGTCCGCGTGTCGAAGCGGAACTGGTCCGGGTCGTCGCCGTGGCCGGGGTGGAGTCCGTCACCTACACTCCCGGTGACCAGCGTCTCGACGCCGTGATCACCGATCGGGCGGGCAACCCCGTCACCGTCGCCGCCACCCACACCAGCGCCGCACCCGGACGCCTCGACGCCCTGGCGGCCGTGTTCGCCGGTACGGAAGGTGAGCTGCGTTTCGTCAGCGGCATCGTGCGCAGAACCGCCGGAAGCGTCGTCATCGAACCGGTCGGCCTGGCGGTCGAAGATCGGGTCATCGTCCCCGACCTGCGGCCCGCCGGGAGCTCCGTCGGGCTCGCGGTCGCCGACGCGACCCCACGCGAACCGTTGCTCGCGGCCCTGGCCGACACTCGGGATCTCCTCGCGGAAGCGCCCCACCGGGGCCTGAGCCACCTGCCCCCGAGTTATGGTGATCGGCTCGCGGACGCGGCGCAGCGGTTGACCGCGCTCGGACTGCACCGCGTCGCGCAGGCCGTCACGGCCTTCGGGGCGACGCTGACCCACGGCCGTGACCAGGCGACCGAGCAGACCTGGGCCGACGCGTACCTGCGCCTGGAGCTCGCTCTCGATCTCTGCTGACCGCCGGAGCGGCCGCCGTGCGGATCGTGGAGCGTCAGATGACGACGCTGCCCACCTCCGCCTTCGCCGCCTCCATCCCGGACAGGTTGGTCTTCCAGGTCGCCATGGGCATCGGGTCCTACCGGACGCCGATATGCCCCGGACGGTGGTGGCCCGCCGCCGGTCCGGGCGCAGGAGGCGCCGGTGGACAGGTTCCGATCACGAATGGCGGGGGACTTCAAGGGGTTCAGGGACTTCGCGGCTTCAGCGGCTTCAGGGACTCCGGGGACTTCAGCGGCCGAGGCCGGCGTCCCGCGCGCGGATGATGGCCTCCGCCCGGTCGGCCGCCTGGAGTTTGGTGAGGACCGCGTGGACGTGATTGCGTACGGTCTTCTGGGACAGGAACAGGCGTGCGGCGATCTGGCCGTTGGACAGACCGGCGGCCACCAGGTCGAGGACCTCGTGCTCCCTCGCGGTCAGGCCGGGGAACGCCGTGGTGCCGGTCTGCGGCTTCCCGGTCATGAAGTCGGCGATGCGTGAGGCGAGCACCGCGCCGAAGACCACGCCGCCGCCCGCGACGGTGGTGATCGCGCGCACCACCTCGTCGGGTTCGGCGCCCTTGAGGAGATAACCGCGGGCGCCGGCGCGCAGCGCGTCGAAGATGGTGCCGTCCTCCTCGGACATGGTGAGCACCACGACGCCGATCCCGGGGCGCTCCTGGAGGAGGCGGCGGGTGGCCTCGATGCCATCCATACCGGGCATCTGTACGTCCATCACGACCACGTCGGGTTCTGCCCGAGCGGCCTGTTCGAGGGCTTCGACGCCGGACGAGGCGGTGCCGACGACCTCGACCTCGTCGATGCTGCCGAGCAGTGCCGCGAAGCCTTCACGGAACACCGGGTGGTCGTCCACCACGAGGACTCTTATCGGCTGTTCGGGGCTCATATCCCGCTTTCTCCAGTGGTGATCAGTGCCGGTGCCTGCCTGGACGGCGCCAACGGCAGCCGCGCCCATACTCGCGTACCGCCCGGTGTCGCGGGGCCCACGCTCACCGAGCCGCCGAGTTCGGCGGCCCGCTCGCGCAGCGACACCAGCCCCACGCCGGTCACCGCCTCGGCGGCGAAGCCGACGCCGTCGTCGACGATCACCACGTCGAGGCATCCGGCTTCGACGTCGCGGGTGAGCGTGACGACGCACTCGCCGGCCCGGGCGTGGCGGACCACGTTGGTGACCGCCTCCGAGGCGATCCGGTACGCGGCCACCTCGACCGCGGCCGGCAGGCCGGCCGCATCACCGTGCTCCTCGACGCGTACGGCCAGCTCCGGGGGGCGCAGCCGTTCGGCCAACTGGCGGATCGCGCCGACCAGGCCGACGTCGTCGAGAGCGGGCGGACGCAGGCCGTGCACCAGCCGCCGCACCTCGGTGAGCATGCCGGTGAGCTCCTGGCGGGCGAGCCCGAGGATCGGGTCGGCCTTCTCCGCCGACCGGCGCCCGGTGATCCTCGCGGTGTCGATCAGGGACGCGACCGCGGCGAGGGTCGGTCCCAGGCCGTCGTGGAGTTCGCGGCGCAGACGTCGTCGCTCGTCCTCGACCGCCGAGACGATGCGTTCGCGGCTCTGCTGCAGTTCCTCGGCGAGGCGTACGGCGCGGGTGGCCGCGGCGGCCTGGCGGACCAGGTCGGCGAGGAGTCGTTCGTCGCTGTCCCTGAGACGGTTGAGGCGGGCGGCCTGGCGGGGCAGCAACAGGCGGCCGATCCGCTCACCCCGATAGGTGATGGGCAGGGCGCGGGTCTCGGTGGGAGGTTCGCCCTCTTCGACGAGCAGTCGTTCGCCGTTGACCTGGGTGATCTCCACGCCCACGTACTGGGTGCGGAAGGCCTGGGCCACCGTTCTGGCGAGGGTGTGGAGCTGGGCTTCGGAGTCGTCGGTGCGTTCCAGCCGTTCGGCGAGGCCGGACATCACCTGGTAGGGGTCGTCCCGGTCTCCGACCACCCGGCGCCGTACCAGCCGCCACAGCCGGTGGCGTAGCTGTGCGTAGATGATCGCGACCGCGAAGACGGCGAGGACCAGGCGCTCGCCCTCGTTCAGGTGTGCCCCGAGCAACCGGCCGACGCCGCCGAGGACGAGCAGGTCGAGGACGGTGGTCAGCGCGAGCAGGATGCCGTAGACGACGGTCCCGCCGAGCAGCCGGTCGATGTCGACGAGGTCGGGGCGCGCGATCCCGATCGCGACCGAGGCGGCCGTGAGGGTGACGGCGACGGTCATGCCGACGGAGCCGAACCAGCTGGGGAGCAGCCGGAACGCCAGCATGACCATCAGGTCGACCACGGCCGCCCACAGCAGCCAGCGCATGCGCATCCGATTGATCCCGGTCGCCGTACGGTAGCGCCGCACCACGAGGATGAACGGCGCGATCAGGCTCAGGGGGAGGCAGAACTGCGCGACCAGCAGCAGTCCGGTCCAGACCTCGTCCGGCAGGGGGAGGTAGAGCGGGTCGAGGTTCAGCGTCCGCAGCGGCGCGGGCATCGGCCCGGCGCCGGAGGTGTCCTGGGCGATGCCGGACGGGGCCGCGATCAGGGTGAGCGGGAGCAGGGCGGTCATGGCGAGGCTGACCAGCGAGACGACCCGCCACTGTCCTTGGGGCAGTCTCCCTTCCGGATACAGGAACAGCACCAGGGGGAGGAGCAGCGCCAGGGCGGCCCCGGGCCGGTGATAGATGTAGAAGGCCGCGGAGGCGCCGGAAAGCGGGGGAGCGGCCACGGTGGCGTAGGCGAGCCACGTGGCGGCCAGTCCGTCCACGCTCCACCAGAGGCCGAAGGCCGACATCAGCCAGCCGAGAAGATGCCGCGGATACCTGGCGAGCACCACCGTGCCGGCCGCCGCCAGCGCGACACCCGCCATCGCGTCGAATCCGCCGGGCCGCAGGTCGATCACGGTGCGGTGGGCCTGCGGCACCCGCATGTCCAGCAGCGCCGCCGCCACCGCGATGATCACGGCGACCACGAGGAACGCGAGGCCGGGCCTTGATCGTAAAGACCGGCAAACCATCACAAACTGCACCCGATGAGTGTGCCTCACCAGGGATGGGATGTCCCTAGGACGCGCGTCCTGTTTGTCCTGGGACACCAGAGGGGTCCGGAGTCGGGACACGACGCCCTGACGGCCTGGGGCGGCGGATCACCAGGATCGTCCTTGTCACCGCGGTGCTCCGTACCGCCAACTGCAGGCGGTGCTCCGTACCGCCGAACCGTACGCGGTGCTCCGTACCGCCGAACCGGACAAGGAACGAAGAACGATGACCGAGACCCTCCGCGATCACACGCAGCAGACCACCCGCGACGCCGGCTCGTCCGCGCAGCCGTCCGAATCGACCGTGCGCCGCCTCGCCCTGTGCCTCTCCACCGGGGCGCTCATCTGGTCGGCCTCCAGCTTCGTCTACGGCTTCCAGCCCACCTCCGAGATCGGCTGGACGTTCACCGACCTGGGCGGCCTGGCGTTCCAGTTCGGCCTCTGGGCCCTCATCACGCTCATGAGCCGCACCGGTGCGATCGGGGTGACCCGCACCGCCCGCGTCATGCTGGTGGTCGAACGGGTACTGCTCGCCCCGGCCATGGTGTGGAGCCTGATCCACGGTCTCTTCCCCGCCGCCCGCGACACGCTCTGGCTGGGCATCCTCGACATCTTCTGGCCGCTCTCGATGCTGGGCATGTTCGTGATCGGCATCAAGGTCGTGGTGGCCGGTCGGTGGCGCGGACTCGCCCGCGTCTGGCCGCTCGTCGCCGAGAGCTGGGCGATCGTGTCCATCCCCGCGATGGGAATCCTCGGCGCCTCGCTCGGAGGCGTCGTCGCCGCGACCCACCTGCTCGTGGGGTACACCACCCTCGGACTCATCATCGCCTTCCGCCCCGAACTGGTACGCGGCGAGAACTGAGTACGCCCCTTTGGCAGCACGGCGTCCGTCGCCACGGGAGCAGGACCCCGAACAACGGGGGGCGAGTCCTCGATCCACAGGAGCAGCCGATCCATGAGGCCGGGACCCCGAGTCAGGGGGACAGGACCCCGCAGAAAGGCCGGGCCGCGCGATGCGGCCCGGCCTTCCGACATGAAACGAGCACCTCGTGCCCGACCGCGGAGGATCACGCGGCAACGGACGGCAGGGATGATCCGGTCGCGTACCAGGTTGGTCGCTCTCGTGGTGCGGCGGCATGGTCAGGTGCCGGGCGTTCCGGGCCGCTCGGCGGCCTGGTCATACTCGGCGTTCCGGGCCGTCTGACGATCGCGGCCGGAACCGGCTCCCCGATCTCGCACCGGGCTCGTTATTCGCCGGTGGCACCGTCGATGCGCTCGCGCAGCAGGTCCGCGTGACCGTTGTGCCTGGCGTACTCCTCGATCATGTGGACGAGGATCCAGCGATGGGTGCACTCCTGGCCGTTGCGGTCACCGAAGGCGTCCAGGGGTTTGGCCGAGGAGATGACGCGGGCGTGTTCGATCTCGGATCGCCAGGTGGCGAAGGCCTCCTCGACGGAGGCGGTGTCGGCCTCGTTGAAGTCGGCGTCGTTGTCGCGGTCCTTGTCCCAGAGCTTGGGGATGTCCTCGCCGTTCAACACGCGGCGGAACCAGCCGCGTTCGACGTGTGCCATATGCCTGACCAGGCCGAGCAGGGACATGGCCGAGGGCGGCACGGAGCGCAGGCGCAGCTGGTCGTCCGTCAGGCCAGCGCATTTCACGGCGAGGGTGGCCCTGTGCCATTCGAGCCAGTTGGTGAGCATGGTGAACTCGTCACCGATGAAGGGCGGCGAAACGCGCGTGTCGATCACGGACACAACCTATCCGCCGTCGCCGGCGACAGCCCGGTGACGCGGGCATCGACGCTTCAGGGGGAGCTTGACCGATCCGGGCGGTGAGTCCGGCACACCATGTGGTCCCTGCGATGTCGGCGCGGGCGGTGAGTCCGGCACACCACCTGGTCTCTGCGACGTCGGCGCGGGCGGCGGGTTGTCCGATGGTGAGCCCCTGGCATCGGAAGGAGACTTGGTCGCGCCCACGGGCTGAAGGTTGACCTCATCTTTGGTTGAGGTTTCATGATTGATGAGTGACAAGATCTTCTGCGGACCCCGACCCGACTGTCCTTGACCGCGCTGGGCGACGAGAGTGGATCGGGCTCGCCGTTCTCTCCCTCCCCGCTTTCCTCGCCTCCCTCGAATTGACCGTGACCCATCTGGCGTTGCCCGCCATCGGCAGGGCGTTGGCGGCCGACAGCGCTGAGCTGTTGTGGATCGTGGATGTTTACGCCTTTCTGCTCGCCGGATCGCTGATCACCATGGGTACGCTGGGCGACCGGATCGGCCGCCGACGACTCCTGTTGATCGGTGCGGCCGCGTACGGCATCGCCTCCGTGCTCGCGGCCTACGCGCCCAGCGCGGGTGCGCTCATCGCGATCCGCGCACTGCTCGGAATCTCCGGTGCCACGTTGATGCCGTCCGTGCTCTCCCTGACCGTCGCCATGTTCCGGGACCCGCGGCAACGCACCGTCGCCGTCGGGATCGTCATCGCGAGTGTGTCCGGAGGTACCGCGATCGGGCCTCTCGTGGGCGGCTGGTTGCTTGAGCGCTTCTGGTGGGGGTCGGTGTTCCTGCTCGGCGTGCCGGTGATGGCGCTGCTTCTGGTGCTGGGGCCGATCCTGCTGCCGGAGCGACGCTATGCCGGGGTAGGGCGGTTGGACCCGATCAGCGCAGTACTGTCGTTGGCCGCGGTCTTGGTGGCGGTCTACGGTCTCAAACAGATGGCCGCCGACGGTCCCGGCCCGTTGCCCGTGTTCTCCGTCACGGCTGGATTGCTGTTCGCCGTCATCTTCGTACGCAGGCAGCGTGCGCTCCGCGACCCGTTGATCAACCTGAGGTTGTTCGCGAACCGAGCGTTCAGCACCGCGGTGGCCACGCTGGCGTTCGGCATCTTCGTGTTGTGGGGTTTCAATTACGCCTTCGCGCAGTACTTGCAGTTGGTACGCGGACTCTCTCCGCTGGAGGCGGGTCTGTGGACGGCGCCTTCGGCGGTCGGGGTGATCATTGGGTCGACGCTGGCCTCCAGGATCGTGCGATGGACGGCCCCGGGACCGGTCATCGCGGTCGGACTGGCTCTCGCCGCCACCGGCTTCGTGGTGGTCGCGCAGGTGGGCGTCCCGCCGGTAGGCATGACAGCCGGGACAGGCGACCTGGCCATCCTGGTGGCCGGGGCCGTCATCGTGTCCGCCGGGCTCGGTCCGATGATGGCGCTCGCCACCGACATGGCCGTGGGTGTCGCGCCGCCCGAGCAGGCCGGCGCCGCCTCGGCGATCTCCTCGACCGCTCCCCAGTTGGGCGGTGCACTCGGCATCGCCGTTCTCGGCAGCGCCATCACCGCGGTCTATCGAGACGAAATGAGCGGCGGCGTTGTGGTGGGTTTCCCCGCGGAGGCCGCGTCCGCCGCGACGGAGAGCCTGGCCGGTGCTGTGGCGGCGAGTCGCATGCTCCCCGACCGGCTCGGGGACACGCTGCTCGGCGCGGCCCGTCAGGCGTTCACCGCGGGATTCCAGTTGAGCGCCCTGGTCAGCGCCGCGATCGTGGCGGTCATGGCCGTCACGGTCGCGGTCATGCTCGGGCGCGGCAGAGTCGGCCCCAAGCCGACCACAGGACGTTGATCGGACCGCATGCGCCGGGGGCCACGGCGGCCAACGCCGGCGGCCGGCGGGAGATCCTCGGTCCGGAGGTCACCTCCGCCGAGGACGGCACCGACCGGCCGGCGGTTCGTCCCGGTTCAGGTGACCAGGATCGTCCTCAGGTAGTCGACCACCGCATCGGCTGACCGGGTCCGTACGGCCACATAGCCGTCCGGCCGGACGAGGACGAGCGTGCCCCCGCCGGCGCCGTAGCGCTTGCTCGGAGGTCCTGGCTCCAGCCGGTAGACGCGGATGTCGTCGCCGTGAAGTCTGTTCAGGCGCTCGGCCGGATCCGGCGTCACCGCGCCGAACTGGAGCAGGGTGAAGTGGGAGCCGCGGAAGAGGTCGAACAGCCGCGACCGCTCGCCGGTCACCGGGTGCCGACACGGCGAGTCGGGCGCCCGGTCACCGGGACGGACCTTGCCCTTGTCGCCGACCGACAGCTCGGAGGCGCGGTAGTTCACGTTGAGCTGGGAGGTCCTGCCGACGATCGTCCTGGTCACCGCGGGGCTGCGCATCAGCGGCAGGATGATCCGGTCGCGCAGGAAGGTCATCAGAGGTTTGGTGGAGAACAGCGCGGTCATGCCGGCGCCGCTGGCCTTGAGCACGGATTCGGCCACCGGGCGGCGCTCCAGCTCGTACGTGTCGAGCAGGCTGTCGGGGGCTTGGCCGCGTACCGTGAGGGCCAGCTTCCAGCCGAGGTTGTAGGCGTCCTGGATGCCGGTGTTCATGCCGAGCCCGCCCGCGATCGGGTGGACGTGGGCGGCGTCTCCGGCGATGAAGACGCGGCCGGCACGGTAACGGTCGGCGAGCCGTACCTTGTAGCTGAAGCGCGACAGCCAGGTGGCGTTGTGCAGGCGCACGTCCGTCCGGCCGGTGCGCTGCTCGAACAGGCGCTGGAAAAGCTCAAGTGAGGGCTCCTGACCGGCGCCCTCCTCGCCAGGGCGTACGGTGAGGCCGAACTGCCACGACAGCGTACCGGGCAGCAGCGCGAGGCCCACGGAGGACTCGTCCGCTGCGTACCAGACATAGGAGCCGTCGCGGGGCAGACCGTCGACCTCCACGTCGCCGAGCAGGTAGTGCTCGGTCTCCGACACCAGCCCGGGGAAGGTGATCCCGGCGGCCTCGCGTACCGCGCTACCGCCGCCGTCGCAGCCTACGAGGTAGGAGGCGTGGATCATCTCACCCGTGGCGAGCCGTGCGACGACCTGGCTGTCGGACTGCTTGAGGTCGGCCAGTCGCAGGCCGCGCTCCACGTGGCCGCCCAGCTCGGCCAGGCGGGCGCGGAGGATCTGCTCGGTGCGCCACTGCGGCAGCAGGACGAGCGTCGGGTACGGCACATCCGGCCGCGGGCGGACACCGGCCAGGAGGTGCAGCTCCGCGACGAACCGGCGGTCCATGTGAATCCGCGCCGGCATCTCGGACGCCCCGGCGTCCAGAAAGTCCTGGACCACGCCGAGGTCGTCGAACACCTCCAGGCTGCGCGGCTGGATGCCCTTGCCCCGGGACTGACGGTGGAATTCGGGAGATCTGTCGATCACCCGGAAGGTGACGCCGCGCCGGGCCAGCTCGCAGGCCAGCGTCAGTCCGGTCGGTCCGCCTCCGACGATGAGTACGTCTACGTCGGTCATGTCTTCCCCCGATTCCGGAACGGAACCTATCCGTTCCGTTTGGAGGATAAGCGGCCCAGAAGCTGGGACGCAACCGTTCCGTCTCGTGTTAATGTCGCCGACATGGCCGAGATCCGCCCGCGTGGTCGCGGCGCAGCCGTACTGCGCCGGACAGTCACCGACACCATCCTCGCGGCGGCGGTCGCCGAACTGGCGGAGACAGGCTATGCCGGGATGTCAATGGGCGCGGTGGCCCGGCGGGCCGGTACGGGAAAGGCCGCGCTCTACCGGCGGTGGTCGTCGAAAGAGGAGATGGTGGTCGACCTCATCGACGTCGTCGCCTCCCGGCAGGTCCCGGTCGGCGGGGCCGGCGACCTGAACGGCGACGTGCGAGCCTACGTCCGAGCGGTGGCGGACACGCTGTCGGATCCCGCGGTCATGTGCATCGTGCTCGATCTGACAGCCGAGGCCGCTCGCAACCCCGAACTCGCCGAGGCGTTCGACACCGCGATCCGGCAACCGCGCAGGGCCGCGTGCGAGCGGTTGCTGAGGAGCGCGATGGAACGCGGCCAGTTGCCCGCCGACCTCGACCTCGACCTCGCCCTCGACCTGCTGGTCGGGCTCACCCAGTGGCGCGTCCTCAACACCGGCCGGACCGTCGACGACTCCTGCGTCGAAACGACGAGCAAGCTGATCATCCAGGCACTTCCGCTCTGCGTGGGCGTCGGCGATGGGCGTGGTGTGCCGGGATGACGGCTCCCGCGCGGGTCTCCGTGCGCCGGACGACGCCAAGGACGCCCCATCCCGCGCTGAGGCGTGTGGGCGGGTGTGGGCCGCGCCAACGGTGCCACCTACGACCTGGCATCCTGCTCTGAGCGTGTGGGCGGAGGGCTGTTCATCAAGCCGAAGGGCGAGAGCGGGCGAACCGTCTCCGTCGCGTGCGGCACCGTTTCGTGCGCCCGCAACGGTGCCGCACGCGACGGAGACGGACCGTTACCCGTCGATCCAGCCGAGCTCAACCGCCCACCCGTGCGTCATGGCTTCGGCCGCGGGCAGCGTGAGGAACGAAACGGCATACAGAACGACAAGGAGCCCGATCGGAACGGCCCAGGCGCGAGTGCGGGCTTCCGGCGGACCTGCCTCATCCTGTCCGGCGTCGGTACGGCGCTCCCGCCGGAACCGCGTCCCCGGGAGCCTGCGGTCGTCGGGCCTCAGCGCCCACGACGCGACGGCGCACACCCCGAACACCAGCGGCACCCCCCACGTCCGAAGACCGTCGCCGACCGTCAGATGCGACACCACGGCACTCGACCACAGGAAAAAGGCGCCCGCGTACGCCCATTCCTTGATCAGCGGCAGCCCGGGCGCGATGATCGCGATGGCCGCGCCCGCCTGCCACGCGGCCAGAACATAGGCGAAGAATTCGGGGTATCCCAGGTGGCGTAACTGGGCTTCCACCCATTCGATCGGCACAAGGTTCCACACCGATCCGGCAACCAACTCGAAGACGATGACAAACGTGGTGGCCCAGAAGGCGACAGGGCGGATCCTGCCCCGATTCCAGCCGCTTCGTGCTGCGGAGGTCGGCTTCTCGCCCGTCGCGTGCTGGAACGTCATGGTCGTTCGAGTTCGCATCGCGGCCTCCTCGTCACGTCGGTCCGCCATGTTCATGAGATTCTCCTTGCGTTGCGAGCGACTTCGGTTCGAAGTCGCAGGTGGCGATCGATTCCACAACGAAGTGGCCGGCCAGGGCTGCCGGCCCGGTGGGGCCGCTGAACGCGACATTCGCCCGCATGCTCGTCAACCCCCGTGAACCGTCCGGGGTGCTCGTCGGTGGTCACGGGGACGCGACCCCGCGCGGAGCGGAGGCGGGCTGCTCGGGACGTGGGCCGCCCTTGGGCCAGAAGCCGGAACCCGGCTTGCGGGCCTCACGGCGGATCCTCGACACCCCGAGCCTGCAGGTCGCCTCCTTGATCACTGCGGCCATGCGCCCGGCGACGTAGAGGTTCACCGCCGTGTCGTCTTTGCGGGCGAGCTGCCGTATGCCGGCGCGCCGGCCGAGGCTGACGCACGATCCGGTGAGGGCCTGGTCGATCACTGCCGGTTCGGTTCCCGCGATGCGGCTCAACACGGTGTTGGCAGCCTGCACCCCGAGCGGCTGAGCGGCCTGGGAGCTCATCCGAAGCGGCCGGCCCGACGGCGCGGCGGCGTCCCCGGCCGCGACGATGCGGTCGTCGTCGACGCTGGTCAGCGTCTCGTCGGTGAGCAGCCGGCCAAGCGCGTCGGTCCGCAGCCCGCTCACGGACGCCAAATCCGGTACGCCGAAACCGGCCGTCCAGATGGTCAGTGCGCTCGCACGCATCTCACCGTCGCCCAAAACCACCGCATCCGGCCGGACTTCGGTCACCACGCCGGCCCCGAGCACGGTGACACCGTGCCGGGACAGCCACGTGGCCACGGATCGGCGAGCGGGAACACTCAGTGTCGGCGCGAGGGCTCGGCCACACACCAGCGTGACCGTGCGTCCTTGTTCGGCCAGCTCGGCGGCCGTCTCGATGCCGGTCAATCCGGCGCCCACCACAGTGACCGGAGCATCGAACGGCAACTCGGCCAGCCGGGCGCGCAGCCGCTGGGCGGATTCGAGTTCAGCGATGGGGAAAGCGAATTCGGCCGCTCCGGATACCGATGACGGTATCGCCGCGATGCTGCCGACGGCGTAGACGACGTAGTCATAGACCAGCGCGCGCCCCGACGCCAGCCGCACTGTGCGGGCGGCGGCGTCGATGCGCGTGGCGCTGTCGACCACCAACCGGATGTCCTCTCCCAGCAGTGAGCCGTAGTCCACCGTGGCCTCGCCGGTGTCGGCCACGAACTGGTGCAGCCGGATTCGTTCGACGAAATCCGGGCGGGGATTGACAAGGGTGATGTCGACGTCGGCACGCATCCGCAGGTGGTTGGCCGCGAGTGCTCCGGCGTAACCACCACCGATGACGACGACCTTGCGGGGTGTGTGGTCTTCGTGCGTGGACATGGCGAGGCCTTTCCTTCTCGACTTCAGGCGGTTCTTGAGGCTTTGCGAATGAGCGGAGTCGGTCTTCCCTCACGAAGTGGCCGCCGCGCGGACGATCACGTGTACGGCGATCCGCATACCTGCCGTGGGTGCCCTGCTGCGTGCTGGACGGTGTCTCGCTGGTTGGACAAGACAGCCCCGCGGAATGTGAGGCGACGCGCCGACCTCACCGGAGGACAGGCTCCGCGACCTGACGTTCCCGGAGCGTAAGGAACGGCAGGTCCGGCATGGTCGCCCGGCGACACAGGGGAGTTCGGCCTGTGGAACCGGCCTTCCGCGGCGCGGTGGCGTCAGACGATTTCAAGGTTGGCCATCATCCCCATGTCCTCGTGTTCGGCGTTGTGGCAGTGGAAGAGATAGCGGCCGCGATAGCCGTCGAAGCGGGTGATGATCTCCACTGATTCGCCCGGCCGCAGGGAGACGGTGTCCTTCAGACCGGCGTCGTGGGGCAGAGGCGGCCGGTCGCGGCGCGAGAGCACCCGGAAGCCGACCAGGTGCAGGTGGACGGGATGGTGGACGTCGGCGATCAGCCGCCACACTTCCACGTCGCCGAGTCCGGTGGTGACGTCGGAGCGGGCGGGGTCGAACGGCAGCCCGCCGATCAGCCATCCGTGACCGCCGTGCATACGCCCGGTGCGGAAGGAGAGGTCGCGCACCCGGACGGCGTCCGACCGGCGCCAGGTCGGGAGATCGGTGGAAAGGACACGCGGGATGCGGCTGTCGTCGGTGGCCTCGCGCGCGACCCGGAAGGCCATCACGTCGCGGGTGCGGCCGGAGCCGAGCCGGTTGACGACTCTGACGCGGCTGCCGACCGGGACGCCGGAGAAGTCGACGACCACGTCGTAGCGTTCGGCCGGCGCGATCGGCAGGAACCGGTGGACGACCGGCGCCGCGAGCAGCCCCTGGTCGGCCCCGATCTGCACGAGGTCGAGCCGGTGTCCGTCGTCGGTGATCGCCTCAAGCTCGTAGTGCCGGGCGTTGGAGGCGTTCAGTACGCGTAGCCGGTAGCGGGCCGCGTCGATCTCGTGCACAGGCCACGGGGCGCCGTTGACCAGGATCACGTCACCGAGGACCCCGGCAAGGTACGGCTCGCGCACGCCCGGCCGCTCCCGCGACGTGGGATCGAGGGCGGGGTAGTCGAGGCCGCCGTCGGCGGCGAACGCACGGTCCACGATCATGAGAGGCAGTTCGCGCCGCCCGGCGGGCAGGCCGAGCGAGTCCTCGGCATCGTCACGGACGACGTGCAGCCCGGCGAGGCCCCGCCAGACGGCGGGGGCGGTGAAGTCCATCCGGTGGTCGTGGTACCACAGGAGCGTCGGCCGCTGATCCAGCGGGAACGTGTAGTCCCGCGACAGCCTGGTCACCACCGCCCGCGGATCGTGCATGACATGTCCCGGCCCGCCCGGGCTCGTGTGCGTGACGTGTCCCGGCCCGCCTGGGCCCGTGTGCGTGACGTGGACGGCGTCCGGCCAGCCCTCGGGCAGGACGAGGTCGGTCGGATATCCGTCGGACCCCGCCGGGGTCCGGCCGCCGTGCAGATGCACGACGGTCGGTACGGGAAGGTCGTTGCGATGCGTCACGGTGACCGGCCGACCGCGGCGCGACTCGATCGTCGGCCCCGGGAAAGCACCCTCGTACGTCCACAGCGGCGTCCTGACACCGGGCAGGATCTCCACGGCCGCCTCGCGCTGGGTGATCTCGTAACGGTCGACCCCGCCCGAAGTGCTGACCGGCGCCAGCACGGAGGGAAGCGGCAACGGCGCCTGGAACGCGGGCGGCAGCGGCACGGCGCTGCGCAGTTCGGCCCCGGTGAACGGCGTACGGCGGGCCAGCGCGGCCGAGGCCGACAGCCCGCCGGCCGCCACCAGGCCGAGCGCTCCGCCGATGCCCAGTGCCCGACGCCTGGTCACCGTACGGGCACGGCCGGATCGGTCGTCGTACGGCTCACGCATCGTCGGCTCCCTGCCGCTTCGGCTCCCGCGAGCTCCGTATCCGCTCCCGCTCGTTCCGGGGGTGCTGTCGCCTCCGGAGGGGCCGGCTCCACACGGCGACGAACAACGCGACGAGCGCGACGACGGTCATCACCCCCAGCGGGAAGTGCAACCACAGGGCGCCGTCCAGCCCGGCGAAGTACTGCACCGACTCGGCCGTCAGCAGAGCCGACGTGGCAAGAAACGGCCAGGCCTGACGCAGCCGTACCCAGATCACGATCCCCACGATCACCTGCACCAAGCCGACATAGGTGACGGCGTCCGCACCGGCCGCATGCCAGCGCAGGCCGTCGTAGTCACCGCTCATGTACACCCCGGCGAACACCGGCTGACCGGCGATCGCGACCACGTGCGCGCTGACGACGGCCCGCAGCACCCAGTCGGCGGGCCTCGTCCGATGCGTGGCATCGGATCGGGCCGACATGGCCGCGCGGAGCCCGTTGGCCGCGGTAACCATCAAGCGTTCTCCTCACACCGTTCTCGGCAAGAGACTGTTCTCGGCAAGCCGGTCGGCGCGCCGCCTGGCGAGACGACCAGTGGAAAGGCGTTCGTCCGACCGGTACGACAAGACAGCCCCTCGAAATGTGAGACGACGCGTCAAGCTCACATTTCGAAGGGCTGTCTTGTCGTCCTACTGACAGCAACCGCGACAAAAGAAGTCGGGGACACCGTGACCACCCAGCCCGAGCCAGGAGAAAGACCGCTCGATCCAAGCCTGAGCGCGATCACGAGCGAGCGGCGTCGGCTGATCAATCTCGCCTACCGGCTCCTCGGCTCGCTGTCGGAGGCCGAGGACGTCGTCCAGGAGACCTACGCCCGCTGGTACGCCATGACCCGGCAGCAGCAGGACGACATCGCGTCCCCCGGCGCCTGGCTGTCCACCGTCGCCGGCCGGATCTGTCTCAACGTGCTCACCTCGGCACGGGCCCGGCGAGAGACCTACGTGGGCGAGTGGATCCCCGAGCCGCTACCCGAAGCCACGGAGTGGATCAGCGGGCGGCCGGGCGGCATCACCGTCGATCCGGCCGACCGGGTCACTCTCGACGAGTCGGTCAACATGGCCTTCCTCGTCGTGCTCGAATCGATGACCCCGGCCGAGCGCGTCGCGTTCGTTCTGCACGACGTCTTCCGTTACTCCTTCGCCGAGGTGGCCGAGATCGTCGGCCGTACCCCGGCGGCCTGCCGCCAGCTGGCCTCCTCGGCCCGCCGCCGCATCCGTGCCGCGCGGGCGTCCACGACCCCGGCGGCCCGGCAGGCCCGGATCGTCAGGGAGTTCAAACAGGCATGGGAGGCCAAGGACATCGACGCCCTCGTCGCCCTGCTCGACCCCGGCGCCACGGCGACCGCCGACGGCGGCGGCGTCGCCGGCGCGCTGCTCCGCCCGGTCGAAGGCGCCGAGCGGATCGTGCGCTCCCTGGTCCAGCTTGAGGGAAGGCTCCGCGACCTGACGTTCCTGGAGCGTACGGTCAACGGCCGGCCCGGCCTGATCGCCCAGGAAGACGGCGTCACCGTGTCGGTCTACGCGTTCGAGGTGGCAGACGACCGGATCAAGCACATCTGGGCGGTACGCAACCCCGACAAGCTCCGCTCATGGACGGCGGAACCGCAGCGGCCGCCACTGGAAACGCCGGCTCCGCCACAACAGGATCCAGATATGGATCAAGAAAGACGACTGCGATAGGCACACGAGCATCGACACGTACCGACACCCGTAGGACTCCGCGGACGAGACCACCGCGCGGCCGTCTATGCCGCGTTCGCTCCTCGACGACGTACATTCCGAGATCCTGTGGGCCGACGGGGAGCAGACCCCGGCCGTGCTCGCGAAGCTCTTCGTCGAGCGCCCGCTCGCCGAGCACCGCCAGGCGTGGCCCGTCGTGACCTCTCGGCGTCATCGTGTGGTCCGGCCCCGAGAAGGTCTCCACGTGAAGAGTCGCCGCCCCGTCCGCGCGCGGGACACGCCCCCCGGCCGGCTGCGCGAAAGAATCTTGGTGTGGGCTGTAGTGGAGGGCCTTTCCCGTTCGTCATCCACATGACGCACGGGAGAGGAGGGCACCCATGGACACGCATGGGCATGGTCACCGGTGCACAATCGCCCTGTGCCGAAACATGGCCACCACGATCGCCGTGATGGTCACCGCCGGCTACACGATAGGAGCAACCCGATGAAGTACCTGATGCTGGTGTGCACCGACCCGGCCTACACGCCCGGCCAGGACGACGGCGCCCCGGATGTGGAGGACTGGGTCACGGAGATGGACGGCAAGGGGATCCGGCTGATGGGCAACCGCACCCGGCCGGCGAGCGACGCGACCACGGTTCGCGTCCGCGACCGTAAGGTGCTGCTGACCGACGGCCCGTACGCGGAGACCAAGGACCAGATAGTCGGCTTCGACGTCCTGGAGTGCGGCGACCTCGACGAGGCCATCGAGGTCGCGTCCAGGCACCCGATGGCGTGGGCCGGGATGATCGAGCTGCGCCCGTTCTGGCCCGACGGCGAGGACTGACGGCCAAGACGGACGACGTCGATGACAGCTCAGGTGGCTCGGGTGAAGGACCGGATCGCCGGGATCTACGCCGACGGGTGGAGTCGGATCGTGGCCACCATGATCCGATTCACCGGCGGAGCCTGGGACCTGGCCGAGGAGTGTACGCAGGACGCGTTCGCGCAGGCACTCCAGAGGTGGCCCGAATCAGGCGTACCGGATCAGCCACTGGCGTGGCTCACCACCGCGGCACGCCACCGCGCGATCGACCGGATGCGTCGCGCGTCGACCGAGGCGGCGAAACTACGGGAGGTGGCCGCGTTGGACCTGGAACCGTCGCCCTACTCGAGCGACAGCGAGATCCCCGACGAGCGCCTGGAGCTCATGTTCACCTGCTGTCATCCGTCGCTGAGCCTCGAAGCCCAGGTGGCGTTGACCCTGCGGAGCCTGACCGGCATGAGCACCGCCGAGATCGCGCGTGCGTTCCTGGTGCCGGAACGCACCATGGGCCAACGCCTCTTTCGCGCCAAACAGAAGGTCGCGCACGCGGGCATCCCGTTTCGGGTGCCGCCCGCGCACCTACTGCCGGACCGCCTTCCCGCCGTACTCCACGTGCTCTACCTGCTCTTCAACGAAGGGTACGGAGACCCGGAAAAGGCCCGGCTGTGCCGGGAGGCCATCCGTCTCGCCCGGGTGGTGACGGCGTTGATGCCCGACGAGCCGGAAGCGCACGGCATGCTCGCGCTGATGCTGCTGCACGACGCCCGGCGGCCGGCGCGTACGGACGCGGCCGGCGACATGGTCACCCTCGCCGAGCAGGACCGCTCGCTGTGGGACCGGGCGCAGATCGCGGAGGGTGCCGCGATCTGCGAACGAGCACTACGGCGACGCCGCGCCGGGCCGTTCCAGCTCCAGGCGGCCATCGCGGCATGTCACGCCACCGCGCCGGTCGCCGACCAGACGGACTGGCCGCAGATCGTCGGGCTGTACACGCGGCTCGCGCAGATGGCACCGAGCCCGATCGTGGATCTGAACCGGGCCGTGGCGATCAGCATGGCCGACGGTCCCGAGGCGGCGCTGCCCCTGGTCGACGCGATCGCCGGGACCGGACAGCTCGACGACTACCACCTGTTGCACGCCACCCGCGCCGACCTGCTGCGACGCGCCGGCCGTACGCGGGAGGCGGCCGACGGCTACCGCGCGGCGCTCAATCTCGCACCCACCGACGCCGAACGCCGTTTCCTGCGCAACCGGCTGCGGCTTCTCTGACGGCCTACTCGGCCCCCGCACGCGGCGAGGATCCTCACCGCGTCGCTCGCCCTGACCATGTGCGCGGATCAGCCATCGCCAGGCGATCGTCCTCCGTTGAGGGGCCGTCAGCCCGGGAGGGTCTCACCGCCGATCGGCGCCAAGATCTCGCCTGTGTAGTAGGACGACAGCCGCCCGGAGGCGAAGAACACGTACGACGGGGCGATCTCGTCGGGGTCGGGGCTCAGGCGGGCTGAGCCGCGTTTCCACGCGTTGCGTCACGGTCATGTGGTCGACGGCGGGAGATCGCCAGCGCGACGATGGTCGCGACGGCGAACAGCACGAGCGTCACGAGGATGTAGAGGGAGACTCCCGCCGCGGAGTTCACCGGCTCGCCGTTGCCGGTGAGGGAGGTCGCCCGGAGGATGCTTCCTCCGATGATGTTGAGGATCACAGCGCCGACACCGAGCATTACCTGGACCAGAGCGGCCACGATCCCCTGTTTCTCCTCGCTCACCAGCGTTGTCGACAGATTGAAGCCGGAGGTGACCACGGCCCCGGCGGTGAAGCCGAGGAGTCCGGTGGAGATGACGGCGGGGAGGAAGGCGGAGGTGGAGAACAGCAGCCCGAGTGTGGCGAATGTGCCGATGACCATTCCGCCGGCGAGTGTGCGGGCTGGGCCGATCCGTCCGGCGAGCCATCCGGCGAGGATCCCGCCTGTCATCGCGCCGAAGGACGGCACGGCGAAGAGCAAGCCGAGCGCACCCGACGCGCCGGCGAGCCCGTACCCCAGCCCTTCGTCCACGGAGGTCTGCGCGATCAGCCCGACCAGCTGAAGGAGTGCCTGGTAGGCGCCGGCGCCGAGCACAACGACCACCAGGGTGGCCACGACGGGACGAGTGAGCATCCGCAGATCGATGACGGGTTCGGGCAGGCGCAGCGCCGTCAGGATCCATGCGCCAAGGAGGACGATCCCGACGATAAGCAGGGCGATCATGCCGGCGCTCATCCAGCCCAGGTCATGACCCAGGCTGATGTACGCCAGGATGCCCGCGAGGCCCGCCCCGAGAAGAACGGCGCCGGCGACGTCCACGCGGCTTCTCACCTTGATCGGCGACTCGGGCAAGAAGATGCGGACGGTCAGCGCAGCGAAGAACGCGAGCACCGCGGACACGACGAAGACCGAGCGAAAACCGTATGCACCTACGACGATCTCGAAGAGGAAGGGCGAGACGATGCCAAGGATCGCAGAGCCAGAGGTGACGATGCCGACGGACGTCATACCGACGCGGGGCGGGAAGACCTGGCGGATGAACACGACGGTGATGAACACGGAGCCGACGGCGGCGCCTTGAATCACGCGGCCGACCAGGAAGATCCCGATGTTGGGGGCCAGGAGACAGACCAGCGCGCCGATGCCGCCCACGAGTAGTGCGAGGACGAGCATTCGGCGTTTGCCGAAGACATCGGCGCTCTTGCCGAGGAGCGGGGCCCACATCGCGCCGGCGAGGATCGCACTGGCGTTGAGCCACGCGCTCTGGTCGGTTCCGAAGAACTCCGACATCTGCGGCAGCACGAGCAATGGTGCGACGACGACCGTGTCAACCAGCGTGTTGGCGATGATTAGGATGGTGACCCACCAGAGGATCCGACCGCTCCACCCGCTGCCTGGAGTCTCGGTCTCGGAGGGGCTCGTGGGTGTCTGGGTCATGGCCACTTCCCTGAATCTGGACTCGATCGGGGCATCGATCTGAGATTCCGGACATTGTCGGCCTGCCCGGTCGGCGCCCCTAGCGTTTGCAGGAAAGTGGCCACGGTTGGCGACTCGGCGCGGGAAACTGCCGGGATTGAGCACCTCGCGACCGTTTCGGGCGACATCGTTGCATGATCGTCTGGTCACTACGATCGGGAGTCGCCGACGAGAAGCGGAGGGAGAGTCATCGATGCGGCCGTACCGGTCGACAGAACACGCAGGTGGGCCGGATCCGCGTCGATGCGACGAGAATGAGTGCAGAACTACAACCGGCACGCCGGCCGGGGGGCCGCACGCGGCTGGTCAGCGAGCGTCTGTGGGCGGCCACGCTCGAGATCCTGGCCGAGAAGGGGGTTGACGGCCTCCAGTACGAGGACCTCGCCGCGCGAGCACAGGTCGCTCGGGCGACGGTGTACCGACGCTGGCCGAATCGAGGGGACCTGTTCCGCGACATACTCGCGCGGTTCGCGGAGACCTTTGTCCCCCTCCGCGACTCCGGTGACATCCATGACGATCTGGTCGCGTTCGTCTGTGCCTTCGCCGAGGCCTCCGCCACCCCGGAAGGTCGCGCGGTCCTGCAAATCCTGATGCGGAGGGCCGACGAGAACGACGGCCTGCGCGAGATAGGCCTGGAACTCCTTGAGCGGCGCACGGATGATCTGCAACTCCGGCTCGATGCGGCAGCGGCCCTTGGTCAGCTTCCGGCCGTCGATGCGCGTTTCGTGAACATGATGCTCGCCGGACCTGTGCAGTGGTTCCTTGTCCGCCGGACTCGACCGTTCACCAGAGACGACGCGGACAAGATCGTCGGCATGGTCCTCGCCGGTTTGCGGCAAGGAGGTGCCGTATAGGGCGCGAAATCTTCGCAGGTGCGCGCGTTCGAGTGCCGTTCTCTGCGCACCGCGTGGCGGAGACCGGCCGACGGCAGTTAAAGAGATACTTTGTCTCATTAATGAGCGAGGTCGGCTCGCTTCGGCGAAAGGAGCCATGATGGCGAATGCGTCCAGCTTCGGATGGGCCGGTCACGTGCCCCCCACGACGTTCGAGGAGTACTCCGAGAGGTACGCGGCGTTCTTCAAGATGCGTCGCGAGAACGGGATCATCGAACTGCGGCTCCACACCGACGGCGGCCCGTACGTCCACAACTGGGCCGCCCACAACGCGTGGAGCCGCGTGTGGCAGGACGTGGGCAACGACTCCGAGAACCACGTGCTCATCATCACCGGCACGGGCGAGACCTGGTTCCAGGGCGACCCGCGACAGACGTGGCCGAAGCCGCTGGTCGAGGAGGAGCCCGACTACATCTTTCAGCAGACGATCGACGCCTGGAAGCTGATCGAGAACTTCGTCAACAACATCGACATCCCCACGATCGCCGCGGTGAACGGGCCAGGCATTCACACCGAGTTCGCACTCATGTGCGACGTCACCCTGGCCGCCGAGGACGCGGACTTCATGGATCCCCATTTCATGGCCGGCACCGCCCCCGGTGACGGTCTCGCGCTCGCGCTGCAGCATCTCATGGGGAGCAAGCGCGCCGCCTACGCGATCTACGGGGGCACCTCCATCCCGGCACCCAAGGCGCTTGAGTACGGGCTCGTGAGCGACGTCCTGCCCCGCGAGGAACTGCTGCCCAAGGCGTGGGAGCTCGCGCGCGACATCATGAAGCGGCCGCGATTCGCACGATGGGCGACGCACAACATCGTCAACCGCCCTTGGCGCAAGCTCGTCGCGGAGGACTTCGGTTTCCACTTCTCGCAGCAGTCGCTCGCGACGGTCGGGTCGAAGGCGTTGATCCCCGTCCCCGATCTGGTCGCGGACGCACGCCAGCGCAAGGTCTGGTGAGACGGTGACCGGAGGTGAGGGTGCGGTCACCGTTACCAACGGTGGCCGCACTTCCTTCCGGATCGACGGAGCGGGGCCCCCGGTTGTCCTCGTCCACGGACTGCAGATCGGGCAGGACCTCTTCGACGCATTCCGCCGTTACCTCATCGACACGTTCACGGTCGTAACGTACGATCAGCGCGATCGGGGTGCCAGTGTCTTCGCCCCGGAGCCGTACACGATCGACGATCTCGCTGACGATCTCGCCGCGCTGATCTCAGCTCTCGGCTTCGACCAGGCCCACGTCCTGGGCACCTCCTACGGGGGAATGATCGCGCAGGCGTTCGCACTGCGGCATCCGAATCGATTGGACCGGCTCATCCTCGGCTCCACGAATCGGTTCCCCTTCGATCCCGCCCGGCTTCCTGACGGCGTCCGTGCCCTTCTCGGGGCGCTTGAAACGGGCGATCACGCGCGAGCCCGAGCTCTTCTGGCTCAGATGGCCCCCGCCGTCGGCCGCGCCGCTGCGAGATCGCGGAATTCGGAAGGGGAGACGCCGGAGTCCGCGAGCGAGCAGCTCGTGCGACGGTTTGCCGCCACGCGCGGGTTCGACACGCGTGGCCTCCTCGGCTCCGTCACGTCGCCGACCCTCGTGGTGCACGGTCGACGGGACGCGACGATACGGGTCGCCGACGTCCTGGCGATGGCGGACGAGATCCCCGGCGCCAGCGTTCTGCAGCTCGCGGACGCGGGTCACGCATGGGAGAACGAACGACCCGAATCGGCCGCCGCGCTGATCGCGGCCTTCCTGACCGGCTCGGATTAGTACAGGGAACGGATCCCCGCCGGGGATCCGTTCCCTGTACGACGTTCCCTGTACGAGCTCTCAGCGGACGCGAACACCCGCGAGCCACACCTGACGGATCCGGCCGCGAAGGCCTCGAAGATCGAGCAGGTCGCCGTCCACGACGACGATGTCAGCCAGCCCGCCCGGCTCGATAACGCCGAGATCGTCGTACCCGAGCAGCTTCGCCGCGCTCGACGTCGCGGCTCGCCACGCCTCGATCGCCGACATGGAGGACGCCTCGGTCATGAGTCCCAGCTCGTCCAGGTTACTGGCGGACGGGCTCCAGTACGGCGGGGTATCCGTTCCCATCGCGATCTTCACGCCGGCGTTGACCGCCAGCGCGAAACTCGCGCGGTGAGCCTCGAGCGCCTCTTGGGCGAGCGCGAGACTTTCGGCCGGTATCGGCACCCCGCTTGCCGCCGCGTCGATGATGGCACGCGTCGCCGAGAGCGTCGGGACCAGCCAGGCCTCGTTCTTCAGCATGAGGGCTACCGCCTCGTCGTCGAGATAGTAGCCGTGCTCGATCGAGCGAACCCCGTGACGCAATGCCGCTTTGATCCCCTCGGTCCCCTGCGCGTGAGCGAAGACGTAGGTTTCGGCTGCCGCGGCCTCCGCCACGATGGCTGCGAGCTCGTCGTCACGGAAGTGTGAATGCCGAGGATTGTCTCCCAGCGACATGACCCCGCCAGTCGTAGCGATCTTAATCACGTCGGCGCCGGCGCGCAGGACCTCCCGGACGCCACGCCGAACGCCGCCGGGGCCGTCCACGCCGTCGACGATCGAGCGTGGTCGGCCGGGATGCTCGAGCATCATCGGCACCGAGCGTTCTCCGCCCGATGGGAGATGCAGATCGCTGTGCCCTCCGGTCTGTGACAGCATCACGATGGCGATCTGCAGCCGCGGCCCCTCGATGAGCTTGCGCTCGATCGCCTGCTTGATGCCGAGGTCCGCCCCCGCAGCGTCTCGCGCGGAGGTGATGCCCTGGTCCAGTAGCAGGGACAGATTGCGACCGGCTTCGAAGTACTGAAGCGAGAAGGCTTGCTGTTCGGTACGCGCGACGTTGAGATCGCGCGCCATCACGTGGACGTGACAGTCGAACAGGCCCGGAACGATCGACATTCCGGTGCAGTCGACGACCTCGTCGCCATCCAGGTCCACGCCTATCGCGACGACGCGGTCACCGGCCACGGCGACATCGGCGTCGGAGACGGACGTGCCATCGAAGACGACGCCGTTCTTGAACACGGTACGGGAGTGCATGTGGGCTCGCTTCTCCTGGACTGATGATCCGGCTGGGGCGTATTGGCGCCGATCAGCATTCGACGACGTTGACGGCGAGGCCGCCGCGGGCGGTTTCCTTGTATTTGTCGCTCATATCCGCGCCGGTCTCCCGCATAGTCGCGATGACCTGGTCGAGGGAGACATGGTGTTCACCGTCCCCCCAGAGCGCCATGTTCGCGGCGTTGATGGCTTTGGCCGCGGCGATGGCGTTGCGTTCGATGCACGGGATCTGGACGAGTCCGCCGATAGGGTCGCAGGTGAGGCCGAGATTGTGTTCCATGGCGATCTCGGCGGCGTTCTCGACCTGCTGGGGGGTGCCCCCGAGGATCTCGGCAAGGCCGGCGGCGGCCATCGACGAGGCGGAGCCGACCTCGCCCTGGCAGCCGACCTCTGCGCCGGAGATGGACGCGTTCGCCTTGTAGAGGGTGCCGATCGCCGCGGCGGTGAGCAGGAACCGTTGGACGATGTCGTCTTCGCCGGTGGTCGTGGATCTACTGGCCGGCGTGTAGTGCAAGGCGTAGTACAGCACGGCGGGGATGATGCCCGCGGCACCGTTCGTAGGTGCCGTGACGATACGTCCTCCGCTCGCGTTCTCCTCGTTCACGGCGAGGGCGACGAGGTTGACTCGTTGCTGCCAGTATCCGTTGGCGTGGTCGGGGTCTTCCGCGGCGAGACGGGCGGCCCATTCCCCGGCGCGGCGACGTACGCCAAGACCGCCGGGCAGAATGCCGTCGCGGGCGATCGACGAGCGGACACACGACTCCATGACATCCCACAGACCTCGCAGTAAGTGCCGGATGTCGGTTTCCGAGCGCAGGACCCGTTCGTTCGCCATCATTACCTCGGCGATGCTGAACCCGGTCTCCTCGCAGATGGTGAGCAGCTCGGCCGCGGTGCGGAACGGAAAGGGCCGACGTGCCGCCGGAGGTCCGGCGTTTTTCTCGTCACCGTCACGCACGACGAAGCCGCCACCGATCGAGTAGTACGTATCCGTGGCAAGCTCCGCGCCGGTGGAGTCGAACGCGGTGAAGGACAGCGCGTTGCTGTGCCGGGCGCGGACCGTCAGCGGGCGGAGGATGAAGTCTTCGACGCGGCAGTGGATGCGATGACGGCCGCCGAGAGCGACAAACCCTGTGTCTTCGATCACGGCGAGCTTTGCGGTGATCTCCGCTGGGGTCACCGCATCGGGCCGGACTCCCTCCAGCCCGAGGAGCACGGCACTGAATGTGCCATGTCCGGCACCGGTCGCGGCGAGGGAACCGAAGATCTCCACGCGTACCTTGTCCACCCGATCGATGATCGTCTCGCCCGTGAGACGATCAACGAACTCGGCGGCGGCTCTCATGGGGCCCACCGTGTGCGAACTCGAAGGGCCGATACCGATCGTGAAAAGGTCGAACACGCCGACAGTTGGCTCCGAGACAGTCATGAATGAGGACCGTACGCACCATGGCGGTCCCGATCCATCCGATGCAGGTTTCTATCGCAGAGGCGCTCCCGCATGCGGGAAAGACATCGGAAGCGGCGTAAAATCGCCGGTTGCGTTCCCGTTCGCGTCGAGGTGGCGCCCCTCCTTCTTGAGCGTCCGCAGCACCAACGATCGATCCGCGATAGCCACTTCCGGGATGTTCTCCTCGATCGCCACCTCGAGCCGCTGAATGTCCGCCAGCGTCTTCATCCAGACGGAGAGGACGAGATTGGACGGGCCGATTGTCGAGGCGGCGAGGCGGATCTCGCTGATGCCGGCGAGGGCCGTCCCCGCCCGAGCGGTCAACCTGGCAGGGACCCGCAGGAAATACCATGCGTGCACGGGCCAGCCGGAGTGCGCTCGCGCGAGGTCGAGACGAACCGTCAGGCGGCCGCCACTCGCCAGCGAAGCCATGGTCTCCCGCACGCGCCGCTCACTGACATCGAGAACCCTCGCCATCGAGGCGATGGTCACACGCCCGTTCACACCGAGCAGTTTCAGGAGCTCACGCTCAAGTTGGGAGTCGATGCGCGCCGGTTCGGGCACGTCGGCCGAGACCGTGCGTTTGACCGCGGCGACCTCGGCGGCGCTCAGCGAGCGGAGTCGCCACTGACCCGCGTCGGTGAACGGCGAGGAGAGGAGATGTGTCCGCGTCGCGCGGACGCCCTCAAGCCGACGCATCCGGGTCATGACGTATTCGCCGAGGGCGTCCAGGCTCTCGGCGCCCGCGATGACCAGCATGTCGCGGCCGCCTGCTGTGAGGTCGACGGTGAACGCCTCCCGGTCGGCCGCCAACGCCTGAGCGATCTCAAGGGTCGAACCAGGGTGGGATTCCACTTCGAGGATCGCGGAGGGTCCGCGAGCGTCAGCCCCCGGATGCCCGGCGACCCAGGCAAGACCGTCGCCGGACAAGCGTTCCCAGCGGCGGGAAAGCGTCACCGAATCCACCCCCACGATTGGTGCGATCGCCGCCCATCGCGCCCGAGGATGGATCTGAAGCGCGTGGATCAGTCGCCTGTCGATCTCATCCAGGCCGCGAATCTGCGGATTAATGTCTTTTTTGTCCATAAACTGTCACTTTAGTGTCGTTGGTGTACGACTATCAGCACATAACCGGACTGAAATAGTTTGATCATGATCTCGGCGATACGGTCACCGCGAGGACGTGGAGAACCTCGGCGGCACGCTTGTTACGCC
The DNA here is from genome assembly GCF_042899335.1 of Streptosporangium sp. NPDC000095. Lineage (NCBI taxonomy): Bacteria > Bacillati > Actinomycetota > Actinomycetes > Streptosporangiales > Streptosporangiaceae > Streptosporangium > Streptosporangium sp. NPDC000095. Next base: position 249,990 of record NZ_JBIAZS010000014.1, read on the forward strand.
GGGCCTGATCGACGCCCGCACCCACCTCGTCTACCCGGGCAACCGCGACGCCGAGCGCGATCACCGCGGCCGGTGGCGGCATCGGCTCCACCGTCACCGTGACACGCGGCACCGCCCCGTGAACCCGCGCGACGGCGTGCGCGAGCGCCTGCGTGAGACGAAGCGTCTATGTCCGCGCTGACACTGGAGTCATTGATGATGCGATTCGCCTTCCGCTCCCGATCGCCGTTCGGTGTCGTGGGCTTTCTGGTCGTCATGGAGCTGGGGAGCGGCATGCTGCAGGGGTGGTTCTCGCCTCTGCTCGCGGCGATCGGGCAGCAGTTCTCCGTCAGCGCGGGCTCCCTCAACTGGGTCAACGCGATGTACATGCTGGTCACGGTCGCGTGTGTCCCGATCCTGGCGAAGCTCGGGGACATGTTCGGCCACAAGCGGCTCCTCGTCGCCGCGGCGGCACTCGTCGCCGTCGGCTCGCTGGTCGTCGCTTTCGCGCCGACCTTCGAGCTGTTCCTTCTCGGTCGCGCGCTTCAGGCGCCGCTGGCGGCTTTCCTACCGCTTGAGTTCGCGATCGTCCGCTCCCGCGACGCGAAGTCGGCAAGCAGGAACATCGGCGTCCTGGTCGGTGCACTCACTCTCGGCGCGGCTGTTGGCTCACTCGCCTCTGGCCTGCTGTACGCCTCGACGCAGAACCTGAACGTGGTCCTGCTGTTCCCCGCGATCTTCATCGCCCTGTGCGTTCCGGTGGTGATCTTCCTCGTGCCCGAGACGACCGTACGCAAGAAAGGCCGCATCGACTGGACGGGCGCGATCCTGCTCACGGCCGGTCTCCTCGCCACCCTCACGGGAATTTCGAACGGCGGCGCCTGGGGCTGGCTCGAGGCGAGGACCCTCTCTCTGGTGCTCGGCGGCGTCGTCGTGCTCACGCTCTGGGTGTTCGTGGAGCGCCGGGTGGAGAACCCCCTTGTCGATCTGTCGATGCTGGCGAAGAGCGGCATCGGCCTGCCGATCGTCGTATCCGCCCTCTTCGGAGCGCAGACCTACGGCGGGCAGACCGCGAGCTTCCTCTGGCTTCTCAGCGATCCGGCCCGGGAGGGATACGGACTCGGTCTGCCCCCGGCCGGTGCCGGCGCCATCATCGTGCTCTACGCGATCGCCGCGTTCGCCGGGACGCTGCTCGGCGAACGCCTTGCGCGGTGGGTCACCCCGCCGAGAGCCGTCGCGCTGGCCGGCGTCGTCGCGGGGGCGAGCTTCGCCCTCATGATCATCTTCTCCGGGTCGACGGCGATGTTCATCGGTTGGATGGCCTTGGGCGGTCTTTCCGCCGGTGTCCTCCTCGCCGTCCTCCCCTCGATCGTGGTGCGCAACGCACCCGCCGATTCCGTGGGCATCGCCTCGGCTTTGTTCAACACCGCGCGCACTGCGGCGGGCGCGGTCGCGGGCGCCGTCTTCGCGCTGGTGATGTCCCTCTTCGTCACCACGCGGAGCGTCGAAGGATCGACCGCGGTGAGTTCGACGCCCCTGTCGTTCTTCGCCGTCTGGGGGATCTGCCTGGCGATCTCCCTGGCGCTCTCCGCCCTCGCCCTGCGGATGCGCGTGGCGAGAGAACCTGACACCGACGAGACATCCACCGTCGAATCCCCCACCGCCGAACCGATCGAGGAAAGATGACCATCGCAAAACGCCCTTCCCATCCGGAATTGTCCAACTCCGTCCGGGAAGCAATCCTCGCCTCCCGGACGGAATGGGAGGAGTCCGCGATCGCACTCAGCCGAGAGATACACCGAGTTCCCGAGATCGCCTTCCAGGAGCGCTGCGCGTCGACCCTCGTCGCGCGAGAGCTCGAGGCCGCGGGCTTCGACGTCGCGATCGGCGCGTATGGACTCGACACCGCGGTCGAGGCGACCTATGGGAGCGGCGACGTGACCGTGGCGATCTGCGCCGAGTACGACGCGCTCCCCGGCATCGGTCACGCGTGCGGTCACAACATCATCGGCGCGGCAGCCGTCGGCGCGGCCATCGCACTGACGGCTGTCGCCGATCGAATCGGCCTCCGTATCAAGCTGCTCGGCACCCCCGCGGAGGAGCACGGCGGCGGAAAGGTGATCATGCTGGATGCGGGCGCGTGGGACGACGTCACGTTCTCCCTCATGGTGCACGGTGCTCCCGGCGAGGACGTCCGCTGCCTCGATGTCCGCACGCAGGCCGTGTGCCGATTGCACATCACGTTCCAAGGCCGGCCGGGACATACGGGCGGGCCTACTCCGAGCAGTGACAACGCCTCAAACGCGGCGACAATCGGACTCGTCGCCCTTGGTCTGCTCCGCCAGCATCTCCCCGACGGCGTTCGCGCCAATGCGTTCGTTTCCGAGGGCGGGCAGACGACCAATGTCGTCCCCGCCGCGGCCGCCGTGCGTGTCGAGGTTCGGGCCGACACCCTTGAGGACCTGCAGGAGACACGACGACGAATTCTCACCTGCTTCGAGGGAGGAGCGACGGCGGCGGGATGCACATGGAGCTGGGATGAAGCGGAGCCGACATACGCCGACATGCGGCAGGATCCGATCCTGGCAGCCGCATGGGACCGCAGCCTTGCATCGCTCGGCCGCGAAATACGCGAACAGCCGCGCCCCGCGGCCGGGTCCACCGACATGGGAAACGTGTCGCACGTGGTGCCATCGATTCACCCTCTTATCGCGGTCCTCGGGAGTACGTCCTGGCCGCACACCCCCGAGTTCACCGCGGACGCGACAGGCCCGGCCGCGGAACGCGCCGCCATCGACGGCGCCCTGGCGATGGCTCTCACCGTCGTCGACGTCGTCACGGGACCTCACCTCGGTCAACTCTCACATGAGGCGTTGCGCGCGGGTCTCGAGCCCACCGGGACGTGAGTCGGGAACGCGCCGAGCGCCATCACCGGTACTGCGGTCATCGGAGGTCGGTACCACGGACACACCCATGTTGGTACTGAGGGCAGATGTCACACCGTCGACGGATTCCTAGCGTGGGGGGGTGATCGTTTCTCGGAATCTGACCAAACGCTACGGCGAGAAGACCGTCGTCGACGACCTGTCGTTCACCGTCCGTCCCGGGGTGGTGACCGGATTCCTCGGGCCGAACGGCGCGGGGAAATCGACGACGATGCGGCTGATGGTGGGCCTCGACCGCCCGACGCGCGGCGGCATCACGATCGGAGGCTGCCACTACCATGAACTCCGCGACCCGATGCGGCACCTCGGGGTGATGCTCGATGCGCGATCGGTCCACCCCGGCCGGAGTGCGCGCGACCATCTGCTCGCGGTCGGGGAGACCCACGGCATCGGCCGGGCTCGCGTGGACGAGGTCCTCGAGATGGTGGGTCTCAGAATCGTCGCCGGCCGTCGTGCCGGCGGCTTCTCGCTCGGGATGAGCCAGCGACTGGGGATCGCGACCGCGCTCCTCGGTGATCCGGCCGTGCTCGTCCTCGACGAGCCCGTGAACGGTCTCGATCCCGACGGTGTGCTCTGGCTGAGACACCTGCTTGTGCGACTCGCAGACGAGGGAAGGACCGTCTTCCTCTCATCCCACCTGATGAGCGAGCTGTCCCTGGTCGCTCAGGATCTTGTCGTCATCGGGCAGGGCAGGCTGCTCGCGTCCGGCTCGATAGACGACGTCATCGACTCGGTCGCACCCCAGGCCACGCGCGTCGTCTCGCCCGACGCCCTCAGCCTTGCCGACGCCCTGCGCGGCGAGAACGTATCGATCCGGCAGACCGATCGTGACACGCTCCTCGTCCGCGGGCGGACCGCGCGGGAGGTCGGCACAGTCGCGGCCGCCGAAGGAGCGACGCTCTTCGCGCTCGTCGAGGAACGCGCATCCCTTGAGGAGGCTTTCATGCACATCACCCGCAACGCCGTCGAGTACTCCACCCACCGAGAGGTCGCCTCGTGAACCTCGAAACCATCCCCGCTCACCTCGCCGGCGACGACGCGTCGTACGATCCCGGGTCGGTGCGAATCACGGCCGGAGGGCTCCTCCGGTCGGAGTGGCGGAAGCTGTGGTCCGTGCGCTCGCTCTGGATCACCCTCGCGGCCGGGTTCGGTCTGATCATGGCCCTTTGCGGCTACATGATCCTCGATGGCCGAACGCTGGGCCGCGGCCAGGCTGCCGACATCCCGTTCGGCTGGACGGCGATCTATCCAGTCGGAATGCTCGTGCTGGTGGTGCTCGGAGTGCTCAGCGTGAGCACCGAATACTCCAGCGGGTCGATCCGGACGAGCCTCACCGTCAACCCTCGTCGCACCGGCGTGATGCTGGCGAAGGCGGCCGTCGTCACCGGCATCGTCGCCGCGCTTGCGGCCGTCGCATCGGTTCTGCTCTATCTCTTGCTGCAGGCAGCACGCACGGTTCCCTCGGCGGTGGGCATGTCGCTCTTCGCTCCGAACATGTTCTGGGGAGTCCTCGGGGGCACGCTCATGCTCCCGTACGGTGCGTTGTTCGGCGTGCTCCTCGGCTGGCTCATCCGTAACGCCGCCGGCGCGATCTGCCTGTACTTCGGCGTGTTCCAGATGGGGCCGCAGATCCTGCCCGCACTTCTTCCGGAGCCGTTCTCCGGCATCAAGGACTTCATGCCGCTGGCAGCGATCAACGTGATGCGTTCCGGTGGACTGGCGACGGAGCCCTACCGCCTCGGAGTGGCGATCGTCGTTCTGATCTTGTGGTTGGCCGTGCTCGGCGCCGCCGCCTGGTGGCGGTTGAAGAGGCGTGATGCGTGACGAAACGGAACGAGGTCGGCGTCCGTGAAGCGATTCCTCATCCAGGCGAAGGCCTTCGACGGGCGTCATCCGTGGTGCGGGGACGTCGCGCTCGCGCTGGTCTCCGCAGCGGCCTCGGTCAGCGCGTCCCCGGCCCTCGATTCGCTCACGGTACCGTTCGTCGTTCTGGTGAACGGTGCCGTGGCGTTCCGGCGGTGCTGTCCGCTCACCGCCCTCGTGGTCGCGGTCGGCGGGATCACGACCTTGGCCGCCCTGGCCACGGCCGGCCGCCTGCCGGCGCCGTGGACTTTCCTGGCCGCGTGGATACTGCTCTTCGCAGTAGGGCGCCGACGACCTGGGGCCTTCATCGTCGGCGCACCGCTCGCGGCCGTCACAGCGTTGGCTGCGTTCCTCGCCCCCGCCGGGACCCCGGAGGCCGCACTGACGGAGCGGTGGTCATCCTTCCTGCCCATCGCCGCGATGAGTCTCGCGGCACTGCTGGCGGGATCGCAGGTCCGCATTACCAGCGAGACGATCATCCGGCGGCGCGAGGAAGCCATGCGCGCAGCCGTGAACGACGAGCGCGCGCGGATCGCCCGCGAGATGCACGACATCATCGGTCACAACCTCTCAGTGATCACCTCGCTGGCCAACGGCGGATCGATCGCGGTGCGCTCGTCACCGGGTGATGCCGCACGGGTGTTCGCCGAGATCGGCGCAGTCAGCCGCACTTCGCTGAGAGAAGTGGCGGACGTCCTGCGACTCCTGCGCGCTCCCGACGAACGTCTCGAGGCTGCGCCCCCGCCACAACCCAACTGGCGGCAATTCGCCGCGCTCGTCGACAGCGTCCGATTCGCCGGGCTGCGGATCTCCTTCGAAAGCAGCGGGGAGCTCTCATCGCTCTCCGCCGGCCGTCGACTCGCCATCTACCGCATCGTTCAAGAGGCGCTGACGAACACCCTGAAACACGCCGGGCCGGGCGCCTCCGTGACCGTGACGGTCGCTTCGGACAGCGAGGCGACCTTCGTAACGGTGGCGGATGACGGCGGCCCCGGTGAACACGCCCGCTCAGCACCTGCGGCGGAGCCCGGGCACGGCCTTATCGGGATGCGCGAGCGGACGGAGGCCTTCGGAGGGTGGCTCGAGGCAGACGGAACGGTGTGCGGGTGGCGCGTTCGGGCGTGGATCCCTCACGAGCGACCGGAGGGTCTCGGATGAACGAGGTCAGGGCAGCGACAGTGCCTGTCTCAGTGCTGCTTGTCGACGATCAACCCCTTCAGCGCATGGGCATGCGAATGTTCCTCGCAGGCCAGGACGACCTCGACGTCGTCGGCGAGGCTGTGGACGGCGACGATGCGATCCGTCAGGCGGAGCGGCTGCGCCCGGACCTGGTCATCATGGACGTGCGGATGCCCGGGACAGACGGCATCGAGGCCACCCGGCAGATCATTGCCGGCCTACGCGAGACCAGAGTCCTTCTCCTCACGACGTTCGACGTCGACGAGTACGTGATCGCGGGGCTGGAGGCGGGCGCGAGCGGGTTCCTGACCAAGGACGCGGAGCCGACGGAGATCCTCTCTGCGATCCGGGCCATCGCCGCTGGAGATGCGGTGATAGCGCCGAGCGCCACTCGGCGTCTGCTCGACCGGCTCGCCGCGACACCCCTGTCGTGGCGCGACAACGAGGATCGGTCATTGGCACTCGCCGCGGTCACGGCCTTGACGGACCGGGAACGCGAGATCCTCGTGGCAATCGGCGAGGGCGCCACGAACGCGGAGATCGCCACGCGCCTGCATCTCGCGGAGTCGACTGTGAAGAACTACGTAGGGCGGGTGTTCGCGAAGATCGGAGCTCGCGACCGGGTGCATGCGGTCATCATCGCGTTCCGCGCCGGTGCAGTTCCGTACCGCTGAGATCGCCTCTGCCGACCGTCTTTGGCCAGGGCTTGACCCTTAGCCGGACTGTTCAGGGAGGAGAGAGCCCCGCCGGGTCGCTCTCGAGGGTTGTTCTGTGGCCGTCATGTGCGTCCGGCTTCGTGTGAGGGCCCGCGGCGATGTTCCCGCTGCGCGGGGGACGTACCAATGAGCAACCGGCGAGCAACCACGGCCGATCTCGCCTCGCCGCCGAGGCCCCAAACCGGCCCAGAACCACCGGTCAAATTAGGTCATAAGTGGTGGGGCGCCAGGGATTCGAACCCTGAACCCACGGATTAAAAGTCGTGAGGATCTATGTCGGACCCAATCTCTCAGATTCCGCGCTCACCCTCCATACGGGCGAGTGATGATCTCCAGGTTGTGGCCGTTGGGGTCGGACCAGTACAGGCCGCGACCGCCGTCGTTGGTGTTGATCTGACCCGGCCGCTGGTGGAACGGGTCGGCCCAGAAGGTGAGTCCGCGGCCCTTGATCCGGCCCCAGATCTGGTCGAACTCCTCCTCAGTGACCAGGAAGGCATAGTGCTGGGGATGCACGGGACCATCGGCTCCGGCGACGTCGAGAGACACTTCGTTGCCGAGATCGACGACGAGGAACGGCCCGAAGGCCGTCGCGGGCGGCAGGCCGAGGATCTCCACCAGAAACGCGGCGGTCTCCTCGCGGTCACGGGCTGTCACAATAGTGTGATTCAACCGCACTGACATGTAGATCTCCTTCCCAGACGGTCCCTACGCGGGGGTACGACAAGGGCCGCGACGTCTTTCGCCTCCTCGTTTCCATGATAGGAGCGGCCGCCAGGCCGGGTGAGTGCTGGCCGGAGCAGCGGCGCATGGGCCAGATTGGGGGCCGAACGTTCGATTTCGGCGGCGGCTGCAGCCCAGTTGTTCTCCGGTGGGCCGGTCACGAGCCGGAATGTGACGTTGCTGTGCTGGCACCGTGCCCTGGTGAAGCGCCAGTAGACCTACCCGTCCCAACGCCCGGGTCGTCGTCGATGTCGGCGAAGCCGTCCATGGCGATCAGGCCGTCGACACCCTCGTGGGTGGTCGGGACCTTCAGACGGCGGGCGCAACGAGGCGTCGCCGGGTGAGATCAGGGACGTGCTCAAAGAGGCGGGCGCCGACCTGAGCCGCGTCGTCATGGGGCACATGGACCGCCGCGGCTACTCGCTCGACACCCGGCTGGCCCTGTTCGACGACGGCGTCGTACTGGAGTACGACGTGTTCGGCATGGAGGGCTACTACTCGGCCGCGGCGGCCCTGGCCGAGAACCACCTGCCCACCATGCCCAACGACGTCGCGCGCGTCCTGGAGATCGCCGACCTGATGGAGCGCGGCTACGGCGACCAGATCGTGGTGGGTCACGACATCCACACGAAGATCCAACTCGCCAAGTACGGGGGCTGGGGCTATGGCTATTTCCTACGGACCGTCGTGCCTCTCATGGAGGTGTATGGACTTGGCCCTGACGTCGTGGAAAAACTGACGACCACGACGCCTTGCCGGCTTCTCACGATCGAGTGACACCGTTTCGGAGGCGGAGTATGAAGACACCGATCATCTCTCGAAGGTGCCAACCGGCATCAGGGATGCGTGTCATCGACCAGGTGCTGGCCGCCAAGGATTCTGGCGATTCGTCCAGGCCGAACCGCGGTTGCGGTTGCCGCAGGCCGAGTAGGGCGAGCCCATGCACGGTGGCGCAGATGGATCGGTCCATCAGTTCCGGCGACGGTTTCGTGGGAATGTGTTCGGTCTCCTGCGTGTCGACGACCGCCCGCAAGAAGACGTGCGAGAGCCGCGCCTGACCGGGGCGGCCGGCTTGCGGTACATCGTCGTGAGCAGGTTGAGGTGGTCGTGCGTGAAACGCACGTGTGCCCCTCAGAAGCACGCGTCGATCCTCAAGTCCCTAGCCGGATGCGCGCTTGCCCCGGGGCTGACGACAGGGGTACCCATGCCTTCGGAGGCTTCCCCGAATGGCGCGATGGCGAAGCGCGGTGTCTGGCGTCATCGACGATGACAGTGACCGGCTCCCTGTCATATAGCGCTCCGTGACCACTCGCCGGACACGTCATCGAAGTTGGCTGTGGCGAATGATCTTGACCTCCGATGTTCCTCGGACTCGCCGCTGTCGTGCCGTTTGAGGAGTTCATGCCCTGGAAGGTGCCCCCGGGCGGGAGATCGGGCCGTCCAGAGTATGCGGCGGGTGCTGTCGGAGAGCGACGACGTCTCTCCCCCCGGGATCTGGTGTCGCAGGCGGCGGGGACGCTTGGGCCGGACCTGTGAGAACCGCCTGCCGGACCCCGCGTCAGTGCCAATAGTCCCGTTCCGGGAGCCTGACCCACAGGTCGGGAGGGCCGATGATGGGGCGGCGGTCGGTCAGCCGCAGGCCCGCGCGAGCGCAGGAGTAGGCCACCGCCTGGCGTTTGTAGAGGTAGCGCGCGAGCAGGTCGTCCGTCGAAGCCTCGGGTGACGGATCACCGCGGTCGTCCCAGTACTCCAGGACGCCGTCGCGGTGGCACCTGCCTTGGTTGCCGCTCGCCGCGTTGGCGTACATGGCGTAGCAGACGGTGCCTTTCGACAGGAGTTCGCCGACTTTGGGGGTGGAGGGCATGAATCCCCACGGCTGGGTGACGACGCATCCGCCGGGCACGTCGCTCACACCGACGATGGCCATGGACTCCTTGCCGTCGGCGTACCGCGCCACGATCTCGTCGGCGTCTTCGTCGTCGCCGAGCGGAGTGGCGTCCAGGCGCTTCACCGCGTCGGCCGCGCTGATGCCGGACACGCAGGCCACGCCCAGCCCCTCGTGGGGGGAGAACCTGCCCACGGCCGCGTTCAGGCGCCGAGCCTCCGCGACGGCGGCGCTCTCGGCGGCGGACAGGCGCACGTCGGCCGGTCGATCGGTGAACAGGTCTGGGGTGGGGGTGGCCAGACTCAGCCGGCCGGGAGACCAGCCGGACATCATCGGCCGCCACGGGTCGGCGCCCGCCTCGGCCAGAGCGCGGGCGTTGTCGGGGCGGCCTGCGTAGACGGCGTCCCAGAGCGGGGTGCACCCGGCGTACTCCGCGTCGACGTCGCGGACGCGGGCGGCGAGTACTGCGATCACTTCCGGAGAGCCGAACTGGGCCGCTTCGGTCAACGGCGGTTCGCGGAGGAACCCGGGGTTGTCAGGGTCGGCACCGGCGTCGAGCCTGGCACGGATGAGTTCCACGTCTTTCCAGTCGTTCCGCCTGACACCGGACCATCCGGTTTCTTCCATGGCAGCCACGAGAACTCCTCAGCGAGACGTCGGAACCGTTCGCCACAGATCATGGCGGCGCCGACCGACATTTCGATCCTGGTCTCGCCCGGATCGGGAGCGTCCAGGCTTTCCGCCAGGCATCGGGCACACCGCCGCCCACGTCGTGGACTGCGCTGGAGTCCTTCTAAGTAGCAGCTGCCACGCCCGCGAAGTCGTCGAGGTCGGCCTCCCCGTTTGTGATCCCTCGCCTCGGACGCTGATTCGACGACGGTCCAGAGGATGACGCCGCAGCGCGACGGCCAAGTGGGCGGACCATCGTCGCGACGTACGCTGACCGCCGAGCCATCCCTCATGCACCTCAGTGTTGCGATTCTCGCGGGGGCGGAGGCATCGCGCTATCAGGTGAATTCGAATGATCATCGCAACGGTGACGGATAGTCATAGTGCCAGAGCTTGATCAAAAATGTCGGCTGGAGTGCGCCAGCCGAGCGTCTTGCGGGGGCGAGTGTTGAGGCGCTCTTCAACGGCGCGTAGGTCGGCCGCGGTATGGACGGACAAGTCGGTGCGTTTGGGGAAGTACTGGCGAAGCAGCCCGTTGGTGTTCTCATTGGTGCCGCGCTGCCATGGGCTGCCCGGCTGGGCGAAGAACACGCCTTCGCTCAGGTAGGCGGCTATCTGGTCATGGTGGGCCATCTCTGCTCCTTGGTCCCAGGTCAGTGTCAGCCGCACTGCCTGCGGCATGTCGAGCAGTACGGCGATGAGGCCATCGCGAACGGCCTGCGCGTCATGGCGGATCGGAAGCGCGACCAGGCGCACGTAGCGGCTCTTGCGGTCGACGAGCGTGGCGATGGCGGATTGGTTCAAGCGCCCGGTGATCAGGTCGCCCTCCCAGTCCCCGACACGTCGGCGTTGCTCGACCACGCTCGGACGGCCTCCGATGAGCAGCGCGGGCGCGATGAAGCGAGGGCTGCGTCGGTTGGATCGGCGGCGACGTGTACGCAGAGGCCGCCCAGTGCGCAGCCGACGCGTGAGTTTCCGGCTCAATCCGCTCTTTCCTCCCTGGTAGAGCGCCCGGTAGATCGTCTCGTGGCTGAATCGCTCCGATGCTCCTATGTTTGTCAAGCGGCGACGCGAAGATCGTTGCTCGTGGTGTTTGGGCTGGTGAGGACTTTGAAGAGCTCTCGGGCGACA
>NZ_JBIAZS010000015.1:0-70713 GCF_042899335.1 Streptosporangium sp. NPDC000095
ACCATCTCCCGCGCGTCCGCCGCCTCACGACGCCGATCCATCCAGCCCAGCCGCGAATACCGGCCCAGACTCGCCAGGCTGATGTTGCGCGACACACTCTGATCCAGCAGCAACGCCTGCGCCTTGCGCTCCTCGGGCGCCAACCCCATGCCCAGCCGCACCGCATTGGTCGTGCCACCGCCCCGGCGCACCACCTTGCCCTCCAGCATCACCTGCCCGGAGAAACGCCGCGCCCCGTACACCGCCTCGATGATCTCCGAACGGCCCGAGCCGACCAGACCGGCCAGCCCCACGATCTCCCCCGCCCGCACCGAGAACGACACATCGGAGACACGGCCGGGAATACTCAGCTCGCTGACCCGCAGCACCTCCGCCTTGCCGTCGTGGGCGCCGGACGCGGGACGCTCGGGGAAGACGTACTCGACGTTGCGGCCGGTCATCAGCGACACCACCTTCGAGGTCGGCGTCTCTTTGGCCGGCAGGCCCACCGCGACCGTGCGACCGTCCTTCAGCACCGTCACCCGATCCCCGATCTCGCGGATCTCCTCCAGCCGATGCGAGATGTAGACCACCGCCACCCCCTGCGAGGTCAGCTCCCGGATGATCCGGAACAGGTTGCCCACCTCGTCATGGGCGAGCGCCGCCGACGGCTCGTCCATGATGATCAACCGGGTGTCGTGCGACAACGCCCGCGCCATGCTCACCACCTGCTTGGCCGCCGGAGACAACCGCCCCACCTCCACCGACGGGCGGATCTCCCCGTGCCCCAGCCGCGCCAGCAACTCCCGCGTCGCCCGCGCCGACTCCCCACGGCTCACGAACCCCAGCCGGGCCGGCTCATGCCCCAAGAACACGTTCTCGGCCACACTCAGCCCGTCCACCAGGTCGAGCTCCTGATAGATCGTGGAGATCCCGAGCCTGATCGCCGCGATCGGGCTCGACAGCCGCACCTCCTCACCGTTCAGCGTGATCGTCCCCTCGTCGGGCTGGTGGGCACCGGCCAGGGTCTTGATCAGAGTGGACTTCCCGGCACCGTTCTGGCCGAGCAGACAGTGCACCTCGCCGGCACGGACCTCCAGGTCGACGCCGTCCAGGGCGCGCACTCCGGGGAACTGCTTGACGATCCCTCGCATTACGAGAAGGGGTGCCGAGTCGGTTGACGGCTCGGGCATGGGGGGCCTCCGTGGATCTTTACGACTGAATCTCGATGGGGACTTCGCTGGGAACTCGATAGAAGGGGACGATTGGGATCCCGCCCGTCCGGCCGGGCCGGACAGCACCAGCGTGGCGCCGCCGAGGTCGGCGTGAACGACGGCGTCACGAATCCGGTTCTCCAACCGGACGGACGGGATGTTCGTGGGGGCGATACCGGGTCTCACGAGATATGGCGTCTCATTCGCGCTCCTTCTCGGGTGCCGGTGTCGCCAGGCGGACGTCGATGGCAGTGGGGTTGGAGAGCACCCTCTCCGTGACGATCCCGGCGGCGCCGCGCGAGGCGGCGCCGAAGCCGAGATCGGAGGCGACGAATTCGCAGCGGGCGGCGGATCCCTCCACGCCCAGCCGCTTCAACTCCGCCTGCGCCACGGGGATGACCCGGTCGGCGAGCTTGGCGAAGTAGCCGCCGATGACGATGACGCGCGGGTTGAAGAGGTTGACCAGGGTGGCCGAGCCTCGCCCGAGCCAGCGGCCCACCTCACCGATGGCCAGGTCGACCCGGGGATCACCCGCGGCCCACCGCAGCTCGATCTCGGCCAGCCGCTCCTCCGGGTCGCGCATCACCCCGTCGTGCATGCCGTAGGCGTGGTCGGGGGTGGCCATCCGGACCAGCGCGGCCAGGCCGACCTTCGTCTCCCAGCAGCCGATCCGGCCGCAGCCGCAGCGCTCGCCCGAGGGGTCGACCATGACGTGGCCCACCTCTCCCGCGAAGCCGTCGGCGCCGCTCAGCAGGCGTCCTCCGGAGATCACGCCGCCGCCGATGCCGACCTCGCCGGTGAGATAGACGAGATCGGACGTACCGGAGGCGACTCCGCCGGTGAACTCGGCGAGGGCCGCCAGGTTGGCGTCGTTGTCCACGCTGATCGGCACGTCCGGGGGAACTCCGGCGCGTACCAGCCAGTCCACCACGGGGACGTTGTACCAGCCCAGGTTGGGGGCGACGTCCACGGTGCCGGTGGCGGTGTCGACGAGACCGGGAACGGCCACGGTGATCCCGGCGACCTTGACCTCCAGGAGGTCGAGTTCGGCCATGGCCTCCCCGATCACCCGGGCCAGCTCCGTCAGGGAGCGCTCGGAGTCGCAGCCCATCGCGTCGAAGCCGACCCGCCGGTCGATCAGCACCCTGCCGCCCAGGTCGGTGGCGAAGGCGGCGATGTAGTCGACGTTCACCTCAAGGCCGAGGGCTCCGACCCCCGCCCCGTCCAGCGCGAGGGCGAGTCCGGGGCGGCCGACGGCACCCGCGTGCTGCGGCCCGATCTCCTTGAGGAGGCCTCGGGCCTGCAGCTCGCTGACGAGGCTGGTGACCGTGGTCTTGTTCAGACCGGTCTCCATGGCGACGACGGACCTGGACCGCGGGCCGTACTCGCTGACGTGACGCAGCACCAGGGACAGGTTGGACCGGCGCACGGTGGCCTGGTCGGCGGGTATACCGGCCGACCTGTTCGAGCTCGTCGAACCGCCGTTGCGACTGCCGGTCCAGCTACGGTGCACGTCACTCCCCTCAATTAATTTGCATGACTGGCCGAATTAAAGGCTCAGTCCAGGTTGGGGCGCAAGGTCCGAAACGTTTCGATCTGCGTAACGTTTTCGTAACACGGTCGCGCGTTTACGCGTGTACGTCACACGAACGACAGATACCGAGTCGTTACCGTCCTCCCCGGTGCGCGACAGGACACCTGTGTGTTACAAATCCAATTAATTTCTATCCGAGACAAATAAAAGCCAGGTGGCCGTGTGACCCAGGAGCAGCACCAGGCCCGCACGGTGGGCGGCACGCCTCAGGCCACGGGTCCCGCCCTGCTCCGCAGGACGAACCTCTCCCTGGTCCTGCGCCACCTGCGCGAGCACGGGTCCACCTCCCGGTCCGACATCGCGGAGGCCACGGGCCTGCACCGGGCCACCGTCTCCAACCTGATGGTCGAGCTCCTCGACCGGCGGCTCGTCCAGGAGGTGGGCGTCGACCACGCCGGCACGGTCGGCCGCCCCCGGCGGGCGGTGGCGCTGCACGGCGCGCACATCGGTGCCCTCGGCCTGGAGATCAACGTCGACTACGTCGCCGTCCACGGCGTCGACCTCGGCGGCAACGTCCTGGTCGACCGCCGCCTGGGCTTCGACGCGGCGGGCAGCGGCGCCAGCCGCTCGCTTCGCGAACTCGGCCTGACGGCCCGCGAGGCCATCGAGGAGATGGCGCGCGCCGGGGCCGCGCCGGCGGGCATCGGAGTGGCGGTCCCCGGCCTGGTCGACGTCGACCACGGGGTGGTCGCCTTCGCCCCCAACCTCGACTGGCACGACGTGCCGCTCGCCGCCCGGCTCTCCTCCGCCCTCGGCCCGCTGCGCGTGCCGGTCACGGTCGACAACGACGCGAACCTCGCCGCTCTGGCCGAATACACCTCGGGAGTCGCCGCCGGTACGGCCGACATGGTCTACCTCACCGGCGAGGTAGGCGTGGGCGGCGGCATCATCGTGAACGGCAGGCTGCTGCGCGGAGCGGACGGCTTCTCCGGCGAGGTCGGGCACCTGCCGGTCGACCCGAGCGGCGGGCGCTGCGGCTGCGGGCGGTTCGGCTGCTGGGAGACGAAGGTGGGCCTGGCCGCGCTGGTGCGCATGGCGACCCCCGAGCGGGCGTACGGGCTGGAAACGGTCCCGGTGCCCGATCCCGAGGAGCGGGTGGCCGAGATCGCCCGCGACCTGGCCGCCGGCGACCAGCAGACGCTGGTCGCGGTCGCGGAGGTCGGCCGCTGGCTCGGGCTCGGGGGCTCGATCCTGGTCAACCTCTTCAACCCGCGCGTGATCGTCGTAGGCGGTTACTTCGCCACCCTGGCCGCATGGCTGCTCCCCTTCGCCCAGGCGGAGCTGGAGCGCCTGGTCGTCGCCGGCCCCGCGGCCCGCTGTCGTTTCATCGCCTCCGACCACGGCTTCGGCGCCGCCTCCCGGGGCGCCGCGAACGTGGTGATCAACCAGATCGTCAACGACCCGGCCGCGATCATGCCGCCCGCCGGAGCCTGACGGCTTCGGCGGGCGGGCGGTCTCTTCTAGGATCGGGGACGTGACCGCCCCGATCTCACGTCCCAGTGCCCGGATCCTGCTGGTCGACGCCGACGAGCGCCTCCTGCTGTTCCGCTGCCCGGCCCCCGCGCAGTGGCCCGCCGAGCACTGCTGGATCACCCCTGGCGGAGGGGTGCACGACGGCGAGACACTGACCGCCGCCGCGGTCCGCGAGATACGCGAGGAGACAGGGCTGGAGATCACGGAAGAACGCCTGGGGCCCGTCGTGGCCCGCTCCTCCGGCCTCACCTGGTTCGGAGACGTCCAGATCGCCGCGATCGACTCGTTCTTCTTCCTGCGGGTCGGCGAACACGCCGTCGACGTCTCGGGACAGGAGGAACTGGAGCGTTCGCTGATCTCGGCGCACCGCTGGTGGACCCGTCACGATCTCCTCACCACCGATGAGACGATCTTCCCCCTCAACCTTGGAGCCCTGTTGTCCGATCTCCTGGACGGAGACCTCCCCGCCGAACCCGTCCCGCTGCCCTGGCACCACGACGAGTAGTCCCCTGCTGACGGTGACGGGCGGGTGTGCCCGCCCGTCACCGTGTACGTGCCGCCCCGGGGATTCGAACCCCGAACCTCCGGTTCCTGAAACCGGCGCCTCTGCCGTTGGGCCAGAGCGGCCGGGCGTGCCGTACGCACGCCGATGTCACCGATGTCACTGTGTCGCCTGGGTCGCCTGACCGTTCTCGCTCGACGTCCCGGAGCACTGCGCGTGGTGAGTGGTCGCGCCTCAGATCGTCGCGTCCAGGGTCGCCTTCGCTGGAAGTCACCGCGTCGTCGCGTCGTCGGAACGGCAGGGCTCGAACCTGCGGCCTTCCGGTCCCTGGCCGGATGCTCTTCCTGCTGAGCTACGCTCCGTCACGCGTCCGGTCCGGTTGGCGTGGGCCGTACCGGACGCGCCGCGGGCCTGCGAACCGGGCGGGGGTCGCCACTCCCGTCGCCGAGTCCCAGTCCCATGCCCTTCTCCTGCCAGGGCAGAGCCGCAGCGGGGGTTCGAACCCCGTCCTGCCGGGTGGAAACCGGCTGCCTTACCGATTCGGCCTCTGCGGCGTGTCTTCCGAGATGAATCCTTTCCCCTTCCCACGAGAAGGCGTGAAAGCGTTAAACGTGCTGCGCTGTGAATTTATGGAGAGCGGGGAAACCGGCTTCCGCGCACGCTGGTCGAAGCAGCCTCCCATGGTTCAGGAAATGAAGAAGCCGCCTGGACCGATGTCTTGGGCGGCTCGGCGGTTTCCCTCGCAAGGACTAGCCGCCTGCCCCCTCGGGAGCCGGAGCACCGTCATTGAGCAGCGAAAACATCTCAAGGCTTCCCTGCCGCACCGATGACGCGCCGTACTTCATCGTCGATCCTTTCCGAGGTGCGGAGCGGATGCCCCGGCCTTTTCTCCATTGAAGTACAAAGGCGGCCTTCGATGCCAGTGGTTTTATCCGCGCTTTCCTCCCCCGAGGTTTTCGACGGCCGTTTTCCGCAGCTCGCGGAGAATTCGTCGTTCGTCGCGCGCCGGGCTTGCCGGGCCCGTACTCGCGTTCTTTCCGCCGCGAATCCGGGTGGCCCGATCCGTCCCGCCGATGCCCGGCCGCCCGAACGTCACCTCCTCACCGGGCTCCCACCGCGTGGGTGGCAGGCCGCGGAGCCGGGTGACGGCCTCTCGTCGCGACCACCTCGCGGTTGTGCGGCTGCGCGGGCTCCCGTGTGATCGCTGAGAGAACCGATCGCGTGAACCGGCGTCCCTCGTCTTCTGGTTAGGTGAGCGGCATGGCACTTCACCCCAATATCGATCCCGGACTCGCCGCCGCCCTCGAGGCGAGTCCCCTGCCCGCCGCCGATTTCGGCGCCATGCGACTGGAGGACCTGCCCGACGTCCGTCTCCAGCTGGACGCGGCGCGTGCGGCGATGCCCCCGCTCGCTCCGGACGAGCGAGTCGTGATCGAGGACCGGACCGTACCCGGCCCCGAGGGCGATCCCGACATCCGGTTGCGGATCTACCGGCCCGCCGGGCAGGAGGGCGCCGTCCCCTGCCTGTACTGGATCCACGGCGGCGGGATGATCCTCGGCGACGTGGAGACGGAGGACGCGCGCCTCAATGAATACGTCGCGGCGCTGGGATGCGTGATCGTCTCGGTCGACTATCGACTCGCGCCGGAGAACCCGGACCCGGCTCCGGTCGAGGACTGCTACGCGGGTCTGCTGTGGACCGCCAAGAACTCCGCCGAGCTGGGCATCGACCCGGAGCGCCTCGCGGTGGGCGGGGTCAGCGCGGGAGGCGGGCTCGCCGCGGGCACCGTGCTGCTGGCACGCGACCGCGGCGGCCCGGCCCTCGCGTTCCAGCTCCTGATCTGCCCGATGCTGGACGACCGCAACACCACTCCTTCCAGCCACGAGTTCGTCGAGGCGGTCGTGTGGAACCGGTCGGCGAACCTCTTCGGATGGAGGGCACTGCTCGGCGAGCGATCGGGCGGCGACGATGTCTCCCCGTACGCGGCCCCGGCGAGGGCGACCGACCTGTCGGGGCTGCCCCCCGCGTACATCGACGTCGGCGAGCTGGAGGTCTTCAGGGACGAGTGCTTCGACTACGCCCTGCGGCTGGTGCGGGCGGGTGTCTCCACCGAGTTCCACCTCTACCCGGGGGCCTTCCACGGCTTCGACGGGATAATCCCCGAGGCGGAGATCAGCCGCAGGGCCGCCGCCGAACGGGTGGTCGCGCTACGCCGGGCCCTGCTGCGCTGACCGGGCCGGGGATCGAACGTCCCGCTCAGCGCAGCACCGGGTAGTTGGCGCGGATGAGGCCGTGCGGGTCGCGGGAGCGCTTGAGGTCGCGCAGCCGGGCCAGCACGTCGACGGGGAACGCGGCCGCGGCCCGCTCACCGGGACTCAGCGAGGTGTAGGGCTTGCGTCCGCTGCTCCACGGGACCAGGTCCGCTGAGATCTCGTCCTGGCGGGCCCGTACGGCGGTGGCCGCCTCGGGTGAGGGGGCGAGGCCCAGCATGGCCAGCATGTAGGGCTCGGCCAGGTGGCCACAGGCGCCACCGTTCGCGGCCGGGCGGGACAGGGCACCGCCGAGGTGGCGGATCTGCACGCTCAGCAGCGGAGCGATCGGCGCGGTGAGCAGCGTCGCCACGACCTCGTCGGCCAGGTCGGTCAGCAGCTCTCCCCGGTTCACCCCCGCTCCGGGAGCGGTGGGCTCGGCGCAGACGGAGTCCAGCTCGGCCACCCGCAGCGGGCCCCTGCTGTCCGAGATCACTCCGTCGATCTTGTCCAGGCGGCGCAGCAGGTCCTGGGCCTCCCCCGTCTCTCCCAGGAACGTCGCGTCCACGGCGACCATGGGCGCCGCTCCGGGAAAGTGCAGCAGATCGAACCAGACGCTCAGCTCGTCGGGGGCGTCGGCGGTGATCTCCCGGAACGCCTGGAGCACCAGCGGGGCGCTCTCACCGGGCCACATGACGCGTCCCCCGTACAGGTGCGGCGCCGGGTGCAGGTCGAACTCGACGGCGGTCACCACGGCGAAGTCGCCGCCACCTCCTCGCAGCGCCCAGAACAGCTCGGCGTCGGACTCGGCGCTGACCGTGGCCCGCACGCCGTCGGCGCCGACCACGTCGAAGGCTCGCACGCTGTCGGCGGCGAAGCCGTGGCGGCGGCCGAACCAGCTCAGGCCCCCACCCAGGGTGTAGCCCACCACGCTGGGGCCCGAGGAACTGCCTGCCAGCCCGGTCAGCCCGTGTGGTCCGGCGACGGCGAGCACCTCGCCCCACCTCACCCCCGCCCCGACCCGCGCGGTGCGCTGCCGCGGCCGTACGTCCACCCCGCCCAGCCGCCCGGTGCGCAGCAGGATCACTCCCTCCACGTCGCCGCTCGCGCCGTGCCCCAAGGGCTGGGCGGTCACGCACAGCCCGGCGAGGCGCGCCCAGGTGACCAGCGCGGCCACGTCGTCGGCGTCCTCCGCCTCGACCACCGCCGCCACCGGCTGGTCGACCGCGAGGTTCCACGCCCGCCTGGCCTGCTCGAACCCCTCGTCTCCCGCCGCCAGCACCGGCCCCCTGACCGCGCGCCGCAGATCGTCCCCGATCGTCATGATCGCCTCTCCCCTTTCACCGTTACCGATCCCCACTGTCGAACGAGTCGGCTGAGATCGAGCTGAGGTCGAGTTGAGATCCGGGATCTGCTCTAACCCGAGCGGATCCCGTGCAACCTTCCGTCTCGTCGCAGCGTCTATAGGGGTCAAAGCGGGGCATGCGCCACGGGGACAGACAGGCGTGTGAGCCCGGAAGCCTGCGAGAAGGGGACCCCCACAGGTGCGTGCACTGACGGGCAAGGCCAAGAAGGCGATCTACCTGCTGTTCGAGGCGAGGAACCGAAGACGTGAACGGACCGCGCCACCCCCGTCCACACACCAGATCAAGATCCTGATCCTGCACGCGTACGGCATGGGCGGCACCATCAGAACGGTCTTCAACCTGGCCGGCTACCTGGCCTCGACCGGACACGACGTGGAGATCGTCTCCATCCTCAAGGAGGCGGAGGAACCGTTCTTCCCCATCGACCCGAGGGTGAGGTTCCGCTTCCTCGACGACAGGCTGGTCCCGCCGACCGGCCTGCGCGGCCGGCTGTCGAAGATGCCGAGCAGGCTCATCCCGCCGCAGGAGGCCGCCTACCACCGCTTCAACGTGTGGACCGACCTGCGACTGGCCCGCTGGATCCGCTCGGTCGACACCGGCGTCATCATCGCCACCAGACCCGGACTCAACTTGGCCCTCGCCCAGCTGGCCCTGCCGAGCGTCATCACCATCGGCCAGGAGCACGTGGCCCTGCGGGGACAGTCGCAGGAGGTACAGAAAGTCATCAAACGGCGTTACCGCAGATTCGACGCCCTCGTCACCCTCACCAAGGCCGACATGCGCGACTACCGCGCGACGCTGCGGCGAAAGCCCCGGAGGCTGGCGAGGATTCCCAACGCCGTACCGCCCATGACCGGCGGGATCTCCAAGCTGGAGGACAAGGTCGTGGTCGCCGTCGGCCGCATGACCAAGCTCAAGGGGTTCCACCGCCTCATCGCCGCGTGGGAGACCGTGGCGGCCGCCCATCCCGACTGGACCCTGCGCATCTTCGGCGCGGGACCGCAGGAGGACAACCTGCGTGCCCAGATCGCCGAGGCGGGACTGCAGGAGAGGGTCGAGCTGCCCGGTCCCACCTCCGACATCGGCGCCGAGTTGGAGAAGGCTTCGATCTTCGTGCTCAGCTCCCGCCACGAGGGCTTCCCCATGACGATCCTCGAGGCGATGGCCAAAGGGCTGGCGATCGTGAGCTTCAACAGCCCGCACGGCCCCAAGGAGATGATCACTGACGAGGTCGACGGGCTGCTGGTCACGCCGCGCACCGAGGCCAACCTCGCCGCCGCCCTCAGCCGCGTCATCGAGGACGGGGAACTGCGTCGCCGGCTGGCCGAAGGCGCTCTGGCGACCGCCGTCACCTACGACGTGGAGTCGGTCGGCGCCAAGTGGGACGCCCTTTTAGAGGAACTGCTGGCCCGCCGAGACGGCACCTACGAACGGCCCTCCTGAGTCTTCGACCGATACGGTGCGGCTCGGATGCTCCTGGACTCGGCACAGCGGACGGCCGCACCGTTCCCGGCCTCCTCGGCACCGGGTACCCCGAGACCTGGTCGACATCACGCTCGGAGCCTTCCCTCCCCGGCGGGCCTGGGGAAGAGCGGAACGGCTCACTGCCTCTCGGGCCCGCCGGTCACCGGATCCACCGGCCACGAAATTGACGGTGGGAGAACGTAGGCTTCCGGCTGCCATGAAGAAAGAGGACCCACCGACGCACCTGACCTTCCGGCTGCTGGGCCCGCTGGAGGTCACCGACGAGACCGGTCACCCACTCGACCTCGGCACCAGGAAGCAGCGTGCCCTGGTGACGATGCTGGCGCTGGAGCCTGGCAGGGTGGTCTCGCTGGACGGCCTGATCGACAGGCTGTGGGCGGGCGAGCCGCCCTCCGCCGCGACGAGGACCCTGCAGTCCTACATCGCGCACCTGCGCAGGGTGCTGGAGCCCGGCCGCAGGCCGCGCACCCCGCCGAGGGTGCTGCTCACCCGCGAGCCGGGATACCTGCTGGCCGTCGCCCCCGGTCAGGTCGACCTGGCGCGCTTCGCCGCGGGCGCCGAGGAAGGCAGCAGGGCACTGGCGCGCGGCGACCACCGGGAGGCGCTCCGGGTGCTGGAGGAGACGCTGGCGCTGTGGCGGGGTGAGCCGCTGGGCGAGTTCGCCGATCAGGAGTTCGTCCGGCCCGTCGTCACGCGGCTACGCGAGCTGCGGGCCACCGCCGTGGAGGACGGATTCGAGGCACGGCTGGCGCTGGGCGAGAGCGGCGCGTGCGTGCCGGACCTGGAGGCCCTGGTCGAGGCCCACCCCTACCGCGAGCGACTCTGGGAGCTGCTGGTGCCGGCGCTGTATCGGACCGGCAGGCAGGCCGACGCGCTCGCCGCGCTGCGCCGGGTCCGCACCCTGCTCGCCGACGACCTCGGCATCCAGCCGGGGCCGCGGCTGCGGCGCCTGGAGCGGGCGGTGTTCGAGCAGGCCGTCGAGCTGGAGACCTCCGGCCTCGCTCCCGGCCCGTCTCCCGCTGCGGATCCGGTGCCATCTCCCGCCGCGCTCGTCCCGCCCGCACCGGCCCGCGCCCCGACGGGAGACGGGACCGGTGACCTCGTGACCGCCGAGACCCTGGTCGCCAGGGAGACGCAGCTGCGCCTGGTGGCCGAGCGGCTGGCCTTGGCGAGGCGCGGGGAGGGCGGGGTGGTGCTGGTGACCGGGGAGGCCGGGATCGGCAAGACCCGGCTCGCGCGGGCCGCGGCCGACGAGGCCACCGGACGGGGTTTCCGGGTGGCCTGGGGGCGCTGCGTCGACGGCGCGGCCCCCGCGTTCCGGCCCTGGATCCAGGTGTTGCGCGAGTGCGGCGGGACGAACCCGTTCCACGGCGAGACGGTGTCGCCGGTCCGCGGCCCGAGCCCCGAACCCGGCCCGGACCGTCCGAGCCCTGAGCCTCGCCCGGCCCTTCCGAGTTCCGGCCCCGGTCCGGGCAGCGCGCCCTCCGCGGGCTCCGATGCTCCCCCCGGTCTCGATTCCGGACCCGGTCCCGACGGTGAAGTCTCCGCGGGCTCCGATGCTCCTCCCGGTCTCGATCCCGACGCCGCCCTGTTCGAGCTGTACGAGCGGGTGACGGCGACGCTGACCTCCACCGGCGGCCCGCTCCTGGTGGTGCTGGAGGACCTGCACTGGGCCGACGCCTCCTCGCTGCGGCTGCTCACCTTCGTCGCGGGCGAGCTGGCCCGCCACCCGGTGCTGGTGATGGCGACGCTGCGTCCCGAACCGGGCGACCACCCCGCGCAACTGCGCGACACCCTCGGCGCGTTGTCCGGGGAGCCGGGGACCACGCACCTGGAGCCGTCCCCGTTTCGCGCGAAGGACGTGTCGTCCTATCTGCGTCTGCGACGGATCCCCGACGATCCCCTGCTGGTCGACGTGCTGCTGGAGCGGAGCGGCGGCAACCCCTTCTACCTGGGCGAGCTGCTGCGGCTGCGCGAGGGCGAAGGTGAGCACTGCCTGGTGGCGGGGCTGCCCGCCGGAGCACGTGACGTCATCGAGCGCCGGGCGGCGAGGCTTCCCGAGGAGACGCGGGAGCTGCTGCGGGCTGCGGCGGTCACCGGGCGCGAGGTGGACATCGACGTGCTCGAAGCCGTCACGGGCATCCCCGCCGAGCGGGTGATGGCCCTGCTGGAACCGGCGGTGGCGAGCGGGCTGCTGGCCGAGCCGCCCGGCGGCCCCGACTACCGTTTCTCCCACGCCCTGGTGCGCGACGCGCTGCTCGCCGGGCTCGGCCGCCTGGCGCGGGCCCGGCTGCACCTGCGTACGGGCGAGTGCCTGGAGGCCAGGCCGAGCGCCGAGCCCGCCACCCTGGCCCATCACTTCGCCTCGGCCGCCAGGGTCGGCGGCGCGTCCAAGGCGGTGGAGTACGCCTCCCGCGCGGCCCGGCGGGCCACGGCCCAGCTCGCGTACACCGAGGCCGTCGAGCTGTGGGAGCTGGCTTTGAACTCACTGCCCGCCGACGGCGGCCGTGGCGACGACGGCAGGTCCAGGTGCGCGTTGCTGACGGAGCTGGGACAGGCTCGCCGTACGGTCGGTGACGCCGTGGCGGCCCGCCGGGACCTGGAGGAGGCGATCGAGCTCGCCCTGCGGCTTGGTGACAGGGATGCCCTGATCTCCGCGATCACCGTCTCCGGCGGACTCGCCCTGTGGTTGTGGCGCCCCTACGGGGTGGTCGACACCGCGATGGTCGCCGTGCTCGAGGACCTGCTGGCCGGGCCGCTCGACGACCGCGACCGGGCCGCGCTGCTGGGCACCCTCGCCGTCGAGCTGCACTACGGCCCGCGTCGCGCCGAGAGCGAGCGGCACGCGGCGCGAGCCGTGGAGATCGCCCGCAGTCTGGACGACCCCGCGCTGCTGGCGCGGACCCTGAACAACTACCTGCTCGCCTGCTGGGTGCCGGGCCGCAACCCCGAACGGCTGCGGGCCGCGAAGGAGATGCTGTCCCTGCCGCACCTGCCGCGCGCCACCGAGTTGGTGGCCCGGGTCTTCCGGATGGCCTGCCTGATGCGCGCCGGCGACCTGACCGGCTGGGATCTCGATCTGGCCCGCTGCGAACGGCTGGTCGAGGAGGTACGCCGCCCCGAGCTGGAGGCCATGGTCCGCATCGCCCAGACCGCCAGGTGCACCCTCGAAGGCCGTTGGGCGGACGCGGAGTCGCTCGTCACCCGTTTCGGGAAGATGGGCTACGGCTCAAGCGTCTGGGGGCAGGAGTTCCGGCTGCTGCTCACGATGTTCACCTGCGACCGGGGGCGCGGCCGGGTCGCGGAGACCCTCGACGGGCTGCTCGCCTCGGCGGAGGACCCGTCGCTGGTGCCGCTGCGCCCGATCGCGGTGCTGGCCGCCCTCGACTCCGGCCGTCCGGATCTCGCCCGCGAGTTGGTCGCCCGCTGGGGCACCGAGGTCGCGGACGACTGGATCGCCGACTTCCTCATCCCCGTCTGGGGCCTGGTCGCCGCCGGGCTCGGCGTCCCCGACCCCGAGGAGCTGTACGACAGGCTCGCCCCGCACGGCGACCAGCTGATCGTCGCCGGGACGGGCAGCACGGCGTGGGGCTCCACCCATCTGGTCCTCGCCGAGCTGGCGGCGCGGCTGGGCCGCGCCGGCCGGGCTCGTGAGCACGCCCGCGAGGCGGTCGAGACGCACCGGCGGCTCGGCCTCTCCCACCTGGAGGAGCGGAGCCTGCGGTTGCTGGCCCGCCTGAGCTGATCCGGCCGGTCACGGTCAGGTCACCGGCCACCGGTTCACCAGCGCTGGTGGACCTGCGGGCGGATCAGCTCGTCGTAGATCTCCCGCACCCTCGCGAGGGTCGTCTCGGGCAGCGCGTCCACGGCGGCGGCGGCCGCGTTGGCGCGGGCCTGCTCGGGATTGCGGGCACCGGGGATGACCACGGAGACACCGGGCTGGTCGATGATCCAGCGCAGCGCGAACTGCGCCATGCCGGCCTGCGGCGGCACCAATGGTGCCAGGCGGCGGACCGCCTCCAGGCCGGTGGCGAAGTCGACCCCGGAGAAGGTCTCGCCGACGTCGAAGGACTCGCCGTGCCGGTTGAAGGTGCGGTGGTCGTCCGCGCCGAAGACGGTGGACTCGTCGTATTTGCCGGACAGCAGGCCGCTGGCCAGCGGGACCCGGGCGATGATGCCGACCCCGGCCTCGGCCGCCGCCGGGAGCACCTTCTCCAGCGGCTTGAGCCGGAAGGCGTTGAGGATGATCTGCACGGTGGCCACGCCCGGCCGGGCGATCGCGGTGAGCGCCTCGTCGCAGGTCTCCACGCTCACCCCGTAGGCGGCCACGCGGCCCTCCTCGACGAGCGTGTCGAGGTCGTCGAAGACCCGGTCCGTCGCGTAGACCGGGGTGGGCGGGCAGTGCAACTGCACCAGGTCGAGGGTGTCGACGCCGAGGTTGGCGCGGGAGCGGTCGGTCCACGCCCGGAAGTTGTCCAGGGTGTAGGCCGAGGGTTCCTGCGCGACACGGCGGCCCATCTTGGTGGCCACGGTCAGCCCGGGCCTGGCCTTGATCAGCCGCGAGACGATCCGCTCGCTGCGCCCGTCACCGTACACGTCGGCGGTGTCGACGAAGGTGACCCCCGCCTCCACCGCGGCGTCGAGGGTGGCCAGGGCCTCGTCCTCGCCGACCTCACCCCAGTCGGCCCCCAGTTGCCATGCGCCGAGCCCGACGACGCCGACCTGCCTGCCCGTTCTTCCCAATTCGCGCTGTTCCACATCAGTGATCGTAGCCCGCACGGCGGGAATCATCGGTACCCGGGCGGGACAGGCCGGCGGTGCGGTGTCCCCCTCTTACCGCGACACGCTCGGTATCACGTGGGCGTCGGGACCGGGGAAGACGAGGCTTTCGTGCTCGTCGCCCTCCCAGCGGACCATGTAGGGCGGGCTTCCGTCCTCGTTGCGCAGTTCGATGATCAAACCGACCTTACGAGGATCGCCGTTGCGGGTGCCCTCCACGATCAGTTTGTCGCCTATGGTGGCCTTCATAGTGTCCTCCGGATGGGAGGATGCTGCCCCCGTGGCCATCCTCCCTTTCCATGGGATCACTCTGCGGCGCATTCGTCCAGGTGGCAGGCACATTGAAGCCTGCCGGAGCATCCCGTCGGCGTCAGACTTTACTTATATAAGTCGATACTGAGACAGTGAGGCCATGCACGCGCTCGACGTTCTCGGCGACCCGGTCCGGCGCCGGATCCTGGAGTTGCTCGCCGACGGAGAGCGGGCGGCCGGTGAGATCAGCGCCGTGGTGCAGGAGGAGTTCGGGATCTCGCAGCCCGGCGTCTCGCAGCACCTGCGCGTGCTGCGGGACAACGGGTTCGCGACCGTACGCGCTCAGGGGACCCGAAGGCTGTACGCCGTCGACCCCGCCCCGCTGCGGGAGGTGGACAGGTGGCTCGACCGCTACCGGCACTTCTGGAACCAGCACCTCGACGCCCTGGGCACCGAGATCGCGCGGGGTAAGCGGGAGCGTCGTGTCAGGGAGGCAGAGTCCTCGCCGTCCTCGCCGTCCTCGCCGTCCTCGCCGTCCTCACCGTCCTCACCGTCCTCACTGACCTCGCCGCCTCCGGGCGCCGGCGCCGACACCGGCCCGTGAGACCGGCCGCGCCGCTCCCGCCGCCCCTGCCGCCCGGGGGCTCAGGGTGAGCCACGTTCGAAGGGTCGTCCCAGCGCCCCGGGTTCGCGGCTCCGGTTCGTGAGCAGCAGCATCGCGAGCAGGGCCAGCAGGTACGGCGCCGCGATGAGCAGTTGCGCGTTCAACTCCACCCCCAGCGCGGGCAGCGCCAGGCGCATGGCGTCGGCGAGGCCGAAGATCGCGCAGCCGAGCAGGGTGCGTCCCAGCCGCCAGCCTCCGAAGATCACCGCCGCGACGACGATGTACCCCCGTCCGGCCGTCATGTTCTGGTTGAACGAACCGACCTCGCCGACCGCGAGGTACGCGCCGCCCAGCCCGGCCAGCGCGCCGCACCACAGCAGTGCCTGACGGCGGCGCGCGTTGACCCGGATACCGGTGACGTCGGCGGCACGCGGCCGCTCGCCGACCGCCCGCAACTCCAGGCCCCACCTGCTGCGCTCGACCAGCCACCAGGTCAGCGGGACGACGACGACCAGCAGGTAGGCCGGCCAGCGCTCGACGAACAGCGGGGGGCCGATCAGCGGTATGTCGCGCAGCCAGGGGACGCTGACCTGTGACACCTGGTGGGAGTCGAAGTCGCTGACCGTGATCAGGTAGCCGGTCAGCCCGAGGACGAGGGCGTTGAGCACCAGACCGGCCACGAAGGTGTCGATCTCCAGCCGGTGGGAGAGGTTGCCGTGCACGAGGCCGATGAGGAGACCGACCAGCACACCCGCGACCAGCCCCGCGGTGGCGCTGCCGGTGGCACTGGCCGTGGCGATCGAGCCGAACGCGGCGCCCAGCATCATCGCCTCGACGGAGATGTTCATGGCACCGGCCCGCTCGGCGAGATACTCCCCGCACGCCGCGAAGGCGAGTGGCACCGTGAGCCGTACCCCGCTGGACAGGATGGTGGAGACGTCGTCCGTGCCGATCATGGGGCCGATCATGGGGCCGTCCTCTCCGCGACGGGCGCGGCCCCGTGCCCGTCGCGTGCGGCGCGCACGCCGGTCCCGCGGCGCCGGAGCGCGGCGATGACAACGGGCGGGGCGACGAAGGCCAGCACCAGCAGGGCCTTCACCACGTCCACGACGAACGAGGGCACGCCGGTCGCGGCGAGGAAGCCGCCGCCGGAGCGCAGCGCGCCGAACAGCAGGGCGACCGCCACGGCCGGCACCGGCCTGTTGCGGGCGACGAGGGCGACGAGCAGGCCGTCCCAGCCGATGTTCATCGCCATGCCCGGCTGCAGCCGGTGGACGCCCACCGGGCTGGTCAGCAGCACGGCCCCGGCCAGCCCGGCGAAGGCACCGGAGACGGCCAGCGCCGCGCCGCCCAGCGCGCCGGCGCGTACGCCCGCGTGCCTGGCGGCGAGCGGGTTGAGTCCGAGCATGGTGAGCCGGAACCCCCAGCGGGTGCGGGTGATCGCCGTCGCGATGATCGCGGCTCCGGTCACCGCGACCAGCAGGCCACCGTTGACCTGCAGGTCCGGGTATTCCCCGAACGAGCCGAGCAGCGCGCTCCGAGGCAGCGGGTTGGACTGCGGCGCGACGACGGCGTCACCGACCCGCGACTCCTGCAGCAGCCACGGCGTGTTCACCGCGAACGCGACGAGCTGCTGGGCGACGAAGGTCATCAGCAGCGTGCTGACCACGATGTTCACGCCCCGCAGCCGGTACATCAGCGCGCTGAGGCCGGCCCACGCGCCACCGGCCAGCGCGGCGACCGTGAGCACGACAACCAGCAGCGCCGGGCCGGTGACCGCGAGGCGCAGTCCCACCCAGGCGGCGAAGAGCGCCCCGACGAGCACCTGGCCCTCCTGCCCGATGTTGAACACGCCGGACCTGGCGCTGACGCACGCGCCCACGGCGACGAGCAGCAGCGGCGCCGTGTACAGCAGGGTGGAGGTCCAGGCCGTCGGGTCGGCCACACTGCCCTGGAAGAGTGCCCGCACCGAGGCGAGCGGGGAGCCACCGGTCACGGCGATCAGCAGCGACGACAGGGCGAGCGCCACGACCACGCCCGCGACGGTCGCCAGGCCGGTCCTCCAGCCGGACGCGCCGGGACCGAGGGTGAGGAGGGCGAGCAGGCGCCCGGACGGGTCCCGGCCGGCGTTCGGGGGGGTTTCTCTCACACGCTCGCCCCGCCCACCAGCATTCCGAGCCGCTCGGCCGTGGCCTCCCCGCCGGCGAGGACGCCGGTGATCCTTCCCGCGGAGATCACCGCGATCCTGGAGGCGAGGGTCATGACCTCCTCCAGTTCCGTGGAGATCAGCAGTACGGCCACCCCTTCGGACGCTGCGTCGCGTAGCCGCCGGTGCATGTCCTCGATGGCGCCCACGTCCAGCCCCCGCGAGGGCTGGGCCACGACCAGGACGGTCGGGCGGGCCGAGAGTTCGCGGGCGAGCACGACCCGCTGCCGGTTTCCTCCGGAGAGGTCGCGCACCGGGGTGTCCGTCGACGGGGTGACGATGCCGAACTCGGCCACCATGCGGCGGGCGACGGCGTGCATCCTCCTCCGGTCGAGGAACACCCGGCCGCTCACGGCGTCCAGCGACTTCATGACCAGGTTCGCCGCGACGCTCATGTCCAGCACCAGCCCGAAACCGTGCCGGTCCTCGGGCACGATGCCGAGCCCGGCGGCGTGCAGCGCACCCGGGCGGTTCGGATCGACCGGTCTGCCGGAGATCTCGACCGTCCCCGAGTCCGGTACGGCGAGCCCGGACAGCAGGTCGCCCAGGCTCGACTGGCCGCTGCCCTCGGCCCCGTACAGGCCGACGATCTCACCGGGGGCGACGTCCAGCCCGAGATGGGACAGGACGGGCACGCCGTCGACGGTGAGGGTGAGGCCGCGCAGCCGTAGCGCGGGCGCCGGGGGGTCCTGGACGCCCGTGCCCGCCTCGTCCGCCTTGATCTTTTCTGCCCTGAGCTCCTCGGGCCTGAGCTCGGTCATCGTGGCTTTTCCCGGCCCGGCCTCCCCCGTCGCGGCTTCTGTGGCTCCGGCCTCGGGACCGGTCTCGGTCATCGCGGCCTTCCCGGGTCCGTCACCCCTCGCGGACCCGTACGTTCCCGGCAGCACGCCGAGGGCGGCGGCCTCGGCGCCCAGGGAGACCTCCCTGCCGACCATCCACCTGGCCAGCTCCCGGGGACCCGTCCGCGCGGTCGCGCCACGGAAGACGACCTTTCCCCCGCGCAGCACGGTCACCCGGTCGGTGGCCGCGGTGATCTCGTCCAGCTTGTGGCTGATCAGGATGACCGCGCGGTTCTCCGAACGGACCGCGCGGCGCAGCACGCCGAACAGTTCGGCCGACTCCGCCCGGGTCAGCACGGACGTCGGCTCGTCGAGGATGAGCACCGACGGGTCCCCGCGCAGGCACTTGATCAGCTCGACCCGCTGCCGCTCGCCCGCGGAGAGCCCCGCGACCCTGGCCAGTGGGTCGACCGGCAGACCGTAGCGCCGGGAGATCTCCAGCACCTGGTCACGGGCGGCGGCCCTGTCGATCCTCCCGGTGTCGCCCAGGACGACGTTCTCCCAGACCGTGAGCGGTTCGATCAGGCTGAAGTGCTGGTGCACCATGCCGATGCCGAGCGCCGCGGCCTGTCTCGGGCTGCCGATGTCGACGGGCTCGTCATCGCGCAGGACGGTTCCGGCGTCCCGCCGGACGAGTCCCAGCAGGATCTTCATGAGTGTCGACTTGCCGGCCCCGTTCTCACCGAGCAGGCCGTGGATCTCTCCCCGGTACACGTCGAGATCCACGGTGTCGCAGGCCACCACCTGGCCGTAGCTCTTGCTCACTCCCCGCAGCCGCAGCGCGGGCACCGGCGGTGGGGAGAGCTCCCCGGCCTGTTCGTCTTCCCGCATCTCAGGAGCCGAGCCTCCGCACTTCCGCCTTGGGGTCGATCTTGCCGCTGCCGACGTCGGCGATGAACGTCTCCAGCCTCTCCCTCTGCTCGGGGGTGGGCTCGCAGATCCTCACGGTGGGGAACGGGTCGACGCCGAGCTTCCAGACCTTCTCCACGCCCATCCGCAGCTTCGCCGCGGCGAATTCCTCCAGCGCGGCCCTGAAGTAGTCTCCGGGACTGAAGAGCACCGAGATGTCGAAGGTGGGCGCGGTGGAGGCGCACCGGTCGGTGCCCGGGGTGAGGGTGAGCACGCCGTTGGCGTCGGCCAGCTCCGCCGACGCGTCGGTGGCGCCGCCCAGGTAGGGGTAGACGACCTTGACGCCCTGGCTGATCTGGGCCTGGGTGGCCTCCTTGGCCTTGGCCGAGTCGTTGAGGTCGCCGCTGTAGGTGACCGTCAGCGTGGCCTCGGGGACCACCAGCCGGATACCCGCCCTGAAGGCCCTCGCCGCCGCGGTGGTGAAGTCGACCTCCGGCCCGGTTACGAACCCGGCCTTGGTCTCGCCTTTCTCCTTCATCAGCAGGCCCGCCGCGTATCCGGCGGCGAGCAGGCTCTGGTCCGCCTCGTCGGTGGAAAGCATGATCCTCGGCGTCTGCGGGACGTTGTCCGAGGAGGGTACGTACCAGGCGGTGTTCGCGCACACCGGCTCCTCGGCGGCGGGGATCGCGTCCCTGAGGTCCGCGGCGCCCAGGGCCACCATGTCGACCTTCTGGCGGCACAGCGCTCGCGCGGCGTTGAGCGCCTCGCTGGTGTTGACGCCACCGCGTTTGATGATCGTCCAGCCCTTCGAGGTGGCGAACTCCTCCGCCGTGTCCACGAAGCTCTGGTAGTAGCCCTTGTCGTTGATGTCACCGGGGCTCAGCACCCCGATGACGACCCGGCCGTCGCCGTTGACGTCCGGCTGGCCCGGGAGCACGGTGCCGCCGTCCGTCTCGGCTCCCGTACCCGCCGGGACGGGGGTGGCCGCGCGGGGCGCCGTGGCGTCGCCGCTCGCGCATCCGGTGAGCGCCATCGCGGCGAGACAGGCGGTCAGCGTGGCCGTGACCCGGCCCGTTCGATGGTGTGCGGACATGACGATCCTCTCGATCCGATGCCCACGGGGCGCGGGTGGGGAACGAACCTTGGTCGCGGACAGGGGGTACGGGCTCGTTGGGGGCAGGTTGGGACGCTGCCATGTGGACGCTGCCATTTAACCGCCGTCGGCGTCCATCGTGTTCACCGCCTGCCCAAGACCGCCTGCCCGAGAAGGGAGAACTCCCCGGCAGAAAAACCTCCCGTTCCGTCCCACCCGGCCCGTGCGCATCCTCGGCAGGCGAGCCACGCGCTCGTCGACGCCCTCTTCGCCCGCCCCACCGCCGCCCCACGCCGCCCGCGCGGATCCTCGGGCAGGTGGGCCCGACGCTCCTCGGCACCCTCTTCACCCGACCCGTCATCGCCTCGCACGACCCGCGCGGATCCGGCGTACGATGCGGGCATGCCGAACATCGGGCCCACTGAGCTGCTGATCGTCGCCGTCCTGCTCGTGGTGGTCCTGGCGATCGTCGTCGGTGCCGTCATGGCGGCCAGGAAGGGCGGTCGCGCGGTCTCCGGCGGGGTGCCCACCGCGCCGCTGACGCCCCAGGGGCTGCATGAGACCGTCACCGGGCTGACCCGCCAGGGGCAGAAGATCCAGGCGATCAAGGAGCTGCGCCGATACACCGGGCTCGGCCTGAAGGAGGCCAAGGATGTCGTCGACGCCGTGGCCATGGGGCGCGACCTGTGGAGCCATCCCCTCATGGCGCGCGTTCGCGCCGCCCATCCCGTGGAGTCCCCGAGCACCGTCGCGATCACCGGGCCCGACCTCGCCACTCGCGTGCGCGAACTCAAGGCCGTCGGCCGCGCGGAGCAGGCGATCCACCTGGTGCGCGGTGAGACGGGCATGGGCGAGCGCGAGGCCGAGCTCTTCGTCGAAGCGCTCTGACCCTTCCCGAGCCCTTCAAGCCTCCTTCCCCGAGTCCCTCCGGCCCTCTTTTTCCGGCCGCTGCGAACCGGGGCAGCCCGCGGTGAAGCCCTCGGCCCAGGCCGGCGAACAGGATTCGGGCGCTGTCACACCTCAGGGTGTGGTGCGGGCGGTCAGCCGGATGTTCCGAGCATGCCGTTCGGGTCGAGCACGAACTTGGACGCGGCGCCCTGGTCGAACTCCTCGTACCCCTGGGGAGCCCGCTCCAGCGGGATCGGCACGGCGTTGACCGCCTTGGCGATCTGCACCCTGTCGTGCAGGATCGCCTGCATCAGGTAGCGGTTGTAGCGCATGACGGGGCACTGGCCCGTGGTGAAGGCGAGCGACTTGGCCCAGCCGAGGCCGAGCCTGATGGACAGCGACCCCTGCTTGGCCGCCTCGTCCGGAGCCCCTGGGTCGCCGGTCACGTACAGGCCGGGGATGCCGAGCGCGCCGCCGGCGCGGGTGATGTCCATGAGCGAGTTGAGCACGGTGGCGGGCTGTTCCCTGTCGGAGTCGCCACCGTGGCCGCGCGCCTCGAAGCCGACGGCGTCGACGCCGCAGTCGACCTCGGGCTCGCCGAGGATCTGCTCGATCTGGTCCTTCGGGTCGCCCAGCGACACGTCGACGGTCTCGCAGCCGAAGCCGCGGGCCTTTTCCAGCCGTTCCTTGTTCAGGTCGCCGATGATGACCACGGCGGCCCCGAGGAGGAACGCCGAGACGCCCGCGGCGAGCCCGACCGGTCCCGCGCCCGCGATGTAGACGGTCGATCCCGGCTTCACCCCGGCGCTGACGCAGCCGTGGAACCCGGTCGGGAAGATGTCGGTGAGCATGGCGAGGTCGAGGATCTTCTCCATCGCCTGCTCTTTGTCGGGGAACGTGAGCAGGTTCCAGTCGGCGTAGGGCACCAGGACGTACTGCGCCTGCCCGCCGACCCAGCCGCCCATGTCGACGTAGCCGTACGCCGATCCTGGCCGGTCGGGGTTGACGTTCTCGCAGATCCCGGTCTTGCCCTCCTTGCAGTTGCGGCAGCGGCCACAGGCGATGTTGAAGGGGACGGAGACGAGGTCGCCCTTCCTGACGAACTCCACGTCCGGGCCGAGTTCGACGACCTCGCCGGTGATCTCGTGCCCGAGGACGAGGCCGACGGGCGCGGTGGTGCGGCCACGGACCATGTGCTGGTCGCTGCCGCAGATGTTCGTCGCGACGGTCTTGACGATCGCGCCGTGCGGCACCTTGCGGCCCACGTTCGCCGGGTTCACCCCGGGGCCGTCCTTGAGCTCGAACCCGGGATAGTCGATGTCCCGGACCTCCACCTTGCCTGTCCCCTGGTACGAGACGGCCCTGTTGCTCGGCATGACGTCCTCCCTGTTCGTTTCCTCGTGGTGTGCCCTTCCGCGTGACGCCGGCGGAGCGGCCCGCCACCGTCGGGGGGACGGTCGAGGGGACGTGAGGGGAACGGTGACCACCGCATCCGAACCAAAGATGATTTTTCGCCTTTTTTCACCATATACCTGCTGGTTGCGGCGATATCAGGAGCCATCCCCCTCCGGGATCCGCCTCCCGATTCCGCCGGATCCGGTGACCGGCGTGATACCGCGAGATCCCTGTCCCGCGTGGGGCCGGCAGCGGCGGTGGATCTCGTCGACCCGCTCGGTGAGCCCTCTTTCGTCGAGGTGTTCCAGGAGCGGCACCGCGACCCTGCGGCTGGTGCCGAGGGCCTGCCTGGCCTGACTGACCGTGAACGGCTGCGGCAGCCGGGCGAGCACCCGGCCCGCCAGGACGTCCGCGCCGGGCAGCAGCACGATCCCGTCCGCCACCCGGAGCAGCGCCCCCGCCCGTACGGCGGCCGCCAGCTCCCGGGGCCCCAGCCCCAGCTCGGCCAGCCTGCCCGCCTCAGGGGCCAGGAAGGGGCGCGCGGACAGCTCGGCGCCGAGCCGCTCGACGGCCCGGACGACCGGCACGGGCAGCACCGGGCGAGCAGAGGAGCCGCTCACGATCCGCCCGGCCTCCGGGGCGAGCGGCGGGCGCAGGAGCGCCGCGACCAGCCGACGGTCGGGCAGGGCCAGCTCGTGGCGGGCCGCCTCAACCGGCATGCCCGGCTCCAGCGGATGCGCCGAGGCGTGGCGCCGCACCACCTCGGGGAGACGTTCCTCCAGCATCGACCAGTGCGCCGGATCGACGTGCCAGTCGCCGCACACCGGCCTGCCCGGAGCACACCCCATCGCCACCAGATCCCTCGTACGCAGCAGCAGGTGGGTCCGCAGCAGGGAGGCCGCGTCCGGCGGGGCCGCCGCCAACTCGGCCGCCCGCTCCCGCGCCGCGCCCCGGCGGCGCAGGTCGGGCGGGCGAGGATCGAGCACGTTCGCCCGCGCGAGGACCCGCACCTCGCCCCGGTCGCGTCCGGGATCGCGCAGCAGCAGCACGTCGCCCGCGTGCAGGGGGAGCCGTCCTGCCAGGCGCAGCCGGGCGATCCGCCCACCGAGCGGCCGCACGTCGCACACCACCGCCGCGGAGCCGATGTGCGCGGTCAGCCGCCCCGGAAGATCACCGGCGTCCCAGCCCTCGGGACGCCCCTCGCCTCCGAACGCCTCGGGGATGTGTTCCCAGGAGCCCTCCGGTCCGGTGTCCCCGCCGGGCACGCGCGAGCCACCGCCTCCGAGGCCGTCCACCTCGGGCTCACCAGGCCACCGCGGGCCGTCGTCCTCGGGTCCCGACGGGCTGAGGCGCACGTCGACCAGGTCGGTGTACGTCCACGCGTCCGGGGTGACCAGGGCGAGGCCACGGCAGGGGTCGCCCCGGCCGCGCATGCCTCGCAGGTTGAGCGCCACCCTGGCCACGCCGGTCACCGAGGCCACCGGCTCCTTCAGGCACTCCAGCGCCCGCACCCGCGCGGGCACGCCGTCGAGATCCAGCTCGTCCCCCGCGGTGATCGTGCCCGCGGGCAAAGTCCCGGTCACGACCGTGCCACTGCCGCGTACGGTGAACGCCCGGTCGATCCACAGCCGAACCGGCGCCCGGTGATCGGGTACGGGCAGTCCGGCCACCAGCCGGTCCAATGCCCGGCGCAGTTCGTCGAGGCCCTGCCCGGTGCGCCCGCTCACGACCAGCGCCTCGGCACCGCCCAGGCCACCCGCCGCCAGACGGGCCCGCGCCCGCTCCATGGCCGCAGCCGGCTCCGCGAGATCGGCGCGGGTCACCACGAGCAGGCCGTGCCGCACTCCCAGGGTCTCCAGCGCCACCAGGTGCTCCTCGGACTGCGGCATCCAGCCCTCGTCGGCCGCCACCACGAACATGACGGCGGGCGCCGGACCGGCCCCGGCCAGCATGGTGGCGAGAAAGCGCTCGTGGCCGGGGACGTCGACGAAGGCGAGCTGCTCCCCCGAGGGCAGCTCCGTCCAGGCGTAACCGAGCTCGATCGTGAGCCCTCGCCGCCGCTCCTCGGCCAGCCGGTCGGGTTCCATCCCGGTGAGCGCCCGCACCAGGGTGGACTTACCGTGATCGACGTGACCCGCCGTGGCGACGACGTGCATCAGCCGCCCGCCCACGCCCCGCGTGCCGAGCAACCGCCCCGACGGTCACCCACGGCGGTGCTCCGCCCCGAGAACGGCGCTCAGCACATCACCGTCCCGGTCCGCGGGCACGGCACGCAGGTCGAGCAGGAGACGGCGACCCTCCACCCGGCCGACGACCGGGACCCGCCCGGCCCGCAGCGGCACCGCGAACCGCTCGGGCAGACTGATCGCGGCGCTCGGCAGCCTCACGCCCGGTGCCCCGCCGCCGCCCACCGCCGCCTCGCTCGGCACGGCCCTCGCGTCGACCCCCGCCTCGGCCAGCCGGCCCGCGAGCGCGGCGGCACGCTCGCCGAGCAGCGCGGCATCGGCGTACAGGGCCTGGTGGACGGGGGTGGCGGGGCCTCGCAGGGTGGCCTCCAGCGCGGCCAGTGTCAGCTTGTCCACCCGGAGCGCACGGGCCAGCGGGTGTCTCGCGCACCGCTCGACCAGGTCGCGCCGGCCCAGCAGCAGCCCGGCCTGCGGGCCGCCGAGCAGTTTGTCGCCACTCGCGGTGACGAGTTCGGCTCCGGCCTCCAGGGCGCTCGCCGCGTCGGGCTCGCCCGGCAGCAGCGGCTCCCGCGCGAGCAGGCCCGAACCGATGTCGGCCACCACGGGTACACCGAGCGCGGACAGCTCGGCGACCTCGACCGAGCCGGTGAAACCCTCGACCAGGAAGTTCGACGGGTGCACCTTGAGGACGAAGCCCGTCTCCGGTCCCACCGCCGCCCGGTAGTCGGCGTAGGAGGTGCGGTTGGTGGTGCCCACCTCGCGCAGCCTGGCGCCGGTGGAGACGAGCAGGTCGGGGATGCGGAACCCGTCGCCGATCTCCACCAGCTCGCCGCGGCTGATCACGATCTCCCGCCCGGCGGCGAGCGCGGTGGCGACGAGCACGAGCGCGGCGGCGTTGTTGTTGACCACGTGCACGCCCTCCGCGGCGGGAACGGCCCGCGCGAGCGCGTCCATCGCGCCCCGTCCCCGGCGGGCGCGGGCTCCGGTGGCGAGGTCGAACTCCACGTCCGTGCAACCCGCCGCGGCGGCCGTGGCCTCCACCGCCGCGGCCGAGAGCGGCGCGCGGCCCAGGTTGGTGTGGACCAGCACCCCGGTCATGTTGATCACCTGCCGCGGGCTCGCCGGATACGGCGGGAGCGCCGCCACGGCCGCGTCCGCGACCTCTCCCGGATCGAGCACGCCCTGCCGTACGCGCCGCTGTGCCCGCGCCACGGCGTCCTTGACGACCGTCCGCCCGAGCCGCCCCGCCGCCGCGACCAGCCGGGGATCGGCGAGGACGGCGTCGGTACGCGGCACGAGCCTGCGTGGGTCCACTCTCCGAACATAGGCGAAGGCGGGAGGAAATCGAATCCGCCAGGCCGAGGACCTGGGCCTTTGAAGCCCGGCCTCCCATTCCTGCCGCCGGGCGTTCCGGCGAGCGCGTCTCCTCTGGGCGTCGTCGGTCAGGACTTCCCGTCTCCGGTCTCGATGATGTGAAGCGCGCCTCACATGGCCGAATGTTGCCGCCAGCGATCTCCGCACACCCTCGGTCCTCATTCTGAAACCTTGATAGGTCGGATGTCTAGGGGCGACGAACGACGCATGGGCGGATTTTCGTTGGCTTTTGTTACGGCTATTGACGCGATACATCAAATCTTTTAACTTGACCGAAACCCCCCCAGTCCCAAACCTCACCACGCTGCCGATCCGACCGGACTCCCGAGTTGACTTGTCGTCGAGTTCGTCGTCGCATGCGCGATTTCGGTTGCCGGCGAGGCTGCACCACGCTTGGAGATGCACCATGCCAGACCTGTCCCGCAGGCAGTTGATGTCGATCAGCGCAGCCGGAGCCGGAGCTCTGCTGCTCCCCATGCAATGGACGGCGGTGGCCCGAGCCGCTTCGGTGGCGCCTCCGGAAGTGCTCGCCGCCAACGACCTGGCCCTCTGGTACGACCGGTCCGCCGGCACCGACTGGCTGCGCGCGCTGCCCATCGGCAACGGACGCCTCGGCGCCATGGTCTTCGGCAACGTCGACCAGGAGCGGCTGCAGCTCAACGAGGACACCGTGTGGGCCGGCGGCCCGTACGACCAGAGCAACCCGAGGGGCGCCGCGGCGCTGGCGGAGATCCGGCGGCTGGTCTTCGAGGACCAGTGGGCTCAGGCCCAGAACCTCATCGACCAGGCGATGCTCGGGAACCCCGTGGGCCAGCTGGCCTACCAGCCCGTCGGCAACCTCAGGCTGAGCTTCCCCGGCGGCACCGGCTCGACGGAGTACAACCGCCAGCTGGACCTCACCACCGCCACCACGTCCACCACGTACCTCAAGAACGGGGTGCGCTTCCGGCGCGAGGTGTTCGCGAGCGCCCCGGACCAGGTCATCGCGATCCGCCTGACCGCCGACCAGCCCGGCTCGATCACGTTCTCCGCGACCTTCGACAGCCCCCAGCAGAACACGCGCTCCAGCCCGGACGGCGCGACGGTCGCGCTCGACGGCCGGTCCGGCAATCACCGGGGCATCACCGGCTCGGTCCGGTTCCAGGCACTGGCCCGGGCCTTCGCCGAAGGCGGCACCGTCTCCAGCTCCGGCGGCACGCTTCAGGTCACCGCCGCCGACAGCGTGACGGTGCTGGTCTCCATGGGCTCAAGCTACGTGAACTACCGGGACGTGAGCGGCGACTACCAGGGCATCGCGCTCGGGCACCTCAACGCCGCCCAGGACAAGACCTTCGCCGAGTTGCGCAGCCGGCACGTCGCCGACTACCAGAAGCTGTTCGGGCGTACGAATCTCGAACTCCCACGCACCTCGGCGGCCGACCAGCCGACCGACGTCCGGATCGCGCAGCACAACGCCGTCAACGACCCGCAGTTCTCCGCGCTGCTGTTCCAGTTCGGCCGGTACCTACTGATCTCCTCTTCGCGTCCCGGCACGCAACCGGCCAACCTGCAGGGCATCTGGAACGAATCGATGTCCCCGTCGTGGGACTCGAAGTACACCATCAACGCCAACCTGCCGATGAACTACTGGCCCGCCGACACGACGAACCTGTCGGAGTGCTACGAACCGGTGTTCAGCATGATCAACGACCTCACGGTCACCGGCGCCCGCACGGCGCAGGCGCAGTACGGCGCCGGCGGCTGGGTCACCCACCACAACACCGACGGCTGGCGGGCCACCTCGGTCGTGGACGGCGCGTTCTGGGGCATGTGGCAGACCGGCGGCGCATGGCTGGCCACCATGATCTGGGACCACTACAACTTCACCGGCGACGTCGACTTCCTGCGGAAGAACTACCCGGCCATGAAGGGCGCCGCCCAGTTCTTCCTCGACACCCTCGTGGAGGAGCCGAGGCTCGGATATCTGGTCACGAACCCCTCCAACTCTCCTGAACTGGCCCACCACGCGAACGCCAGCGTCGCCGCCGGTCCCACCATGGACAACCAGATCCTGCGCGACCTCTTCCACGGGTGCGCCGAGGCGAGCCAGGTCCTCAGCGTGGACGCGAGTTTCCGCGCGCAGGTCCTGGCCGCCGCGGACCGGCTGCCGCCGATGAAGGTCGGCTCGCGCGGCAACATCATGGAATGGCTGTACGACTGGGTGGAGACCGAGCGGAACCACCGGCACGTCTCCCACCTCTACGGCCTGCACCCCAGCAACCAGATCACCAAGCGCGGCACCCCGGAACTGTTCCAGGCCGCCCGGCGGACGCTGGAGTTGCGCGGCGACGACGGAACGGGCTGGTCGCTCGCCTGGAAGATCAACTACTGGGCGCGGATGGAGGAGGGCAAGCGTGCGCACGACCTCATCCGCTTCCTCGTGACGCCGGCCAGGCTCGCCCCCAACATGTTCGACCTGCACCCGCCCTTCCAGATCGACGGCAACTTCGGCGCCACCTCCGGCATCGCCGAGATGCTGCTGCAGAGCCATGCCGGTGAACTGCACCTGCTGCCCGCGCTGCCGGAGGCGTGGCCGACCGGGCGGATCGAAGGCCTGCGGGGCCGCGGGGGTTACACCGTCGGCGCGGCGTGGAGCGATTCCCAGGCCGACGAATTCCTGATCACGCCCGATCGCGACGGCACGATCAAGGTGCGCGGCCAGATGTTCGCCGGACGCTACCGGGTGCTCGACGCCACCCGCGGCGGCACCGCTCGCACCAAGCAGACCGACGAGCCCGACCTGCTCGAAATCACCGGACAGGCCGGTCACACCTACCGCGCGTACGCCTTGCAGAAGGTCAAGCTCGACGCGCCCGCCGAGGTCGCGCTGGGCCAGGAGGCGACGGTCACCTTCACGCTCCGTGCGATCGACATGCCGATCGCGCCCAGGACGAGCGTGTCCCTCGAAGTTCCTGACGGGTGGACCGTCACTCCGGCGCAGGTCGTGTTGAAGCCCTTGCGGCCTGACTCCGAGGCCACCGCCGAGTTCAAGGTCACCCCCGCCGCGACCGGCTCGGCGACCACCGTGGTCCTGACCGCCAAGGCGACCGGCCGTGACTGGACCGCCTCCGCCAAGACCTCGGTCCGGCTGTGGGACGGCCGGGAGACGCCGCTGGAGCAGAACTTCACCAACATCGCCGTGACCGACAACGGCAACACCGCCGTCGGCACCTTCGACGGCAACGGCGGCAGCATCTCCGCCCAGGCACTGGCCCAGGTCGGCGTCACCCCCGGCAGCACGGTCAACAAGGGCGGGATCGACTTCAAGTGGCCGGATGTCCCGGTGGGCACCGCCGACAACGCCATCGCCTCCGGCCAGTCCATCAAGCTGAGCGGCTCGGGCGCGAAACTCGGCTTCCTGCTGACCGGAACGTACGGCGCGGTGTCCGGGCCGGCCACCGTCGTCTACAAGGACGGCACGAGGCAGACCTTCACCCTCAGCTCCCCCGACTGGTACGGCGCCCCCAGGCCGGAAGGCGACGCCGCCATCGTGGCCCCCTACCAGAACCGGCCGGGAAACCAGCAGTTCAACACCCCCGCGACCATCTACTACGTCGGCGTGGCGCTGCAGGACAAGGAGGTCTCCCGCCTCGACCTGCCGAACATCAGCGCGAGAGCGCAGTCGGGCGTCGCGACCATGCACATCTTCGCCATCGCGATAGGCGGATAGCACCCCCGGACAACCGCCGAGCCTGACCGAAGGGCCGCGGCGTGGCCACACCCGGCCACCCCGCGGCCCTTCCTGACATGCCGGAAACGTCAGGCCCGCACGCTGAACGGCGGAGGCGGACGGGAATCGAACCCGCCAGGCCGAGAACCTCGGCCTCGACGATTTTGAAGACCGCGGGGGCCACCAGGCGCCCATACGCCTCCGGGGGAGAACATACCCCCGAGCGGGTATGTGCATCGGGGCGGCGTGCCGGACGGCGGCGTGCCGATCTACCAGGGGAGACGCGGCATGGCGGAGAGCACTGTGGAGCGAGGCGCCTCTCCTCCCCGGCAGGACGCGGTGCGGCTCACCCAGTACGCGCACGGGGGCGGCTGCGCCTGCAAGATCCCTCCCGGTGAGCTGGAGTCCGTCGTCGCCGGACTGCTCCGGGAGGCGAACGGGCCACGCCAGGACCTCCACGGTGAGCTGGTCATCGGGTTGGACGACGGCGACGACGCCGCCGTGGTCCGCGTCGAGGGCGGCCGGGCGATCGTGGCCACCGCGGACTTCTTCACCCCCGTGGTGGACGACCCCTGCGACTGGGGGCGGATCGCGGCGGCCAACGCCCTGTCGGACGTGTACGCGGTGGGCGGGGAGCCGCTGGTGGCGGTGAACCTGCTCGGCTGGCCCCGGGACGTGCTGCCGATGGAGCTCGCCGGGGAGGTGCTGCGTGGCGGCCTGGAGGTGGCGCGGGCGGCGGGCTGCCACGTGGCGGGCGGCCACAGCGTCGACGATCCCGAGCCGAAATACGGGATGGCCGTCACCGGGCTCGCCGATCCTGAGCGGCTGCTGCGCATCGACGGCGGCCGGGCGGGCCTGCCGATCTCCCTGACCAAGCCGCTCGGCGTCGGCGTGCTCAACACCCGGCACAAGGCGACCGGCGAGGTCTTCCCGCAGGCGGTGGCCACGATGACCACGCTGAACCGGGACGCCTCCCGGGCGGCGCTCGCCGCGGGCGCCGGGTGCGCCACGGACGTGACCGGGTTCGGCCTGCTCGGCCACCTCTACAAGCTGGCCAGGGCGAGCGGCGTCACGGCGGTGCTCGACGTGGCGGCCGTGCCGTACCTGAGCGGGGCTCGCGAAGCCGTACGGGACGGCTACGTCAGCGGCGGCACCCGGCGCAACCTGGCGTGGGTGGCACCGCACCTGGATCCGGGCCGCTTCGGCGAGGAAGACCTGCTGCTGCTCGCCGACGCCCAGACCTCAGGCGGCCTGCTCGTGGCGGGTGAGATCCCCGGCGCGCCGGTCGTCGGCGAGCTCGTCCCCCGCGAAGGTCCGGCCCTGCGACTGCGCTGACCTGCCCGGACACGGCCCGGATAAGACCGGCCAGGGCCAGACGAGCCTAAACCAGGCAGGGGCGGACCGGACCGGAGCGGACGACGGGGGCCTCTCCATGCGACCGGGAACCCCGGTAAAAGACGTCATCGGTCAGGAGTTCTCGTCCGCCCGTCTCCTCAGGCGCTCCCGTTGGGGCACCACCGTGTACTTCGGGTCGGCGGCCGAGGCCTTGCCCACGGCCAGG
The DNA here is from genome assembly GCF_042899335.1 of Streptosporangium sp. NPDC000095. Taxonomy (NCBI): domain Bacteria; kingdom Bacillati; phylum Actinomycetota; class Actinomycetes; order Streptosporangiales; family Streptosporangiaceae; genus Streptosporangium; species Streptosporangium sp. NPDC000095. Next base: position 31,600 of record NZ_JBIAZS010000015.1, read on the forward strand.
ACGCCGAAGCGAGTGCAGAGGGCGCCCGCGGTGAGGGCGAGACCGGACAGCGCGCCGAGGGCACGGCCGCGCCCGGCGACCGTGGCGAGCAGGGCGCCGCCCACCGTGAGGGCTCGGGCCGTCCGCATCAGGCGGCCCGGCCTGCCCAGCCGGTAGGGTTCGCCGACCAGGCCGAGCCGGTGCTCCATCACCGCGCCCGCGACCGTCTCGACGGCGGCGCCCAGCATCGCGGTGACGCGGGCCGGGCCCGCCTCACGGCGCGAGGTGGCCAGCATGCCCACGGCGCCCGCACCGGCCAGCGCGCTCCCCGCGAACAGGAACGGCAGCTCGCGGTGGGCCTCGTGCCAGGCGGGCACGGCGGTGTCGGCGACGAGCACGGCGGTGTACGTCGCCATCAGCGGCCCGGTCACCACGGCCGCCCAGGCGGCCGCGTCGCCGACCGCGGGCAGGGCACGGGTGACCTTCACCGGGAGCACCGGGATGCGCAGGACGAACCGGGCGGGGAACCGCGTGGCGAGCCCAAGGGTGCCCCCCGGGACAGGCCGGGCCGGAACCCGCAGGGCCGGCCAGGCGGGGAACCACGGGATGGACCGGGCGGGGATCTCCCTGACGGAGCCGGCGGTGACGAGCGCGGAGGCGGCCGAGACGGCCGTCAGGGCGCTGTGGGCGGCCAGGAGCCAGGAGCCGACGCTCATCGGCGAGGTGGGCTTGAACACGCGCAGCATGTTGAGGAACCGTTCCGGCCTGCCGAGTTCGGCGACGAGGAAACCGGCGCCGGCCACGGCACCGGCGGCCGCGGTGACCCTGGCGGTGAGCGCGAGCCGGTCACGCCCGGTGAGCGTCGCCACGGCGGAGATCACCGACGCGGCACCGGAGGTTCCGCCCAGATAGAGGTAGAGCGGCATGTGAGGCTCGTGCCAGATCGGGGCCTTGATGATCGGCTGCCCGTAGTAGGAGCGGAACTCGGCCCCGGGCACCATCGTCTCCTCACCGCGCCTCACCGCGACCACCTCCGCCCGGAAAAGGACCCGGAAAAGGACACCGCCACCACTGCGACCATGGAGAGCGCCGCCCCGGCCGCCCAGCGCCACATGGCGGGCAGATCCCTGGTCGTGACCACCGGGTCAGGAGGCAGGCCGTACACCTCGGGCTCGTCGAGCAGCAGGAAGAAGGCCCCGTCCCCGCCCACGCCGTCGCCGGGGTCCGCCCCGTACAGGCGCGCCCGCGGCCTGCCCTCGCCGCGCAGCAGCTCCACCCGTTCCTCGGCGCGGGCCCGCAGCTCCTCCAGCGGCCCGAACTGGATGGAGTCGGTGGGGCACGCCTTGGCACAGGCCGGTTCCAGCCCGCCGAGCTGGCGGTCGTGGCACATGGTGCACTTGAACGCCCGGCCGTCGCGCTCCCTGCGGTCGATCACGCCGTACGGGCAGGCGGGCACGCAGTAGCCGCAGCCGTTGCAGACGTCGGCCTGTACCACCACCGTGCCGAACTCGGTGCGGAACAGCGCCCCGGTCGGGCAGACGTCCAGACAGGCGGCGCGCGTGCAGTGCTTGCACACGTCCGACGACATCAGCCATCCCTCGATGCCCTGCCCGCCGTTCCCGCCCGGCTGCTCGATGAAGGCCACGTGGCGCCAGGTGTCGGCACCGAGGCCGCCCGTGTTGTCGTACGAGGTGGCGCGGAAGACGAACCCGTCGTCGGGCACGTCGTTCCACTCCTTGCAGGCGACCTCGCAGGCCTTGCACCCGATGCAGATGCTCGTGTCGGTGAAGAAGCCCATCCGCTCAGCCATCGCGGTACTCCTCGATCAGGCCGAGCAGCGCCCTGCCCGTGGGGCGCCTGCCCGGCCGCAGGTCGCAGGTCATGGCCTTGCCCTCCTGGATGTAGACGTTCGGGTCGAGCACGAGCGGCATCAGGTCGTTCACGACGTCGCCGGTGACCAGGCCGCCGCTACCCCAGCCCCAGTGGTAGGGCAGGCCGATCTGGTGGATCGTCGCGTCCCGCAGGCGCAGCGGGCGCACGCGCGAGGTCACCAGCACACGGGCCTCGATCGCGGTGCGGGACGTCACGATCGTCGCCCACCCGCCGTTGACGAGCCCCAGCTCCGCGGCGAGCTCCGTCGACACCTCGCAGAACAGTTCCGGCTGCAGCTCGGCGAGATAGGCCAGCGGCCTGCTCATCCCCCCGGCGGTGTGGTGCTCGGTGAGCCGGTAGGTCGTGAGCACGTACGGGAAGCGCGGTGAGCCCGGCGGGTTGTAGGGGCTCTCCGGGCGCGGGTAGGTCTGGCGCGCCGGGTTCGCCCGCTGCCCGTACAGCGTGTTGCGCACCGGCGACTCGTGCGGCTCGTAGTGGGTCGGCAGCGGCCCGTCCGCCAGTCCCGCAGGGGCGAACAGCCAGCCCTTGCCGTCGGGCTGCATGATGAACGGGTCGGTCCCGGCCAGCGCGTCCTCGGCCAGGGCTCCCTCGGGCGGCACGTATCCGGGCGGCTTGTGCCGCTCGAAGTCCGGCACGTCGAGCCCGGTCCACTCCCCCTTCTCCTCGTCCCACCACAGGTAGGCCTTGCGCTCGCTCCACGGGCGGCCCTCGGGGTCGGCGGAGGCCCGGTTGTAGAGGATGCGCCGGTTGGCGGGCCAGGCCCAGCCCCATTCCGGCGCGACCCTGTTCTGCTCGTTCCCCGGCCTGCGACGGGCCGCCTGGTTCACCTCGTCGGCGTACACCCCGCAGTAGATCCAGCACCCGCACCGGGTGGAACCGTCGGACTTGAGCTCGGTGTAGGCCGACAGGGTCCGCCCGTCGGGGCCGGTGCCGTTGATCTCACGCAGCACCGCCCGCGCCGACGGCTCGGCGTGTTCGCCCTCCTCCGGGTAGTCCCAGGTGAGCTCGCGTACCGGCCGGTCGATCTCGTCGTCGGTCATCCGCCGCCTGATCCGCTTGCCGAGGTGGTAGTAGAACGACAGGTCGCTGCGGCAGTCGCCCGGCGGTTCGACCGCCTTCTCCCGCCACTGCAGCAGCCGCTGGGTGTTGGTGAAGGTGCCGTCCTTCTCCACGTGGCTCGCGGCGGGCAGGAAGAACACCTCGGTGGCAATGTCCTCGGTGCGCGTCTCCCCGGTCTCCAGCTCGGGGCCGTCCTTCCAGAAGGTGGCCGTCTCCACCAGCGTCAGGTCGCGCACCACCAGCCAGTCGAGGTTGGCCAGGCCCAGACGCTGTGCCCGGCCGCCCGAGGAGCCGACCGCCGGGTTCTCCCCCACCACGAAGTAGCCCTTGACGGTGCCGTCGATCTGTCCCATCACGGTGGTGAAATGGCCGTGGTCGCCGGTGACGCGGGGCAGGTTGTCGAAGCGGAAGTCGTTCTCCTCGGTTGCGGCGTCGCCCCACCACGCCTTGAGCAGGCTCACCAGGTAGCAGCGTTTCCTGCCCCAGAAGCCGGTCTCGGCCCCGGCCTTGGCGAGGTAGTCGTCGAGCCCCTCGTGCCGGTGGGCGTGGGGCATCGGCAGGTAGCCCGGCAACAGGTTGAACAGGGTGGGGATGTCGGTGGAGCCCTGGATGCTCGCGTGGCCGCGCAGCGCCAGGATCCCGCCGCCGGGGCGGCCGATGTTGCCCAGCAGCAGCTGCAGGATCGAGGCCGTGCGGATGTACTGCGCGCCCACGGTGTGCTGGGTCCAGCCGACCGCGTACGCCCAGGCGGTGGTACGTTCCCTGCCCGAGTTCGCGGTGATCGCCTCGGCCAGCTCCGCGAAGTCCTCCGGGGAGATGCCGCACAGTTCCGACACCGTCTGCGGGGTGTAGCGGGCGAAGTGCCGCCGCAGGATCTGGTAGACGCAGCGGGGGTGGCGCAGCGTCGGATCCGTGAGCGGCCTCGACGGCGCGGCGGCGCCACCGGAGCCGTACTGCTCGGGGCCCGCCGCCTCGGCGTGCCGGGGACCGCCCTCCATCCGCTCGCCGCCGACGTCGGACGCCTCATCCTCCTCACCGCGCTCGTAGGCCCAGCTCGACGGGTCGTACGCGCGTCTTTCCCGGTCGAATCCGGAGAACAGCCCGTCCAGGTCCTCGGTGTCCTCGAAGTCCTCGGAGATGATCGCCGAGGCGTTGGTGTAGGCCACCACGTACTCGCGGAAGTCCAGCTCGTTGGAGAGCACATGGTTGATCAGCGCGCCGAGCAGCACGATGTCGCTGCCCGCGCGGATCGGCAGGTGGCGGTCGGCGATCGCGCTGGTGCGGGTGAAGCGCGGGTCGATGTGGAACACCTTCGCCCCGCGCGCCTTCGCCTCCACCACCCACTGGAATCCCACCGGATGGCATTCGGCCATGTTGGAGCCCTGGATGACGATGCAGTCGGACTCGGCCAGATCCTGCTGGAAGTCCGTGGCACCGCCACGCCCGAAGCTGGCCCCCAGACCGGGGACGGTGGAGGAGTGTCAAATACGGGCCTGGTTCTCCACCTGGATCGCGCCGAGGGCGGTGTAGAGCTTCTTCATCAGGTAGTTCTCTTCGTTGTCCAGCGTCGCCCCGCCCAGGCTCGCGATGCCCATGGTGCGCCGGACCGTCCTGCCCTCGTACTCCTGCTGCCAGGTCTCCCTGCGGGTCCGCACCACCCGGTCGGCGATCATGTCCATCGCCGTCTCCAGGTCGAGCGGCTCCCAGTCCGTGCCGTGCGGCCGCCGGTAGAGGACTCGGGTCTGCCGGCCGGGGTGGGTGACGAGCTGCTTGCTCGCCGCCCCCTTGGGGCAGAGGCGCCCGCGTGAGATGGGCGAGTCGGGGTCACCCTCGATCTGGGTGACCCGGCCGTCCTTGACGTAGACCAGCTGGCCGCAGCCGACCGCGCAGAACGGGCAGACCGAACGCGCGACGCCGTCGGCCTCCTCGGTGCGGGGCCGCAGGACGTCGGTGCGCGCCGAACGCGCGGCGTCGCCCCTGCCGTCCCCTCCCATCAGCTGCCGGATCACCGGCCAGCGGGAGAGGCCCCTCCGCCGTGTCATCCTCGGGGCTTACCCCGGCTGACCTGCCCTAATCGCCGTCAGGGTTCGCAGAGCGCCATCTCGCGGTCCGGCGCGGACAGCGCCCGGTAGCTCCCCGAGTGGAAGACCAGCGGCTCGCCCTCCTGTCTCCGGAAGTGCTCGACCTCCCCGACGAAGATCAGATGGTCACCTCCGTCGTACGTGGTCACCGCGCGGCAGGCGAAGTGGGCGACGGTCCCGGCGAGGACCGGCACCCCGCCCGGCGCGAGACGGGTCTCCACCCCGGCGAACTTGTCGGGCAGCGGCGTGGCGAACCGCCGTGACAGGTGCTCCTGGCCGGCTGCCAGGACGTTGACCGCGAACCGCTCCGCCTCGGCGAAGGCCGGCGCACTGGGGGCCCGCCGGGACAGGCACCACAGGACGAGCGGCGGGTCGAGCGAGACCGAGGTGAAGGAGTTGACGGTCACGCCCAGCCGGTCACCCCGTGGGGTGGCGGCGGTGACCACCGCCACCCCGGTGGCGAACTGCCCGAGGGCGTCGCGCAGGGATCTCATGGCGCCGCCTCACTTCCCGGCCCGCGCCAGGTACTCGGCCGCGCCGGCCGGGTCCAGGAACCAGTCCGCGTAGTCGGAGGGGTCGTCGAAGCCGTTGACGAAACGGGAGGCCACCTCGGGCAGCTCGCCGGCGGCTCCCAGGAGCTCCAGCACGTGCGGCGGCGGGGGCGCGAGCAGCGCGTTCGTCCAGGTGGTGGCGTGCCGGGCGTCTCGCCAGTAGCGCTCGAAGACCCGCTCCATCCAGGCCCCGTCGTACGGCAACTCGCCGCGCTCCAGGATGTCGGACAGGTAGGAGGCCGCGCACTTGGCGGCGTTGTTGGACCCCTGCCCGGTGATCGGGTCGTTGAGCACGACCACGTCCGCCACGCCCAGGACCGGGGCACCCGACGGGAGCGTCGCCACCGGCCTGCGCACGACCGGCGTGAAGCGGCCGGACAGGACACCGCCGGCGTCGGTGAGTTCGACGTCCGCGGCGCGCTCGGCCTCCCACGGCAGGAAGGTCTCCAGGATCCGCCTGCTCATGGCCAGATGCTCGGCCGGGGTGGCGACCTCCGCCCAGCGGTCCATAGGCCCGCCGGGAACGCCCTCGAACACCATGATCTCGCAGGGGCCGGTGACGGTGAGGGCGGGGAACACGAAGTACTCGCCGACCCCGGGGATCATGTTGAAGCACACCGCGGAGTGGTCGGGCCGCGGTGTGAGGCCGTTGACGTAGGTGAGGGCGAGGGCCCGCTGCGGGGCGTGGTACGGCGAGCGCGACGCGTCCCGCTCGAAGAGCGAGGCGATCGATCCCTTGCCCGCGGCGACCATGACCAGGTCGTACTGGGCGGCGTAGCCCTCCAGGTCCTCCACGGTGGCGTCATGGATGACGATCTTCCCGCCGAGCCGCTCCACCTCGGCCATCCAGGCGGGCATCTTCAGCCGCTGGTCGACCGAGCGGGCGGGGGCGTCGAGCCGGGCGGCCCAGCGGATCGCCGGGTCCCCGTCGGGGCCGGCCACCGCGAACTGGATCCCGTCGATCGACGGGCAGCCGTCCGCCCACAGGTCCAGGCCGAGGTCACGCTCATGGCCGAGGGCGGTGCCGAACATGGCCTGGCTGGACATGACCCGGCCGTCGCGGATGTCCTCGGGGGTCCGGTTGGAGACGACGGTGACGTCGTAGCCGTTCCGCAGCAGGCCGAGGGCGAGGTGGAGGCCCGCCTGACCGGCGCCGACGACAAGGATTCTGCGCATGGTGAGATGTCCTTTCGAGGAGGTTTCGAGAGCTTCGAGGAAGCCTTGAGAGGGCTTCCCCGAAGCGGGGAACGATCGAGCGGCGCCTGGTGAAAAGGTACGACGGCCGCCGCCGCCCATGCCATCCGCTCAGCGCGGGTTCCATCCGTCTGGCGCGGGATCCTCCCCCGCCCCTCCCCGATTCGTCCTCACCTCGACGTCTTGGCCGTCCGACTGCCGGGCCGAGTGCCGTCAGTTACCGCGTAGCGTCTGGGACGGCGTCCGGCCGTAGCGCGCGCGCGGTAGAGGGCGGCGAAGCGCCCCTGGTGCGGGAAGCCCCAGTGGGCCGCCACCTTCGTCACGGTGCACCTGGCCGGATCGCCGGCCGCCAGTTCGTCGTGCACCCTGCCCAGGCGCACATCCCTGAGGTAGGTCATCGGGGTCAGGCCGAGATGGCGGCGGAAGCCCTCCTGGAGCGAGCGTCCGCTGACCGCCACGGCGCTCGCGACCTCGTCCGTCGTGAGCGGCAGGTGGGCGTGGTCGTCGATGTACCGCATCGCCCGGCGCACCACCTTGGGCAGGGCGGGGGGCCGAGGGGCGTTCAGCCGCTCCAGGTAGTTGGACGGTTGCCCGGTGAGCAGGGAGGAGAGCATGGCGTTCTCCAGGTGGGCGATCGCGAGCGGCTGCGCGGCGAGCCCGTCGCCGTACTCGGCCTCCCTGACGATCAGGTCGGCCATCGCCTTCCAGGCTCTCGCCCAGCCGGCGGTCATGTCCATGCCCAGGTCGAAGACGATCGGCCGGTCGAGCCGCTCCCCGAGCATCCGCTCCATGGCGTCCTCGACGACCGGCCGGTCGAATTTGACGATCAGCTGGGGGCAGCCGGCCGCCCAGCGCATGTCGAGGTGTTCCGACGGCGACGGCAGGGAGGCCAGACCCGGCGTCGACACGATCTCCTGGCCGCCGCACCGGATCAGGCTGCGCCCGGCCAGCGGGATCTGCACCAGGAAGAAGGATTCGAGCTCCCCGGGCTCGATGCGGACGTCCGCCCCGTAGTCCAGGTAGTTCACCCGCACGGTGCCCAGCTGGACCGAGTTGAGCCGCGCGGCCAGCCGGGAGGTGCCACCGGTGAGCTCCAGCCGGTGGGGGCAGAACACTCCGGCCACCAGTTCGCGGGCCTCGTCGAGGTCCGCGGTGTCGAAGACCGGCCGGTTACCGAGCGGGACCGGCGCTCCACCCTCGCCCATCGACCCTCCAACCCTCCGCAACCCTCTATAACCGTCTGTAACCATCCGTGCTCGTGCATCTCCGCACGTGCCGCCGCGTGCGTACGACGACGCGAGGTCGCGCACGGCCGGTCCTCACATGATCTACGGATCGGAACCGGCCGACCATGGAGAAATACGCAAAAGCCCGAGGGAGCGTGTCCAATAGTGGACAGGTCTCGCGGGCGAGGCCGGCGGCGTCCTCACGGGCACGTGGAATCCGCGTGGGTCACCGCGGAGGGGGCCTTCGGGAGACCCTCGTCGGAGGCCGCGCGCTCCCCGGTTTTCGGGTGGCGGCACGTGGTCCGGCTTTGCCGTGGCTTTCATTCGCCGGTCCTACCGTGTGCTGGTGATGTCTTTTCACCGGTACCTCGCGGAGGAGGTCGCGGTCGACCACGCGGCGGGGCTCGTCCCCCGGCACGAGGCGCTGCACCGCCTCACCCTCCTCGGGCTGGAGGCACCCGCCGCCGTCGCCCTGCTCGCGACCTGGGAAAGCGGCGGAGGGAACGCGACCGCGCCGTCCGCCACGGGATCCGACACGGCGACGGCGTCCACCGTGCCACCGGGCGGCGAACCGCCCCCGATCTCCTCGCCCCTGCCGACCGAGGAGATCATCTTCCCCGGCACCGAGAGCGGCGTCACCCTCAGGGGCGCCTGGGCGGCGCCCGCGGACCCGCGAGGCGCGGTGCTGGTGATCCACGAGAACCGCGGGCTCACCGACCACATCCGGTCGGTCGCCGGGCACCTGGCGGCCGACGGCTACTGTGCGCTCGCCATCGACCTGCTCTCCCGCGAGGGCGGGACCGCCTCCTTCGAGGACCCGGCTCAGGCCACCGCGGCGCTGGGCGCCCTCTCCCCCGAGCGCCTCGCCGCGGACATGAAGGCCGCCCTGGGCGAGCTGGAGCGGGGCGCCCCCGGCAAGAGGCTCGGCGTCATCGGCTTCTGCTTCGGCGGCGCCATGACCTGGCTGCTGCTCTCCTCGGACGAGCCGCGCCTGTCGGCGGCCGTCCCGTTCTACGGCCCGTTTCCCGGCGACGCCGACCTCTCAGGGGCGAGGGCCGCCGTCCTCGCGATCTACGCCGAGCGGGACGACCGGGTCAACGCCACCCGCGAGGAGGCCGGAACCGCCCTGGAAAGGGCGTGCCTGGAACACGAGATCGTCACGTTTCCCGGCGTCGGCCACGCCTTCTTCAACGACACCGGCCCGCGCTACGACGCCGGCGCCGCCGCCGAGGCCTATCGGCGTGTCCTGGACTGGTTCGGCCGCCACCTGGGCTGAGCGTCCCCGTCCGGCGGCCGACGGGCCCGCGCCGCGGCGGTCGGCGAACGCCCTCTCCGGGAAGCCTCCCGCCGCACGTCCCGCCCATCCGCGCGTCCCCACCCGCCTGCGCGGTACGGTGACGCGCCCGGCTCAGGTCCAGGCACGCTCGGCTCAGGTCGAGGCGCGCTCGGTGAGGATCCCCTCGGGCAGACCCGTCACGACGACCTCGCCCTCCCGGTCGACGGCCGCGCTCACCTCCGCTCCGGCGACCCGCAGACCTCCCGCGAAGACCGCGCCCAGGGGGGCACCGGCGAGCGGGCGCAGCAGCATCCGCCCCTCGGGCACGTCGGGATAGAGGCCGAGTGCCGCGTGCACGACGGTCACCGCGGCGGCGGCGGACCACGCCTGCGGGCGGCAGGCCGCCGGGTAGGGAACCGGACGCCCCAATGCCGACCGGTCGTCGCCGCCGAACAGCTCGGGCAGCCGGTAGCCGAACGTCTCGCCCGCGGTGAGCAGCCCCTCGGCGAGGGTCGCCGCGTGCGTGGCGAACCCGGCGCGGGCCAGTCCGGCGACCACGATCGCCGTGTCGTGCGCCCAGATCGACCCGCAGTGGTAGGACAGCGGGCTGAAGCCGCCCGCGTCCGCCGACATCGTCCTCAGGCCGAAGCCACCGGCCATCTGCGGGGAGACGAGGAGGTCGGCGATCTCCGCCTCCTCCGCCCCGGTGAGCAGGCCGGTGCCGAGCAGGTGCCCGATGTTGCTGGTGAGCGCGTCGACGGGGCGCTTGTCCCGGTCCAGGGCGAGGGCGGGGAACCTGCCCTGTGGCCCCTCCACCCAGAACCTGGCTCGAAAGCGCTCGGCCAGCGCCGCGGCGTGCTCGCGCCAGCGGGCCGCGCCGGGGCGGCCGAACGCCTCCAGCAGGTCGGCTCCCTGCCTGGCCGCCTGGTGGGCGTAGCCCTGCACCTCGACCAGGGCGATCGGCGGCTGGGCCTGGCGGCCGTCGTGGAAGCGCAGCGCGTCGCCGGAGTCCTTCCAGCCCTGGTTCGCCAGGCCCCGGCCGCTGGTGTCGATGTACTCGATGAAACCGTCCCCGTCGGGGTCGGCGTGGTGGCCGAGCCAGCCGAGGGCGGCCTCCAGGTGGGGCAGCAGCGCGGCGACCTCCGTGGCGGGGGCGCCCCAGCGCCAGGCGTCGTGCAGCAGGGCGATCCACAGCGGGGTGGCGTCGATCGTGCCGTAGTAGGCGGCGGGCAGGTGCAGGTCGTTGCCCTCGACCGTGAAGTCGTGCCGGCGCAGCTCGTGCATGATCTTCCCGGGGGCCTCGCCGGAGCCCGGATCCAGCCTGGTTCCCTGCCTGCGGGCCAGCACCCGCAGGGTGCCCATCGCCAGTTCCGTGCCGAGCGGCAGCAGCATGCGGGCGGCCCAGATGCTGTCGCGGCCGAAGAGGGTGAGGAACCAGGGCACTCCGGCGCCGAGGAAGACGTCACCGGGGGCCGCGGTCTCGGCCAGTCGCAGCGAGCGCAGGTCGTCCATGGACTGCTCGAAGAGCCTGCTCAGCCGGTGGTCGGCGGCGACGACGCGGGGAGTTCCCTCGCCCGCCCACTCGGCGGGGCGATCGGGCGCGGTCACCACGGCCTGGGGGTCGCGCACCTCGACCCGCCACGACAGGGTGACCCTGGCGCGGGGCGCCAGCTCGACCGGCCAGCGCAGGAAAGCCGTGCGCGCGGACCCGGTGGACCCGGCGGACTCGGCCCGCGCGCCCGTACCGGTCGCCACGACGTGGACGCCGCCGGAGTTCCAGGAGATCTGATCGGGCGCGGTGCGCTCGGCCGCCGCCTCCGCGGTGTCGCCGCCGGACTTGACCACCTCGATGGGGGCGAAGTCGCAGCCCAGCTCCAGGCTCACGACGGCGGCGACGGGAACGGTCGCGCTGGAGACTATCTCGACGCGTTCTTCCATGCCACCCGGTGTGACCTGCCGGAACCGCTCGATCCGTACAGTGGGATCGGGGACGGGGTCGCCCAGCCATCGGGCCAGCGTGACGAACCCGGTGGCGCCAGGCCCTCTCTGGGCGTGGCCCACGGCCTCGGGCTCTCGGCCGTCGATCGTCAGGACGGCCCGCGACAGGGCGCGGGAGTCCGCGTGGAACACGCCCTGGACACCGGCCGGGCGGATCTGCCCGTCGCCGCCGCTCAGCGCGACGGTCGGCGCCAGCACGGTGCTGACGAGATCGTGCAGCAGGGGCTGGAGGCGGTAGGCGTCGGCGGAGCCGCCCACCGCGACCGCCTGTGGGCTGGGGGATGAGGCGTCGTCGAGCACGACTGACTCCCTGAGATCGTGTCGAGCCGGTGACGTCTTGACAGAAGACGGCCGGGGGGTACACATTGCGAAACACTCTCTTTACTTGAACGATCCAACCATTACGCTCCGTTTACTTGAACGATCCAATCATGCCTCATACCCCTTTGAACGTTCAAACCCCTAGAAGGGTGCAAATGGCTGCAAAAGTGACGATCACCGACGTCGCGCGCCGTGCAGGGGTGTCGCGCCAGACGGTGTCGAACGTGCTCAACAGCCCCGAACTCGTCCGCGAGGAGACCCGCGACCGGGTGCGGGAGGCGATCGAGACGCTCGGCTACCGGGCCAGCCAGGCCGCCCGGCAGATGCGAACCGGCCGATCACGACTGATCGCGACGCGTATCGAACCCGACCGGGACGGGATCAACGGCTCGGTCCTGGACCGCTTTCTGCACGGGCTGACCGCCTCGGCGGCCCGTGCCGGATACCGGATCCTGCTGTACGCGGCGGGCGACGAGCGTACGGAGATCGACACCTTCGACGAGCTGGTCGGAAGCCACGAGCCGGACGCCTTCGTGCTCACCAGCACCTACCACGGCGACGGCCGCCCCGCGTGGCTGCGCGAGCGGCGGCTGCCGTTCGTCACGTTCGGACGGCCCTGGGGAGACGCGGGAGACGCGGCGGACGGCGACGCCGCTTCCGGCGGGACGGCCGCGGATCCGGGGTACCCCTGGGTGGACGTGGACGGCGCGGCCGGCACCGCGGCGGCCACCCGCCACCTGCTCGACGCCGGTCACCGGCGGATCGGCTTCCTCGGCTGGCCGCGAGGCTCCGGTGTGGGCGACGACCGCAGGTCCGGCTGGGCGAGGACCCTCGCCGCCGCCGGGATCGACCCGGCCGGCCTGGACCAGGCCACGGACGACGGGGTGGCCGACGGCGAGAAGGCGGCCCGTGAACTGCTGCGTGCCGAGCGGCCGATCACCGCGCTGGTCTGCGCCAGCGACTCGCTCGCCCTGGGCGCGCTGCACGCCGTCCGCTCCCTGACCGCCTCGGGACAGCTGATCGCCTCGGGACGCCTGACGGCCGAGGGGCGTCTCACGGTCGCGGGACGGGCCGGCGACGAGGAAGGCCTCCCGGTCAGCGTGATCGGTTTCGACGACACGCCGGTGGCGAGGGCGGTGGGGCTGAGCAGCGTGAGCCAGCCGCTCGCCGAGGCCGCGGCCGGCTGCGTGGGCCTGCTCACCCGGCTGTTCGACCCGCCCTCCCCCGGCGACCCCGGCACCTCTGCGGCCTCCGTGATCTCCGCGGCCTCCCACACCCCCGAGGCCGGCGCGCACCTCCTGCTCCAGCCGTCCCTCGTCCTGCGGCAGTCCTCGTGGCCGCATGACCACCCGGCCGGATGAACACCTGACTCCTTTCCGGATCCCCCCCCAGAAAGATTGGAAAAGCACGATGAAACAGCCGACCAAGCGACACGGCCTCCGGAGCGCGGCGCTCGCCGCGCTCGCCGCGGGCGCCCTCGCCACCACGGCCGCCTGCGGCAGTGGTTTCGACGACTCCGCCGGGCAGAGCAGCGCCCCGCAGAGCAGCGGGCCCGCCAACCTGCAGGTGCTCTTCGGCTCCTCCGGCGACGCGGAGACGAACGCGTTGCGCGAGGCCGCCCAGGCGTGGTCGGCCTCCTCGGGCAACACCGCGACGATCACCCCCGCCCAGGACCTGACCCAGCAGCTCGGTCAGGCCTTCGCCGGGAGCAACCCGCCGGACGTGTTCTACGTCGACGCCGCGCGCTTCGCCGACTACGCGAGCGTCGGAGCCCTGGAGCCGTACGCGGACAAGATCTCCGAGGCGGCCGACTTCTACCCGAGCCTGCGCGAGACGTTCACCTACGACGGCACCTTCTACTGCGTGCCCAAGGACTTCTCCACGCTGGCGCTGATCGTCAACGACGACCTGTGGAAGAAGGCCGGGCTCACCGACGCCGACGTGCCGACCACCTGGGAGCAGCTCACCTCGGTCTCCAGGAAGCTCAAGGAGAAGGTTCCGGACGTCACACCGCTCGTCATCGGCGACACCCGCGACCGGCTCGGCGCGTTCATGGTGGAGGCCGGCGGCTGGATCGTGAGCCCCGACGGCAAGAAGGCGACCGCCGACACCCCCGAGAACGTCGAGGCCCTGAACTACGTACGGGGTCTGCTGAAGGACAAGCTCGCCCAGTTCCCCAAGCAGGTTGACGCCGGCTGGGGCGGCGAGGCCTTCGGCAAGGCCAAGGCCGTGATGACCATCGAGGGCAACTGGATCAAGGGCGCGATGAAGGCCGACTACCCGGACGTCAAGTACAGCGCCCACGAGTTGCCGGCCGGCCCCAAGGGCAAGGGCACCCTGTCCTTCACCACCTGCTGGGGCATCGCCGCCAAGAGCAGATACAAGGAGCAGGCGATCGCCTTCGTCGAGGCGATGACCAAGGCCGACCAGCAGATGACCTTCGCCAAGGCGTTCGGCGTGATGCCCTCGCGCCAGTCGGCCAAGGACGCCTTCACCCAGGCCTTCCCCGACGACGCGCCGTTCGTTGACGGCGCCGAGTACGCCCAGGGTCCGGTCAACGCCCCCAAGATGGACAGCGTGCTCGCCGACTTCGACACCGCGATCCAGCAGCTGCCCGCGGGTGACCCCAAGAAGATCCTGGCGAACCTGCAGAAGAACACCCAGGCCGCGCTCGGCGACTGAGTCAGATCGGTGCGCGGCCCCGGCCCGGGACAGGGCCGGGGCCGCGCACCGGGCATGAGGGAGACTTACGTGGCCGAGACAACGACCGCATCACGGCGACCCGCGCGCCGCCTTGGTGACAGGACCAGGGAGAACATCGCGGGCTGGCTCTTCGTGGCGCCGGTGGTGGTGATCCTCACCCTTTTCATGCTGCTGCCGATCCTGATGGCACTGTGGGTGAGCCTCACCGACTGGAACGGGCAGGGCAGCCCGTTCCGGGCGCAGGTGCCGTTCGTCGGCGTGGACAACTACACCGAGCTGTTCGCGCGGGACAACCTGACCCGCCTGAACTTCATGACGAGCCTTCGCAACAACTTCTACTACGTGCTGATCGTGGTGCCCGCCCAGACGATCCTCGCACTCGGCCTGGCGTTGATCGTCAACCGCCGGATGCTGAGGGGAAAGACCTTCTTCCGCACCGCCTTCTTCTTTCCCTCGGTGACCAGCTCGGTGGCGATCAGCGTCCTGTTCCTGTTCATCTTCAGCAACTCCGGAGCGGTCAACAGGCTGCTCGCGTTCGCCGGCGTGAGCGGGCCCCCGTGGTTCTCCGACGCGCGGGGCGTACTGCACCTGCTGCTGGGCTCCGTCGGCCTCGTCGACCCGGAGGCACCTCCCGAGGCGCTCACCGGCGGCGGCCCGTTCGGGCTCTCGTGGTGGGACTGGCTGTCCGGTCCCAGCGTGGCCATGTGCACGATCATCATCCTGGTCGTCTGGACCACCTCGGGCACGTTCATGCTGATGTTCCTCGCCGCGCTCCAGGACATCCCGGTGACCCTGGAGGAGGCGAGCAAGCTGGACGGCGCCACCTCCCGTCAGCGCCTGCGCTACGTGACGCTGCCGATGCTCAAGCCGACCCTGTTCCTCGTCCTCACCCTCGGCCTGATCGCCACCTGGCAGGTCTTCGACCAGGTGTACGTGATGAGCCAGGGCAAACCCGCGAAGACCACCCTGACCCCGGCCTTCCTGTCGTACCAGACGGCTTTCAAGGAGCTCGACTACGGCTCCGGCGCCGCCATCTCGTTCGTTCTCTTCGTGCTCATCGTGGTGCTGGCGGCGTTCCAGCGGTGGGTCATGCGCGACAGGGACGCCGGGAGCGGCGGGGTCGCGAAACGCCGCGCGCCGCACCGAAGGAGGGCATGATGTCCGCGGCCAGAACCCCTCCCGCCCGCGCCGAGGATCCGGGGAGGACGGGTGTGCTCCGCTCGCTGTTCTCCACCTTCAGCGGGTACGCCGTCCTGGTCTTCTTCTCGCTGGTCTTCCTCTACCCGTTCGTCATCCAGGTCGCCAACTCGTTCAAGACCGAGCCCGACGCCGCGGCGAACCCGCTCTCGCCGATCCCCGACCCGGCGACGCTGGCAGGCTTCGAGCGGGTGTTCGTCGACACCGGCATGCCGCTGTGGCTGGGCAACTCGCTGCTGGTGACCGTCGTCATCACCGTCGGCCGGGTGTTCTTCGACTCCCTCGCCGGATACGCGCTCGCCCGGCTGCGCTTCCGGGGACGCAAGGCGCTCTTCACCTCCATCGTCGCGATCATGGCGGTCCCCGGGGTGGTGCTGTTCATCCCGAAGTTCCTGGTGCTGAACCAGCTCGGCATCTACGACAGCTACACCGCGCTGATCCTGCCGATCATCGCGGACGCGGCCGGGGTCTTCATCATGAAGCAGTTCTTCGAGTCGATACCGGTGAGCGTGGAGGAGGCGGCGCGGATCGACGGCGCGGGCCGTTTCCGCACCTTCTGGTCGGTGGTGCTGCCGATGGGGCGGCCCGCCGTGATCACCCTGACGATAATCTCCTTCCAGAGCAGCTGGAACGAGTTCCCGCACACCCTGGTGGCCGTCCAGGATCCCAGCCTGTTCACCCTGCCGCGGGGCCTCGCCGACCTGGTCAGCGGCTCTCTCGGAAAAGGCAGCCAGTATCCGCTCAAACTCGGCGCGGCGGTGCTCGCCACCATCCCGGTCGCGATCATCTTCGTGATCTTCCAGCGTTACTTCATCCGGGGCGCCAACGAGGGCGCGGACAAGGGGTGAGGAGGCGGGACAGGGAGTCTGCCGGGCCTGAGCGCCCGGCAGACTCCGTCGGGTGACACGGGGAGGCATAGCGCGCTCGTACCGGGTATGTCTGGATGATGCTCATCTTCGGTCTGCGTACGGTGGCCCATCGGCTCGGGGTGGTAACCCTGACCTGTCGCAACTGCGGCAACACGGCGGCGCAGGTGCTGTCGCGTCGGGTCACCAAGTTCAGCCTGTTCTTCGTCCCGCTGTTTCCGGTACGGACGAGATACGGGATGCAGTGCACCTTCTGCGCGGCCTCGTACGCCATCACCAAGGACGAGGCGAACCGGCTGGCGGCCCACTGACCCCCTTCTTCACCTGCACATATATCGACCTATCAGATGAAAGAAGGGATTTGTCTGAAACAAACAAAGAAGTGTTAATTATTTACACTTGTCGCGTTTCTGCTTTACGGTGCCGAATCAGCCGGTGTCCGAAGGGGACCCGGACCCCCGATTCCTGAGGAGACTCCGTGCAGAACGCCCGGCCGCGCCCGCACCGCCGGTCAGCCGCGATCCTGTCCGCCGTTCTCGCCTTCCTGCTCCTCGCGCCCGCCCAGGCGGCGAGCGCCCGGTCCGCGGGCCCCCTGGCGGACGCCTTCGCCCGAGCCTCCGCCGGCTACGACGTGCCACGCGACCTGCTCGTCGCCCTCGCGTACGCGGAGACGCACCTCGACGGGCACGGCGGCGAGCCGAGCGCGAGCGGCGGGTACGGGGTGATGCACCTTCTCAGCACCCCCGCCGTACGCGTCCTGGAACGCGCGGCCGAGCTGACCGGCACACCGGCGGCGACCCTGAAGAGGGACGACGCGGCCAACATCCTCGGCGGCGCCGCGGTGCTGCGCTCCTACGCCGACGCGCTCGGCCTCGACGCAGGCGCCAGGAAGGACGCCGGACTGTGGTACCCGGCCGTGGCCAGGTACGGCAACGCCTCCGGTTCGGAGACGGCCAGGCTGTACGCCGACACCGTCTACGACCTCCTCGGCAAGGGCCTTGTGGCAGGCGTCGCGGGCGGCGAGGTCGTCACGGTCGCGGCCGTGGAACTGCAGGTGGATCGCGGCGCCTACGAGGGCGTGCGGGAACTCGCCGCCAAGGCCCCGAGCCCCGACTACCCCGCCGCGAGCTGGGTGGCCGCCCACGCCGGCAACCGGGCCGTCGCGAACAGGCCGAAAAGCTCAAAGATCGATCGAGTCGTCATCCACGTCACCCAGGGGGCATACGCGGGCACGATCTCCTGGTTCCAGAACCCCGCCGCGAAGGTCTCCGCGCACTACGTCGTCCGTTCCTCCGACGGTGACGTCACCCAGATGGTCCGCGACAAGGACGTCGCCTGGCACGCGGGGAACAGCTCGTACAACGCCAGGTCGATCGGGATCGAGCACGAGGGGTTCGTCAACAACGCCTCCTGGTTCACCGACGCGATGTACCGCGCCTCGGCGGCCCTGACCCGCGCCCTCTGCGACAAGTACGGCATTCCCAAGGACCGCTCGCACATCATCGGGCACAAGCAGGTTCCCGGCGCCACGCACACCGACCCCGGCTCCCACTGGGACTGGGCCAAGTACATGCGCTACGTCACCGGGGACACCGCGCCCTGGTCGGCGACCGTCGACAACTCCACCGCCGGCGCGTTCACCGCGAGCGCGAACTGGACCACCTCCACCCAGGCGGCCGGGCGCCACGGCCCCGACCACCGCCAGACCACGCCGGTGACCTCCAGTGACGTCGCCTGGTACCGGTTCACCGTCCCCGCCGCGGCCACCTACCAGGTCGAGGTCTGGTATCCGGCCGCCCCCGGCCACAACGTATCCGCCCCGTACATCGTCGCCACCTCCTCCGGCAGCAAGACGGTCTACGTGGACCAGCGCGCCGGGGGCGGCGCCTGGCGGAGCATCGGGACGTTCGCCCTGAAGGCCGGGACGTACAACGCCGTCGGGGTGAGCCGCTGGACCTCCGGCACGGGACTGATCGTCGCCGACGCCGTACGCCTCACCCGGCTCTGAACTCCCCGGGGCTCCCCCGGGCAGGACGGCCCACTCCGGTGCGGTGGGCCGCCCTGCCCGGGAGGGATCACCCCTTGACGGTTCCCACGAGGCCGTTGGTGAGGGGCGTCAGCAGCGGCCAGACGATCCGGCGCAGCAATGGTGACGGCGATGCCCGTCTCGGTCTTGAACTGCTCGGCGGCCTTGCCGTGTCAATAGCGGTGCGCCCCGGGCGCGTCCCGGGCGCGTCCGGGGCTAACCCGCGGCGCGTTCCGTGAGCGGGCGCCGCCGCCGCGCGGTGTCGGTCAGCGAGGGCGGGCGCCAGGCTCCGTCGGGCTGGTACAGGTTCGTCCCCGGCGGCACGATCTCGTCGATCCGGTCGAGGGTCGCGTCGTCGAGGGTGAGCGAGGCGCCCTTCAGCAGCCCCTCCAGCTGGTCCATGGTCCGCGGCCCGGTGATCACCGAGGTGACGGCGGGATGCGCCGCGGCGAAGGCCACGGCGAGCTCGGGGAGCGAGCAGCCGATGTCCGTCGCGAGCTCGACGAGCTTCTCGACGACGTCGAGCTTGGCGGCGTTCTCGGGGATCGAGGGGTCGAAACGGGCGGGCGTGAGCGAGGCGCGGCCGGTGGAGAGGTCGACGGGCTGCCCCTTCCGGTACTTGCCGGTGAGGAACCCCGAGGCGAGCGGGCTCCAGGTCAGCACCCCCATCCCGTAACGCAGGCAGACCGGCAGGACGGCGGCCTCGACTCCCCGGGCGATCAGCGAGTAGGGCGGCTGCTCGGTCCTGAAGCGCTGCAGCCCGCGGCGCTCGGCGACGTTGTGCGCCTCGACGATCTCCTCGGCCGGGAAGGTCGAGCAGCCGAAGGCGCGGATCTTCCCCTGGTGCACGAGGTCGCTCAGCGCGGAGAGCGTCTCCTCGATGTCGGTCGAGTGGTCGGGGCGGTGGACCTGGTAGAGGTCGATCCAGTCGGTTCCCAGCCGCCGGAGGCTCTCCTCGACCTCCTTGATGATCCAGCGCCGCGAGTTGCCGCTCCGGTTGGGGCCCTTCCCCATCCGGAAGTGCACCTTGGTGGCGAGCACGACGTCGTCACGGCGCCCCTTGAGCGCCTTTCCCACGATCTCCTCGGACTCTCCGGCGGAGTACATGTCCGCGGTGTCGACGAAGTTGACGCCCTGGTCGAGGGCGGCGTGGATGATGCGGACACAGTCGTCGTGGTCGGGGTTGCCGACGGCGCCGAACATCATGGCTCCGAGGCAGTGGACGCTCACCTCGATACCGGTGCCGCCGAGGACGCGATAACGCATGGGTCGTGCTCCCTTGATGGTCGTTCCGGACGTGGTGTCGCGACGCCCCGCATCGTAGGATCTAGAGTCGACTCTAGGTCAAGTCCGTATTCTGGTCGGCATGGGCACAACGGGTCTGAGCATCGGGCAGGTCGCCGAGCGCACGGGGTTGAGCGTTCACGCGCTGCGTTTCTACGAGCGCGAGGGCATCCTGGCCAATCCCGTCCGGCGTGACCCCGGCGGGCGCCGCGTCTACGGCGAGGACGACGTGGAGTGGCTCACCCTCTGCGTCATTCTCCGCGCCTCCGGCATGCCCCTGCCCGCGATCCGCCAGTACACGGAGATGGTGAGGCGGGGAGACGGAAACGAGGAGGAGCGGCTCGCCCTCCTGTGCCTGCACCGGGAGCGGGTGACCGCCCAGATCGACCAGCTCTCCCGCTGCCTGGACCTGATCAACCACAAGGTCGGGGTGTACGAGGACATCGTCGACCGGGGAGGCGCCGGCCACGAGTGCGTCGCGCCGCCGTCATCGGAGAACAGGCCGGGGCGCGCGGAACGGTCCTGAGGGAGAGCGGTTCCGAGGGAGAGCGGTTCCGAGGAAATTCCGGGGAAAGGGAAAACAGGGCGAGGAACAGCTCCCGCGCGTGAGAGTTCGCGCGCATGATGGCGTACGTCCACCCCCCGGCTCGGCCCCTCCCGCGCGTGACAGCTCGCGAGCACGATGGCGTACGCCCCGCCCCGGGAGCGTCCTCCCGGGCCGTCCGGCGACACCGTGCCGAGGAGCCGCTCGGGCCCGGTCAGTCCGTACGCCGCACGCGGATGCCGTGGGCGTCGGCCCGCTGGACACCGCCCGCGTCCACGTTGGAGATCCGGATCAGGCCCTCGACCGTGCCCTTCTTACCGTTGCCGGTCAGTTTGAGGATGAGCATCCCCGGGTCGCTCCCGTGGGAGGAGTGCGGGTCCCCGGAGAGCGGGTTCGGCCCCCGCGTTGAGGCGAAGGCCCACTTGTGGTCCGGGGAGACGGCGAAGAGATCGACCGTCGGATCCGCGCTGAACGGCGAGACGAGGTCGACGGTGCCGACGTGGGCGCCGCTCGCCCCGTCGAAGACCTCCGCGACGTTGGCGTCACGGTCACCGGCCCACACGTGACGCTCCCCGGCGGAGGCGAGGACGCCGTGGGCGTCGCGCTCGGGCGAATCGTCGTCGAAGAGCGCCTGGACCGCCGGGGTGTTGGGCGGGTTGGCGAGCGAGTAGCCGCCCATCGGCAGCCTGAAGACGGTCAGCTTCTCGGCCGTAAACGGCCGAGCTTGCAGCTCCTCGCCGTCGATGGCTTCGACGGTCCGGTCCGCGTCAGGCAGCGTGACTCACTGCCCAGCCCGTCTCACCGCGTGCGGCGATGTTGCGGGCTGCGTTGACGTCCGCGTGCTCAGCGAAGCCGCACGACGTACACGAGAAAGAGGCTTGATCGAGCCGGTTCCTGCGGTCCACCTGCCCACACGAGGAGCACTGCTGGGAGGTGAAAGCCGGATCGACGTGGATGACGGCGACCCCGGCCCGGGCCGCCTTGTAGCCGATGAAGCTCCCCAGCTGGTGGAAGCTCCAGGAATGCAGCGTGACCCGCTGGGGCTTGCGAAGCCGTACCCGATCCCGGATGCCCTGGAGGTCTTCCAGGGCGATACCGGAGCCGGTGCGTTCTGCCTCGGTCACGATCTGCTTGGCGATGACATGGTTGGTGTTGGCGGCGAACCGCGCTTCTTTGCGACGGCACTGCTTGAGCAGCCGCTTGGCGGACTTGGTGCGCTTGGACTGCAGGCGGCGGCGTAGCTCGCGCCGGCGGTGCCTGACCGCGTTCAGCGCTTTGCCGCAGTGACGGGTGCCGTCGCTGGTGGTGGCGAGGTTGACGATGCCCAGATCCACGCCCAGGAAGGAGTCCGGGTCCTTGACGTGGGGGGCGGGCACCTCGCAGGTCGCGATCAGGAACCACATGCCGTCGCGGTAGGTGAGATCGGACTCGCCCCTGCGGTGGGCCGACAGGGTCTTGAGCTGTTGGGCGGACGCGGTGAACCGAAGGTTCTTCAGCCTGCCGGCCACCGACCAGATCGACACCGTCCGCGCGTCGAGCTGCCAGGACAGGCAGCGGTCGTCGAACGGCTGGGCGGCATCGGCGCGAAAGACGATCGGCGTGGATTCGGCCCGTGCCCGGCGGGCAGAGCCCACCTTGCCCAGGTTCCCGGCTCGGAGGTTGGCGTGCAGGGTGGCGTAGGCGTCGGCGACCTTCTTGATGACGTGCTGCGCGGCCTGGGCGGCCAGCCCGTACTCGTCCTTGATCTGCGTGTAGGTGTGCTTGCGCAGGTCGTAGTTGCGAAACGTGCGCCGCTCGTGGGCGTGGCGGGAGACCTGGCAGGCGGCCGTGTTGACCGCGCGCAGGGTCGCCTCCAGCGCCGTCGCCTGCTCGGGCGTCGGCAGGAGCTTCACCAGCACCACCAGTTTCACAATCGCACACACTATCCTTCGGCTACTGTCGCCGCAGTGAAATTCCGGCCGAAGCATTTCCCCGTATCCCTGTGGAGCCGACTGTTTTCCGCCTTTGGCCCCACATCCTTATAAGTCTAGAAATCGTATGATTTTCAAAGAAAGCAGGCCAAGACTCCCCCACTCCACGGGATGACAGACTTTCAATAAGCAACTAAACCTCCACAAGGGAAAAAAGAAGATATAACACCATTTCGATATATAAAGCCGTGGGCGGCCTCGGCGATGACAACCGCCGCCGGTGCGACACGGTGCGATGGAGACGGCGGCCGATGACCCGGTGCGCCGCGGTTCGGGGCGGCATGCCGGAGATCGTGGACTCCCCGTGCCCGAACGCTCCGAAAGCCCCCGAGCGCCGTGGTCGCTATATTGGGTGCAATGAACGCGCTGGTCCGACGCCCTCTGGGCCAGACCTCCCTGTCCGTGACGCCGCTCGGCCTGGGCCTGGCGGCCCTCGGCCGTCCCGCCTACATCACGCTCGGCCGCGCCGAGGACCTCGGCGAAGGACGGGACGTCACCACGATGCGGTCACGCACCTGGGCCGTGCTCGACGCCGCGTGGGCGGCGGGCGTGCGCTATCTCGACACGGCGCGCTCGTACGGGCGGGCCGAGGAGTTCCTCGCCGGGTGGCTGCGCGAGCGCGGGATCGCCCCGGGAGGCGTCGTGGTCGGCTCGAAGTGGGGATACGCCTACGTCGGCGACTGGCGGCTGGACGCCGAGCGGCACGAGGTGAAGGAACTCACCGCCGACCGGCTCCGCGCCCAGCTGGAACAGACGCGCGCGCTGCTCGGTGAGCACCTGTCGCTCTACCAGATCCACTCGGCCACGATCGAGAGCGGGGTGCTCGACGACGAGGGCGTGCTCGACGGTCTGCGCGCGCTGCGGGCGGAAGGGGTCGCGGTCGGGCTGTCGACGAGCGGGCCGCGCCAGGCGGACACGATCGAGCGGGCGATCGGGGCCGGGCTTTTCGACACGGTGCAGTCGACGTGGAACCTGCTGGAACGCTCGGCCGGCGAGGCGCTCGGGCGGGCGCACGAGGCGGGAATGGGGGTGATCGTCAAGGAGGGCGTGGCGAACGGCCGGCTGACCGCTCGCGCGGCACCCGCCGCGCTCGCGGCCGTCGCGCGTGAGCGGGACACCACGCCGGACGCGCTCGCGCTGGCGGCCGTACTCGCCAGGCCGTGGGCGGGCGTGGTGCTGAGCGGCGCGGTCTCGGCCGGGCAGCTGCGCGACAACCTCGGCGCGGCCGAGATCGAGTGGGACGCGGAGCTGGACGAGCGGCTCGCCGACCTGGAGGAAGACCCCGAAGGCTACTGGGCACGGCGCGGCGCACTGCCCTGGAGCTGACGGCGACGGAGCGCGGACGGAGCCCTATCGGGTCCTGAGCTGGTTGAGGGTGTAGCCGGTGGCCCGCTTGAACAGGTATTCGGCCCGTTCGTAGGAGAGCCTGCGGCGACCGGTCTCCGGGCACAGGTCGGCGGGTGCGGGAGGCCGGCCGGGGCCGGGTCTGCGGTCGGACAGGAACAGCGGGCCCCGGCGCCGGCCCGCGACGAGGGCGGGGATGAGTTCGGCGGTGCCGGAACGCCAGTGGATCCAGCCGGACCCGGTGGTCACCTTGCCGCGCATCCCCGCCAGGTCGAGATCCTCGACGTTGAGCGAGAGCGCCGGGCCCGCCCCGGCCCCGCTCTCGTACAGCAGCGACCACAGGGCGCGTTCGCGCGGGGCGATGTCCGGGCGCTCCCAGAGCGCCTCGATGTGCGGCCTGTCGATGGGACGGGTGCGCCCCCTGGGCTCGGGCCTGCGCCCGAGCGCGGCGGCCAGGTCGCGGGGCACACCGCCGGTCAGGTCGCCGGACTGCCCGCTGCCCGCCTGACCGGCCGGCCTGCGATCCGGCCCGTCGAGCGGGCCCCACTCCGGGCCGTCCCCCGGCCCACCGACCGGTGTGCCCCGGGCGGCGATCCAGGTGCCGAAGGAGCGGACGGCCCCGCGGTGGCGGTTCCACGTGGCGGGGGCCGCGTTGCCCCATGCGTCGGTGAAGACCTCCGCGACCCGCGCGGAGCTCACGTCCGACAGCGGGATGTCGTCTCCGAGATCTCGGCGCAGCCGGTTCATGGTCTGACGGTAGGAGCGGACGGTCGCGGCGTCCAGGTCGCCACGGGCGAGGAAGGCGATGGCGGCCTCGGCCAGTGTGAGGCCCGCTTTCTGCCCGGCTCCTCCCGATGTCCCGGCCGGGGTGCCGGCCGCCCCCTGCGAGCCCACCGTTCCGGGTGTTCTCCGTGCGGCGATGTCGGCGCAGGCCGCGGCGCGTCGCGTGAGGATCGTGCGTTCCGGCACGTTGAGGGTGAGGGCCGCGGCGCGTTCGAACTCCCGCCGCGCCTCCTCGTGGCGGCCGAGCCTGGCCAGCAGGTCGCCGCGCACGCTGGGCAGGCGGTGGTAGCCCTTGAGCGCGGGTGCTCCGACGAGCGTGTCGGCGAGCGCCAGACCCGCTTCGGGACCGTGGGCCATCGCCAGCGCGACCGCGCGGTTGAGCTGCACGACCGGAGTGGGCAGCACCCGGACGAGCGCCGCGTACAGGGCGGCGATCTGCCGCCAGTCGGTCTCCTCGGCCGTACGGGCCTGCGCGTGACATACGGCGATGGCGGCCTGCAGCACGTACGGGCCGAGAGGCGCCTCACAGCGCCTGGCGCGCAGCAGGGCCGCGATCCCCCGGTCGATGAGGAGCCGGTCCCAGCGTCCGCGATTCTGCTCGTGCAGCGCGACGGGCTCTCCCGACGGCCCCGTCCTGGCCGCCGATCGCGATGCCTGGAGCTCCATCAGCGCGACCAGGCCGTGCGCCTCCGCCTCGCCCGGCGCGAGTGCGGCCAGCAGGCGGCCGAGGCGCAGCGCCTCCTGGCAGAGGTCCTGGCGCATCCAGTCGTCACCGGCGCTCGCCGCGTACCCCTCGTTGAACACCAGGTAGACGACCTCGAGGACCGACGACAGGCGCGCCGCCCGGTCCGGACCCTCCGGGACCTCGAACGGGATCCGGAGGGCGGCGAGGGTGCGCTTGGCCCGGACGACGCGCTGCGCGACGGTCGATTCCGAGACGAGGAAGGCACGCGCGATCTCGTCGGTGCGCAGGCCCCCGAGCAGTCGCAACGTCAGAGCCACCCGGGACTCGGCGGGCAGTGCCGGGTGGCAGGAGACGAACATCAGGCGCAGGACGTCGTCACGCACCTCGTCGTCGAGGGCCGCGTCGACGTCGGCCCCGGCGGTGTCCTGCCGGGTGGCGAGGTCGTGGGCGAGCTCCTCGTGCCTGAGGTCGAGCCGCTTCTCCCGGCGCAGGTGGTCGACGGCGCGGCGCTTGGCGACGGCCATGAGCCAGGCGCCCGGATTGTCCGGGACGCCGGCCCCCGGCCACTGTTCGAGGGCGGCCAGGAGCGCGTCCTGCGCGAGCTCCTCGGCCATCCCCACGTCGCCCACCATCCGGACGAGCCCGGCGACGATCCTCGCCGACTCCATTTTCCAGACCGCGTCGACCGCGCGGTGGGCGTCCCCGGACATCACGCGCTCGATCAGAGCATTCGCCCGGCCGGGTACGCAAGCATCCGATCAGTCCTCCGGGCCGAAGACCTGCTGGATGTCTCCCTCGCCGTCGCCGACGATCTTCCAGAAGCGCCGGGACAACTCGATCGCCTCCTCCTTGGAGCGCACCTCGACGAGCGCGAAGCTGACGATCGCCTCCTTCGCCTCGGTGAACGGCCCGTCGGTGACGGTGATCTCCCCGGCGGAGGAGGAGATGTGGGTGCCGGCCGGGTCCAGGCCACCGGTCGCGAGCACCACTCCCGCCTGGATCATCTCCTGGACGAAGGCGGCCATCTCGGCGTGCATCGCCTCGGTCGGGGGTGCCATGTCGTCGCTGCCCCTGGTCGTCATCAGAAATCGCATTGCCGTATCTCCTTCGGGTGGTCAGGTGACCGATCCTCGCCGGTCCTCGGCTACGCGTCGAACGGATCGGCGGGAAATCGACACGCACCCTCTGACCAGGACAGTAGCCCGGATGTGACAGGGAATGCGATGCGGCGGTACGGGGAGGCGCGGGCCGATTCCGTGTTCGCGGCGTGTTCGCGACTCGGGCGGCGGCGCGCTCACCGGTCGGCTGCCGGCGAATCAACGCCTCCCCCCCTTGGTCCGCCTGGCCTACGCATTCGTCCTAGGGAAACCTCAATAAAGTCATAAGCTTTTTAACGATCGCGACATCGGCGTATTCTCCCCGGATATCCTGCACCTCCGCGGTGAGAGAACGGGACCTCGCGACGAGGCCCGGCAGAAACGGGCACACGTTCCGCGACGAGCGAATTCCCGCCCACGATCGTCGCGTTTCCGTCTCAGCGAGGACGCCGCGAGGGTGCCGTCCACCTTCCGGTCACCCGCGTTCCGGAATCGTGTGGATCACCTCGGTGACCGCTATGATCCCTGGGAGATTTGCCGTGAACATCACCATTGTGATCAACTACCTCCTGTCTCATTCGATGCGAATTCCTCATGAACGGACCTGACCCCCATGAGCACCTCTCGCGAATCCGGCTGGCAGCCCGTGGAGCTCGATGCCGGTCGGCCACATTCGGCCCGTATCTGGAATTACTGGCTGGGCGGAAAGGACAACTATCCCGCCGACCGCGAGGCCGGGGACATGGTCGAGCAACTCATCCCCGGCATCGTCGACTCGGCGCGTGCCGACCGGGCGTTCCTCGGCCGCTGCGTGCAATATCTCGTCGCCGAGGCCGGGATTCGCCAGTTCCTCGACATCGGCACGGGCCTTCCCACCGCCGACAACACGCACGAGGTGGCTCAGCGGATCGCCCCGGAGTCCAGGGTCGTCTACGTCGACAACGATCCGCTGGTCCTGGTTCACGCCCGCGCACTGCTCGTCGGCAACTCAGAGGGTGCCACCGACTACATCGACGCCGACCTGCGCGACCCCCAGCACATCCTGCGGGCGGCGGCGGAGACCCTCGACCTCACCAGGCCCGTCGCGCTGATGCTGCTGGGAATCCTGCACCACCTCACCGATGACGAGGAGGCGGGAAAGGTCGTGAGGGAACTGGTCGACGCCGTCCCCTCGGGCAGCCACCTGGTGATCGCGCACGCCACCGCCGAGGTTCACGGCGAGGCGATGCACGAGGCGATGCGACAGTTCATGGAGCGGGGCGGCACCCCGATCGTGGCCCGCGACCGCCATCATGTCGCCTCGTTCTTCGACGGCCTGGAACTCCTGGAGCCCGGCGTGGTCTCCTGTTCACGCTGGCGTTCGGAACGCACCCCGTGGGGCGATTCTCCTGAGGTGTCCCAGTTCTGCGGTGTCGCCCGCAAGCCCTGACAAGTCCTTCTCCGGCCTTTTGTCGTTTGCGTCCTTCCGGCCTCTCGGTACGCACCGGCTTCGGTGCTCCGATTGCCGGTACGTCGCCCCGTACGTCCCCTGTGGGGGCCGGATCGCGCCCCCTCGATGGCGCGGCGCGTCACGGAGAGCCCTCCCGCGCCCCCGCCAGGGGGCGGAGTGCCCAAGCCTGGGCGCCCGACCGGCGAGAAGATTCAGCGGAGATCGTCAGACACGGCCCCCGAACCGGGTTTATTCAGGACGCTCCGGTGCAGTCCCATAGTCGTCCGCTCGTTGCCTCCCGCAGCAACCAACTGCGATAAACAGTGACATATCTCCACAAAAGGATGTTTTTGTAACGCCGACCCCGGATCGCGCACCACTCATCCGGCCAGGCCGTCGCGAAGATCAACGAAGATCGACATGGGAGGTCGTCTCCATGAACCCCGCTCACGACCCCGCCTCACCGCCCCCCGGCGCCGCACTGATCGTCGTCATGGGGGTGACCGGTTCCGGCAAGACCACCGTGGGCGCCGCCCTCGGCCAGCGGCTACGGGTGCCGTTCGCCGACGCCGACGACTTCCACAGCGAGGCCAACATCGCCAAGATGTCGGACGGGATCCCCCTCGACGACGAGGACCGGCTGCCCTGGCTGCGCGCGATCGGCACCTGGCTCAGCGAGCACGCCGCCACCGGCGGTGTGGCGAGCTGCTCAGCGCTCAAACGGAGCTACCGCGACATCCTGCGCGAGGCCGCGCCGACGGTGAGCTTCGTCCACCTCCACGGCGAGGTGGACGCCGTACGCCGCAGAGTGGCCGGCCGCCCGGGGCACTTCATGCCCACCTCGCTGGTCGAGTCGCAGTTCAAGACGCTGGAGCCCCTGGAGCCCGACGAGCAGGGGATCGTCCTCGACTTCTCCGCCTCCGTGGACGAACTCGTGGACGCCTACCTCGCCGCGACCGCCCAGACGACGTCCGCCCCCGGAACGGAAACGAACCCGCCCCCCGCCGACTCCACCGCCCCGGCCGCGTCCCGGACCTCAGACCCGGACGACGAGGCCGGGAGCCCGAGGTGAGCCCCCTCCTCACCACCCTCGCCGCGCCCGCCGACACCTCCCCCGGAAGACTCATCCCGGCGGCGCTCGTCGGCATCGCGCTGATCGTCGTACTGATCACGTACTTCAAGCTCCACCCCTTCCTGAGCCTCACCCTCGGCTCGCTCGCGGTCGGAGCCGTCGCGGGCCTCGCGATGACCGACACCATCGCCGCCTTCAGCGACGGGTTCGGCAGCACCGCGGCCGGTGTCGGCACGCTCATCGCGCTCGGCGCGATGTTCGGCAAGCTGCTCGCCGACTCCGGCGGGGCCGACGAGATCGTGGACACGATCGTCGGCCGGTCCAACCCCCGATCCCTGCCCTGGGCGATGGCCGCGGTGGGCGCGCTGATCGGCCTGCCGATGTTCTTCGAGATCGGCCTCGTCCTGCTGATGCCGGTCATCTTCCTGGTCTCGCGCCGCTCCGACCTCTCCCTGATCCGGGTCGGCATACCCGCGCTCGCGGGCCTTTCCGTGATGCACGGGCTCGTTCCCCCGCACCCTGGCCCGCTGGTCGCCATCGACGCGCTCAACGCCGACCTCGGCATCACGCTGGGCCTGGGCGTGCTCGTCGCCATTCCGACGGTCGCCATCGCGGGGCCGCTGTTCGCCAAGTACGCGGCCCGCTGGGTGGACGTACCGGCGCCGGAGCTCTACGAGGCCCGGCCCTCGGCGGAGGACACCCGGCGCCCGTCGTTCGGCGTCACGCTCGCCACCGTGCTGCTGCCGGTCGTGCTGATGATGGGCAAGGCCCTCGCCGACATCCTCCTCGCCGAGGGCAACGTCCTGCGCACCGTGCTCGACTTCCTCGGTACGCCGCTGGTGGCGCTGCTCATCGCCGTCCTCGTCGCGATGTTCACCCTGGGCCTCGGCGCCGGAATGGACAGGAAGGCGGTCGCGAAGTCCCTGGAGCAGTCGCTGCCGCCGATCGCGGGCATCCTGCTGATCGTCGCCGCGGGCGGTGGTTTCAAGCAGACGCTGATCGACACCGGGATCGGCGACCTCATCGCCACGTGGGTGGAGAACAGCGGCCTGTCGGTGCTGCTGCTCGCCTGGCTGGTCGCCGTGCTCATCCGGCTGGCCACGGGCTCGGCGACCGTCGCGACCGTCACGGCCTCGGGGATCCTCGCCCCGCTGGTCGCCAACCTCAGCGTCGGGGAGACCTCGCTGCTCGTGCTCGCCATCGGCGCGGGTTCGCTGTTCTTCTCCCACGTCAACGACGCGGGCTTCTGGCTGGTCAAGGAGTACTTCGGGCTCACCGTGGGCCAGAACATCAAGACCTGGTCGGTGATGGAGACGGTCATCTCGGTGGCCGGCCTGGTCTTCGTCCTGATCCTGAGCCTCTTCCTGTAGTCCCGCGAGACCCGCGGCCTTCGCGCGGCCCGGGACCGGTCAGTGGTGTCCGGAGACCGTGTCGCGCAGGCAGCGGACGGCGGAGGCGACCCGCTCCAGGCTCTCCTCGTCATCGGGCCCGGGACCGGCCGGTTCGCGCCCCTCGCGGACATCCTGGGCGATCTTCTCCAGGGAGTCCGCGAGGGCGCGGACGGCCTCCTTCGGAGGTGGCGGCGCGCCGCGCCCGGTGCGCGCGACGGTGGTGGCGGTCGCGTCGGCCACCTGTTCCAGCGCGGCCATCGCGGGCATCCAGGTGGTGACACGCCTGCTGATCACCGGCGGTTCGGACAGCGCCCGCTGGAAGACCGTCCGCAGGTCGGCCAGGGCGTCGTACGCCCCGCGGTGCAGTCGCGTCCCGCCTGCGTGCCCGCCGTCGAACGCGTGCCGCAGGTAGTTCGCGGTGGCCGTCACCGCGTCGGCGAACCTCGGCCCGACCGGCGCCTCCCAGCTCGACGACCACGGCAGGTAGCCCAATACCAGGACGATCACGCACCCGACCAGCGTGTCCACCAGCCGGATCCTCCCCAGCTCGGGTCCCCCGCGGGTGAGCAGGTCCACCAGGAGCAGCACCAGCGGCGCCTGGAAGGCCGACATCAGGCCCCAGTTGCGTTGCAGACCGTAGGGCAGGAGCGCCGCGCACACCGCGATGGGAGCCAGGAGCAGCGGGCCGTACGGCACCAGGACGAGTACGAGGGTGCCGATCAGCGTCCCCACGAGGGTGCCGAGCACGCGCTGCACGGCGCGGGCGAACACCGACCCGAAGTCGGGCTTGAGCACCAACGCGACGGTGAGCATCATCCAGTAGGACCGCTCGAACCAGCCGAACTCGCTGAGCGTGGTGGCCACACCCATGCACAGCGCGAGCCTGACCGTGTAGACGCGGGCGAGGTGGCCCCGCCACATCTGCTCCAGCACGTCACGGAGCCGGGAACGGTAGCCGACCCGTTCGTACGGCAGCTGGTCCTTCGCGACCTCACCGCCGGACACCAGCTCGACGGCCCCCCGCACCGCGAGACACAGGGCGCGCGTGACGGGCGGGTCGCCTCGTTCGCAGGAACACGACGGCACCCGGGGCGCGGGGCCACCGGCGAGCGATGCGGCGACGGCCCCCGGGGCGGAGGCGGGCCGCACGAGCGGCTCGGGCAGCCCGCGTTCCTCGTAGCGCAGCGAGAGCAGGGCGTTGCGGATCAGCGAGGCCTGGTTCAGCAGGGCGACCAGGCGGGTGCGCTCCGGGTCCAGCCCTCCGGCCAGGGAGCGGGCGCCGAGCACGACGTCGTAGCCGTTCTTGAGAGTGGTGTCGAACGTCCTCAGCGCGAGAGTGTCGTGATCGGTGAACAGCCTGTCGAGAGCCTCGTAGACCGCGATCACGGCGGCCCTCTCCGGCGCCCGGGGGTGGAACGGCCAGTCGGCGACCCCCAGCACGATCACCCAGAGCGCGCCCAGCAGGAACGCCAGCGCGTTCGCGCCCGGCGCCCCCGGCAGCTTCACCCCGGTGGCGATCACGGTCATCACCAGCAGCTGCAGCCCGGCCGCCGAGCCCGTCGCCCCGCTCGTGCTGACGAGCGCGGACAGCACGGCGACCGCCACCACGACCGGCACCGTCCACCAGCCGTGGCCGTGGGCCGCGGCCCCGATGAGATATCCCAGCGCCCCCGCGACACCGGCCGCGCCCATTCTGGCGATCCTGACCAGGTAGGGGCCACCCCGGTCGGCCAGACCGGCGTTCGTCGCGCCCATCGCGGGCAGCAGACCGGCCACGACGTTCCCGGAGACGAGTGCCACGAGAAGCGGGCCGGTCACCGCCACGGCCATGCGCAGCATCGGCCACCACCGCAGCGGCGCGGGTGCGGGCCTGACCGTCTCGACCAGCCAGCCGGGAGCGGCGTCGGCCAGCCGGTCGGCGGTCCGCCGGAAGAGCGAGGGCATCGCTCGCCGTCGCTCAGGGGATGATGGCGTCGACGTATCCACCGTCGACGCGCAGGGCACCACCCGTGGTGGCGGAGGCCTGTGGTGAGCTGAGGTAGACGACCATGTTGGCGATCTCCTCCGGCTCGATCAGCCGTTGCAGGAGCGACTGCGGGCGGTGCTCTCGCATGAAGGCACGCTGGGCCTCCTCCCAGGGCAGGTCACGGTCGACGAGCTCGTAGACGAACTCCTCCACGCCACCGGTGTGGGTGGGGCCGGCGATGACGGAGTTCACGGTGACGCCACTGCCCGCGGCCTTCTTCGCGAAGCCGCGTGAGACGGCCAGGAGCGCGGTCTTGGACATGCCGTACTGGATCATCTCGATGGGGGTGACGATCGCGGAGTCGCTGGCGATGTACTGGACGCGGCCCCAGGAGCGTGCCACCATCCCCGGCAGGTAGGCGCGGGTGAGGCGAACCGCCGCCAGGACGTTCACCTCGAAGTAGCGGCGCCACTCGTCGTCGGTGATCTCCAGGGCGTCCTTCGCTCCGAAGATCCCGAGGTTGTTGACCAGGATGTCGACCTCCGGCAGGAGGTCCACCGCGTGCTCCGCGCCCTCCTCGCTGGCGAGGTCCGCCGCGAGCGGGACGATCTCCGCACCGGGGACCTGCGCGCGCAGCGCCTCGCCGGCGGCCTGGACCTTGTCGGGTGTGCGGCCGTTGACGGCCACCGTCGCGCCCGCCCGCGCGAGACCGACGGCGATGGCGGCCCCGATGCCCTGGGTGGACCCGGTGACCAGCGCCGTCTTGCCGGTGAGATCGATATGCATGCGTCACGTCCTTGGAACCCGGTGCGGAGCCGCCCATCGGCGCGGGCGAGACCATCACGACCTGGTGATACGTCGTCCAGCTGATCCGGTGTTCGTTCCCGCGCCCATCGAGGTGGAACGCGCGGGCAGCGATCATTTGCAGAGAACCGGTCCGCATGACGACGCTTTTCCCGATAATGCGCTCATGTCCCTGTTCGGCACCGACGCGTACCGGAGCGAAAGCTGCCGCCCCCTGGCAGGTGATCTCAGCACCGTCATCGGAGTTCGCCGCCCCCTTTAGCCCGTTGCTCGGCGTACGGCGCGGTCGCGTCGGTTCCGAGTGGCGCCGGAGTCGAAGACGGCCCCTCAGTGGTGGTAGGAGTGGACGACGGCGTGTCCCCTGCCTCGGCCGATGATCCACTTGTTGATGGGCGTGGTGACCAGGAAGGCCACCAGGAGGGCGAAGGCGAGGGCGCCCCAGAAGAGGCCGGAGGTGAGTTCCGCGTCCATCGCGCCGGGAACCGCGATCATGACGGTGTTGTCGACGATCTCCATGACGAGGATGGACAGGGTGTCGGCCGCCAGCGCCAGCCGTACGGCCTTGCGCCAGTCGACGCCGGCCCTGCGCAACCCGAGCAGGGTGAGGGCGTAGCCGAAGAAGAAGGCCAGCACGATGGAGAGGACGACGGTGGACACGTTCGGCCATCCCAGAGCCGTGCCGATCACCATGCCGAGCACCTCGCCGACGGCGCATCCGGTGAGGCAGTGCAGGGTCGCCGACGCGGCGACCCGCCAGGTGGCCTTCGGCGGGTGGTGGCCGGCCCCGTGATCGGACCCGTGGCCGGATCCATGGTCGGCCCCGTCGTCGGCGTGACTCGCGTGCCGTGCCGGTTCGGACATCACGACCTCCTCGTAGCTCTCTGGCAAGAGCCTCAATTTATACCCATAGGGGGTATATGACAACGGCCAGAGAGCCCGGAGGGCGAACCGGTCGCCCCTATCTGTCGTCGCCGTCCCAGGCGAAGGCGTGGAACGGCGGGTCGAGGGGCGCGTCGATCAGACGGTTGGCGAAGGTCGAGATCGTGTACGCGCCGACGCCGAGGACGACCTCAAGGGCGTTTTGCGCACTGTAGCCCGCGTCGAGGAACGCCCGCGTCTCCTCGTCGCCGACCGCGCCGTGATGGTCCATGACGGCGAGGGTGAACGACCGGAGCGCCTCGGCGCGCCCGTCCGGGAGCGGCTTCCCGGCACGGAGCGCCTCGACGACCTCGGACGGGGCCTCCAACCTGACCAGTGTGGCGGTGTGCATCGCCACGCAGACGTGGCAGCCGTTGCGGGTGGCGACCGTCATGACGACGATCTCGCGGTCGATCGGATCGAGGGTGGTCTGCTCGAAGGTGGCGCTCGCCGCCAGGAATCCCTTGAGCAACTGCGGGGAGGTGGCCATCCGGCCGACCGGCGCGGGGACGTAGCCGAATTTCCGCTTCACGTTCTCGACGGTGGAGCGGGCGTCGGCCGGAGCGCTCTCGGCGGTGTGGGTGGGGAAGAGGGGGTGGACGTCAGTGGTCACGGGAGCCTTCTCTCTGGGTGTTCCGAGCCCTCGGAACACGGGTTCGGCGATCACACGTCACGGCGGTATCGTCAACGTGGTTGTCTATATAGTAAACAAGGTTGACGACTTTGGCAACGACCGCCCCCGGACGCGGGCCCGCGAGGCTCAGCCGCCGCGGGCGGCGGTGATGAAGTCCCTGATGAGGCCGGGGTCCTTCACCCCTGGCGCGACCTCCACACCGCTCGACACGTCGACTCCCCAGGGCCGGGCGGCGACGATCGCCTCGGCCACGTTCGACGGGGCCAGTCCCCCGGCCAGCATCCAGCGGCCCGCCGGGCGCCCGCGCACGGCCGCCCAGTCCCACGGCTCCCCCGAACCGGGCCTGGGCGCGTCGACGATGAGCAGGTCCTCGTCGAGGGCGCCGCAGCGCAGGTCGGTGCTCGCGGCCCCGGCGCGGACCAGCGTGACGCCGAGGTCCTTCAACGCGGTGAAGTCCTCGTGCGGGTGGTCACCGTGCAACTGGACGGCGCGCAGTCCCGCCTCCAGGGTGGCCACCCTCACCTCCTCGGAGGGCTCTCCGGCGAAGACCCCGACGGTCAGCACGTGCGGGGGCACCGCCGAGGCCAGCTCCCTCGCCCGCGCGGGGGTGACCCGCCGCGAGCTCCTGGTGAGGACGAACCCGATGGCGTCGGCCCCCGCCTCGACGGCGGCCGTCACATGTCCGGGCTCGCGCAGCCCGCAGATCTTCACGTACACCCTGTGTACGGTAGCCCGTCTCCCCCACCCGGAACGCCTCAGAGGGCGTTCAGGAACCTCGCGGCGATCGGCGCCGCGACCTTGCCTCCCGCACCGCCGTGCCGGATGAAGACCGCGAAGGCGAGGGAACCCCGGTAGCCGATGAACCAGGCGTGGTCCCCGCCGCCGGCGACTTCGGCGGTGCCGGTCTTGCCCGCGGTGTCCGGCGGGAGCCCGGCCTGGGCGGCCGTTCCCCGGGCGACCACGGCGCTCATCATCGTCCGCAGCCCCGCGGCCACCCCCTCGTCCAGCGGCACCGGGGCGGGCGAGTCCGCGGGAGGCTCGTCGGTCGTGATCGCGGGCTTCCAGACACCGCTCGCCACCGCGGCGGCGACCTCGGCCATGCAGAGCGGGCTCGCCTGCACCGAGTTCTGGCCGATGGCGTCGGAGCCCAGCTCGTCCGGGTTTCCGGGCGGCTGGATCCGGCAGGAGCTCAGCCCCGGCTTCTCCCGGAAACCGAACCGGTCGGCCGCCTCGGCGCGCAGCTGGCCGTCGCGCAGCCGCTCGTACGCCTGCTGGGCGAAGGTGGTGTTGCACGAGAGCGCGAAGGCCGTGGTGAAGGCCACGCCGCCGTGGTCGACGCCGTCGGAGTCGCTGAAGCTCCTGCCGTTGGGGATCGTGTAGCCGGCGGGGCAGGCGACCTGGGAGTCGGGGGTGAGGCCACCGCGAAGCAGCGCGGCGGCGGTCACGACCTTGAACGTCGAGCCTGGCGGGTAGAGCCCGTTGAACGCCTCCCGCCCGTCCAGCGTGTCCGCCACCGCTCGCACCTGGCCCGTCCCGACGTCCACGGCCACGATCGCGGCGGGCTGGGGGACACCGTCCAGGGCACGGGCCGCGGCCGCCTGCACGGGCTGGGAGATCGTGGTCTTCTTCCCCGAGGTCGGCGGGAGCGGTGACTCCCGCAGCACCTGGCCGGAAGGCTCCTCCCGGACTTTCAGGATGACCGCCGTGTCGCCCAGCCCGGTGAAGTAGTCCTCCGCCCTGCTGTCCTGGGGGAACGGCACTCCCTCACGGGTCACCGTGGCCGGCCGCCGGACCTCGGTCTCCTCCAACCGCACGCTCCCACCGTTCTTGAGCGAGGGGTGCATCGTCTCGGGGGTCCAGCGCACCTTCCACACCCCGAACCGCGACTCCAAATGCAGGACGGAGGCGAACGGCCACTCGCCCAGCCCCGTGACCTGCCGTACCCCGTTGAAGGACATCTCGGCCGCGTCCTCACCTCGGTGACGCAGGTCGCCGGGGGTGAGGGAGAGCGAGGAGATCCGCAGGTCGCCGTCGAAGCCGCGGTGCCGCGGGCCGAAGTCGGCCGGGGGGTCGACGACCATGCCCTCCATCGCGGCGAGGTCACCCCCCTGCCAGGCGGTGAGATAGTTCGTCGCGGTCGTCTCGGGACCGCTGTTCGGGTTCGGTGTGGCCGGGGTCAGCGTGACCAGGTTCGCCGGCGGTGAGGCGGGCACCGGGTTGGGCGACTCCCCCGCCCGTACCGCGTTCGTCCTGACGTCGGGGTCACCGGCCGGCGAGGGCGGTGAGGCAACGACGGCGCCCGGCGCGGCCACCACCGCGTACACGCCGAAGAGGAGGATCGTGGCCGCCGAGATGACCAGTGCGAGGAGCCGTCGATCACGCATACCGTCTACTCCCCCGGGTGTGCAGAGTTGCATACCAGAGAAAAGATCGTAAAGGCGACAAGAAGCGGCGAACCAGATTTTTCCCGACTTCGGTATGACACCGTATCCCACGGCGCAACCGGGGGAGCTCCACGACAGGTCACCTCTCCCCTGCCGGGGCCCTCTCCCTAACGGAGACCGTCGAAAAGGTCGTCCTCTCGATCGCCCGCGGCGGGAACGTGGTTGATGTGACGAATGAAGGCCTCCTGCGCGAACACCTGGTGCTGCGCCTCCGCGGGCATGCGCAGCAGGAAGATGCTGTCGCCCTGGCTCGCGTGCGCCTCCAGCGCCTTGCGCTTGCGCTCCACCTGGGAGGACACGTCGACCACGGCGGTGATCTGCTCCTCGGGAACGCCGAAGTCGTCGGGAAGCTCGACGTCCTCGGGACCGGCGCCGATCGAGCGGAGATACGCGAACAGTTCGGCCGTCCGCTCCCGGGGCACGGCGGTGTAGTAGAGCTTGCGGGGAATGCCGCTCGCCTCGGTGGCGGCCACCGCGATCCGGTGGGCCTGGATGTGGTCGGGGTGGCCGTAACCGCCGTTCTCGTCGTAGGTGACGACGACCTGCGGGCGATAGCGCTCCATCAGCTCGACGAGCCTGCCGACGGCCTGCTCGAAAGGCACGTTGGCAAAGGAGTCCGGCGCCTCGTTGGCCGCCCAGCCGACCATGCCCGAGTCCTGGTAGCCGAGCAGCTCGACGTGGGAGATCCCCAGATGGGTCGCCGACTCGCGGAGCTCCTCCAGCCGCAACGCTCTCACCGCCTCCGCGTCGTGGCCGGCCTCCCCCGGCTTCACCCCGCCGGGACCGTCGCCCTGCTCGCCGTTCGTGCAGGTCACCAATACGGTACGGACACCCTCGTCCGCGTATCTGGCGAGGATCCCGCCGGTGCTGATCACCTCGTCGTCGGGATGGGCGTGCACGGCCATCAGCGTCAACTTCTCATCCATGATTTTCCACCTATTCGCAAAAAGCCATGCGGACCGGCCCACTCTACGACCGCCGCCGAGAGGCCGAGCGCGACAGGCGGATCACCTGGAACGACGTCTCCGGGCGGGAGGCGTCCAGACCCTGAACACTCCTGGGCGAGCGGCCCACCCCGCGTCCCGCGTCGCGGGTCCACCCTCGTCGGGTACGCCGCGCCGGCCGCTATCCGGGCGGGGGGTAGAGGTCGAACCCGTACAGGCCCTGATCGCCGCCGACGGCTATGGCGAACCCGGTGGGAAACCAGGCGAGGCAGTTGAGGCCCGCCTCGACCCGTGCCCCGGCGGCGAACGAGTCGCCGTACCTGTCCCACACCCGGATGGTGCCGTCGTCGGAGCAGGTGGCGAGCAGGTTGCTGTCGGGCGAGATGGCCACCGCGCGGATCCTTCCCTCGCCGCCGGACAGCCTCGCCCGCTCCGTG
Organism: Streptosporangium sp. NPDC000095; assembly: GCF_042899335.1. Classification (NCBI taxonomy): domain Bacteria; kingdom Bacillati; phylum Actinomycetota; class Actinomycetes; order Streptosporangiales; family Streptosporangiaceae; genus Streptosporangium; species Streptosporangium sp. NPDC000095. The sequence continues at coordinate 69,716 of NZ_JBIAZS010000015.1, forward strand.
CCACCCGCCGACCAGACGCGGGCGCCGCCGTCGTCGAAGCAGGCGGCGAGCCAGGTGCCGTCGGGGGCGATCGTCACCCCCCGGGCGGGGCCGGGGCATCCCTTGAGCGAGGCCCGCGACTTGCCGTCGGCTCCCCACAGGCCGGCCGTGCCGTTGGCGGAGAAGATGGCGAACCACCTGCCGTTCGGCGCCACGGTGATCTCCTCGATCGCCTCCACCCTGCTTCTCAGCGTGGCGTACCTGGCACCGTCCGGCTTCCAGAGCTGGATCTTCCCGTAGATGGACAGCGTGGCGAGCCAGCCGCCGTCCGGGGAGACGAGGAGGTGTGCCGTCGCCCTGATGTTCGCGACCAGGACGGCGCGCTCGGTGCCGTCGGCCCACCACACGCGGGCGGTGCCGTCTTCGGAGCAGGTGGCGAGCCAGGTGCTGTCGGGAGCGATCACCACCTCGCGCACCGGCCCGGTGTGACCGTTCAGCACCGCCCTCCTGCTGCCGCCCGCACCCCACAGTCGTACGGCCCGATCGGCCGACCAGGTCGCGAGCCAGGTGCTGTCGGGGGCGATCGCCACCCCCCGCAGGCGTCCGGCGTGCCCCGTCGGGATGGCTCGCCTGCGGCCACCGGCCCCGCGTATCCGCACGACGTGATCGGTGGACCAGACGGCGAGCCACGTCTTGTCCGGTGAGACCACGCCGTGGTGACCGTCTTCCAAGGGAACGGTGAGAGTCGCCTCCTCTATCCTGTCCTCGTTCCAGAGTTTCACCGATCCGTCACCGGAGTGGGTGGCGACCCAGCTCCCCTCGGGAGAGATCGTCACCTGGCGGACCGTCCCGGTCCTCCCCCTGCGGCTCTGCCTCGGGGCGCGCTCCGACTGCCAGATCCGGATCGCCCCCTCGTCGGAGCAGGCGGCGAGCCAGGTGCTGTCGGGAGAGATCACCACCTGACGAACCACCCCCGCATGCCCCGTCAGAGCGGCCCGCTCACCACCGTCGGCCTCCCA